>NZ_CP071249.1:1915000-2515000 GCF_024499055.1 Turicibacter bilis | reverse complement strand
GTAGTAAAGCGCCATCCCACCTAAAAGCTGTAACATTAAGTTCATACATAAAACAACACCGATGAACACTTTTAATTGATCATTTTGACCAATAATTTTAAATGTTTGTTTTAATGTCACACGCTCAGCTTTTTTTGTTGTTTTATCTGCTGTTTTTGTTGAAGGCTCTTTGACATTAATACATGTTATTAAAGAAGAAACGATGAAGATAACAGCGATAATAAATGCTAATGATTCATATCCTTTTACATCATTCCCTTGCCCTAATTTAGCAACGAAAGTTAAACCGAATGTCCCGATTGTTAATCCACCAATACTAGCGAAAATACGAGGAATTACCGCCACTTTTTCACGTTCAGCTTTATCTTGTGTTAAAGATGGAATCATTGACCAATAAGGAATATCCATAATTGTGTAAGTCATTCCCCATAAAATATACATCACTGAGAAATATGCATATAATGGTAATCCATCTAAATCTGGTTTTTTGAATAAGAAGAATAATACGATAGCATTAATAATCGTACCGATTAAAATCCATGGTCTAAATTTCCCCCATTTTGTTCTCGTATTATCAACGACCATCCCCATCATCGGGTCATTGACCGTATCCCAAATACGTGCGATTAAGAAAAGTGTCCCGACGAATGCAGGCGCTAAACCAATCGTATCAGTAAAATAAATCATTAAGTAAGTACCAACAATACCGTAAACTAAGTCTTTACCTAGTGCCCCTATTCCATAAGAGTACTTTGCCTTTGCAGTTAGTTGCATTTTAACCTCTCCTTTTTTAACTTTTACAACCTGTCCCTCTCTTGGGTTACAATCGTTTTCAAACCTCTCATGCTAATAATATACTATATTTGAAATCGTTTTACAATAGCTATTGTACTAAAAAAGTATTTTTTTTACTAATAAAAATAGATTAATTTTACTTTAATTTACGTGAGGTATTTTTAAAACGTTAACAGGTCATATTCAAAAACAATCTACGCCATGTTTTATCTTATTTTATCCTTTTATAGTGATATAAATAAAAAGTATTATACTAAAATAATCGTTCAAATTGTATTTAGTCTAGTATTCGAATGATCTTTTGCTTAAGCAGATTATTCCGAGATTCTATTAACATCTCCGTCTCATTTAATGAAAAAAGAGTGTTGCATCAAACAACACTCTTTTGAGTTTTATTATGCTTTTTTAAATTTAATAATCGTACTTGCGTAGTCCCCGCTTAATTTCACATCAATTCCATGGTTCATTAAATATGATCCTGATTTTTTCATTTCAGTTCCAGCTAATGTAAAGGTATATTGTGCATTAGCATCTAATCCACGTAATTTCACGCGCACTCCAGTACGAGAGATTTGTGTTTGTGGTAAGAATACGAATAATGCAGCTTCTGTTTCATTCGCATACTCATAGCAATAATAGTTGTTGCTAGACGTATGTTGTAAACGATAGAAGTCCCCGTTTTGCACGACTTCACGAATTTGTTTATATTGTTCAATTAACTCTGCTGATAACTTCATGTCTTCATCAGTGAACTTTAAAATATTACATCCCATTCCTAATGTTCCCATCATGGCACTATGGAATTTGAATGTTAATGGGATTGTTGAACGATTATTAGCGTCTGTTACCCATGCACGCATCGCTTTAACTGGATAAACGTATGAATATGTATTTTGAATTGTTAAGCGATCATAGGCATCCGTGTTATCACTTGTCCAAAAATCATCAAATGATGACTCTAACATTCCATAGTCGACACGGCCACCACCTGAGGCACAGGCTTCTAATAATAAATGAGGATATTTTGCTTTGACACGACGTGCAATGTCATATACAGCCTCAATATGACGAAGCCACATATCACGTGACACTCCTGTTTGTGAAATCGGACGGTTCGCATCCCATTTAATATAATCAATCTCATATTTAGATAATAAGTCATCAATCATATTAAAAATGAACTCTTGTACTTCTGGTAATGTCACGTTTAAGACCATTTGGTTACGAGATGTATCATTTACACGATTTTTGAAATGATAAATCCAATCTGGATGATCTTTTAATAATTGTGTTGGCGGGTTCACCATCTCTGGCTCAATCCAAATACCAAACATCATTCCCATGTCCTTAACCGCATGAATTAACGGATTTAATCCTTCTGGGAATTTATCTTCGTTCACATACCAGTCACCTAAACCATCTGCATCACTATGGCGCTCACCAAACCAACCATCATCGATAACAAATAACTCAACACCCATTTCTTTCGCCTTTTTAGCTAAGGCAATTTGCTCATCACAATGCACGTCAAACTCAGTTGCTTCCCATGAGTTATAAAGAACCGGACGAACACCTTCACGAAGCACATTTTGTTTAGCATAATCATGCATGTGATGACTCATCGCCTCAAACCCTTCATTTGTATAACCAAACAACATCGCTGGCGCAACAAACTCTTCACCTGGTTGTAACGTAACTAAGCAATCATGAGGATTAATTCCCATTTGAACTAAGGTTCCCCCATAAGGACGTGGCTCAATAATAGTTGAGAAATTCCCACTTAATTTTAAAATCCCAAAGTACACTTCACCTTCAGTTTCAGTCGCGTGACGATCTAAAATGAAGAACGGATTATGATTATGCGTTGAAATACCACGACGGTTTTCTAAAATAATTTTCCCTTGTCCTAATGGTTGCTTAAACTCTTGAAACTCCGCTAACCAACGTCCATGAGAAGATGTTAGTGTTAAATCTTGATAAGGAATATGAATTTGAGCACTATGAATTTTTTCAATCTCTACAACGGCTTGTGTATTATTTTTAACAGACACAGTACGCTCAATTAAATCTTGTTCCTCATACGTTTTATAATGTAAATTGAATTCAAAGTCATAGTACACATCCTTTAAATGGATGATTAACTCCTCTTCAGTTTGTGTGTAGCCTACATACTTATATTCAATATCACGAGTTCCATCAGCAAAAATTACTTTTAAACAGTTTTCTTTATAACGCATTCCACCGAAAACTGGATACTCCTCATCTGTTAAATCAAGAATTGGATCATTACTTGATAATTCTGATAATTCAGGCACTTCAAAATCTTCTAAACCATTTAACTTTGGCCCCCAGTATAAATGGCGTAATAAACCTAAGTTATCTACTGCGAATGCATATGTTGTTTTAGCAGTTTCTACACCAAAAACTAATCGTTTTTCATCAATTAAAAATCCCATACTTTTTCTCCTCTCAACGTTACTCCCTCTTTTAGATAACGTTTTCTAAATTGATTATAATATAGCCCTCTTCTTTATTCAATCATTTTTTAGTAAATTTTTAGTGATAATAAAAACTCAAGAGAAAATCTCACATAAAGACATATATTTTTCACATTATAACATTTCCCATACTCCATCAAATCAACACATCTCTTTAACCATTAAACTAATCTATCTAACATTATGACATTTTAAAGAAAGATCCTTTTAATTGAATAACTAAAACCTTAATCCCGACGAACAACAAAAACCAACCTTACCTCTCTGAATCTTAATAATGTCTGCTTGAACTTTATCTCAAATTCAGATCCTCTCTCTGATCATCTCTCCTTCTAAAAAAAACATGTAATTAAACATGTCTTTTTAACTATTCATTTTGATTATAATTTTCCACCTGTTGTCGCAATTCCTTCAATAAACTTGCGTTGGAAAATCACAAAGATTAATAACATTGGCCAAACAGCGAGCAATGATCCTGCCATTAATTGTGGGAAGTTTGTTGAGAATTGCCCTTGTAATGATGCTAAGCCAGCCGATAACGTCATCTTATCAATTGACATATTAACGATTAATGGCCACATTAAATCTTTAAATGCAAATAACGCTGTAAAAATTCCTAATGCTACTAACCCTGAATTCGCTAAAGGTAACATGATACTAAAAAATGTTCGTCCGATGCTACAGCCATCTAGTTTAGCTGCTTCTTCAAGTTCTTTCGGAATTCCCATAAAGAACTGACGAAGTAAGAAAGTCCCAAAGGCACTAACAATACCAGGAATCACTAAAGCTGTTACTGTATTTAATAGTCCTAATTTTTGAACTAATAAAAACTGAGGAATAATGAAAAGTTGCCCCGGAACCATCATCTGTAATAAAACTAATGAAAAGAAAAAGTTTTTCCCTGGGAAGTTTAGACGGGCAAAAGCATAAGCAGCCATGGCACTAAATAAAACTGAACCAATCACACGGAATAATAACATTAAAATCGTATTAATATAAAACTTATCGAAAGGCAATAAACGCATAACTTCTGTATAGTTACTAAACTGCAATGTATCTGGGAAAATTTTCGGTGGCATTTGAGTTGATTCGGCTAACGTTTTAAATGAAGTTAAAATCATCCACGCAAATGGTAAAATCATAATAACTGAACCAATAATCAATACAAGATGAACAATAAGATTTCCCTTGTTGATTTTTTTCTTTTTCATAACTAGTCCCCCCTACTCTCTTAATAATGTACCCATTTCTTTTCAACCTTTGATTGAATAAATGTAATAATCATAATGATGGCTAGCAGTAACATAATAATCGCTGAACCATATCCTTTATCATTAACCGTAAATGAATGCTGATAGAATAAATAAACTAATGATTGGGTATTTTCAAGGGCAACACTTGTTTTATCAATCATCATGAAAATGGTATCGAACACTTGCATTGCACTAATAATGCTCGTTACTACAACAAAATACAGTGTTGGAGAGACAAGCGGTAATGTAACCGTAAAGAATTGACGAATTGGTCCTGCTCCATCAATACTTGCGGCTTCATAATAGTCTTTTGGAATTTCTTGAAGTCCCGCTAATAATAAAATCATATTATATCCAATCGCACTCCAAATTCCGACAATCGCAATCGCAATTAACGCAAAGTTTGGGTCACTCACCCATTGAGGTCCTTGGATTCCAACTAAACTTAATAAATAGTTAATTAATCCAAACTCTGAGTTAAATAACCATTTCCACACCATCGCAACGGCTGCTGGGGCAGCAACCATTGGTAAGAAATAAATGACGCGATAAATACTTTTTCCTTTAATTTTTTGATTTAACAAAACAGCGACAATTAAAGAAAGAGCCACCGTAAGTGGAACAACAATCAACGCATACTTTAATGTATTTCCTGTTGCTTGCCAAACAGCAGGATCACTAAATAAACGTTTATAGTTCTCGAGACCTGCCCAAGTATTCGCACCAAAATCGCCTGTCTTTTGGAAACTTAAAATCAATGTTTCAATAACTGGAATCATATTTAAAATAATTAACCCTAAAATGGTTGGAGCAATTAAAAGATAGGCCCACATCCATTCATTATATTTTGCATTCTTCATCTTAGCGGTACTTCTTGCTTTTGTTTGCTTTTTCACTGCAATTGACATAGGATCCCCCTCCGCTTATTTTTTAATAGGTAACCACTCAATCGAATGGTTACCTTCAATTTACTCTTAATCTTCAGCTAAAATTTTATTGATTTCTGTAACTAATTGATCACAAGCTTCGTCAACTGTTAGTTCTTCTGCCCATAATTTTCTTAAAATCTCCATTTCAACTTTTTCCCACTTAGCTGTACTTTTTGTATATGGCTTAATATATCCATAATCTAACATATCAACTAAGCCTTGAGTCTCAAAATTCCCCTGTGTTGTTGCTTCAACCCATGCTTGTTGAGCATCAAGATAAGCTGGAATTGCCGATTTATATTCTGCTTGAATCATATTTGCCTCTTCAGATCCTAAAAATTCAATAAATTTAACAGCTGCATCTTTATTTTTTGTATTTGCTGCCACTGCATTTCCTAATCCGTTATAAATAGTGGCACGACCAGCAGGCCCTTCAGGTAAAATGGTTACGGCACAGTTTTCAGCTACATAGTCATTTGCAGTAAAATCATTATATGCCCATGATCCGAATAATCCCATTGCTACTTTTCCAGACGTAAATAATGTTGAGTTTCCATTCTCAGCAAATTGTGTTTGAGATGGAGACACTTTTTCGACAGTACTTAAATTTAAATACCACTCTAAAGTTTCCTTTGTTTTCTCCAAAGAATATCCTGATTCTTTTTTATCATTAATTAAAATATCTCCACCATTTTGATACACATAGTTAAAGAAATTTTCCTCAGTATTTAATGGCGCATTTAATCCATAAATACCTTTCTCAGTATCTGTTAACTGATGAGCAGCTTCTAATAAATCATCCCATGTCCAATTTTCATTTGGATACTCTACACCCGCTTCATCAAATAATGTTTTGTTATACCATAATGGAATCGTTGAAACATCTTTTGGAATAGCAATTTGTTTTCCATCTACGTTATATAAATCAACAACCCCTTGATAAAAATTATCCATATCTAATACGTCACTCTTTTCGATGACTTCATTTAAATCCATTAACATTCCGCTTTGTGCATAACGGATATGTTGGCTTGAATGCATCCAAAATACATCTGGCATCGTTCCACCAGTGGCAGCAGCTTCAAGCTTTGTCCAGTATTGATCCCAAGGTGTCACTTCGACATTCACCTTAATACCAGGATTTTTTTCTTCAAATGCATCTGCGATTGCTCTCATACCTGGCTCTTGCCCTTTATCCCAAATTGAATATGTTATCGTTGAGCCCCCATTTGAAGATGATGCTTCATCACCACTATTACTACATCCAACTAAAGTTGATACAAAAATTGATGTTAAACCTACTGCGCCTAATAATTTCTTAAAGTTTTTCTTCATAGATATAACCCCCTCAATAGTTAATAAAAGGCCACTACCTTTTATTTCATTCAATAAAGCTACATAAAATGTTTTTACTAAATATAACCTCAAATATTCATTTAAATTAACAAATATTTTTATTAAAAACTTTCTGTAAAGGCTTACGGAGATATGATATTATATTTACATAGTAAAAAACATGGTCTGATGTAAGCCCTTTATGTATAAATGTGAGAATAATTAAAAATCATATTATTTATGTGAGTAAAATAATTACTACATCTTTACTGATTACAAACATAATAAAAAAGAGACATTTCTTTTTGATATAGTTTCATTAAGAAATAAGCTCATGATCCATTCGGGGGGAATCTAGAAAATGGATAATTTAAAATACATTAAAGAAGAAAATGTAACCTACTTAGAGCCATTAAAAAAAAATTCATTAGATTTATTTTTATGTTATTGCGGACTTGAACAGTGTCATCCAGGGTATAGTTATGGACCTGCTGTTCGTGCTGAATATCTCATTCATTACATTCTTGATGGTGAGGGAACTTATCACGTTAATAATCACATTTATCATTTAAAGAAAAATGAAGGTTTTTTAATCTTACCAGGAGATATTACCTATTACGAAGCTGACAAAGAAAAGCCATGGAAATATATTTGGATTGCAGTAAATGGGGTGAAAGCAGATCACTATTTGAATTATGCTAACCTCCATGAAAAAAATTTAATCTTTAGTTTTGAAGACGCTGAACGACTCACAAGCTATGTCTTTCAAATGTTAGAACTCAATAATTATAATTATGCCAATGAACTACAACTTCAAGGACTAACGTACCAATTTTTATCTTGCCTAGCCGAAAGCAATCATCAATCTACACTTCATTACAAAACAAAAGGAAGTGAAATTTATTTAGAAGAATCAATTCAATATATCCATAGTAATTACTCCAATCCAATTAAAGTCGCTGATATTGCCGAGTTTGTTGGAATTAACAGAAGCTATTTGACAAACATATTTAAAGAAAAGCTTAATACTTCACCTCAAGAATACCTATTGGATTTCCGCCTCAATATAGCCTGTGACCTTCTAAGGAAAACAAACTTATCAATTACTAATGTTGCTAAAGGAGTGGGCTATAATGATCCCTTTGCCTTTTCAAAGATTTTTCGCAAACATAAAGGGATGAGTCCTTCACAATATCGAAATGAACAACAAAAAAACCTCGTAGACTAAAATCTACGAGGTTTTTGATTACTAAGCTTCTACTAACTCAGGAGCTTTTTTTAGATTTCCTTTTTTAAATAAGAAGATAACGACTAATAATGTTAAGACTTCTGCAACTGGAACCGTCATCCATACCCCACTAATTCCTATGAATTGTGGTAAGATGCTAATTCCTAATAAAATGAAAATCATACCGCGACAAACAGCCACAATAATAGACGATAACGCATCACCAATTGACGTAAAATACCCTGAGAATAAAATGTTCAATCCATTAAAGAAGAACGTAAAGGCATAAATTTTCGAACCGTGTAATGCTAAATCTAATACAGCTTCATTATCACTCACGAACATCATAATTAAATACTTCCCGAATAAGAAGATTAGTACGACTAAAGATGTCCCCATGATCATAGCCATCTTACAAGAAATATTCATCATTTGCTTCACACGATCATGTAGCTGCGCACCGTAGTTATAAGAAATAACTGGACCAATTCCTGCTGAAACTCCACACACAATTAATGACGCGAATAATGAAATGTAACCAATCGCTGTAAACGCCGAAACTCCAACTTCTCCAGCAATTCTCATAAACGCCATATTAAACACAAAGGTTGAAATAGCCGCTGCTAATGATGATACGCCTTCCGACGACCCATTATATAATAACTGTCCTGTTAACTTCCAGTTGAATTTCCCTGTAAAGAAATTTAACACAGCACTCTTCTTAATAAATGGAATAGCCGCAATTAAGAATGATGTTGTGAACGATAATCCTGTTGCAATCGGTGCCCCAACAATCCCTAACTTTAACTGCTTAATCAACACATAATTTAAGATAATATTTGCAAATAGACTTGCAACTGAACTGATTAAATAAACATTCGGCTTTCCAATACAACGAACAAATACCCCTAAAATAAACGAAAGTCCGATAAATGGAGCAAATAACGCTAAAATCTTAATATACGTTGATGAATCAGCAAGCAACACATCATTTGCACCTAAAAATGATGCTAATTGATGACTAAATGTAAATCCTAAAACTAAAATCACAATTGATAAACCAATCATGAACAGGCAGGCAGATTTAAAAATATCTTGCGCGCGTTTAACTTGACCTTCACCTAAACTACGCCCAATATAACTTGCCCCACCAATTCCAATGATTAAGTTCATCCCAATCATTAACTGCATAAATGGCGCTGCAATATTAACACTAGCCATCGCATTCGTTCCAACAAAGTTTCCTAAGAAAATCCCATCAACCATTGTTTGAACCCCAGCAATCGTTAATGATAAAATCGCTGGAATCGAGAATTTAATAAATAACTTAGAAATCTTTTCAGTTCCTAAGATATTATCTTGCATCATCTATATAACCTCCCTATCTTAATACTCCTCATCAAAATATTCAATATGATTAATTGTCATAAAAAAAGCCAAATGACTTGCATTTGAACCTGAATAATATTATCATGTATCCTTAAACATTTTTAGTATTATAATGACTTTTTTATAAAAATTTTGACATCAGGAGGTTAAAGTATGACTCATTTTGACACAGAATTAAACCGAATCGCTTACATTAAAAATCTCATTGAACAAACCTCTAACTTACCAATTTCCATTCTAAATTGTAAACAAGAAAATCTTTTTTCAGATCTTATAATCGATGATTATGTTCTTAATCAGCTTGATTTAACTAAGATATATACCACTCCACAAATTAAACTTTATTCATTAGATGAAATTTACATGTTTATAAGCTATATAAAGGAAAGTGAACTGATTGGAACATTCATCGTTGGGCCTATTAGCTATAAAAAAATATCACTCAATCAATTGATTCATCAAGCGATGCTCATTCATAATTTAATTTATCATGAACCGCTAACTTTTGAAGAAGTTCTTAAAGAAAACTTTTATGATGAACAGCTAATTGAGCAAATGGAAAATAAACTTCAAAGTGACTTTACTCATATTCGAATCGATGACCAAATTCATGAACCTTTCGTCCCGCTACATTACGAACGCGAACTACTTTCTTATGTAAAGCATGGAAATACAGCGGAGTTAATAAAAATTATTGATAAACTTACACCGACCGAAGCAGCAATTAATCATCTTAACGAAGACCCAATTCAAACCATGCAAACGATGGTAATCACCTTACTCATTCTTGCTTCTCGTGCTGCGATGACGGGAGGGTTACCTACTGCCTTAGCTTATAAAATTAATACTTATTACTTAGAAAAAATACAAAAAACAACGGATATTCATCAACTCAATCAATTAAAAATGACCTGTTTAATTGACTTAACTTCGCGAATAAACCAAATTAATACGACTGAAACCTCTCGTCCAGTTTCAGATACTATCTTTTATATTACTAAAAATCTTTATAATAATATTTCATTAAACGATATTTGTGAGGCTTTACACTTCAGTCCAAGTTATCTTTCACGATTATTTAAAAAGGAAATGAATTTGACTATTAGCGAATTTATTACGCAAGAAAAAATTGAAGAAGCCAAACGACTTTTAATTGGATCAAATCATACACTTCTTGAAATTTCAAATCTTCTTCACTTTAGTGATCAGAGTTACTTTACAAAATCATTTAAAAAGGTTACTGGAATGACACCAAAAGTTTACCGAAATCGATACAAACTACTCTCTTAAGCTATATTTCTTTAATTGTTCTCGGCTTTCACGAGTTGCAAATAAAATTAGTTCACTCAATGTATTCCCATCAATACACGTAATCTTACATTCTTTTACCCATTCTATGGCCTGTTGTGAGAAAGAAGAAGTGGTTATAAATATCCCTTCATTCACTTTATCATGACTCATCACTGAATAAAAATTTTCAAGCATATGTTGTTCAATTAGATCATCTGACTTTTTTTGCTTACACCCAATATACACACGATTCCCCTCAGATGTCAGGGCACTAATTCTTTTGGACTTCGTCACCTTTACTTCCTGATAACCGAGTAACCGTAATAAATCAGCACAATAATATTCAAACTGAAGCGGTGGAATTTGTTGCACATCATAATGAATTAAACGTAAACAACGCTCTCGTTGTGCCATCATTTGTTGATTGTTTTGTACCTGTTCTTCTAACGCTTTAATCTCCTGTTCACCTAAACTAATCGACCAAACAACCGACATCGCAAATAAAGGAAGAACGATTAAAAACCACCAAAAAGGCAATGCTGCAAACATGTCAACAATTCCTCTAAAAAAGCCTTGAAAATTAAAATAAGTAATCCAACAAAAACACCCAATCATCATATAACCTAGCCATTGCTGAACTTTCCCCTCATTTAAATCCTTCATAAAGCCACGTCCTTTCTAGTAACTTTATTGTGGGAAAATAAAAAGACTTTATTCAATGATCGCTAAATAATAAAGACTAATTCCAACAATTATACTGGCCAATAACTCAATCCACTTTCGATTTAAACGCCACCAGTTACGTCCCCTATAACCTAGCCTTTGATAAAATGGCGGAGAATAATACCATGTCTTCTTATAACGATTTTTTTTAGATTTCTCCCAAATCTCTTTCCGTTGACGTTCAAGAGCCTGTTCATACTTCTTCATCTCTTGAGGTGTTAAATGCATCTTCTGATTCCTCCTCTTTATTCCACCTTAGTACTCATCCGTTGATAACTAATACTAAAATCTTCATTATAATGATAAGTAACTCCTGCCTGATCAAAAACCTTCACCAATTCATTCATTACTTGACTTTGTTGCCCTTGTAACTTAAGAATTGATTCATTAATAGTTTCTTGCTCAGGATGAACTAAAGTATCTAACCAACTAATTAGATTAGCATGATAAATAATAATAGCTTCATTCAAATTAACTAACAGTGGATTTTGAGCCTCCTCAGTAAATGAAATACTTTCCATTAAAACTTTTTGTAAAGCATAAATTTCGATTTCCTCTAATCTACCTTCATTATATCTTTCAATAATTTCATGTGCCTTGTTAATATAGTGATCATACTTATCCAAATAATTAAAAAGGATCTGTTGTTCATTCATTAATGATTCATGAATTGGTGTAGTCAAATCCTCCTTTTTAAACCGATTAAGTATCGGATCTATCAGTCCTGTGAAAGATAAAAGGCCAATAATAAATGCAACACGAACCATAAAAATAAACCAATAAGAGATTATTCTCATCCCCCCTCCTGTTGGAGGAATATAATCATTTTTCTCTTTATAAATGTAACTTAATGGATCTTGCTGACCAGATTTTTTTCGTTTTTTCTCATACCTCTTCATCTCTTTATGAAAATTTTTTTGTGTTTTCGTTCTCATCTTCTCACCCTTTCTTGTCATATTCTACCATAAACTTACAATGCGTTATACTATATCTAACGTCTAGAAAAGTGAATTTCCTTTTTTTAAACTGAAATAATTTTAGTAACAAATAAAATCAATAAATACGCCCAATATTAAAAAGCTGAGACAGAGTTCTCAGCTTTTTAATATTCTCGATAATCTTTCTTCTGTTCTTCTCGTTTCTCTTTTTTACGTTCGATAACCTTAATACTAAAAAAGATAATAAAGAAAATGAGATTAATGACATACCACCCAATAATCAATTTAATCATTGATGACCACAGCTGTTCCGTAAGCGACCATTTCTGCTGCTCCACTCATCACTGATGATGACATTAATCGCATCCCAATAATCGCATTTGCTCCTTTTGCCTCAGCATCTTCAACCATTCGCCCAATCGCAATTTGACGCGCTTCTGTCAGCATATCGTTATAGCTATTTAATTCCCCACCTGCTAAGTTTTTAAAAGCCGCTGCAATATCATTCCCTAAATGTTTTGAACGAATCGTGCTTCCACGTACTAATCCCTTCACTTCTAAAATTTCTTTTCCTACAATAGTTTCTGTTGTTACAATTAACATTTATATTCACTCTCCTAATCGATTTACTAAATGGATAAAGCGTTCATTTTCATGCAATACCGTGAAGACTGGATTTTGTAATAATGCATCTTTCATGCTTTTTTTTATTAACACTTCATCACGAGGCACAATATTTCCAAGATCAAATGTTTCATACCAATCTTCAATCACATCAAAAAAAGGCGTGCCTCTAAATTTAAGAGGATAAAAATCATAGGTACATAACTTTGAATAATCATCTAAGTAATCAAGTGCCTTTTCCACTTTTCCAAGTTGGACATACCCTTGTGCTACCACTAATAAAATGGGCATAACAACATAAGGATTTAACTTCCGCAATTCAAAAGCTTCTTCTACCTTCATAAATCTTGAAACTGTCTCTTCAAATTGATCCGCTCCACCTAATGACAATAACATTGGAAAAGCTTCGACAATCGAAATTAAACTTTTAAACAGAGAAATTTGTAAAGCCGATTTAGCCTCGTCTAGTTGTCCAAGCATTTGATAGGCTGTTGCCTGTAACACTTCCCCTGATAGTTGAGGTTTTTGGCTTCCTTCTAATAACACTAAAGCTTCTTGTGGCTCATTTAACAGCAAGCAACAATACGCCTCAAGCATTTGCGCCTGCTTCGCCAAATCAACATCCTCACTATTTAACTTCACCCGTTCAAATAACGATTTAGCTTGCTCATTTAATTTTTGTGTTTGATTAGAATCTAACATACTATGATTAATGATTAAAACGCCCATTTGAAATAATAAAGGAAAACACGAATAATACTTTCGAATGATATCCTGACATTCCTCAATGACGTCATTAAATGGTCGAGTCGTAAAATCATGACAAAGTCGTTGATACAAAGATTTAATCTCCTCCTTCATCATTTGAGGCTCATAACCTATTAACTCATCAATACTGACATTAAAATATGAGGCTAAAATCGGTAAAAATGTAATATCCGGATAACTCTGACCGGTTTCCCATTTAGAGATTGCCGCTTTAGAAACACCTAAATATTTTGCTAATTCATCTTGCGTTATCTTCTTTTCTTTTCGTTTCGTTGCAATCATCTTAGCAATATTAATTCCTTTCATCGGATCACCTCATAGGTTTATTGTAAACCTATTACCTTATATTCTCAATAGAGTAAATGTAGACTTTCATTGATAAAATCAACTATCAGTTAACAGCAAAAACTTTTATATAAGCAGTCACTCAAATCACTTATGATATTGTATTATCTTTTCATCTATAAAATACTTCATCATTTGACAGTGAATTGGCGGCATAAATGTTATATGGTAAAATATAGTAACTGAAATTTGGATTGGGAGAAAAGATATGACTTTACAACAGTTAAAATATATTATTCAAGTGGTGCAATCGGGTTCAATTAGCTCGGCTGCACAAAAGCTATATATTACACAACCGAGCCTTTCAAAAGCAATTGCCGATTTAGAAAAAGAAATGGGAATTACTATTTTCTATCGAAATAATCGGGGGGTATATTTATCAGAAGATGGTATTAAATTTCTCTCTTATGCAAGGCAAGTCGTTGAGCAGGCGGAATTGTTAGAACAACAATATAAGTTAAAAACACCTGTGCGACGAGTATTTGCTATCTCTTCACAGCACTATGCCTTTGTCGTGAATGCTTTCGTTGCGTTAGTTAAAGAATATGGAGAAAATAAATATGAATTTTCGCTACGCGAATCACGGACCTTTGATATTATCGAAGATGTCCGTACGAAAAGAAGTGAGCTAGGAATTATTTTTTTAAGCCATTTTAACCGTGAGGTGATTCAACGAATTTTACAAAACGATGAGATGCAATTTGTGCCTCTTTTCACAGCAAAACCACATGTGTTTGTCAGTCGAAACAACCCTCTTGCAACGCGTAAAAAAGTGATGTTAGAAGACTTAAAAGAATTCCCACGACTTACCTATGAACAGGGAATCAATAATTCATTCTATTTTTCTGAGGAGCTACACAGTACGATAGAAAGTCCTAAAAATATCATCGTCTCTGATCGGGCTACTTTATTTAATCTGTTAATCGGGTTAAATGGTTATACGATTTCTTCGGGTATTTTAAGTAGTGACTTAAATGGAACAGAAATTGTATCCATTCCACTTCAAAGCGATGAAATGATGGAGATTGGATATATCCATCCAACGGATCATCCGTTAAGTGAAATGAGTGAACGATATTTAGAACATTTACGCCTGTACATTGCACATTATCAATCTTTGGTATAGTTTTTATCTATGTGTTACCATTATTTATTAGTATTAACACATAACTAACCTTTCGTGATAAAGTAATCTCATAACAAATCACAAGGGGGATAAGATATGAGTAATACATTAACACAAAGAAAACATGCACCATTTCGATATGATATTGTAGGGAGCTTTCTTCGTCCACAAGCGTTAAAATCAGCGCGTGAAGCTTTTGCAAAAAATGAGATTAGTGCAGCACAACTTACAGAAGTTGAAGATGCTTGTATTCGTAACTTAGTGGAAAAACAACTTGAAGCGGGATTAAAATCAGTAACAGACGGGGAGTTCCGACGTAGCTATTGGCATCTTGATTTCATGTGGGGATTTGATGGAATCGAGCATAACACAATGGACCAAGGATACATCTTCCATGATGAAGAAACTCGTCCTGACTCTGCAAGAGTTTGCGGTAAAATAAAATTTACAGCTCATCCATTCATCCACCATTTTAAATTTTTAAAAGAAGTAGTTGGTAATCGTGCACTTGTTAGACAAACAATTCCTGCCCCTTCACAATTTTTTGCCGAGTTAGTTCGAGCAGATAATGAAGAGCATCTTAATCGTATTTATCCAAATCGTGAGGAACTTTATGCTGATTTAACACAAGCTTACCATGACTTTATTCTTGCATTATATAACGAAGGATGCCGTCATCTACAATTAGATGACTGTACATGGGGAATGCTTTGTGATAGCAATTTCGCAAAATATTTTGCAGATGCTGCAGGTGGTTTAGAACAATTACAAAAACTTTACTTAAAATTAAACAATGAGGCGATTGCAGATTTACCAGCTGACCTTGTAGTAACAACACATGTCTGTCGCGGAAACTACCACTCAACATGGGCAAGTAGCGGGGGATACGAACCAGTATCAAAAACATTATTCGGAAAAGAAAACGTGCATGGATATTACCTAGAGTTTGACGATGATCGTTCTGGAGATTTTAGACCATTAAAAGAAGTATCAGAAGAAAAACTTGTTGTTCTTGGTCTAATTACATCTAAATATCCAACACCTGAAGATAAATCAACAATTATTGCCCGAATCAAAGAAGCATCACAATACGTTCCATTAGAAAGATTATGCTTAAGTACTCAATGTGGATTTGCTTCAACGGAAGAAGGTAATATTTTAACTGAAGAAGAACAATGGAAAAAAATTAACTTAGTAAGAGAAATTGCAGAAGAAGTATGGGGATAACCCTTCCTAAATAAAAACTTTTTAAAGAGAAGTCATCTAACAAATTAGATATGACTTCTCTTTTTATGTTCTCAAAAAGCAAGAGCTTTTCACATATCAAACAACTTGACCCTCATTGATTTTTTATCGACACCATTCATTTATCTTTAACGGCAATTAAACTCAAAAAGAGACGTCCATTCAATGATAGACGTCTCTTTTTATTATTTTGCATTTTTTAATTTTGACAAGTCATAAATATGATCAGCCGCTTTAGCAACTGCTGGAGTATGAGTAACAATGATGACACATTTTCCTTGGTTTGCTAAATCCCTTAGAATTTTAATAATTTCAGCCTCTGTTTCTCCATCTAAGTTTCCAGTCGGTTCATCTGCTAAAATGACTTCTGGTTGATAAGATAAAGCACGTGCAATGGCGACACGTTGTTGCTGCCCTCCAGATAGTTTTAAAATACGACTATTAGCCTGTTCTCTATCTAATCCAACACTTTCTAATAAATCATACACATATTGTTTCTTATCATTCACATTAAAGTTTGCAATATCCATTGATAAACTGACATTCTCAAAAGCTGTAAATTTTGTTAATAGATTGAAGCTTTGAAAAACAACACCAACATATTTACTACGAAAGTCATACTTATTCATTTTCTCCACATCTTGGCCTTTATAATAAACGTTTCCTGATGTGGGAGCGGCTAAACCTGAAAGCACTGATAATAGCGTTGTTTTCCCAGTTCCCGACTTTCCAACAATGGCATAAACTTTTCCTTTTTCAAACTGCAAGTTTAGATTTTTAAAAATTGGTTTTTTATCATAAGTGAAACTAATATTCTCAAGCTTTAAAACTGACATCCTTCTCACTCCTTAGTCACGATTTGATAAAATTCTTAACGGTTCATAACGTGTAATGAAAATAATCGAAACAACACTTGCAACTAACGTTAAGACAATACCGATTCCTAGTAACTGCATTAATACCGTGAAATCAGTGGCTGACGTAACGTTTGAAATATAATCAACAGCTGCCATCGCCTGCCCTTTACCACCAATGATTCCAGTCATCCCTCCCATCGCTCCTGATGTTGGACGACCAAATGAAGCCTCAGTTTGCATCATATTATTACTTTGAGCTTCAATTTGAGAAGCTAATAATGTATTTGTTACTGGAACGGATGACATCGCCCCAATTCCTGCTCCAATCACTAACGCTACTAATGTGACTACAAAACTTTCCACTAAAAATTGCATCGCAACTTTCCCTTTTTTCATTCCAATGGCAGTTAAAACTCCAATTTCATACTTACGTTCACGAACATTAAAAATATTTAAAACCACTAAAATGATTGCGCCAATTCCAAACACAACGGCTAAGAAATAACCCGCCATTTGACTTAAGTTTTCTAATGGTAATAAACTTTGTTCATAAGCTGCTAAATCAGTTGATGAAACGGTATAGGTTTCATCTAATCCTAAATCGCGTACTTCTGATTCAAACGTATAATATTCATCAACATTTGCAAAGACATATGTTCCTGAAACTTGAGATGGAATAGCCGTTGTTGTTTCCATACCCGTTGTTTCATCAGTTGAAACAACTGCCCCTTCTTCTGAAGCTTTAGCAATCGCCTGAACAGCGTTGTAACTCATATAAATACGATTCGCTGGATCACTAGCTGCTGAGAATCCTTGCATCACTTCACTACTTGAAGTGGTTGATTGACTGTTATTATAAATTCCAACAACGTTTAACGTATAAATTTCCTCTTCATGATTTGGATTGACTACTGTAATCGTATCTCCTACAGCTAAATCATTATAAATAGCTAATTCATCTGAAATCACACAATCTAATAACTCTGTTCCTTCTTCAAACATTTTTCCATCTATTAACGTTGAAGTTCCTGCTACAAAGTCTGTCATCGCTTCATCTGAACTATATCCAATAATCGTGAAATCACCTTGTACACCCATTCCACCTTTTTGGAATCCGCCACCTTTTCCACTATCCATTCCTGGCATTTCCATACCAGCTTTCCCCATCATCGAATCTATCGATGATTCAGAACGTGAACTTGTCGTTGAGATAGCTTCAAATTCATCTGTTCCATTTAATGAAATCGTTGATGTATAATAGAACGATTTAACCGAATCCGCTTCGGCATAAATTTGCATCTCATCAATTGATAAACTTGAAACCTGAGTAAATGCTGATTTATCAAATCTACCTTCACCATTACCATTATTCATCATTTGCTGCATCATCGCTTGACGATCGACTGAAATTTGAGCAGTAACACTCATTGAATCTAACGTCTGTGTTCTTGCACTTTCCGCAGCTTGGCGAATAGATAGCCCGATACAACATGAAATTGAAATGACTAAAACAATAATTCCAATTAAAATATTTCTTCCCATGGAGCGTGAAACACTCTTCAATGCATTTTTCAATACATACATTCTTATTTCCTCCTTGTGTATTAACTTCTCATCTCTTCGTTATTACTATAAACTCCCAACCTTAAATCAAACTTAAATCACAAAAATCAAAATTCATAAAAAATTCCATCAAAAAAAGATGACCCAGTCATCTTTCCGTCTTTACTTTAATCCCAAATCCAAATCGAGCAATAAACCAAATTAAAATGAGTCCCACTAAAAACAATGAATAAATTCCTGTTAACTCTTCCGTATGCTCCAGTGAGACCAAAAAATCTTGTAATCCATGAGCAATCATTAATGGCACAATCGTCTGATACTTAAATAGAAAATAAAAATAAACAAGTGCCCCCACTCCAATAATCAACGTAATATTCAACCACTGATCATAATTATAATTACTATGTAAAAGCCCAAAGAAAAAACTCGTCACAATCACGGAAATGATACATGAACCAAGCTTATGTTTACTAACTTTAACCCCAAGCCAATACAGGATGAAAAACACACATAATTTAAAAATTTCCTCTCCAATTCCGACGAGTGAATATCGTGCTAACTGATTCAAGACATATGGCCCAGATAAATGAAAGGTATATTGATCCAATAATTGAGGGTCATTTGCTGATAAGAAATATCCTGTAAAACTTTCCGCTAAAATCCCACAGACATAAACAGCCCCTGTTATTCCAATTAAATTGATGATTCCGCCTCCCTTATTATAGAAAGGTCCAATTTCTTTGAATCCAACTGTCACTGAAAAAATTAAAAATATCCCTAAGTATATCATTAAAATCATTTCTGGTCTTGAAAAAACAGATAAAATTGGCGTCCTTAACATCGCCAGAAAAACTAAGACAAGCAACAAATAAACCATTGGATGTTTAATAATAGGGACAGCTACCATCTTCTCTTTAAGTTTCATCTCGTTCCTCCTCTCATCCTCTTTTCAATTATAGAAAGTAAATGAAAGAATAGAAGTCACTCGACAAAAAAAGCTATCTATATTAGATAGCTTCATTAGTTATAAAGTTTAACACTAATTTATAAAGCTCTGCTTCATTATTGATACAATAATCCGCTTGAATATTCCCTTCTGGATGCTCTGCATGGTGGCGGTTTAACCAAATAGCTTTCCAACCAGCTCCCTTGGCACCTATAATATCACTCTGAAACGTATCTCCAATAAATAATGTCTCCTCTGGATTAAGGTTCATTATTTTCTCTACATGCTGAAAGATGCCAATTTGCGGTTTAGCAACTCCAATATCTCCTGAGACGAAGATATATTCCTCTCGAATAAACTCCATTACCTTCAATGCCTTCACTTTATTCCATTGATGCTGTGAAGGTCCATTTGTAATAACCCCCATCATAATCTCATGTTTTTGACAGAGTTCAATGATTGTTCGCATCGTTTCAGAAATTTCTAATTTCTTTTGATTACCTGCATAAAGTCGTTGAAACTCTAATGCTTCATCATCTGTGACACTTATACCAAAACTCTCAAAGGCTTTTTGTACACGATAAATATACATGGCCTCCATCGACATTTCTCCACGCTGAGTAGCTTCAAACACTTCATCACTATAATAACGACTTCGTTTATATAACTCTTCAATTGAAAGTTCAAAACTCCCTTTAAATAATTCTTCATACGCCTTTTGAAAAGGAATCACCTGATCATATAACGTATCATCCACATCAAATAGAACTGCCTTCATCTCACCATACTCCTTTTTAACATCTGTTATTTCCAATCAATAGCTGATAATACATCCATCCAAAAAAATTCAATGGTAGGTAGCTAAGTTTTTTTCAATAATAGAGTAATAATTTAAATTCAATAAAATTATACGACTATCACTCACTTTCACCAACAATAAAGGCTATACTATCCTTATCAGAAAAGATGAAAGGGAGATATAACATGTATATAAAGTTACTCGTATTAAGCATTATTATGACAAGTCTACTATTTGCTTTTTTTAATAATATCTATTTAACTATCAAATCCATTCATTTAGATGAAAAACCTAGCTTCATTAAGTCAATTACTTATCAATTCTTAAATGTTGTCATTATTTTTACATTTCTATTAATGTTAGTTATTTTTTCACAATATGGCGATGAAATCATGAACACTTTACTTTATTAATCCTTGCAGAGGTTTGTCTCCCCTGAGGGATTAAATTACTTAATAAAGAATTAGGGGCAGGCCCTTAGTAACCTCGGCTATTGATAAAATTTAATCCTTTCTTTACCTTTGACTATCGAGGCAACTTTTAAATTATCAATAATGTTATATATTTTCGATGACTAATCTATGTAATTAAAAAACAGGGCTATTATTTAAAAACTCTTGCTCTTTACTTCAAATGAATAATTAAATTTTTTAAAACATAGCAATAAACTCGATTGTCCTTTTTATATCCGCCAGTTCTCTTATTTCATGGCCTTTTATGAGATAAGTCATGAGAAATTTTCTATAGAAAATCTTAATATCAGAGTATTTGAAGAACTAAACTTAAATCACACTCTTTGTTTGATGGATAAAATAATAAAAAAAGTCCCTAACGATAGGAACCTTAAAAACTATTTTTATATATTTCAAAGAAGCGGGATATTTCATAGCCTTGATCAATAATTTCTTCATCCTCATGGGTTAACTGCCAGCCATAATAACCATACCGTCGCCACGTTAACTTTGTGATAGGAAATAAATAGTACTCTTTTTGGATGGCTTTAAAGCCATCTTTATAATCAGTTACGATTTGTTTAAAAGCTGCATCTGGATTAACAAATACCGGCTTTCCATCTTGATTCATACCAATTTGATAAGCCTCTCCACCACCAAAATCACTAGGTAACTGACTTGTATCATAAACGCCAATCGCCTTATTTTTAGGATTCATACATCCCACTAAACACAAACAAACTAAAATACTCCAAACCACCCTCACCTAACATCCCCCTAAACCTAACTAAAACTCTTCCCTACAACTCACTCTCATAAATCTCATTCATTTTTTGATTTTCAATAGCACTCCAAAGCATATCTAATAAATTTTTCTTCTGTATAGCTTTTGAACTACCTTTTAATTTAATATTTAATAAGGCCATTCCTAAGAAATAGAGTTGATTAGACGTTAATTGGCTATCAGTTAATTGATTAATCTTCTCATATGAATCATCAAATGGAATTTCTAATACTGATAAAACAATTTTATTGTCAGCTGAATTTAAGTAACTCGTAATAATACTCTGTTCTTCCTCAGCCACTCCTCCAATTGTTTTCCTTTGATAATATAGTTCTCCAATTCGTAACGCATCATCACGAAGAGAAGACCTAGATTTTTTCTTTTTATCCCCACTTATTTTCTTTTCAAACTCATCTAAACTTAACGAACGGTAAGGTTTTAAAATCTCCAAAAATCGGTCAATTTCGGGATCGATAATACCGGCCGTTAACTGAACAATTTTTTGATACGTATTTAAATCCCCTAAGATATCTTTTACCTTTGTCATTTATTATCCCTCACTTATAAAATATCTGTGATTTCCCTTGAAAACTGACTCTTTGGAACATTTATACGATCTAACAAATCAAAAACTATCTGTCCATAACTTTCATTTGCTGGCAGAGTCCCATTTCGTTTCCAATTAATAAAACAACATTCTCCTGCATTAATTAGTTTCTGAACCTCTACCTGATGATAAACAACTGGTGTAAATAACATTCCTGGTAACTTAGTTTCAACAAATCTACGCCATTGCTCTGCCTCAGTTCCACCTTTAGAACTTGATGCCTTACGTAAAGTCTCAATAATTCCAATCATCTTAGGACTTCCACTTTTAAGGTAAGATAGATATGAATTACTAGGTGCTAAATCAATTAATGACCTGTATTGTTTACAAATGATTTGAACCGAATCATTCTCCACTATATTTTTCAAATGATTGATCCCTTGTACTCCCATCTCATCCATAATAGTTGGAACCACATAATAGTCAGATACAAACAGTGCATTTTGAACAATAAAGTTATTGCTTGGTGGACAATCAAAAATAATAAAATCATACTTTTGATCTAGCTCGACTTCTTTTAAAAATTTAGCTAAAATACTTAACCGTTTAATGCTACTATTTGCATCATCCCCAAATCTACGCTTAATCTCAGATTCTATTCCTTCTAATCCTCTCATCATCCCTTGATGTGAGTTACTATACATACTTGATGGAATAAAATCAAATTTTTGCAATTTATATTTTCCACCAGTATAAAAGTTGTGTTTGATTAACTTATCTAAATTGAATGGAACATCAAAATCTAATATCTCACGATTAAGATAACT
Source organism: Turicibacter bilis (assembly GCF_024499055.1). NCBI lineage: Bacteria > Bacillati > Bacillota > Erysipelotrichia > Erysipelotrichales > Turicibacteraceae > Turicibacter > Turicibacter bilis. The sequence goes on along the minus strand of NZ_CP071249.1, from coordinate 2,491,739 downwards.
ATTAAATATATGATTAATTGTTTCTTCTTCTTTTAAACTACTAAAGCGAATATGTTCCCCTTTAGTCTTAGAATAGGCTCTCATACAAATCGTACTTAGTGAACACTGTGGATCTAAATCAATTAATAAAACCGAGTTTTGATTTAAAAAGTTTAGTCCCGCTGCGATATTAAAGGCACTGACCGTTTTTCCGACGCCGCCCTTATAATTAATAATTGATATAATCTTTGCTTTTCCCACGTCGCTATCCCTCCCTATTTTATTATCATTATATTAATCAGCTGGTTAAATCATGTTAGTGTATAAGTGATTAAAACAGGGAAGTTTATCATCAGGAATCTACTTGTCATGATCTATTAATATAAGCAAATTATCGATCATCTTTATTAAAAGGGACACCGAGAAACCTTTCATTAACAGGTAACAGAAGTTTAATGAATAATCATATGAAATATAAACCTATTTTCTAAAGAGATGATACGTAGCTGTCATCTCTTTTATCATTCATATTTAATTCTACTTATTTCATAAAATGACATATAAGCAAAGGAGGTTTTATATGGAGTTTTCTTTAATGATTTGTGCCATTATTTTAATGGTTTGTATTCTACTTAGCAGGCTGACTCACCGATTGGGTCTTCCTTCTTTACTATTTTTCATTCTTCTTGGGATGATCTTTGGATCAGATGGCTTTTTTAAAGTGGCCTTCAATGACTATCATCTTACCGAACAATTATGTACCATCGCCTTAATCTTCATTATTTTCTATGGGGGGTTCGGAACCAATTGGAAAACAGCTAGACCGGTCATGAAACCGGCTTTAGTCTTATCTACACTAGGTGTCCTTTTAACAGCAGCTATAACAGGACTTTTTTGTTACTTCTTTCTTCATCTTGAACTCATTGAAAGTTTACTCATTGGGGCTATCATCAGTTCAACCGATGCAGCATCCGTCTTCTCAATCTTACGTTCGAAAAAATTAAACCTTAAAGATGGAACTGCCTCTATTTTAGAGCTTGAAAGCGGAAGTAATGACCCAATGGCTTACATGCTAACAATTCTTCTCATTGATTTAATGAAGCAAACTGCTAACCTAAGTGAAATCCCGCTTCTCTTACTGAATCAACTGGGATTTGGGACACTATTTGGTGTTTGCATTGGGATGATTACCGTTATTATCTTAAGAAGAGTTAACTTTATGATGGATGGCTTAGAAACAATCTTCGTCTTGGCCATTGCGCTTTTAACGTATGCTCTTCCAACAGCTATCGGTGGAAATGGATATTTAGCAACTTATCTAGCCGGAATCATTATTGGAAATGGAGCCATCCCAGATAAAGTAACTTTAGTAAACTTCTTTGATGGTCTCACCGGATTAGCTCAAATTCTAATCTTCTTCCTACTTGGACTTCTATCCTTCCCATCCCAAATGCCCACCATTTTACTACCTGCTATCCTTATCTTTTTATGGCTAACCTTTGTCGCTCGTCCATTAACAACCTTCTTATTAATGAAGCCCTTTAAAAGTACCGTTTCCCAAAAACTCCTCTTATCTTGGTCTGGTCTTCGTGGAGCCTCTTCCATCGTCTTTGCTATCTTAGTTGTTTTAAAAGGATCGGATACCACGTATGATATTTTCCATATTAGTTTTTGCATCTGTCTCATCTCAGTGACCTTACAAGGAACATTGCTTCCCGCTATCGCCCATAAACTCGCGATGATTGATGATAACGACAACGTCCTCAAAACGTTCACTGACTACCAGGAAGAAGAACACCTTCCCTTGCTCCAAATCTTTATCACCCCAACCCATAACTGGGCAAATCGTCTCATTAGTGAACTAAACCTCACCGACACCTTAATTTTAATGATTAAACGCAATGAACAGACAATTATCCCGAATGGACAAACGATGATTTTACCTGGTGATCAACTCGTTGTCAGTGGCACCAGTTTTCACGAACAAACTAATCTCACGCTTAATGAGATTAATATTGATAAAAATCATCCTTGGCTTAGTAAAGAAATCAAAGACCTTGATCTTCCACCTCAAACTTTAATTATCTTAATCAAACGTCAGGATGGAACAAGTATCACCCCAAAAGGTGATACACTTATCCAACAAGGAGATACCATTGTTCTAACCTGTGAAACCTTTAATGAATGCATCATTTCTTGTATCTAAAAAACCTCTCGAACGAGAGGTTTTTTTAATTCAATATTTCGAATATATTAAATTTTATCCTAATGTTCATGATATCTACTAATTGACCAGTTAAGATTATCTTTGACTCTAACGACTTCGTTAGTAGACTTCTTATCAGTAATAATAATCTCGATTGGTTTATTGATAGTTTTTATTTCATCATCACCCTCTGCTTCCTCTGTAAAAACTTCAGATATTAAATACATCGTTGACTGATTAACTTTTTCAAACATAAAATCTAGCGGGGCCCCATCAACTAAAACATCGATTTCATATTCATCAGGATTCAAATCATTAAAATCAATCTCTAGACCTAATAATACCGCAATCAAACTATTTCCTTCAAAGGAAATATCATCGTCAAAAGAATAATCATCGAAGAACTTAATAGAAATCCCCTGTCTTTTATGTATAGTAGGCCAACTAAATATCATTCCTTTATCTTCAATTTTAATGGGGAACGAACTCTCTATTTTCGGATTAGAATTCACATAAATCTCACTTTCTTGAGGAATAATGTCTCCAATATTATTAACAGTTCCATCTAAGTAAACTATATAATCAATAGACTTAACTAAACTAGTCATACAAGCTCCTTCATTTCGAAGTGATAAGAACCATTTATAATCCTCTAAGTCTTCTTGACTTAATTCATTTACTTTTTCATTGGCAGTCAACTCTGTACATACTTTGTCTTTATTAACTTCAAATGGATAATTTTTTGTTAATTCAATAATCTCTTTCATCTCTTCATTAAAATTGGTAAATTCTCGATTAACACGGGCTAATCCGATTGTTGTTTCACTAACAAAGCCTTTTTTGCTAATATTATTCACTAGTAAATAGTCTAAAATCTTATCATTCTGTGACAAGGTTAAAAATAAATAATCCTCAACTTCAATCATATCCACCTCTATTTGCGATGTAACATCTAAATACTTTACTTGATTTTCATACGTATAGATATCATCCGTAAGCTGAATAAGATTTGGATTTTCAACATAGCCATGAAGATTAAAATAAATTTCCTCTCCAAAGACATTTAAACGGTATTCATTGGCGCTAATTCTTGTCACCCCATATGAACCATCATCATTCGAAAAAAGTGGAAGTAAAAATAAGATAGCAACTGCTGCAATAGCGGTCAGTGATTTGATCATATGAACTGTTAACCTTTTTTGTTTTTCATAATTATCAATTCGATCCATAATCAACTTAGCTTCTTGACTCACATCAATGTGTTGAATCTCTTTATTCATGACAATCGCCTCCTAAAGCAATCTTTAATTTATCTAAACTCCGCTTAATAATCGTATAAATTGTTTTAACTGATGTTTTTTCTAATATTGCAATTTCCTGTGGACTTAAATCTGCATAAAAATAATACCTCATAATCCGTTCATACTTTGGTTTTAAACAAGTTCGCATCAGCTGATTAATCTTTTGTGCTTTCTCTTCTTTAATTAATCTTGTTAAGGCATCGTCTGAGCTTTCAGATAAAGTCTCTAATTCATCTTCCCCATCAAACGTGCGCTGTTGATACGCCTTGCTTCGCAAATAATCAATACAACGATAATTCGCAATCTTATAAAGCCACGTCTGGAAAGACGCCTTTTTCGAATTATAACGCTTAAGCGAACGATATGCCTCAAAGAAAATATCCTGGCATAACTCCTTACTCGCCTCAACATCCCCCACCTGCTGATAAACATAATGATAAATGGATGAATAATAACGCTTTATAATTTGTTCATACGCCTGTTTATCGGTCGTTAACACGACCTGAATCACCTTCTCCAATTCCATCTCAAAACCTCCCTAGACACGTAGCATCTATCTATCCGAACTTCTCCTCAAAAAATCTTCAAAATTTTAAAACTTTTTTCTTAATCTTAACATAATCGCTTGAGAATGAAGAAAAATAAATTTGTTGAGTTATACGAATCACCCTATTTCGTAAAAAGACATCAAGGATTTGAATAAGCCTTGATGTCTTTTTGATAAATTAACATTAATTTGAATAATTGAATGAGCTTTGACAAATCTTAAAACAGTAATTAATTAGCACTCTAGTGGCTTAGTTAGGAGGACTCGAAAATGTGTACAGGGTTAAGTTTAACTACTAAAGATGGAAAACACTTCTTTGGTAGAAATTTAGATGTTCCCGCTTCATACGGACAATCTGTTCATATCATTCCAAGAAATTTCAATTGGCTAAATGTCGTAAATGGTGAAACATTAGCTTCTAAATATGCGTGTATTGGAATGGGAATCGTTGTAGATAATCACCCACTTCTTTTTGATGCAGTCAATGAAAAAGGATTAGCTGGTGGTGGATTAAACTTTACGCACTTTGCTAAATTTAATGAAAATGCCATCGATGGAAAAATAAATATCTCCGCATCTGACTTTGTATACTGGGCACTTAGTAACTTTGCGGATTTAAATGAGTTACGTCAAGCGTTAGAAAATTTAGTACTGACTAATATTCCATTTGAGCATGAGCTTCCAGTTGCAGGTCTTCACTGGATGTTCACTGATTTATCTGGGCGTAGTATCGTGATTGAAAATATGGCCGACGGTATGCATATTCATGAAAATCCAGTTGGTGTTTTAACGAATGACCCAACTTTTGATTGGCACTTAACTAATTTAAGACAGTATGTTACCCTTGAAAAAGCAACACCGGCTCCAAAACAAATGGGAGATTTACTGCTTCATCCATATGGTCATGGTTTAGGAATGTGTGGAATTCCAGGAGATGCTTCACCTGCTGCACGATTTGTTAGAACGGTCTTCTTTAGAGATTCAATCGTTGAAGCGAATGATGAAATCAGTGGCGTTACTGCTTTCCTCAACGTGTTAACAGGGGTAACAGTTATTAAAGGGTCTGAAGTTGATCCCGATGGCTCAATGAATTATACCGTGTATAAATCAGCGATGTGTCAAGAAAGTGGAACTTACTATTATACCGATTATTACAATCGACGTATCAATGCCGTTAAATTATCAAATGCTAATTTAGACTCAAAAGAAATTACAAGTTTCCCTTATCAAGGAGAGCAAGATATCTTGTTCCAAAACTAAAAAAATATTTTTAAAAATATAAAAAATCCCCTAGAGAGTAGGTTATGTAAACATCCTACACTTTAGGGGATTTTTATTATTTATAAACCGGAATATCTAATAAAAACTCTTGATTGTCGTCATATAAATAAGCAAATCGATGCATATAATTTCCTATTTCATAAGCGTACCATGGTGTTGTCGCATATTGATGCCATTGGTTAGCACTTAATTGATTATATTTAATTTTAAATGGAGTATTTTGCTGATATTTTGGTGAATTAATATAATTCAAAGAAATAAATTCAGCTGCACCAAAGATTGCTTTTTCAGGAGTTGTCCACCCTTTTTTATAAGCGTAAGTCGTTCCTAATAAACGGGGAGCATGATCCCTAGCCCCAATTCCAAATAAGTTATAAACCGTCACTGGTTTATCTAATTGAATGCGCTCATAGTCAATAATCTTTCCACTAGAATCTTTAATTGGTTTATTCTCATCTGCAATTTCTGTAATTGTAATTCCTTTAGCCAAATTACTAGTTCCCCAATTCGTTTCATGAATAGACTGAGACACAAAGAAAATAGGATCAATATTATAGTATCTCGATGCATTATAGAAAATCTGACCTTGATTATGAAGGACTCCTTTATTTTGAAGTTCTTTGTTCAATCCAGCAACATCAAAACTTCGGAATTGATCAATGCGTAAATATTGAAGTAGATAGTTAACATTAGCCGGGTTGTTTGGATTCAAATAACTTGTAATTGACTGTATTGTACCGGACGTGTAACTTTGTTGGATTTGTGCAAACTTAGTTAACGAATAGCTATATTCCGTTGTTAAATAACTAACACGACCATTTAAATTACTTGTTGCCTTAACCCCGACATAATCTTTATGAACATAGGCATAGCTATCATCATAACTAATTTTATAGAAATCATTGAAACGACCAATAATACTTACTTCATCTTTTGCTGTTAATGTTCCTAAAATAACTGAGTTAGTTGTAGCTTCTTGTCGAATGTTTAAACTTGTAACACTATCGATAACCACACCTATACGTGGTGTAGTTTCAAAATCAATATTAGCATCTGGATGTTGATTTGGTTTATTAAACGTAATATAATCTTTTGATACATATCCCGTTGAATTATTATATTCGATTTCGTACCAGTTTCCAGATTCACCTACAATTGTGACAGCCTCTCCTTCAGTTAATTTTCCAATAGCTGACTGACTAGTATTCGGTTGTGGTCGAACATTTAGTGTCCCACCATCTAAGTTATAAACATAAGCTATTTGCTTTGTAATTTCTGGCGTTTCAGGTGTTATGGGCGTAAACGTAATATAATCTTTTGATACATATCCCGTTGAATTATTATATTCGATTTCATACCAATTTCCAGATTCACCTACGATTGTGACAGCCTCTCCTTCAGCTAACTTTCCAATAGCTGCTTGATTAGTATTCGGTTGTGGTCGAACATTTAGTGTCCCACCATCTAAGTTATAAACATAAGCTATTTGCTTTGTAATTTCTGGCGTTTCAGGTGTTATCGGCGTAAACGTAATATAATCTTTTGATACATATCCCGTTGAATTATTATATTCGATTTCATACCAATTTCCAGATTCACCTACGATTGTGACAGCCTCTCCTTCAGCTAACTTTCCAATAGCTGCTTGATTAGTATTCGGTTGTGGTCGAACATTTAGTGTCCCACCATCTAAGTTATAAACATAAGCTATTTGCTTTGTAATTTCTGGCGTTTCAGGTGTTATCGGCGTAAACGTAATATAATCTTTTGATACATATCCCGTTGAATTATTATATTCGATTTCATACCAATTTCCAGATTCACCTACGATTGTGACAGCCTCTCCTTCAGCTAACTTTCCAATAGCTGCTTGATTAGTATTCGGTTGTGGTCGAACATTTAGTGTCCCACCATCTAAGTTATAAACATAAGCTATTTGCTTTGTAATTTCTGGCGTTTCAGGTGTTATCGGCGTAAACGTAATATAATCTTTTGATACGTATGCTATTGAATTATTATATTCGATTTCATACCAGTTTCCAGATTCACCTACGATTGTGACAGCCTCTCCTTCAGATAATTTTCCAATAGCTGACTGACTAGTATTCGGTTGTGGTCGAACATTTAGTGTTCCACCATCTAAGTTATAAACATAAGCTATTTGCTTTGTAGTTTCTGGTGTTTCAGGTGTTTGGGAATCATCTTTTTGAACATAACTTCCATTTACATATCCATATCCATGTTCATACTTAATCTTTAACCATCCCTTTGAATCCTCACTTACAACCTCAATAATGGTTCCTTTAGTTAAGGTTCCAAGAAGGATTCCACTTACATCGGGATAATTACGAACATTTAAATTCTCTGTTGTTTTTCCTGTCCAAAGAATATTTTCCGGAATTGTTGGTATACTAAGATTTATAACAGTTACTCGTTGAACATAACCATATCCATCGTGATGCTTAATTTTCAACCAATCTCCATCTTCTTCAATAACATAGACCACTGTTCCTTTAGTTAATGAATTTAATACTGTACTAGTTGTACTTTTTGTTGCATATAGCTTTGTATCTTTACCAATTTCTCCATCCCATAATATTGTTGAATTTGGTAAATTACCTTGAGTGACAACTTTTTTTAACATCCATGCATAAGTATCATTATACTTAATTCTAACCCAATCGCCTTGTACTTTAACGACTTCAACCTTTTGTCCAGCATGATAAGCTGTTAAAGTAGTTGCACTAGTATCAGCTGTTTTGTAAACAATACTTTCATTGGTATTAACAGTTCCAGTCCAAATAACAGTTTCTTCTAGTTCTTCGTATTTAGTCACCTTAAAATATGAACCGCTCACATATCCTGTTTTGCCATTATAACTTACTTTATACCAACCATTCGCATTTTTTTCTGAAAGAATCGTCACTGTCTTTCCTTTCGGAATCGTCGTTAAAATCTTTCCACTTGTACTTGGTTGATCTCTTAAGTTTAAATTTTCTGTTGGCTGTCCTTCAATCGGAACTGGTGTTGATGGTGTACTCTCTGTTGACTCGGAATTACTATCACCTTCTTTAATATAATTGCTGATAGCATATCCCGTTTTTCCATCATAACTGACTTTATACCAACCATTTTCATCTTTTTCTGAAAGAATTGTTACTGTCTTTCCTTTCGGAATTGTCATTAAAACCTTTCCACTTAAACTAGCTTGATTTCGCAAGTTTAAGTTTTCTGTTGTTGTTCCCGTTTTAGATACTGTTGGCTTTGATGGTGCACTCTCTGTTGCCTCGGAATTACTATCATCTTCTTTAATATAATTGCTGATAGCATATCCCGTTTTTCCATCATAACTGACTTTATACCAACCATTTTCATCTTTTTCTGAAAGAATTGTCACTGTCTTTCCTTTCGGAATCGTCGTTAAAATCTTTCCACTTAAACTAGCTTGATTTCGCAAGTTTAAGTTTTCTGTTGCCGTTCCTGTTTTAGTCGTTATGGTCGTTGAACCACTTGGGCTTGTGGTTAAATAAGATCCACTCACATATCCCGTTTTTCCACCGTAGCTTACTTTATACCAGCCATTTTCATCTTTTTCTGAAAGAATCGTCACTGTCTTTCCTTTCGGAATTGTCGTTAAAATCTTTCCACTTGTACCCGGTTGATCTCGTAAGTTTAAGTTTTCTGTTGCTGTTCCTGTTTTAGACACTGCTGGCGTTGAATTACTTGTCGTTAAATAAGATCTACTCACATATCCCGTTTTTCCATCGTAGCTTACTTTATACCAGCCATTTTCATCTTTTTCTGAAAGAATCGTCACTGTCTTTCCTTTCGGAATTGTCGTTAAAATCCTCCCGCTTGTGCTTGCTTTATCTCGCAAATTCAGATTTTCCATAGTTATTGCTATTTTTACACTTGAACGCTCTAAAAGGGCACTAGGTCGACTTTCTTCCGCAAAAACCGTCTTCATATAATCTTGATTGCAAAGAGCTGCCCCCATAAGCGATAGGGTAATTAAAACCTTTTTTGGCATAATTAATATCCTTTCTGCACTTAAACTTTCATTAAATAAAGATATGTTGATTATCTTTGCTTAAGGTAAAGTACATCTTGTAATACAAAATTAATACAATCTTTTCTATTTTAACATATTAATACATAATAACCCAATATAAGCTAACGTTTATGGGAGTTTTCATGAATATTTTTTCTTATCTACTTTTTTTACTATATAAGTCCAGATAAATTTTCTTCAGAGAAAATTTTTAACTGGACTATAGGCTGCCTTGATAGGTAAAACATATCAGTATTTTTTTATTTGCTACTTGAGATGTAGAATATTTATCTGTTTATATATAGATAGAAACAGAAATGTATTTCATAATTTTAAGCTCTGTTAGACAATTTTGTTGGTAACGAATCGCTTGATACCAACGATCATTAAGTCCAGTTTTTAAAGATTGTATCCACTTCAAGTAAATAAATAACCAATAACAACATTTTCGTCTAACAGACCCTAATTTTATAGCAGACTTAGTTGGCAATTCTCTTTAATAATAGGTTCTCTATGCTACATGGTTCAATCTATGATTGGGATCATAGGTTTCCCCAACTAGTACAAGACAGACTATAGTCTATGAGGTACCAAAACCTTTTACACTGGCATAGTAGATAATTTTGATTTATATAAAAAAGTGACCTAATTACTTAAAACTAGGTCACTTTTTCTATTAAAATGTTACCTCTTATTAATCATCAATAAAAGCGGCCAAAAATCCTGACTCGAGATTAACTTTTTCTATCACAATTTCTGTTCAAAATAATCAACTAATTTCTCATAAATATCATTTTCAAACACATACTGATTTAAACGACTATTTGTTATAGATAGAGTTGCTTGCTCCTCTATAAGATAAGCACTTTTTTCAAAATCACTCACATAATAAGTTAGTAAATTAATTAACTGAGTCTGTGAATCATAGGAAATATTTAAAACTGTTTCATCATCATGAATAGAATAGATGATACCTTGTTCTCCTTCATGTTCTTCAAATGACATGGATTCTTGCTTTAAATGGTCTGTTAAAGTCGTCATTTCAATGGGTGTTTGAGTAACAAAAGTAGGAAGTAGCTCTTCAAAAATATTTTCAATAGGGCTACTAGGTAACCTAAATATTAAGGATAACTCAATACTATCCTCGATATGAGGCGTTTTTAACGAGACTTGAAAATTATCTGACATAATTTTCGGACTAAATCGATAACCAATTGACAGTGACTGCATTCCTAATTCAGATGGTATCACTAATTCATACTGTATAGTCAGAGTATTTAAGGGTTGAGTAGATGTATCCTGTAAAAATGGACCCGTCTCACTGAAACGAACGCTTTCCATCTCACTTTTTAAATTCTCAAATAACGGATTAGATGTTGTTGTCTCCTTTATTGATAATGCATCTTTTATAAATTGCTCGCGCTCATTAGTGTTATATGATTGAATTTCATCTACCATATTAAGAAAATGACTCAATATAGGAAATGGCTCTATCTGTTCCGTTTCTTCTTTCTTCGAATGACAGCCAACTAGAATAACTAAGATACATCCTATTACGAAAAGGCATAACTTCTTCATTTCCCTCACCTTAAATTAAATTTAATAAAAAAGAATTATAAATAGTATGTCTCTAGCGTTCTTTATTCATACACACTCTTAGACTTTCTTAGGACGTTTCAACTTTAAATCTTCTTTCATCCAAAAATTTGTATCCTCTAGATCAAAGGTTGAATTAAACTCATCGACTCCTAACCATTCCATTACACTCTCGTATTCAGGATGACTTGAATCTTTAACGATCTCTAACAATTCTAAATAACCGCAAACACCACCACAATCCTCTGGCGGACAAGCCCCTTCACCTTCTAAGCAAATTGGATAAACATTCGGATAATCTTCAAATTCTTTTTCAAACGTGACGATATGCTCCCAATAATCTCCCATATCGTATACATAAGGAATCGATTGGCCTACTTCAATATACTTATCTACCTTCGCATTTTTACTTAAACGGTACGTTTTTGGGATGCGAGGCTTCCCATCAAAGGTTGGCATCTTATTCATCCATGAATACTCTTCCACCTCTTCGCTTGTTTCAACCAATACCAACTCTTCCGCTAACTCAAACTGATACAAATGACAATTATACCACCCCATACTATATTGAATCACACGATGCAACGCATTAAATGATACCTCCGCTGGCATCACAACACGACGCCAAACATCCAAACCTTCTAACTGAATTTTTATTTGATAAGCCTTCACAACATCACCTCTAAATATAAGTAGCTTTATTGTAGCAAAAAACATCATGATTATACAAATTTCTATTCAAAATAATACGGTAAAGATTGATAACAAGTGACCACACAATCCATTGAAGGATCGACTTCATCAAAGTCAGCATGAATGTCAATAGCTCCAAAAATCAATGATTCATACTTATTTAGATCGCACTCAAAATCAGACCACATCTCACGCGTCAATCTCTTACTTTTTACTTGATCATAAAAATCATCGACTTCAAAAAAATACATGCCACTCTCATTTTGTAAACAACATGTGACAAACTCCTGTAACAATAAACTACACTCCGATAATTTAATTTTTGATATATCCTTCAATTCTTCCTGAATCGCTTCTATCCATAAATACTCTTCAATCATGATAATCCCTCCTTTATCCACAGCTATTATAGCGATCAAGTAATAAATAAAAAAGAGGATTTCTCCTCTTACAAAATAATCTTTTACTCATTCATCAATTCATCGCTTAATAAATCCTCAATTTCTTTTGGAATTGATAAATTTAATTTATTATTATGATAAGTTATCGTTGAGTATTTTTCATCTTTATTTTTTTTACAATATACTCTCACAACAGGATAAGGCTGACGTGTTAATCGGCGTATATCTTCTTTTAAAAGCGATTTAGGTACAGAAACTCCCTTATGATCACCTAGGGCTAATGAAATTTTAACACTTGTCCCTAGGGCTTTATCAGCTTGCAAATGAATACGTAAACTCTCAAATTCTCCGATCATAGTTGGCATCGAGACTAGTTGATGTAACTGAGGTAAAACTTGTAGTTTTAAAGCAGTTGTTCCATCAGATTTTTCCCTAATATCATTTAATCCCAATCTACCTTTTAAAGCAGCTTGATAAAATTGTTTCGGTGCTAAAGTAGATTCTATCCCTGTTAGATGTTTAAAATTCTTTTGATCGAATTTTAACTCACGAAATTCTAATGTATTTTCTACTTTATATACAATTAAAAATACTTTGTTATTTAAAATTTCTTCATACTTTTTAGCAGCATCAACTACAATTTTTATCATTTTATGTTTAGGTAATGCCATCTTTATCTCCTTGACTTACATGTAATAAAAAAGTACCTGAAGAATATCAGGTACTTACTGCTAATTTTTCTGTTGTCCGCCAACTGTCTAGCCCTTACGTCTAGCAATAATTTCGAGTTTTTCTGTTGCTCGCCAACTGTCTAGCCCTTACGTCTAGCAATAATTTCGGATTTTTAAGGTGTTAGCTCACCCGATAATAGCATTATTATCTACTAATAGTATAATACAAAACCTATGAAACTATGTCAATTAAAATTATCGCTTTAAGAAGAAAAGAGGCTTCGTCATTAAAGCCTCCTTAAAGATATACTTAACTCTCTAGCATTAAATTCGGATTTTTCTGTTGTCCGCCAACTGTCTAGCCCTTATGTCTAGCACTTAATTTGGATTTTTCTGTTGTCCACCAACAATCTAGTCTAAGTTAAGTAATAATAATTAACGAATCATGTAGAAAGTGAAATATCGTTCACACTCTCATACTTTGGCCTAGTTACTAAAAACGTTAGGATTCTGATACCTTATTGTTCCAATAAACGTTTTTACAATATTAAAACCGATCGGAAGTTAGAAATAAGAATAAATTCATCATCCCCTATTAATATATATCACTTTTACTTCAGTTGTGTGTATCGAGATACCTATTGTTTAGAAATTACAATGAAAATAATAAATGTTAAGCTATTTCGATTTTCGCTTTAATTTCATTTATTCGTCCTACTAGTTGATGAACCTGTTGAGTATCAAATATATCGATGATACTTCCCACACTTCTAAATGGATCTTCTGTTAGAACCTGATTATTTTCAATAAATCCATTCGCTACAATATAATCAACTAATAATTCAATAAATTTTAATTGACTGACATTCAGGTGATTGTACCATAGAAGATATTTTCGCTTTTATTTTTTTCTACTATAGAGTTACTATATCAATTCTTCCTCTCTTTTCATCTATAACACTCGAGTAAACAAGGCGGTTGAATAATCAACAATATCTGTGATACTTAGCATGTTGTATTTTTTAGATACTTCGTTAAAATAACTTTCAATTAAATCTTGATCCATGATTTTTCTACTTGTTTGAGATGAAGCGAGACTTTTTCTCGTTTCTCGCCACGGTTTTTCACAGTGTGTCATACGTTCTAAAGATTTTCCACTATAGCATCCGAAATATCTCATGATTAGTTCAATAAAAAATTGCTCTTCTTCGGTTAATGAACAATGTCCACTTTTTGGATTCATATCATCATAACTTTGAAATTTATGATAGATTTCTGGATAAACAGGGCCGTGATCCCAAGCTTCACAATGATTTTCAAATAAATGATAACCATAAAACACTTTAAAAAAGGCTTGCGCATAATAAAGAATTTTTTGCAGTGCTAACGGTGTTAGATCATCACTTAAAGATAGAATATAATTCACGACATCAAAAATCTTATCTTTTTGATTTAAGTCATTGTACTCTAAATGATTCTCCTGCTCATCAGTAGAGGCTACATCGAAAGTAAAATCATGATGATCTTCTAAATTAACATCAAACGTTTCCTCATCAGTTATGACAGGTGATTGAATGATTTCATCTTCATATTGATCGCTTAACCCTAACTGTTTGAGCTGGTTCATACATTTTTCATAAGCAATCTTCGTTAGCTTCTGGTGATTTTTTTGTAAGATGTCATCAAATAACTTAGGATCGTCATTAACTTTCTTCAAAACATCTAAGTATTCTTTTTTAGGCGGCATCCCTTTTAAGTATCTAGTAATGGTTAATTCTCCCCAATCTAGTAACAAAGATAAAGGTCTTTTTCCAATATTATACTTAGACATAATCGATTCAATAATCGTGATCGTTTCATGAGAAACTTTTTTCTGATAAGCTTTTTTAGCATTTTCACTGTTTTGTTCATGAATAGTATCAACAAATATTAAATGTTGGCATTCATTACAAATAGCTTCTTGCTTTTCAAACTCAACCTCAAATCCTTTGACTATTTTTTGACGCCAGTTTTTTAAAACTTTATATTCCACTTCTTTTTGACATTTGACACAAAACTCTCGCACGTTTAATCTCCTTTAGCCAACTCAACCTCTAGTCATCAACTTTAGTTTTATTAAAATCTTGAATGATAACCCATGTAGCCTTAACGGGCTTTTTTTTATGAAGAATCTTATTTAATTGATCTTTTATAGCTTAAAAATCTATCTATAAAAAGGTATCTCTTATTCTGGTGAATCATGACACCTAAATGATACACTAAACTCTTTAACTCTATGTATCTATTATATAAAAAATGATACATTTTTTCCATAGCAGTGTATCATTTTGGTACATTTTTTTTCAATTCTCGCAAGCCTCTTTTTTTAGTACACTACGTCTATCCACAGGCTCATTTCCTAGTGTTTAATCCCTTTTTACAGGCTTTTTTTTATAGTTACTTATGTAAAAACTCCCGATTCTCCCTCTTTTGTACTCTTTTTTAGTGTTATGAATGAACTGATACAGAAAATAAGACATAATTCTTCTTTTTTGTATCTTTTCTGACTTAATTTAAAACTGATACACGGGTAAATCATTAAAATTAAAAAAATCGTAGCTAAAGATCCAGCTACGATTTCTTAATTAATAGATGAAACAAAGTGCGATTAAAGTCATCACAAGATACGCATCACCGATTATTCCAACTATTCGTTTCATATATAATAAAATCCAGTCTTTCCGTTCCATACGGGTTGGAAAGATCCAGTTAACAGATAAAGACTCAATTAAGACGCAAATGGCTGCAATCATAGTGATGATTGTAAACCAAAGCTGATGCACAATAAAGCTTGCCCATAGTAAACCTGCTAATTGAATTAGCATTCCCTTAACAATAAACTCATAGTACTGCATTTGACTTTCAGCCTGGCTTCTATTTTTTTCATTAACATAATTGCAGTAAATCACATATTTTGAATTAGGCAATAATCTAAACTTTATGTGTTGACTTGCTAGCATCAGCAAGATGAAAAAATATGAGACTAATATAACACGTGAAATAACTTCTAACATCAACTCCATTTTATGACCTCTTCTCTTTGGATTCCCCCTCTATATTTATACGTATTTCTATGAACAATGTTTTTAATTTCGCAAAATAAAGAACGATTTCCTTTTGATCAATAAAATGTCTTTTACCACCTAAATTTCCATCTTCATTTTTGTATGAAATTTTGATAAAAAATCTTATCATTAACTCTATAAAAAGACATTTTCATACAAATTGATACAATATAATAAAAATAATCTCTTTTAAAAAATCTAAAAATCGGATCCCCTTTTCAACGAAAATGAATATACTACTAGTCCAGCTGTAACATTTTCTAGCAATAAACTTAATCTATATCTATTTTCATGAAATTTATGATTCTACTTCATCACCAAATGACAGCATTAATGTTTTTATTTGACGAATACTATACAGAAGTTCTTAAATGAAAAGGTGGTCCATATGAAAAATGATCAAAAAACGATTAAAGAATTAAAACAAACTAAACGAATCTTAGATACATTTAAACCATACGAACAAAAAACACAGGCATCTGAATTTAAACAAGGGTTAAATAAAGAATTAATCTTCTTATTTGACGAATACTATAGATGATATCTTAATTAAAAAGGTGGTTCATATGGAAAATAATCAAGAAATTATCAAAGAATTAAATAAATTCTTAAAGGGGACTAAAATGGGTGTAGATACGTTTAAACAATATGAAGAAAAAGCACAAACACCTGAACTTAAACAAGAGTTAAATAAAATTATATCTATTTTTAAAGCACACGAAGAAAAAACAGCTGCAGCTATTAAAAAACTAGGAGGAGAAGCTGATGATTCAATCGGAATCACAGGAGAACTTGCTAGTATGTTTGAAAAAATAAAAGATATCTTTGTTGATACTGATCAAGAAGTATTAGAACGTGCTATTAAGGCCGTTAATATGGGAAAAGATCAAGGAACAAAAGTTTTACAAACATGTAAAGACTTAAAAGCAGATCCATTCATTATTGATCGATTAACTGAAATCTTAAATGACTATGAAACAACTTCAAAAGCATTAAACAAACTTTCTAAGTAACTCTATTTGACAGATTGTAATATTAAGTGCGACACATAAAAAAAAGCTCATAAATAGGATCTTTGTTATAGAATGAAGTTACCACACCAAATTCTTAACAAGGAGAGCTATTTATGAGTTATAAACATCTTACCACATTTGAACGTACACGTATAGAAGTTCTTTCGAAAATGGGCTATTCGACGAGACAGATTGCAGCTCAATTGAATCGACATCACTCGACCATTGCTCGTGAATTGAAACGAAATACTCAGAAAACTTATCAGGCTGAGCTAGCAGAGAAATTAGTCGGAAAACGTCGTTTAGCTTGTCACCGTAAAGAAGTAAAGTCTGAAGAACTCATTCAAACCATTCAACACTATTTGAAGTTAACCTGGTCGCCTGAACAAATTTCTCATACGGTTTTAAAGGGTGTGATTTCATTTAAAACCATTTATCGTTGGATTTATGATGGTACGATTTTATCAGGAGATTTAAGCTGTTTAAGACAAAAAGGAAAGCGTCGAAAACCACGAGAAACACGTGGGCGATTTAACATTGGAACCTCGATTCATCAACGCCCCAAAGAGGTTAAAAAGCGCCAAACATTCGGACACTGGGAATTAGATACAGTGGTTTCAAGTCGTGGAAAAAGTAAGGGTTGTTTAGCGACCTTTGTTGAACGTCAAACACGCTTTTATATGGCCGTGAAAATAGAAAATCGCTCGGCTTCAGAGATGTATCGAGCGATTCAGGAGTTATATAAACACTTCCCTAAAGACACGTTCAAAACCTATACCGTTGATCGAGGAAAAGAGTTTGCCTGTTATTCCAAAGTAGAGGCTGATTTAAAGGTCCCTGTTTACTTCGCAGATGCTTATTCCTCTTGGCAAAGAGGAAGTAATGAAAATGCCAATGGATTACTTCGAGAATTCTTCCCGAAAAAGACCGACTTGGCACGAGTAACTGAAAAAGAGGTTAATGAGGCACTCTGCCTCATTAACCATCGACCACGAAAATGTTTAGGTTGGAAAACTTCATTTGATCTATTTCATGAGCAAGTGTCGCATTTGTATTGACAATTCGTCATTTATAAAAAAAGCTCGTAAGGAATATTCCTTACGAGCTTTTTTATAATACCTCACCGTTTGAAGCAATCACTTCTTTATACCAATCAAATGATTTTTTCTTCAATCTTTTCATCGTTCCATTTCCGTCATTATCTAAATCAACGTAAATGAATCCATAGCGTTTTTTCATCTCTCCTGTACTTGCACTCACAAGATCAATACATCCCCATGGCGTATATCCCAGCACTTGAACACCATCTAATTCAATCGCATCTTTCATGGCCTTAATATGTTCTCTTAAATACTCAATGCGATAATCATCTTCAACTGTTCCTTGATCAGTGACAACATCAACAGCTCCTAACCCATTCTCTACAACAAATAATGGTTTCTGATAACGGTCGTATAAGCTATTCATTGTAATTCTAAAACCTAGTGCATCAATCTGCCATCCCCATTCACTCGCCTCTAAATAAGGATTACGTAACGTTGCAAACACATTTCCTTGTGTCATTTTATTCACTTCTGGATCGGCACTTGTTAAACGTGATGAATAATAAGAGAAGGCGATGAAATCTACCGTATGCTGTTTTAAAATATCTTGATCCCCTTCTTCAAACGGGATGTTAATCCCTTTTCTCTCTAATTCTTTTAACGCATAGTTTGGATAGGCTCCACGTGATTGAACATCAATAAAGAAATAATTTTCTCGATCTTTCTCCATTGACTGCCAAACGTCTTTTGGATTCGGTGTATTCGCATACGTATTTCCAGCTGCTAACATACATCCTACCTGACATTCAGGCATAATTTCATGAGCTAATTTCGTCGCTAACGCACTTGCAACTAACTCATGATGAGTCGCCGTATATTTAATTTGCTCAATATGATCTCCCTCTTCAAAGGTAAGTCCCGCTGCAACAAAAGGTAAATGTAACACCATATTAATTTCATTAAACGTTAACCAGTATTTTACTAAATCTTTATATCTTTTAAAAATGGTTTCGCAATAGTTTAAATAAAAGTCAATCATTTTTCGATGTCGCCAAGAACCATATTTCTCAACTAAATTCATGGGAACATCAAAATGTGTAATTGTGACTAATGGCTCTATTCCATAGCGTTGACACTCTTTAAATACATCTTCATAAAATTGTAATCCTTCCTCATTTGGTGTTTGGTCATCTCCATTTGGGAAGATACGGCTCCATGAAATCGATAATCTGAATGTCTTAAATCCCATTTCACTAAACAATTTAATGTCTTCCTTGTAATGATGATAAAAATCAATCCCTTGATGAGCTGGATAATAGTGATTTGCATCACACGTTAACATTTTTAACTTTCCAAGTCCAACTGGAAAACGATCCTTTCCTGCTGGTAAAACATCTCCATTTGCTAATCCACGTCCACCTTCTTGATAAGCACCTTCACATTGATTGGCTGCTGTTGCGCCCCCCCATAAAAATCCTTTTGGAAAACTCATAACCTACTCCCCCTATTATAAGATAACTGTTAGTAGTTTATCTGTTGGTTTAATTTCTTGATCTTGTGTTTCAATCACATCTGTATAATCATTAGAGTTAGTAATAATAACCGGTGTTTCTAAACAATATCCTGCGTCTTGAATCGCTTGAATATCAAAGGTAAGTAGTAATTGGCCTTTCTTAACAACATCTCCTTGTTTAACAAAAGCTTCAAAATGCTCTCCGTTTAAGCGAACCGTATCGACACCTACATGAATCAACATTTCACAACCATTTTCTGATACTAATCCAATCGCATGTTTAGTTGGAAATAAGGTAACAACCGTTCCATCAAATGGAGCGACTACTTTTCCTTCTGTTGGAATAATCCCAATTCCTTTTCCTAAAATTCCTGAATTAAACGCTTCATCTTTTAAATCTGTTAATGCGATCGTTTGTCCTTTAATTGGGCTCATTAACTCCTCTTGTCCCATTCGAGTTGATTCTAAAACTTCATCATTTGTTTCGTTTTTATCGTCTTTAAATAAGATAAAAGTTGCTGTAAATGAAAAACCAATCGCAATGACTAAGGCAATACAAACATGCATCATAATTGAGGCTGTATCTCCATCAAGATTAATAAATCCGGGGAATCCAAAAATACCTAAACCAGCCATTTGATAAGTTAATAGATCTTTAAATCCAATATAAGCTGCTCCAAGTCCAGCACCAATACATGAAATAATAAAGTATTTAATTCGAGGTAACGTTACCCCATAAATAGCTGGTTCTGTTACTCCAAAAATTCCTGAAATCCAAGCAGGTAAAGCAACTTCTTTTAATTTTTTATCTTTTGTTTTCAACCACATCGCAAATACAACAGCTGTTTGAGCAAATGATGGAACAAACATTAATGAGAAAATTGGTGTCGGTTGTCCACTCATAAATTGAATAATTCCCACAGCCACTAATCCCATATGAACTCCAAATATCACTAAGAACTGCCATAAGAAACCAACTAAAATTCCCGCTAAAACTGGATTGAATCCATAAATACCCATAATTACATTAGCAAGTCCATCTGAAATTACATTAGCAACCGGTCCAATGACTAAGTATCCAATTGGAACAGCAATTAATAAGACAAACATTGGAACAACAAATGCCTTGATCACAGTTGGTATAACTTTATTTAGAGCTTTATATAAATAAGCTGCTAAAATATTCGTTAAAAGAATCGGTAACACGGTTGACGTATAGGTTGCGTTAATCGTTAATCCAAACACTTCAAGATCAACACCTTGTAACGTTGGATAAATCAGTGCAGCTCCAATAACCATTCCTAAAAATGGGGTCATCCCAAACTTAACAGCAGATGTATAACCTAATACAATCGGGAAGAAGTAAAATAAGGCATCTCCAATTCCATCGACTAACATATAGATTCCGCTTGTTTCTGAAACAACGCCTAAGAATAAAAATAAAGCTAAAAATCCTTTAATCATCCCACTTGCACAGAGTACTCCTAGAATAGGTGCAAAAATTCCTGAGATAGTATCTAATACTTTATCCTTCATAGACATCTTTTTGGTTACTTCTTGAGTCCCACTTGTGATTCCTGCTAATTTGCATACATCTGCATACACTTCAGGAACATGATTCCCAATCACGACTTGATATTGACCATTACTTTTCATCACTGTCACAACACCAGACATATTTTTTAAAACTTCATCCTGTGCCTTTGACTCGTCTTTTAATTGAAAACGTAATCTTGTCACACAATGAACGAGACTAATAATATTATCTGATCCACCGACATACTTAATAATTTCTTTTGCTAATGATTCATATTTTCCCATACTAACTCCTCCATTATTTGAAATAAATTCTAAAATGAAGGTTTGGCCAACTTAATGTCACCATCCACTAATGCTTACTAGGTATTTATGAAATCACCCCCTCTCATGTAAAGCAAACATTATGATTTTTGTGATTCGCTCACAATATGTGCAATATGTATTGTTAAATATAAGATTTCTTCATCACTTAAATCATAACCATACTTCTCTTTAATATAGATTGTAATTTTATTGACGCATTCAAAAGCATTACGATATTTAATTTTAACGACTTCTAATAAATCTCCACTTTGTTGATCATTGTAGGTTTTTTCAGCGAATAATCGAGAAGCAAAAAACTTTAAATGAGTAATCAAGCGATAATAATAAACAGAATCTTCATTCAATTCTAATCGAAAGGTATGCTTAATGATTGTCTCGATTTCAGAAATTAACTTAGCCATCTTTGAAATTTCAGGATTGGGTTGATCAAGCTGTGCATTAATAAAATGTAAAGCAATAAAAGCAGCCTCATCTTTAGGGAGTACTATACTTGTTTCTTTTTCTATCAGCTCAATGGCATGCTGTCCTATCATAAACTCATCAGGGTAAAAACGTTTAATTTCCCAATAAATCGAATTTTTAATAAAAATGTTATTTTGAAAACGATCAATCGCAGTTGAGATATGATCGCTCAATGAAATATAAATGTATTCATTTAATCCTTTACCTAACTTGATTTTAGCATCACTTATAATTTGATCAGAAAGCTTTACATGTTCCATTGGAATATTAACCAATAATTCTTTAAATCTAGTATTCATCTCTTTTGTACTTAATTTAAAAACTTTATCAATCATACTTTCATCTATTTGATCCCCTGGTCGTTTCTTAAAAGCAATTCCCCGTCCCATGACAATTTCTTCAATATCATTTTTATCTCTGATAACAGCTACATTATTATTCAAAATCTTATCAATAATCACTTTCTCTCCCCCTATCCTTGAAAATAGAAAAACCTACTGATAACTAAAAACACCGAACCCCTCCTCGGTTATCTATCATTATCAATAGGTTTAGCTTGTACTTAAACAATCACTATCCTGATACGATTAATATAACATATATCCCAATCTTTAACAACGCTTTCTTTTTATTTTTTTATCTCATTTTATGTTGAAAAAATAACTCCTCGTAAACGACAAAAGAGAGGATGCTTCCTCTCTTTTAATGACTAAATATCATATCGTCTACTTACTTATTCTCAATGTTTCCGATATTTTTTATTTGAATTGCTAAACGTCCATCTGGCATATTGATCACTTCAATATAATCTTTGTTGTTGTAGTAATCAAGTGGAATCGTAATCTCAATTCCTGTATCGGTTTTAATTTTTTGTGTCTTTTTTAATGGCATTTTAACACGATTCGCATTTTGAACAGGTTTTTCAATTCCTTGATTTTCAATCTCCGCAACATAAGCTAACTTTGCCTCAGGTGTTTGATAAAATACCTCTTCAGCAATCTCTTTCATATCAATATCTTTACCTTCATTAATCGTCTCTTTAATGACACGCTCAAATGCTGGTACCATCTCTAGCTTATCTAATTCATGATGCTCGATGACTTCTTCAGCAACCACACGGGCCTTTTTGACTGCTTCCTTCACAGAAATCTCAGTTCTACATTCTAAAATTTTATCCGCGTAAAGATGAGTATCATCATCCTCTGTTGACGTTAAATTTTCTAAAATCGTTAATGTCATCTTATCTAAATCAATCATAAAGAAGTTCGCACTTTTTAAACTAGCAGCGGGAATAATCGATTGATGAACAATCAGATTATTTTGAATCCCTGTTTCACTTTGGTTCACATGATGAACCATTCCTTCTTTACACGTTAGCTCTAATCCAACAACATATTCCACTTCTGAGACTTCAATCTCACATAAAAATAAATCACTTGCTGTAAAAATCTCATAACGATCTTTCCAATCATAACGTTTCGTTGCGATGGCATTAGCAAAATCAATAAACGGAATCGTGCGATTACGATATTCTAAAAATAACTTTCTCGCCTCACTATCTTCCTTAAATACTGCTGGACGTCCCGCTGCATTCTTCATACATTTTTCGATATTTTTTTCTAAAAAATGATAGGCCCCATCCACTGTTTCATCGAGTGGTCGCTCTGTTGGCATAAACATTTGATGCACATTATCTAATAAATATAAATAACAACTTTTTACATTAACCGCCATAAACTCTCACCTTTTTACTTTAAATTTAACTGTTTTAAATCAAATGAAGTGTCAGTCACATATAAAACGTCACAGTTCATGTTTACCTCTTCAAGTTTTTCAAAATACGTTTTCGCAAACTCCCCAAAAATAACAACTTGGCATGATTTATTTAAACATCCTGATTTCATTAAACGATTTTTAAAATCATATAAAACTGCCTTCTCAAACTTATTTACATCTTCATTTTCATGTTCTCCAAATTGAGCGTATCCTTCTTTAACCATAGGAGTCAACAAATCAAATAATACTTTATATTTCCCATCTAAATTCGTCGTTTCTTGTAAAGGAACTGAGCAGACATTTAAAACAGAGAAACGTGTATTCGTCTTAGCCAATTCACCTAATGATTTCTTACTTCCTGCATCAAAAATCGTCGCAGCGGCATGACCTACCTCTAGCTCTACATCAGTTGGTGCATCTACAATAAAGTAAACGTCTGACTCTGGATGAATAATATCTGATCCTTTTTTCTTATATTCAGCAAAATAAAAACGACATAAATTTAGCCATTGATTACTATACATCAAACCACTCCTAAGCCTAAGTTCATACCTACAAGTATACAACAAAAAATAACTTAACATAAAATAAAAATTACAGAAAAAACTTATTCATAAATCATTCACGATAAAATATAAATTGCATTAAACTATTGAATAACTGCAAACTAGGAGTTAAAAAAACTTCAACTTCTCCAAAGAATTACCTATCGAATAATATGAATCAAATTTTCTTTCAGATGCTAAAAACCGCAAAACATTATAGTGCTTTGCAGTTTTTGGTTTACATCAATTATACTTAAATAAACAAATTAAACTAATCTCTATTAGGAGACATAACAAAAATAAAATCGTAAATTCTCCATTCATTGACTTTTGATAAGATTCTCTTACTACTTTAATTCTATATTCTCAAAAACGGTATTCGCAGCCACCCATTGTTGAAATTTAATTTTAACGACTAAACCATATATTCCAAAGGTAATAACGATAACTAACCACCAAACAATCCAATGTCCAATCAACTCTTTAGGGTCCCCAATAAATTTTAATCGTTGACCACAAATCACCGTATGTTCACACTTCGCCTCTTGTTCCTTACACAAAATCCACGGATAAGCAAATCCTAGCGTTACAACCCCTAATAAAACTAACTTAATTTGATGAATTAGCGCAGACTTAAAATGCTGATCGTAATATGAACCATACTTCATTTTATTATCGATAATAGTACTTCTTTTATACTCCATTACAAAGTCTCCTTTTTAATCATTCTACTTTTAAATTATACTAAAAAATAATCCTTTTCATACTGATCGGCACTTGAAGAGTAATAAAACACTATACTTCATCTCTATATGACCTCTTAACTCATCCAAAAAAGCAGAGCTTATAAACTTAGCTCTGCTTTTTTCTCTTGTTTACATCTCTCACAGTCACAAGGACGGATGGTATAAACATATTCATATCCTGTTAAAGTAGGCGGGATTTTCATACACATCTCATTCACAATCCCATCCACTTTTTTTGTATTCACAAATTTCATTCGCTCCCAAAACCTAATCGCTCGCCGAACTGATCGTAAACGAATCATATCAAGTTCTGGCAACAACTTAGAACAATCAAGCAAATGCTCAAATACCTTCTTACCAAACCCACAACCCATCGGCAATGTCATAAATTTATTAATCTTCATATATGCAATCTGACGAACCAAGTCCGTCGTATTCGGATAATACAATTCTAACTGAAACAACCAATTCCATGGTCCGCTTGAATAGTGATACTTTAGCTCATATCCATATCGCTTCCGATTAACAATTAATACCACATCACTGCATAACAATTGATCCAATCCTTGCTTCCACTTTAAACAAAATGCCGCCACCTCATCTGTTAATACTTTCACCAAATCTGACATTTTCTCGACATTACGATGGTCAACTGTCACATTCATCACAGCCCTCCCCTCGCATGTAGTCCCTTCATTATATGCAAACTCTCACATGATTGTGACATGAAAATAAATGATTTCTCTAAACTTTCTTCTCCCCCTTACCTTCCTCTCTTTTTTAAGTATATCCCCATTTATTCGTTATAATTTCTTTTTAGTCAAGTCCTCATCAATTCCCTCTTCTCGCATAATCGGGAAAATCGTCTCAACTATTAAAAATGCTATTTAAGCTCAACTATCTCCTTTAGCTAAACATCCATCTTCAATCAAGTATAGAAAATGCAAAAATTCTACAAAAAAAAGAGCAGAGATTCGCAGCAATCTCTACTCCTTTAAAAAGTTATGAAATGGGAAATTGTGAGTCAAGAAAAAGTTCTTAACTATCCATGCGACGCCCATAGCCAAAATCGCGATTTAAATCTTTATAATCACGGGTTTTAAATCCACAGACATCTATACAACCATTTTTAAAACCATGTTTTCTCACCACTAGTTGCCCCTCTTTATAGAAAATTTTTCCTGACGCTGGAGAAACCATAGATTTTGCTACGTGATTGTTCGTAGTAAATGTCATTAATTTTTTTACATCTTTCATTATGGCGTGACATCCCCTACACCGTGCTCTCTCTCGAACACAAGTTTATTATAACATATTTTAGTAAAATTTTTAATTTATTTTAGTAATATTTTTTAAAAAAGTTCCTACAATTATTTATTAATCATAGGAACTTTTAAATTATCTGGTGTGTATGTGTGTTTATTTAATTAAGCAATAATCTCATTTACGCGAGCTAAAACATCTTCTTTAATTTTAGCCACTTGTGCATCCGCTGCATCGATCACATCAGCAATAACACCGATATAAACTTTTGCTTTTGGTTCAGTTCCTGATGGACGTAAGACGAACCAAGATCCATCAGCCAATGTATACTTTAAGACATTTGACTTTGGTAAATCAATGGCAGTTGTTGAATCATTTGTTAAGTCCGTGTGAATACTTTCTTTATAATCTTCAACCGCTACGACTTCTTTACCTGCAACAGTAATTGGAGTAAACTCACGGAAATCAGCTAAAATCGCTTGAATTTTATCTGCCCCTTCTTTACCTTTTAACGTAATATTCACTAAGGCTTCACGGTAGCATCCGTAAGTTTCATATAACTCCATTAACACATCATATAATGTTTTTCCATGCTCTTTGTAGTAAGCTGCCGCTTCTGCACACATTAAAACGGATTGAACAGAGTCTTTATCACGGACGAAGTCTCCGATTAAATATCCATAAGACTCTTCGTAACCGAAGACATATTCATAATCTGTATCTTCAATTAAACGAGCTTGTTCACCGATAAACTTGAATCCTGTTAACGTTGAAACCACTTCAAATCCATATGAACGAGCAATTGCTGCTCCCATATCTGATGTTACAATCGTATTGAATACTTTCCCTTTAGCAGGTAATGTTCCATGAGCTTTCTTTTGAGATAAAATATAGTGAATTAAGATGGCACCTGTTTGGTTTCCTGTTAATAATACATATTCTCCCTCAGGATTTTTAACCGCTAAACCAACACGGTCGGCATCTGGATCTGTTGCAATTAAAATATCTGCATCGATTTCTTTACCTAATGCAATTGACATTTCAAACGCAGAAGCTTCCTCTGGGTTTGGAGATTTAACCGTTGAGAAGTTTGGATCAGCGACACATTGTTCTTCAACCACATGTAATTGCTCATATCCACACTCTGTTAACACACGACGAACTGGAATGTTTGCTGTCCCATGTAAAGGTGAGAACACAATTTTTAAATCTTTTTTATTGCAATCCGGATTGATTTCTAATGCTTTAACACGCTCAGTATAAACATCATCAATCTCTTTTCCAATGATTTGAATTAATCCGGCTGCCTTTAATTCTTCTTCAGACTTAACATCGATTGCAAAAACATCATCAATCGCATCCACTAATGCAATCACTTGATCCGCATCAGCAGGAACTAATTGACATCCTGTCTCATCGTAAATTTTATATCCATTATATTCAGGTGGGTTGTGAGAAGCTGTTACCACAATTCCTCCCGCTGCTTGTAAATGACGAACAGCGAATGATAACTCAGGCGTTGGACGTAATGTTTCAAACACATATGCTTTAATCCCATGAGATGCCATCACTTTAGCTGATTCCATCGCAAACTCTGGTGAGAAATGACGGCAGTCATAAGCAATTACAATTCCACGTTCTTTTGCATTTTCAACATTTTTTAATAAGTATTGTGCAAATCCTTCATTTGCCTTACGAATTGTATACACATTCATGCGGTTTGTTCCCGGACCAACAACTCCGCGCATTCCCCCTGTACCGAACTCTAAATTACGATAAAAGGCATCTTCTTTTTCCGCCTCTGTCATTTTTTCTAATTGTTCTTTTAAGTATAATTCTAAATTCTCTTGCCCTAACCAGTTTTGGTATTCTGTTTCAAAAGACATACAATACCCTCCATATCTATAAATATCTAGTTGCTATTATAGCATAACAATGACCAAAAAATAACATAAGCTCAGTAAAAAATAGTGACAAAAGTATCATCTATCCGACAATATACATATTTTACTTAAATGTCATTGTATACATTGCCTCAAACGTTTCACCTGATTGTAATAATTGAATGCCTTTTTTACTTGATAACTCTTGTGGCTCATTCACTGTATCCGCCATTCCATACCAAGGTTCTAAACAAATAAAATCTGCAATATGCCCTTCTTGATTAATCGGTGACCAAATACCTACATAAGGAAAACCATTAAAACGGATTTCTACTTCACGATCATGATTATACGATTTTAAAGCAATCGCAGACTCTCCTTCTAAAACTAAGGTCGGAAACTCTTCAAATAATTCTTTATTTAACGGTAAAAATTTCAATTTATCCATAATTGTAATCTTTTCATCCGTCATCAGATTTGTCTTTGAATCAAATCTATACGTCTCAACCCCATTAGATGACTCAAAATATAAATAATAATCACCAAATTGATCATCCGCTTGTAGCCTTGTACTAAGTGCCGGATGAGCACCGATTGAAAATGGCATGACCTCCTCACTTAAATTCGTGACTTCCCATTTAACCACTAACGTTTCATCCAACAATTCATACCCGATTTTTAAGCTAAATTCAAAGGGATAACATTCCAACGTCTTCGCATTTGACCTTAACTCAAACCAAACTTTTGTATCCGTTCGGCACAATACATCAAACCACTCATCTCCAGCAAATCCATGTTGCATCAATGAATATCGTTTTCCATTTAATAAATACGTATCTTCTGCGAGACGGCCAACAACAGGGAACAACACCGGTGAAGACCTAGCCCAAAACTCTGGATTCGAATTCCATAAATAATCCAGTTCATAATCTAAATGATAAACACACTTAACTTCTGCTCCATGATTAGCAATGTCGATTTCTAACCGATCATTCTTTAATTTCACCATGCTATCTCCTTACCTTTCATCATAACTTCCTTTACGATTTCCCCTCAAAAAATGAAATCGCTAACTAATTATAACACCTTTCCTAAATAAATGCGATTTTTTAAAGAAAAAAGGAAAGACTATTACTATAAAGGAGGCCATTAATATGGAAAAAGAACAATTCGTTGCCGTCCGTCGTAATAGCGACGGCGACCTTATCGCCTTTAAATCAAACACAGGAAAAGAATATGACTACGAAACAGCTAAAGAACTTTGTGAACAAGGACTTATCTCCAATGCCCAAACCTTCAAAGGTAAAGGTGGCGGAACTTACATCCGTGGAATCGTGGATGGAGAAAAAGACAACAACCTATCCAACCTACCAACATTCTAATTTATAATTAAAAAAGCACTCATCTGGAGTGCTTTTTCTAAACCTTAATGACTCTAAATCATGAAGTCTTTTCTCTCTAGTATTCACCAAATTTCCTCGGAAATTATTGCATCGGATCGATAAACATAACACTATAAAGTAAGAGAACGAATATAAACCATACCACGACAAAAATAACGATTCCTACTACACCCTTCTTCAAACAGCCTGAACTGATAAGTGGTTGTACTTCTCTCATCATCACTTTTTCAGAAACTTCAGGTACTTCTTGATCACGTAATAAGTAATCCAATGACACACCATAATAATCACTCAAAGCTACTAAATTATCCGTATCAGGGGTTGATTCTCCTAATTCCCACTTTGAAATCGCCTGCCTTGAAACGTTCAATTGATCCGCTAACTGTTCTTGAGATAAACCTCTAGCCTTTCGTAACTTCTTTAACTTCTCACCTAATAACATGAAATCATCCTCTCTTCAACTCATAATTCTATTTTAAATGACTCCTAAAAAAACACTACCCATTTAACCTTGAATCTCCGCAACTAACAGTTGCAAATAAAAAAGCGTTGCTTTCGCAACACTTTTTTATTATTCATCGTCACGTAAAACCCAGTCTGCACCTTTGAATGGTTCGACTGTCCATAAATCTAAAAATTCTTGTTGACGTAATGCTTCATAAGCTAAAATAGCTGCTACATTCGATACGTTTAATGAGCGAACTTTATTCGTCATTGGAACACGGAAGCAGTTCTCGAAATAAGGACGTAAAATCTCTTTTGGAATCCCGCTACTTTCTGCTCCTAAAACAATATAATAATCTTCTTCAGGATTTGAGAAATCCATTTCAGCATGATTTTTTTGTCCATAACGAGTACAGAAACAGAACTTTCCACCTTTATTCTTCTCAACAAATTCTTCCCAATTTTCGTAAACCGTATAGTCTACTTCATTAACATAGTTCGCACCTGAACGTTTAATACTTTTCTCATCTAATGAGAATCCCATTGGTTTAATTAAATGTAATTTAATATCCGTCGCTGCACAAGTACGCATAATATTCCCCGTATTTTGAGGAATCTCTGGATTATATTGAACTAAATGAATTGCCATAATTGTCACCTCAACTGTTTAACAATGAATTAAAACTAACACCAAAACTTTATGTGCTATGATTATCACTCTACTTGGCATGGCTTAAAATCATCTTAGATTATTGTTCGTTAATAAACATTTGCCATTGCCTTTTTATTTTACCACAAAATTCTTTATTTTTTGCAACAATCTTATTTGTTGTCTAATCGCTCATAGGCTTGTTTAGCCGCTTCTTTTAACCAATCAGGACCTTGTCCATCACGTATCTTTGCTATCTCAGGTAAAGCAGCTTTATACTTATAAAAACCAGCATTAAACATGGCATTACGTTTAAGAACAGACACTCCACGCCAAGATCCTGCTAAATGACCATACTTTGATTTAAACTCCTTATTCGTCATCGTTAACAATTCACTGATCTTTGGAAACTCTGCACCAGTTGGTTCCATCTCAGCATGTAGATGAAAATCTACTTCACGATTGAATGGACACACTTCCTGGCAAATATCACAACCATAAACATTCTTACTAATCTTCTCGTAAAGCTCAGGTGCTAAATATTCCTTCGATTGCGTCACATACGATAAACAACGTTTTTCATTCAGACTCCCATCTGGTTGAATAGCCTTCGTAGGACAAGCACGAACACATCGATCGCACGTTCCACACAGACGCTCAATCGGTGTATCCGGTGGAAATTCATAACTTACCAATAACTCACCTAAATAAATATAACTTCCAAACGTCTCATTGATAATAGAACTATTCTTTCCACTAAATCCAATTCCACTTCGTAGTGCAACTGCACGATCATTAAATACACCTGTATCAACACTGCCAATGACTTCTATACCAGAGATATGCTCCTTTAACCAATCTTCAAGTAATTGTAACTTCTTACCTACAATGTCATGGTAGTCCATCCCCCATGATGAACGACAAAATTGAACAAAAGGATCCTCCTTATCCTGCTTTGGCAATTCTGTCTGTCGTGGATAGGAAACACCAATTGATACAAATGACTTCGCATTTTCCATTGATAATAAAGGATTCGTACGTTCCTCAATCGACCCTTTTGTTAATCCTGAAGACCACCCTAACTCTTCACGTCGCTTAAGCTCAGTCTCTAAAAATAAAAATGGCTTGACGTCACTAAATCCAATAACATCAATTCCAACTTCTTTACTATATTCAATTAATTTTTCCTTTAACTCATATGCTTCACTATTCTCAATTATCGTTAAATCCTGTTTATCAATAACTCCTTGTTTTTGCTTTTCTTTCTTCATGATGATCACCTACCCTCTACTCTACTAAGAAATCACCAAAAACTCAACCAAAAACACTTATATTATAGCCTAAACTGTTTTATCTAAACAAAAAGGACACCCTAAGGTGTCCAAAATTTTATCCTTTATTTGCCCCTGCCGTCATACCTTCAATTAAGAATTTTTGCATGCTAATATAAACTAATGTAATAGGAACCGCTACAAGTACACAACCCGCTGCGAACATCGTAAAGTTATTTTGACTGTTACCACTAATCATATCATACAAACCAACAGCTAATGTTAACTTATGATTTGATGAGATAATTAAACGTGGGAAGATAAAGTCCATCCAAGGCGTCATGAAAGTTGTAACCGCCACGAACGATACAATTGGTTGGATTAACGGGAACATAATCTTGAAGAAGATTTGACCCTTCGTCGCTCCATCAAGCATCGCTGATTCATCTAATTCTTTAGGAATTGAATTCATATACCCTTTAATCAACCACGTATTATACGGAATTTGTCCAGCAGAGTAGCACAAAATTAAAGCCCAGTGATTATCTAATAAATTGAACGTTAAGAACAAGATATATAATGCCGTCATCCCCATGAAACTTGGGAACATTTGAAGCACTAAAATACTAATTAATGCTGGCTTTTTCCCTTTGAAACGGAAACGAGCAAAGATATACCCCATCGTTGTCGATAAAAATACAGAGAAAAGCATATTAATAACAGCAATTTTTAACGTGTTCAAATACCACTTAGCAAAGTTTGTTTTTTCAAATAACTCCACATAGTGAGCAATCGTTGGATTAGCAGGAATTGGTGTTGCCCCTGCTAAAGAAGTTCCTTGATTAAATGATGATCCAACAATCCATACTACAGGGAACAATACAATAAAACACATAAAGATTAACTCAGCATAAATCAAAATCGTATATGTAATCTCTTTTACTTTACTTATCGTATTTTTTGTAGAAGAGGTTTTCGACTTATTATTCACGCTATTTACTTTTAACGATTTAGCCGCTTCCATAAATTACTCCTCCTTAAATGCTGCCGTTCTCGTAAAGTTGATGGCAGAGATTGAACCAAGAATTAAGAAAATCAGAATTGAAAGAACTGATGCCATATTGTACATCTTATCATTCATCGTTAACTTATAAATCCATGAAATTAAAATATCTGTATGTCCAGCATAAATAAAGTTTGGATTAACTGGTCCCCCCTCTGTTAAGAAGTAAATTAAACCAAAGTTATTAAAGTTACTTGCAAATGACATAACAAGTAATGGTGCCGTTGCTGATAAAACTAATGGTAATGTAATCTTCCAGAACTGTTGACCTTCAGTTGCTCCATCTACCTCTGCAGCTTCATAAATATCTTTAGAGATTGAGGTCATAATCCCTGACATTAAGGCCATAAAATATGGGAATCCAAGCCATAATCCAATTCCTAAAATCGTTAAGCGTGGAATCCAAGGGTTAGTTGAATCAGTTAACCAATAAATTGGTGAATCAATAATACCTGCTTGAAGTAAATACTTATTAATTGGTCCGAACTGACCATTAAATAACTGTTGGAAGTTTAACTGTGAAATCATTGCTGGTAAAGCCCAAGGTAAAATTAAAATACTACGCCATACCTTTTTACCAATGACACGTTTATTATTTAAAATAACTGCTTGGAACAATCCTAAGAAGAAAGGAGCAGCTGTTGAAATAATCGCAAAAATAACTGTCCACAAGAATACATTCCAGAATGTTGTAAACCATTGATTAGATGAACCGACTTCTCCACCCATTGAAAATAAATATAAGAAGTTATCCAATCCAACCCAATTCACTAAATTTGATGGCGGTAAATGTGACTTGTTATAATTTGTAAACCCAACTAAGAAGGCGAAAATAATTGGCATAAATGAGAACAAAATTAACATTAAACTTGATGGAATAATAACAATATACTCAAACGCATGTTCCCATGTATGCGCAAACCATTCTCGACTACCAAGTACTTCACCTGTTTCATTAAATTGATTAGCCGTTTTATACGCATCTTTAATATTGATATACCAAATAATACCGAATACACATAAAATCAAAATAGCAATAATCCCTTCAATTAAAAGAATAATTGAATGATCGCCTGGTGTTAACCCATTCTCGGTTAACATCGAAGATTGAGTTCCTAACGTGATTGCCCCCCAAATTCCTTTTACAAAGAATCCAGCCTCACGAAATGAAAATGTACCTGAAAAATAATTTCCTGATACCAATTCAATTCCAATGAGTAACACTTGGAATACAAAGAAGAACGCACCTTTTAACCATTGCTTATTATAGGCTTGACCTGCCCCCCATACAATAGTAGATAATACTGCTGCCAATTTTGGTTTTTTCATTTTCTCCACCTGCCTATTTCTTGATTTATAAGTCGCACCTTATGAAAACTCTTCCCCTCACAATAATTAAATCGCTTTCAAAGTGCTATACATATATAATACATGGCAATTATAGTAAAATAAAGTGTGTAAGTGGTTACACATATGCGTTTTTTTCATAAAAAAAACAAGGCTAGTTGCCTTGTTCTTGATTTCCGACTAAATATGGAATGACTCGACGTCTATAGACAAAGTAAGCTACAAGTGGTGCACCAATATTATAAATGAGCATTGTCAAACCTACATTGAACATTCCTACAACTAAAGCCATCACACATGGGAATGTTGATGAATAAATCACAATATTTAAAACTTCCTTATATGATAAGAAACTCGTATGCCCAAACTTCAATAACATCGATAAAGCAGCCACTACGAACGTAAAGACAAACGTTGATAACACACCTGTCTGATAAGCCCCTAACACAAATGGCACAACAAACATTGGCTTAATTGAAGAAGCTACACGACCAAAAACATCCTCATAACTCGCATCATCAAAATTTACTCCTTCAAAATAAGAATAACCAACTTCATATTGTCTATCTTGTTCAACAAAAACTAGATGATCCTGATTGAAAACAACACCATTATTTACTTCATTTACATCTCCGTTAAATAACACCTTAACCCCATTACTCAAATTAATCTCAGCAAATTCAGAACATGTCAACGTACCACTTTGCACACCACATCCCACTGGAAGAGAATCCACAAAACGATCTTGATCCGTTTCTGTTAACTGCCAAATCTTTTGGTCCCAACGATACGGCGCATCACCAATTAAAATAAATGCAAATGGCGTCATCTGCATAAAAGATAAAATAATTAAAAATAACAAACTAATTAAAATCGGTGTTTTTCTTAGAGCAAATACTGCATCAATTGAATACGTCGTCTCTAACATCAACTTTAACCTTTTCATATCACACACACCCATCCTATAATCTCAAAATCCTCGTACAACAAAATATACCTACTAGAATTTTTATTATAATCTAGTCCATCAACTAAGAATTATAACAGAGTTTTCAAGTAAAGTATAAAATATTACACTATCTTCCCTAATCTGCAGAAATATTATATCAAGTATTAGAAAACACAACCATATGTAATCGTTATCACATTAATCTAATAAAAAAAGTATCCTTTGGATACTAGAAATAAAAAAAGAGTATTACTACTCATTATAACAAAATTGGTGCCTAGGGCCGGAATCGAACCGGCACGGGTGTCACCACCCGCAGGATTTTAAGTCCTGTGCGTCTACCAGTTCCGCCACCCAGGCACATCATTCATTAAATTATTTGGAGGCGCCAATCGGATTTGAACCGATGATCAGGGAGTTGCAGTCCCATGCCTTACCACTTGGCTATGGCGCCTTGTATGGAGCGGGTGAAGAGAATCGAACTCTCACAGTCAGCTTGGAAGGCTGAAGTTCTACCATTAAACTACACCCGCTTATTATTAATGGGGCGACTGATGGGAATCGAACCCACGAGTGTCGGAGCCACAATCCGATGCGTTAACCACTTCGCCACAATCGCCATTTAAACTCGTTGGCAGGGGTGGCAGGAATCGAACCCACACTAACGGTTTTGGAGACCGCTGTTCTACCGTTAAACTACACCCCTATTTATCTGGTGCCGGAAGCAGGACTTGAACCCGCAACCTACTGATTACAAGTCAGTTGCTCTACCAATTGAGCTATTCCGGCAAAATGTATCATTTTGATACATAAATTATTATATATCAACATAAATAAAATTGCAATAATAAATTTCTTTATATTTTTATATCTAATACGTATGGTACCTTACTTTATATCATATATAAGCAAACTTCATTTATGACATAAAAAAAAGAGTTATTTACTCATTATAATAAAATTGGTGCCTAGGGCCGGAATCGAACCGGCACGGGTGTCACCACCCGCAGGATTTTAAGTCCTGTGCGTCTACCAGTTCCGCCACCCAGGCACATCATTCATTAAATTATTTGGAGGCGCCAATCGGATTTGAACCGATGATCAGGGAGTTGCAGTCCCATGCCTTACCACTTGGCTATGGCGCCTTGTATGGAGCGGGTGAAGAGAATCGAACTCTCACAGTCAGCTTGGAAGGCTGAAGTTCTACCATTAAACTACACCCGCTTATTATTAATGGGGCGACTGATGGGAATCGAACCCACGAGTGTCGGAGCCACAATCCGATGCGTTAACCACTTCGCCACAATCGCCATACTGGTGCCGGAAGCAGGACTTGAACCCGCAACCTACTGATTACAAGTCAGTTGCTCTACCAATTGAGCTATTCCGGCAGTTATTTAATTATGGTGGAGGATGACGGGCTCGAACCGCCGACCCTCTGCTTGTAAGGCAGATGCTCTCCCAGCTGAGCTAATCCTCCACTTAATGGTGACCCGTACGGGATTCGAACCCGTGTATGCATGCGTGAAAGGCATGTGTGTTAAACCGCTTCACCAACGGGCCATTAAGTAATTAATGGCGCCCCAACTAGGACTCGAACCTAGGACCCCTTGATTAACAGTCAAGTGCTCTAACCAACTGAGCTATTGAGGCAGGTTTATTTTGGCCCAGCGACGTCCTACTCTCGCACTTGCGTACTACCCTCGGCGCTAAGGAGCTTAACTTCTGTGTTCGGTATGGGAACAGGTGTGCCCTCCTTGCCATCATCACTAGACCATTGAAAGATGTTGTTAATCTTCCAAAACTAGATATCTTCTTCAGTTTCTTTGGTTAAGTCCTCGATCGATTAGTATCAGTCCGCTCCATGTGTCACCACACTTCCACTCCTGACCTATCAACCTCGTCGTCTTCAAGGGATCTTACTTCTTTCGAATGGGAAATCTCATCTTGAGGGGGGCTTCACGCTTAGATGCTTTCAGCGTTTATCCCGTCCACACGTAGCTACCCAGCTATGCTCCTGGCAGAACAACTGGTACACCAGCGGTGTGTCCATCCCGGTCCTCTCGTACTAAGGACAGCTCCTCTCAAATTTCCTACGCCCACGACGGATAGGGACCGAACTGTCTCACGACGTTCTGAACCCAGCTCGCGTACCGCTTTAATGGGCGAACAGCCCAACCCTTGGGACCGACTACAGCCCCAGGATGCGATGAGCCGACATCGAGGTGCCAAACCTCCCCGTCGATGTGAACTCTTGGGGGAGATCAGCCTGTTATCCCCGGGGTAGCTTTTATCCGTTGAGCGACGGCCCTTCCATTCGGTACCGCCGGATCACTAAGCCCGACTTTCGTCCCTGCTCGACTTGTAGGTCTCGCAGTCAAGCTCCCTTCTGCCTTTACACTCTTCGAATGATTTCCAACCATTCTGAGGGAACCTTTGGGCGCCTCCGTTACTCTTTGGGAGGCGACCGCCCCAGTCAAACTGCCCACCTGACACTGTTCCCTGACCCGATAAGGGCCACGGGTTAGAACCCCAGTGACACAAGGGTAGTATCCCAACAGCGACTCCACCAAGACTGGCGTCCTGGTTTCTTCGTCTCCTACCTATCCTGTACATGTGCCACCAGTGCTCAATATCAAGCTACAGTAAAGCTCCACGGGGTCTTTCCGTCCTGTCGCGGGTAACCTGCATCTTCACAGGTACTATGATTTCACCGAGTCTCTTGTTGAGACAGCGCCCAGATCGTTACGCCTTTCGTGCGGGTCGGAACTTACCCGACAAGGAATTTCGCTACCTTAGGACCGTTATAGTTACGGCCGCCGTTTACTGGGGCTTCAATTCAAAGCTTCGCTTGCGCTAACCTCTCCTCTTAACCTTCCAGCACCGGGCAGGCGTCAGCCCCTATACATCACCTTGCGGTTTAGCAGAGACCTGTGTTTTTGATAAACAGTCGCCTGGGCCTATTCACTGCGGCTTGCTTTCACAAGCACCCCTTCTCCCGAAGTTACGGGGTCATTTTGCCGAGTTCCTTAACAAGAGTTCTCTCGCTCATCTTAGGATTCTCTCCTCGCCTACCTGTGTCGGTTATCGGTACGGGCACTTATTAAATTAACCCTAGAAGCTTTTCTTGGAAGCGTGACGTCAGTTGACTTCGCCATTCGGCTTCGGCATCACAGCTCAATGTTATGCCATGCGGATTTGCCTACATGACCACCTCACTGCTTACACGTGAATCCAATCACACGCTCAACTTAGCCTTCTCCGTCACTCCATCAGTTTAATAAGTGGTACAGGAATATCAACCTGTTGTCCATCGGCTACGCCTTTCGGCCTCACCTTAGGTCCCGACTTACCCAGGGCGGACGAGCCTTCCCCTGGAAACCTTAGGCTTTCGATGGATAGGATTCTCACCTATCTTTCGCTACTCACACCGGCATTCTCACTTCTAACCGCTCCACAGCTCCTTCCGGTACTGCTTCACCGCTGTTAGAACGCTCTCCTACCACTGACTCTAAAGTCAATCCGCAGCTTCGGCGGTCCGTTTAGCCCCGGTACATTTTCGGCGCAGAGTCACTCGACTAGTGAGCTATTACGCACTCTTTAAAGGATGGCTGCTTCTAAGCCAACCTCCTAGTTGTCTGTGCATCTCCACATCCTTTTCCACTTAACGGACACTTGGGGGCCTTAGCTGGCGGTCTGGGCTCTTTCCCTTTTGACCATGGACCTTATCACCCACAGTCTGACTCCCGATTATATCTATCTGGCATTCGGAGTTTGATTGAGATCAGTACCCCGAGGTGGGGCCATCACCCATTCAGTGCTCTACCTCCAGTAGACTTAACATCGAGGCTAGCCCTAAAGCTATTTCGGAGAGAACCAGCTATATCCGTGTTCGATTGGAATTTCACCCCTAGCCACAAGTCATCCAAGCACTTTTCAACGTGCCCTGGTTCGGCCCTCCAGTCAGTGTTACCTGACCTTCAGCCTGCTCATGGCTAGCTCACACGGTTTCGGGTCTACAACATCGTACTCTTCGCCCTATTCAGACTCGCTTTCGCTACGGCTCCGCATCTTCTGCTTAACCTCGCACGATATCGTAACTCGCCGGTTCATTCTACAAAAGGCACGCCATCACCCATTAACGGGCTCTGACTATTTGTAGGCACACGGTTTCAGGTTCTCTTTCACTCCCCTTCCGGGGTTCTTTTCACCTTTCCCTCACGGTACTGGTTCACTATCGGTCACTAGGTAGTATTTAGCCTTACGAGATGGTCCTCGTTGATTCCGACGGGATTCCACGTGTCCCGCCGTACTCAGGATTCCTTCCATGCATCTCACAATTTCACCTACGGGACTCTCACCCCCTACGGTTGGCCTTCCCAGACCATTCGGCTATCATGATTTGTCAATTATGAAGGTCCTACAACCCCGGATAAATCCGGTTTGGGCTCTTCCCACTTCGCTCGCCGCTACTACGGGAATCGATTTTTCTTTCTTTTCCTCCAGGTACTTAGATGTTTCAGTTCCCTGGGTCTGTCTCCTATATGGCTATGTATTCACCATATGGTGCTAGCGTATAACCACTAGCGGGTTTCCCCATTCGGATACCCCCGGATCAATGCTCACTTACAGCTCCCCGAGGCGTTTCGCCGTTTGTCGCGTCCTTCTTCGACTCCTAGTGCCAAGGCATCCTCCGTGCGCCCTTATTCACTTAACCTAAATCAAATCTATTGTTTGTTTCTTCTGAATGAAGATATCTAGTTTTCAAAGATCAACTTTGGAAGAAATTCTTCCAAAACTAAACAGAACGTCTCTTTCTCCATAGAAAGGAGGTGATCCATCCCCACCTTCCGGTAGGGATACCTTGTTACGACTTCACCCCAATCATCTACCCCACCTTAGGCAGCTCCCTCCTTGCGGTTAGGCCACTGACTTCGGGTGTTGTAAACTCTCGTGGTGTGACGGGCGGTGTGTACAAGACCCGGGAACGTATTCACCGCGACATTCTGATTCGCGATTACTAGCGATTCCAACTTCATGTAGGCGAGTTGCAGCCTACAATCCGAACTGAGATTGGCTTTATGAGGTTTGCTCCACGTCACCGCTTCGCTTCTCTTTGTACCAACCATTGTAGCACGTGTGTAGCCCAGGTCATAAGGGGCATGATGATTTGACGTCATCCCCACCTTCCTCCAGTTTGTCACTGGCAGTCTCGTTAGAGTCCCCAACTGAATGCTGGCAACTAACGACAGGGGTTGCGCTCGTTGCGGGACTTAACCCAACATCTCACGACACGAGCTGACGACAACCATGCACCACCTGTATCCATTGTCCCCGAAGGGAAAATCCTATCTCTAGAACGGTCAATGGTATGTCAAGACCTGGTAAGGTTCTTCGCGTTGCTTCGAATTAAACCACATGCTCCACCGCTTGTGCGGGTCCCCGTCAATTCCTTTGAGTTTCAGTCTTGCGACCGTACTCCCCAGGCGGAGTGCTTAATGCGTTAACTTCAGCACTGAGGTTCGACCCCCAACACTTAGCACTCATCGTTTACGGCGTGGACTACCAGGGTATCTAATCCTGTTTGCTCCCCACGCTTTCGCGCCTCAGTGTCAGTTACAGACCAGGAAGCCGCCTTCGCCACTGGTGTTCCTCCATATCTCTACGCATTTCACCGCTACACATGGAATTCCACTTCCCTCTTCTGCACTCAAGTCGACCAGTTTCCAATGACCCTCCACGGTTAAGCCGTGGGCTTTCACATCAGACTTAATCAACCACCTGCGCGCTCTTTACGCCCAATAATTCCGGATAACGCTCGCCACCTACGTATTACCGCGGCTGCTGGCACGTAGTTAGCCGTGGCTTTCTCATAAGGTACCGTCACACTCTAGCCATTTCCTACTAAAGTCGTTCTTCCCTTATAACAGAATTTTACAACCCGAAGGCCTTCATCATTCACGCGGCGTTGCTCGGTCAGGCTTTCGCCCATTGCCGAAGATTCCCTACTGCTGCCTCCCGTAGGAGTCTGGGCCGTGTCTCAGTCCCAGTGTGGCCGTTCACCCTCTCAGGTCGGCTACGCATCGTCGCCTTGGTAGGCCTTTACCCTACCAACTAGCTAATGCGCCGCAGGCTCATCCATCAGCGGTGCCAGAAGCACCTTTAAACTTTCGTCCTATCCGGTATTAGCGATCGTTTCCAATCGTTGTCCCCGTCTGATGGGCAGATCACCTACGTGTTACTCACCCGTTCGCCGCTCACCACCGAAGTGGTTCGCTCGACTTGCATGTATTAGGCACGCCGCCAGCGTTCATCCTGAGCCAGGATCAAACTCTCCATAATTAAATGTTTGTTTTTATCCTAAGCTTCCTTAAGAAACTTAATTCTTAAATAAATGTTTGTTGACGTTCTGTTTAGTTTTCAAAGAACTTCGTGTCACCTTGTTTTGGCGACTTTATTAGTTTATCACATCTGTCTCTTTCTGTCAAACACTTTTTAAACTTTTTTTTGAAACTTTTTATTTCGTTTCATTTTTTGTTATCGCTCTTGCGACTTCTTAATAATATCATACCTGTCGAAATTTGTCAAACGTTTTTTAAAAGTTTTTTTGTTTTCGACATTTATTTCATCGGTCGTTGGCGACTTGATTATAATATCATCATAACTTCACAATGTCAACACTTTTAAATATATTTTTTTGAAAATATAAAAGGACCTAGTAGGCCCTTGATCTACTTAAATTAAGTTTTCAGGATTTAAGCATTCTAACTCTGGTAAAACAAATCGACCATTTTCCCTGATAAGAACATCATCAAAGTAGATTGATCCTCCACCATACTCTTCTCTTTGAATTAATACTAAATCCCAATGTATTGCTGAACGATTTCCATTATCTGCTTCTCCCTCATATGCTTGACCTGGAGTGAAATGTAAACTTCCATCAATCTTTTCATCAAACAAAATATCTCCCATTGGATGTTTAATAAGAGGATTCACACCAATTGCAAATTCTCCAACATAACGTGCCCCTTCATCCGTATTAAAGATCTCGTTCAATCGTTCAACATCATTATCTGCAGTTGCGTTTATGATTTTCCCATCTTTAAACTCTAATTTTACATTATTAAAGACAGTACCTTGATATGGACTTGGGGTATTATATTGGATTATACCATTTACACTTTCTCGCACTGGTGCGGTAAATACCTCTCCATCCGGAATATTACAATCACCTGCACAAGGAATTGCTTGTAATCCTTTAATTGAAAAAGTTAAATCTGTACCTGGTCCTGTGATATGGACTTTATCAGTTCTTTCCATTAATGCCTTGAGATTCTTCATTGCTTCATTCATCTTTGAGTAATCAACTAGACATACATCTAAAAGAAAATCTTCAAATTGCTCCAAACTCATTTTAGCTTTTTGCGCTAAAGAAGGTGTTGGATAATTTAATAAAACCCATTGTTTTGTATTAACAATCAAATTGGATACTGGTCTTCCGACTCTTGCTTGCATAACTTTAATTTCTGTAGGTACATCACTGTATTCTGAATCATTTTCATCTGCAAACACGGAAATAAATGCATCAATATCTTTATATTTTTCAAGATTCCATCCAGTTACTTTCTCCATTCTTTCTTCTGTATTCCCTAAAGATAATTCACGACCAATCTCATCATCTAAGATTTCTGTATGTGGATAGGCTCCAATACGATATGTATGTTTAATTAATTCTTTAATTAATGGTTTTGCTAAAATATTTCCTTTAATTAGGACGTGTTGTCCCGCTTCTACTTTATTAGAATACTCTAATAATGTTTTAGCTAATTTTTCTAATCTTGGATCACGCATGTTCTCACTCACCTTTTCAATAATCGATTCTTATATACGTAGTACCAATGTTCTGCAAAACCAGGTGCAAATGGCCCACGTCGTGTTTCAATCATATTTATAAGAATATCTAATTGTTGCTTAATAATTTCTTGAACCTCTAATGAATATCCCATTTCATTACTATGTTTGTGATATTCATCCTCATCTAAAATCCTATAACTTAAATCCGGAAAAACTTTTACATCTAAATCATAATCTATATATTTAATCGTTTGTTGATCGTAAACAAATGGGGAACTTAAATTACAATAGAAGTAAACCCCATCCTTACGAAGCATACATAAAACATTAAACCAATATTGGGTATAGAAATAGCAGACTGCTGGCTCTCGTGTATACCACGTTCTCCCATCAGCTTCCATAACTAATGTTTTATTATTTGCCCCAATTACAACTTCATCTGAAATATCTAAAATTGTAGTTTCATGCCATATTCTATGAATTTTAGAGTTATGTTTATAACTATGTATTTCAACTGT
Source organism: Turicibacter bilis (assembly GCF_024499055.1). Lineage (NCBI taxonomy): Bacteria > Bacillati > Bacillota > Erysipelotrichia > Erysipelotrichales > Turicibacteraceae > Turicibacter > Turicibacter bilis. The sequence goes on along the minus strand of NZ_CP071249.1, from coordinate 2,448,304 downwards.
TTGACCAATTTCCGGATAATTCACCTCTCATCCCTTCTTTCCCTACATTTCATTTTTCCCTATTAATGTATTATTTTACCATAAATATTAGCATCAATCATAGACTAAAGGTAAGAAGTTATTTTTTTATACAAAAATGGTACAGATTCAAATGCATAGATTTTTTCAACGCACTTTCCTTTTTTATGAATCATTATGCAAGGCACTGACATTATTTCAAGGTCAATCGCCATATCCCCATAGTAATTTAAGTTTATTTGTGTCATGTTAAGATCCGGCATGGCTGCTTTAATTACTTGTAACATTTTTTTTGCAACATGACATGTCCCACATGTTGGAGTATAGGCTAATGTAATCACTAAGCACTCCTGTTTCCAAATCTCTTTTAGACTTTCATAGTCTACATTCATTAAGTTTTGATTTATTTTTTCCATGATGTTTCATACACCGCTTCTTTGAATCCTAGCGTCACTTTTTCGTTATCGAATGCCAGTGGACGTTTTACTAGCATTCCATCGCTTGCTAATAGTTCATAGCACTCTTCTTCGCTCATAGTTGAAAGTTTATCTTTTAAGCCTAATTCACGGTATTTCATTCCACTTGTGTTAAAGAACTTTTTAATTGGTTCTCCCGATTTTAGATGTAATTGTTTGATTTCTTCTTTAGATAATGGTTCTTCTACAATATGACGGATTTCTGCCTCTACATTGTTATCTTTTAACCACTTTACTGCTTTTTTACATGTTGTACATTTTGGATAAATTAAAATATTCATATTATTTCCTCCTTTTTCTATAATTATATCTAAGATTTAATACCATGTCAGTTATTATAACCTATGCTTTTAATTTAACAAAAAAACGATCTTTTAAAGATCGTTTTTTCGTTTTGATGTAGTTTGTAGTCGTGTTGATTAGTTTTTAATAGTGTTATTATTTTGTTTGTCCTAATTGTTGTTGAGCCATCGCTACTAAGCGTTTAGTGATTTCTCCACCAACTGAACCATTTTGACGAGCTGTTGTATCTGCTCCTAATTGAACACCAAATTCATTAGCAATCTCTGCTTTCATGTTATCGATTGCTGCTTGTGCACCTGGTACGACTAATCTATTGTTGTTTGATTGGTTTGACATGTTTATCACCTCCTGACAATCTTAATATGTGCAGTTTCGACAAATTAATACATAATATTTGTTTTTATTTGAAAATAGTTTATTAAAAATATAAAAAGAGGAGAATCGAGTTCTCCCCTTTATTGTGCATATATTTTTGAATAACTATTTTGTTTGTCCTAATTGTTGTTGAGCCATCGCTACTAATCGTTTAGTGATTTCTCCACCAACTGAACCATTTTGACGAGCTGTTGCATCTGCTCCTAATTGAACACCAAATTCATTGGCAATCTCTGCTTTCATGTTATCGATTGCTGCTTGTGCACCTGGTACGACTAATTTATTGCTATTTGATTGGTTTGACATGTTTGTCACCTCCTGACAATCTTAATATGTGTAGTTTCGACAAACATATACAATCTGTTCGACATTTTTTGAAGTTTTTAAATGTTTTATTATTTTAAGTCAGAAATAGAAACAGCTTTATTTTTTACCTCAATCGGTATTTGAATAATTTCATTTGAATTTAATAGATTAACCGATAACTTAAAGGACATTGCTTCAACCTCTTCACTTGGAAGTTGCAAAAATAAATTAGGATAATCAAGTGCTAAGTTTCTAATTAACTCTTGAATTCCATTACTATAATCAATATCCATATGAGTGATCTGTTGTTCTTGCTTATTTATTCTTATTCTATAGTTTACACTCTTTGCTTTTTGCATCAATTGATCAAGATTAATATCATTAGAGACATTTAACACATTACTTATTAGTTGTTTTGTTAAAAAGTCTGCCTCAGATAGTGGAAGTTTCAATTCTACTATCTGATCCTGCTCTCTATCATCTATTATTTCTATCCAATCATCTGAATTTTCAAATTTAGACTTTTTGAAAAGTTTAGGAATCTTTTGAAATATAGTTAATGAGCCATTTGATATTTCTTTAAACCATTGTCCATGATTTATATTCATATAATGTATTTTTGAATTTAGGTCAATATACTGAGTTAATTCTACTGTCATTGGTGAAACACCTTTGCCATTTAACTTCATTAAATAAGTCATATATAAAATTGAATCATCTGAATTCTGTGAAAATGCCCCCTCCCCTGCAAGGTTCATTTCATATCCTAAAATGTTATACTCGCCGTTTAATTCAACAGCGTATCCATTTTGATGAAGTGTATTTTTAACAACGGATTCTAGAAATTGGAGTTGACGATAGTTTTTGTAGCGATCGGTTTTTGTAATCCAATATCCACAAGCTATTGATATAATCAGTACGGTGATGAATACGATGAGATGGTTTCGTTTCATGACTTCTTATTCTCTCCTTTTTGTTTATTTTACCATATTAAATAAGTTTGTCAGATGATTGTTTTTTTTGAGTTTATTCGTTATAATGTCTACCGAAAGGTCGGTGAGTGTTATGAAAAAGATCTTAGGTTGTATCCGAAAAGCAGATCGAGATTTTTCTTTAATCGAAGATGGTGATAAAATCGCTGTTGGGGTAAGTGGTGGAAAAGATAGTATGGCGTTATTATACGCTCTACATTTATATCAAAAGTTTGCTCCTGTTAAGTTTGAGTTAGTGGGGATTACGTTAAAGCTAGGTTTCCCTGGCATGGATTTTAATCCTGTTGTTGAATTCTGTGAGAAACATGGAATTGAGTATCATTTAGTAGATACTGAAGTTTATGAAATCTTAAAGTTAAATGGAACTCCAGATGGAAAGATTCCTTGCTCACTATGCTCTAAGTTCAAGAAGGCTATCTTAATTAAGAAAGGCACTGAGCTTGGATGTAATAAGATTTCGATGGCGCATCATGCTGATGATGCAGTTGAGACGTTAGTAATGAATACAATTTACAACGGGTTCTTATCAACATTCAAACCAAAAATGTACTTAGATCGTACAGACGTAACGTTTATTCGTCCACTTGTTTATTGCTATGAAGATGATATTATTGCGGCAGCAAATCGTCATGTTCCTATTGTGCCAAGTACTTGCCCTATGGATAAGCACACAAGTCGCGAAGATGTGAAGCAATTATTAAAGAAATTATATGCTGAGTTCCCAATGGCAAAACAAAATATGTTAAATGCATTATCTAATGGAGATCGTGTTTCATTATTTAATGATTTCAATGATAAAGAATAAGTGTCGTGATTTCACGACACTTATTTTAATGTAAGCTTTTGAATGCCTTGTTTTGTATAAATAACTAGTTTATGTTCTTCATAAAAAAGATAATCTACTTGCTCTAGTTTATAAAATTGATGATTTTCTAATTGTGTCATTAACCACTCTTCATTCTTCCCTAAGCTTTGAAGTGCCTTAGGTTTGATTTGTCCTGAAATAACGAGTGCTAATGGGAAAGTTTTAGTTGGTAATTTCTTTTCAAAGATAGTGAGTTTCCCATTTTTCTCAATAATTCCGTACTGAACGTCTTCCGGAGCTACTATGTTTTGTCCACGAAGTAGCATCATAAAGTCATCGAGATCAATACGGAGTTTTTTTAATTCACCGTAATCGACGCTTCCATTTTTAATGACCATCGATGGTTCGCCTTCAACAACATCACGTGCTTTGGGATGATTAATCTGAATTTTAGCCATTATAATTTGAAGAGCAACGATAACTAGTACACCACCGAGTGCATCTAACCAGTATTGTTCTTCAACAATTCCACCTGCTGCGACATTGGCAATTAAAATATTGATAACAACATCTACCGTACTTAGTTGGTTAACTTCACGTTTACCCATGATTTTATAACATATGAGTAGGACCACATAAAATAAGGCGGCTAATAATAAAGATAGCAACACTTGCAACATAAAAAAATCCCCTTCAGAAAAGTTTAACTTTTTCTATTATGGGGATTTTTTTTTATTATATACAAACTCCGCGATGGTAATGTCCTTTTGTGTAATCATCTGAGTTCTTGTACTGGGCAAGCCAGTCAGAATCAACTTTACCTGTTTGAAGGGCTGTTTGGTAAGCATGAATTGCTTGGGTCATAGTTGCTTCGTTTTCATTTGTGAATTCTAAGCGGAAACTTTGAACACCCATCTTTTGTAATTCTGATAAGAATTCGATGAGAATCAGGTGTTGTGAGTTGAAGATTTCTGTGATGCAGTTTCCAGTGCGAAGTAATGGTAAGATTTTATTTTTGCGGTCACGTAGGCCGAATGGTGTGCTTAAGCACATGCGACAGAATTCTTGTTGATTTAAAAGTTTGACTGGGCAGTGCTTTGTAATCATCATTGGAATACGTGTGTAGACAATCATTTCTGTTGGAAGTGGAGATTGTTTAACGAGTCCACGTAATTGTTTTTGGTTAATTTCATAAGATAATGTGACTTGTGATACACCTAGTTGTTTTAAAGCTTGGATACTTTGAACGTTATTTGTGTTAAAAGCAAAGTCTGTTAGGAAAGTATAGCCTTTGTTTTGTAGGGCGTGATACATTCCGTATTCACCAAGCATGATGGTTTGAAGTGGTAAGCTTTCGATGATTTGTGTTGCTTGCTCGATTTCAGAGTCATCAATGATACGTGGCAGTTGAGGAATGATGGTTACGCCGTGTGCTGTTCCTAGTTCAACTGCCTTTTTCAGTGTTTTGATATCCTTATAATAGATGGTTTCAATGTTGTGGTTAAGGACAGTTTGTAGCTGTTTGATGTTTCGGACACTAACTGTGAGTTGTGGGGTGATGGTTGTTGTGTCTAAGTTAGAAACGGTTGGTTGGATTTCTCGACGTTGGCGACCGGCATGATGTTGCGTACGACTTTTTTCAAGCTTTTCTAATAGTTCACGTCGGATTTTGTTAATGATTGAAATAGGCATGGTAATACCTTCATCCATATTAATATTGATGTATGCAAACGAGAATGCGGTACTTCCTGTTTTTTCAAGTTGTTGTTTTAAACGATCTTGACTTAATGGGGTGTTCGTTGCTGTTTCAAACACTTCTTCTGTTTCAACTGTGACCATGTTTGAGTCATTATCCCAGGCCATGATTTTTAATGGTTCACCTAGTTTGGCACTCACTTCACCATAGATATCAATTTTAGGAACTGATTTTTCTGTTACTTCAACGCGTTTAGCTAAAGAAACGGATGTTGTTTTATAAACTTTCATGCCTTTTGATACTGGGAATGGTGCATCTAAATCAACGTTACCTGGATTCGCAAGTTTCACATCATTTCCTTTAACAAACATTTTTTGAACTTGTAATCCTTGATCTTTGCTGTTTAATCCGACGAAGCGTAAGCCGTCTCCAACTTCGAGTGGTGATTTAAGATTAATCGTAACTCGTTTTCCTTTGACATTAACAACTTCTCCGATTAAGATTCCTTTGTGATTTGGACGATCGGCGCTCATCCAATTGAGACCTTTGTCTCCAAATAAGAATCCTTTCGTAAATCCACGACTAAAAATTTGATCCATGTCTGCATGAGTTTGTTTTGAGATTTTAACTCGGCGGGTTTCTACATATTGATCGATAGCTTCACGATAAGCTTTAACAACTGTCGCGACATATTCTGGTTTTTTTAGACGTCCTTCGATTTTAAATGAAGTGACTCCCGCTTCGATAAGTTCCCCAATTTCATCAATGGTTTTTAAGTCTTTAGGACTTAATAGAAAGTCTCCGACATTTGAATCAAGTGTTTCTCCACTTGATAAATCGACAAGTTCGTATGGAAGGCGACATGTTTGAGCACAGGCTCCACGGTTTCCGCTTCGAGCACCAATCATACTACTCATTAAACATTGTCCTGAATAACAAACACAAAGAGCTCCGTGAACAAATACTTCCAAGTCAATGTCCGCTGCCTGTTTCATGGCTTTAATTTCTTCTAATGTATTTTCACGTGCCACAACAACGCGGTCTGCTCCAAATTGTTTAGCAAATTCGACACCTTTTGTGTTATGAAGTGTCATTTGGGTACTAAAGTGGAGTTCAAAGTCTGGATACATTTGTTTGACTAAGTGAGCAACCCCGATATCTTGAACGATGATAGCATCGACATCATTTAAATATAGAAAGTGAATATATTCTTTTAATGCTTCTAATTCTTGATCAAAGATGGTTGTATTAACAGTAACATAGACTTTAACGTTATGTAGATGGCTAAATTTAATGACTTCGATTAGTTCTTCATTTGTAAATGCTGCTTCTTTTCGTGCTCCAAAGGCTGCTCCACCTACATAGATGGCATCAGCTCCGTTTGTAACGGCCGCTAGTAATCCTTCACGATGACCAACTGGTGCTAATAATTCAATAGTTGACATTTAATCCGCTCCATTTTTCATAATTTCTTTCATTGTAACATACTTAGGATAGTCGACCAATGACCAATTTTTTAGATTTTTTATAATTTCATGGTTATAACTACATAAATTTTGTAAAAAAATATTTAATGCGCAAGTTTTAATATTGTAATGACCTGTCGCATATTATAAAATGTTGTAGTTTAAGATACTAACACTATTTTAGAAACTAGGTGAAGATGATGAGTAAGGAAACTATAAATCCTAATCAAGAAAAGGTTAAACAAAAGAAAAGTAAGAAAAAATATGGTTGTTTAAAGGGTGTTTTAATTTTTATATTAGTTTTATTACTTTTAGGTGGGGCTGTTTATGGGGCTGCGCACATGATGTTATCTCGAATCGATCGTGAAGAGTTAGAAGATTTAAATGTTTCTCAAGAAGTTTTAGATTTGAAAAAGGGAATGGGTGTCATGAATATTGCTTTATTTGGAGTAGATTCACGTGATGATGCTTACACAAATACTCGTTCTGATGCGATGATGGTCTTCTCATTCAATAGCAAGACAAATCAAGCTTATCTAACATCAGTTGTTCGTGATACATTTGCTTATATTAATGAAGATCACGGGTTTGAGAAAATTAATCATGCGTATGCTTATGGTGGACCAACACTCGCTGTTCAAGCTATTAACCAAAACTTTGATTTAGACATTCAAAAATATGTTACTGTAAACTTTAACGCAGTTGAATATATTATTAATAAACTTGGTGGGGTCGAAGTCGATGTACAAGATTATGAACTTCAAGAGTTAAATCGTGTCATTGCTGAGATGAATGTCGAAGTTAGTGGTGAAGAAGCAAACTTACTTGAAGGTACAGGGTTACAAACATTAAATGGTCGTCAAGCGGTCGCTTATATGCGTATTCGTAAAGTAGGAAACGGGGACTATGAACGTATGGAACGTCAACGTCGAGTGATTACATTAGTCGCACAAAAAGCCTTCTCGTACAATAAGGTCAAATTACTTGGATTAATGAATGATTTCTTACCTTATATTCAAACAAATTTAACAACAAATGAAATTATTTCGCTTGGAACTCAACTATTATTAAGTGGAGAGCGTGAAATCGAACAAGTTCAGTTACCACAAACAGAATTAAGTTATGGAGAAAAGTTAAGTGATGGACTATACTACTTAGTACCAACGACATTAGAGGAAAATGTAATTGAGTGGCACGATAAAGTTTATGGAACTGATCGCTATACCCCAACCAGTGGTGTGATGAATATTAATCAAAAAATTATTAATTATACTGGATTGTATTAATTCGAAAGCTCATAAGGATCAATGTATTCTTATGAGCTTTTTATTTATTACATATTTTAACCGCACTTATCTAGTATAATAAAGTCAGGTTTCAATTAAAGAAGGGGAAGAGGTGTACAAATTCTGATTGCCTTGTTATTAATTAATCTTACGTTGAGCTAGGTGAAATATTTTTCTATCAAGTTGACTGGACTTGATCAAGAACTCCATCACCATAAAAAAACCTATTATATCAATAAAGATTTGAAACTGAACTTGATTAAGAAAAAAGTAGAAGACACAATGAAATTTCAAGATTAAGATAATCCCCACTTTATATTTGACTAAAACTATAAACAGGCAACCAGAACCCAAACAGGTAAGAGAAAAAACGAGAGGTTTTGGCCCAATGTTATTTCGTTAAGTTACATTGGCTTAGTGGTTAGTTTTATTTTTTTACTTTGGGTAATTCTAACCTTTATCGTATTTAATAATAGCTTTTTAATCTCGGTATTTGTTTATACTATTTTAGCTTTCTTAGGAACACTTATTGGTTGAAAATCTAAAACCGTTAATCAAAAAATAGTTAGATTTCTCATTGTCATTGTAGTGCTCTTCTTAGTTCTATCTTTTATAAGGATGACTTAGCATGAAAAGACGCCGTTTTAAAAAACGGCGTCTTTTTCCTTTGGCTCTGTTAGACGAAAATATTATTATTTACTCTTTTCCTACTTGGAGGGAGCAAAATTTTCAAAAATAAGAACTCATAACTATTGGTATGAAGTGATTGACTACCAACAAGGATGTCTAACACAGCTTTTCTTTTTAATTTCAAGTGATGATTGGATAACTCTTTTGAAACTGTCGATCTTAATTATAAATTTTCTCCATTTGAAGCAATGACTTCTTTATACCAATAGTAACTATCCTTTTTGTAGCGGTTTAATGTTGCTCCTTCTTCCTCTTCTTCTCGGTCAACATAGACAAAACCATAACGTTTTTGGTAGCCATTTAACCAACTTAATAAGTCAGTAAAGGACCATGTACAATAAGCGATGACTTCACATCCTTCTGCCATAGCAATTTTCAATTCTTCAATGTGTTCTTTTAAGAAGGCAATTCGATATGGATCATGAATTGAACCATCCTCTTCTTTTTTATCGAAAGCACCTAATCCATTTTCAGAAATAATAATTGGCAAGTTGTAACGGCTTGTAATTTCTCGTAATCCATAACGTAATCCCATTGGATCGATGGTCCAGTCCCAGTCTGTTGTTTTTAAGTAAGGGTTAGATGGATTTTTAAATAGTCCTGGTTGCCCTGTAACTTGACCTGAACCTTTCACACCTGTGGTATTAAATGTTCCATAAGGTGTAACTCCATTGATTGGATTATATTCACATACACTTGTTTGATAATAATTGACTCCCATAAAGTCAATTTTTGAAGCGGCTTCTTTTAAAATTTGCTCATCTTCATTTTCAAACTGTGGAGCAATTCCTTTCTTTTGTAAATAAACAAACGTTGATTTTGGATAACGTCCATAAGCATACATATCCATCCACCAGAAGTTTTTCATATCATCAAAGTCCATTTTAGACATTGCATTGATTGGATTACAATCGATTGAATAACTCGGACTATAAGAAAAACTTGCTCCAATTTTTCCACTTGGAATCATTTGTTTAAATAATAAGACTGTTTTTGCATGCGCCATAAAAGCATGATGATTTGCTTGGTAGAAAGTTTTTTCATCATTGAATTTTCCTGGTGGATGCATCGCCGTTAACCACCCTAATGATGTAAATACATTTTGTTCATTTAATGTAATCCAGTACTTAACTTTACTTCCAAATCGCTCAAATAAAACTTTTGAATAATTGACAAAGTCATCAATAATACGTCGATCTTCAAATCCATTATATTGATCCACTAAAGCTTGTGGAAGATCCCAATGAAAAATCGTTACCATTGGCTCAATGTTATATTTTAGACATTCATCAATTAAGTCTTCATAAAACTTTAATCCTGCTTCATTAACTTCGCCATTTCCAGTCGGAATAACACGTGGCCATGAAATTGAAAAACGATACGTTTTAAGTCCCATTTCTGCCATGAGCTTCACATCTTCTTTGAAACGGTGATAGTGATCAACTGCCACATCACCTGTTGTTCCTTTATATGTTTTTCCTTCAATTCTAACAAATTGATCCCAGTTAGAAAGACCCTTTCCATCTTCTAAGTAAGCACCTTCCACTTGATAAGCAGCAGAAGCACTCCCCCATAAAAAATCTTTCGGCATTTTAAAGCTTGTCATTACTATATCCTCCTCATTAAATAATAGCTAATACTTGATCATTGGCTGTTACAACATCTTTTTTCTTAACAATTATATCCATAAACTGTTGACTATTTGTGATGATAATTGGCGTTACTAATTCATATCCTGCTTTTTTAATTTTTTCAATATCAAACTCTAAAATCACATCACCTGTCTTAATAGTATCTCCTTGCTTTCTATGAGGTGTGAAGTATTTTCCTTCTAAGTTAACAGTATCTAATCCAACATGGATTAATAACTCAACCCCTGTCTCACTTCTTAATCCAATGGCATGGTGTGTCTTGAAAAAGACATCTATTGTTCCATCAAATGGAGCAACAACTTGACCTTTTGTCGGGATAATGGCAACACCATTTCCCATTACTCCACTAGAGAAAGTGACATCATTTACTTGTGATAACTCAATCATATGTCCTTCTAAAGGGCTCACAATATTTAATCCTGTATTTAAAGGAATCGTAACTTTCTCTTCTAACATTTCTTCATCATCTTCTTCAACCGGATCTTCGAATCCAATCACATAAGTAATAATAAAGGTTGAAACAACTGTTACCCCTAACGTGATTAAAATATATAAAAAGCTTTGCGGATTTCCTTCTTCAAGATATTGTGGAATGGTTACAATTGCTGGTGTTGCTACTCCATAACATTTCATTTGGAAGAAACCACCGACTAATCCCCCCATTAATCCTCCTAAACAAGCTCCGATCATTGGTTTTTTAAATCGTAAGTTCGTTCCGTATAAAGCAGGTTCTGTAATTCCTGCAACTAAAGCCGAAAATGCTGATGACCCTGCGCTCTGTTTAATATCAGAATTTTTTGATTTGATTGATACCGCTAATGCTGCCGCTCCTTGGGCCATATTTGCACAGAATTCTGCAATACAAATAAATCCTTCAAATCCTGTTGTGGCTAAAACTCCTAATTTAATTGGTGTAAAGGCATGATGCATTCCTGTCATAACCACAAACGGGAAGACAGCCGCTACTAATCCAACTGCAATAAAACCTAACTTATCTTGAATAAAATAAACAGCAGTTGATAACATATCACCAAAGATAGCTCCTAGTGGACCAATGACAACCATAACGATTGGTGCAATAAATAACATCACTAACATTGGTTTTAAGAAGTTTTTTGTAATTTTTGGCGTAATTTTATCAACAAATTGTTCAATATAAGGTAAGACTGCTACTGATAAAATAATCGGAATAACTGAATAAGAATAATTAGCATAAGTAACTGGGATTAAGTTAAAGAACTTGACTGTTTGTCCTGCTTCATTTGCTCCCTTTAAAAGAGAGATAAAGTTTGGATGTAAAATAATCAGTGCAATACTCACGGCATAATATGGATTAGCATTAAATCGTTTTGCAGCTGACATTCCAATTAATACTGGCATGAAGAAGAAAGCTCCATCTCCAATAACTGATAACAGTTCATAAGTTTGACTTGTGTTACTTAATATCCCTATCATCGGTAAAACAGTTAATAAAACTTTGATCATCGCCGCTCCAATAATGGCTGGGATAACGGGCGACATAACACTTGAAATGATATCTAACATTTCAGAAATGATATTTTGATTTTTTTTCTCTATTTTTTTTGCCGATGTTTTTTCTTTGAAATTACCAAGCGCACAAATTTCTTTATAAACTGACGCCACTTCATTACCAATAATAATTTGATATTGGCCACTTTTTTTCATGACCCCAATCACACCTTTAATCTTTTTCACCTGCTCATCATCCACTTGACTTTCATCTTTTAATACAAAGCGAAGTCTTGTCATACAGTGAACAACAGATTCTACATTCTCCTTTCCTCCAAGTTTTTCAAGAATTCTTTCAGCTAATTTCTTATAATCCATTTTTTCTTCCTCCATTCATTTAAAAATCAAATGAAGTTTTGCCTACATATATAGATTTTCATCTATAGCGTAGTTACAATCTTACTATATATAATAAGCTGATGGATTATCCAGCATTATTAACTATCTTAAATTGTTGCTTTTGTTCTAATTCGTTCAATATGAATCATTAAATATAATTGCTCCTCTAATGATAAATCATAATTATATTCATGCTCGATTAATTCTTTTATTTTTAAAACGCATTCATAACTCTCATGATACTTTTCTTTTAAAATGAAGAATAATTCCGTATCTTCTTCTTCATAAACAGCATTACTAAAAACACGTTGTGCAAAAAATTTTAAATGTGTAATGAAACGATAATACGTACTAGACTCTTCATTAAACTCTACTTTAAAGTGATATTTAATAACACTTAAAACTTGCTGCATTACTTTAGTAATATTTGCAATATTTATCATATCATTATTAAGTTCAGCATTCACAATATGATAAGCAATATACCCTGCTTCATCTTCTTCAAATAAAACTCCGAAATCCTGATGAATCATTTCTAATGCTCTTCGACCAATTTCGTATTCATCAGCAAATAATCGTTTAATTTCCATTAATAATGGATTTTTAACTTGAATTCCTTGGTGATAACGTTCAATCGCACCATGAATATGTTCCGTTAAACTTACGTAAATAATTTCATTTAACTTTTTATTATATTCTTTTTCAAATGTTAAAATAATTTTCCGAGTTAACAAAATATATTCCTGTGATAAGTCAGAGACAATACTAATTAATTTATTATTAATATTCTTATTTTTACACGAAAATATTTTGTAATTTAAGTTGGTTAAATCAACTTTTTGATTTCCTTTCTTTCCAAAAGCAATTCCTTTTCCCATTACAATTATTTCATCGCCATTTTCATCTAAAGATATAAATGCATTATTATTTAATACTTTTTCAATATACATCTATCTTCCTCTCCCATCATCAATCTGACCTCGAAATGAATATAAAAAAAAGGCAAAACCCTCCCTATAGAAGTGGGTTTTGCCTGCCTAACCAGTTACAATCCTTACCATCATCATATCATGCGAATATCTATTTGTAAAGATTTGGGATAGCGTTTTACAAAAATAATTAATTTGAAAATATTTAAAGACTATAAGCTCATCACCCAAACGCATTGTTGATTTTAAAAAAATATTTTCTTATTTAAAATGACGTTTAAATTATATGGAAAACAACTCATTTTAACACTTAAATTCATCGTTTTAATAGAAAAAATCATCAAGGGCTATTTCTGGTAAAGACTCAGAATATAAATAAAATTTTCCCTTCTACAACTAGATAATATACTTAATTTCATAAGGAAATGGAAGATGTTTTAATCCGAATTCAAAGAGTTCTTTGATTTCAGCGATAACTTCTTTTGAATAGACATATTTTCCATAACCAAATTGACCATATTTATAGGTACGTTCCGATTCATCCATCGGAAGTTTACTTTCTTCAAAGACTTGCAAAATATGATTTTTAGCGGTTGGAGTAAAGCGATGGGATATGATTTCAAAGGTGATTGGATGTTTCAGTTCTTCATTTGGTAAATAATTTTTTAGCATTTTAATTAGCATCAGATAGTCTTCTTTCCAGTTTGGATAGATGAACACAGGGGCAATTAAAAAACCGACAGGATATCCTGCTTTAATGACTTTTCGTGCTGCTTCAATACGCTGTTTTACACGTGGTGTCCCATGTTCAAAACTTTCAATGACCGTATCTGTATTAATGGAAAATCTAATTTCTGTTTTCTCATTATGTTTTAAATAAAGTAAATCGTCAACATCAGTAAATTTAGTGACGAAGCGGAGTCTTGCATCGGGCTGTTTCCCAAAGTACTCAATCGATTTAGCTAAAGCATGTGTATATGGTTCAACAGGAATGGGATCAGATGTTGCGGACCCTTCAAAGATAGTTGGTCTAAACTTTCCAGTTTGAATATATCGTTTTGCTTTTTTTAAAATATCATCAATATTCACATAGATACGTGTGAATGGCTTATCTTTTAAATTCGTATTCAAATAACAGTACTCACATTTTCCAATGCAACCTGTCACGAGTGGCAGTTGATAATGTGCAGATGGCTTACATGATTGAAATTCAAGAGTACGGCGTACGCCAATGACAAGAACTCGCTTCCCTATTTCATACTTTTCTTGCACACTTTTCCCACGTAAAAAGTTCACACGATTACTTTCCAGAATATCGACAGGAATCTGCATATCTTCAAACTGCTTTTTTAACTCTTTCCCTAGTGTATAATCTAATGCTTCTTTTTCGATATAAACGTGTTTCGGTTTAAACATACATATCCTCCTTTCTTATAATATTATTTTTCAAATTCGACAAAATATCGCATCATTTTTAATAAAGATGACGAAATCGTCACTTCAAGAACAGTTATTTATGGGTATAATAAAACTAATGCGAAAGGATGGATTTTGATGGAAATTTTATTAATTGAGGATGACTCATCAATTATTATGGGATTAAGTTTTGCCTTGAAACAAGAAGGATTTCAGGTTCAATCAGTTGGTACGGTTAAAGAGGCTAAAGCATTATTAAACCAAAAGACGTTCGATTTGTTGCTTTTAGATGTTGGATTACCTGACGGTGATGGCTATGAAGTGTGTCAGTTTTTAAAAAGTTCAAATGCCACTCAAACACCTGTTATTTTCCTAACTGCTTGTGACGCTGAAGTTAATATTGTGATGGGATTAGAACTAGGAGCTGATGATTATATTACAAAACCTTTTGGTATTCGGGAGTTAATTGCACGTATCAAATCTGTGCTTCGCCGTAGCGGCAAGACACAAGCACAACCAAGTTCGTTAACATTTGGCAATGTCAGTTTAGATCTGGCTAAAGCTAAAGTATATAAACATTCCAAAGAAGTTTTGTTAACCGCACTTGAGTATCGTTTATTCTTGATACTTGTTCATCATAAAAATCAAGTGTTAAGTCGCGTTCAGCTACTTGATAGCATTTGGGATGTGGCTGGTGATTTTGTGAACGATAATACTCTAACAGTTTATATTAAGCGTCTTCGTGAAAAACTTGAAGACAATCCACAAAAACCAACTTTAATTCAAACCGTCCGAGGACTTGGCTATAAGTTAGAGGTGAAGGAATGAGCCGAAATAAAGAATTTTTCATCTTCATGAGTATCCAATTTATTTTAATGTGTTTAGTAACTATCGTTTGTCTGATCGTGAATGTACGCTTAGGGCTTTTTGTATTAGGGATGCAGGTGTTAATGTGGATTGCTTTTTTTATGTATCATCGCTGGCGATACATTCAAATAGCGAAGCTTTCTGAAACATTACGGCGCGTCAGTCTTGGACATTATGAATTAGAAATTCGAGATAATCAAGAAGGTGAACTTAGTATTTTAAAAAGTGAACTGTATAAAGTGACGTTACGGCTCAAAGAAGCAAATGAGTTACTTGAACAAGAAACACAGTATTTAGCAGATGCCATGTCTGATATTTCTCATCAATTAAAAACACCATTAACCTCGATGCGTATGATGAATGAATTATTAGCTGATCCCAATTTAGATGAACAAACACGACTGATGTTTATAAGTCAAAATAAAACTCAACTCGATCGTTTACAGTGGTTAGTCAGTTCATTATTAAAATTTGCGAAGCTCGATACAAAAACTGCTGATTTTAAACAAGAGATACTCTCAGTTAAAACTTTAATTCAACATGCGATTGAACCTTTAATGATTCCACTAGAAATTAAAGAGCAACAGTTTATCGTTCAAGGAGACGAGTGCAAAATTGTCGGTGATTTTCACTGGACTGTTGAGGCATTAACTAATATTTTTAAAAATGCGATTGAACATACGCCCGTTTGTGGAACGATTCAAGTAAATATACAAAAAAATCCGATTTATACAGAGATTACAATTAAAGATAATGGGGAAGGAATTGATAAAGAGGATCTTCCGTACTTATTTAAACGATTTTATCGTGGGAAAAATGCAAATCGTGATAGCGTCGGGATTGGACTGGCCATGGCCAAAAGTATTATTAATGAACAAAATGGTGATATATTAGTCGAAAGTATACTAGGTGTTGGAACAACCTTTAAATTAAAATTTTATAAACTCATTGTTTAAGTGACTATTCTGTCACTTTTTTAGTCACTAAGCTGTCACCTTCGAACGGTATACTTAAGTTATCAAATCAAACAAGGAGGATTAGAAATGGAAATTTTAAAAGTTGAACATGTTAGTAAAGTATATGGCGAAGGACCAACAGCCGTTAAAGCTTTAGATGATATTAGTTTTTCCGTTAATAAAGGAGAGTTCGTTGCGATTATTGGACCTTCAGGTTCTGGAAAATCAACATTACTTCATATTTTAGGGGGAGTCGATTATCCAAGTAGTGGGAATGTTTATATTGATCAAACAAATATTTATGACTTAAATGAGACACAGTTAGCTGTATTTCGTCGCCGACAAATCGGATTAATTTATCAATTTTATAACTTAATGCCTGTATTAAATGTACGTGAAAATGTTGCACTTCCTCTACTTCTTGATCACCGTAAGGTTGATGAAGCTCAATTAGATGAATTATTAAAAACACTCGGCCTAAGTGAACGTGTCAATCACCTTCCTAATGAATTATCAGGTGGTCAACAACAACGTGTTTCAATTGGACGTGCACTGATTAACTACCCTGCACTTGTGTTAGCCGATGAACCTACTGGAAATTTAGATGGGAAGAACAGCCAGGAGATCTTAGAATTATTAAAGTTATCGAATAAAAAATATAATCAAACATTAATTGTTATTACACATGATGAGAAAATTGCTTTACAAGCTGATCGTATCATTTCAATTGAAGATGGTCGCATCATGAAAGATGAGGTGATTCGTCGATGAACATTATTCAAAAGTTAACGATTAGTTATTTAAAAGAAAATAAAAGACAAACATTAGTGACATTAATTGGAGTTATTTTATCGGTGACGATGATCACAGCCGTTGCCACTTCAGCAGCATCATTTATGGATTTACTTCAACGACGCACGATTCAAATCGATGGAAACTGGCATGTTTTATATGAAGATGTTCCGAAAGAATCTTTATCTGTGATTGAAAATGACTCAGATACAAAAGCTACTTTCTATTCTCAATCACTTGGGCATGCTCGCTTAGATGAGAATAAGTATTCTAGTAAACCTTATTTTCATCTTCTTGCTTTTAATGAATCTGCACAAGAAGCTTTTCCTGTTAATTTAATTCAAGGACGTTTCCCTGCTAATTCACATGAGATTCTCTTATCAAAAGATGCAATTTATAATAGCGGTGTTAATTATCAAATTGGGGATACGATTACTTTGACGGTTGGTCAACGTGTGAATGAGTTTGGAGAGTATTTATCTCCAAGTGATTGGGGAGGTGACTGTAACATAGAAACATTAGTTGATACAAAAGAATATACATTCACTATTGTTGGAATTACTTCTGAACCACGCTACATTTCGTCATGGGGCCCTGCTTTTACGGTGATTACTGCTTTAGATTCTGAATTAGATGCTACTCTTTCAAGTGTAGATGTTTCCGTGCAACTAAGTCATATTACACCAAAGCTTTATAACCATGCGATGCAAGTAGCAAGTGAAGCAAATGTTCCTAAAGACGCAACTGAGAGTCCAATGATTGCCTTTAATAAAGAGTTATTACGATTTTACGGTGTGACAGGAAATGATTCAATGAATCTGATGATTTATTCCCTTGCTTTCTTCTTTATGTGTGTGATTATGATAGGATCTGTGAGTGTCATTTATAATGCCTTCTCTATTTCAGCGAGTAAGCGAATGAAGCATTTAGGGATGCTTGCAAGTGTTGGGGCAACAAAAGCTCAAAAACGTAGCGCGATTTTGTTTGAAGGTGTTGTGATTGGAACAATTGCCATTCCACTAGGACTTTTATTTGGAACAATTGGAATGGGAGTCACTTTCAATCTTGTTAATCCTATTTTTCAATCAGCCGCTAATATGACGATCGCGCTTCGACTCGTCATTTCTGCTCCTTCCATTATTATTGCGATTTTATTTTCTATCTTAACTATTTTTATTTCAGCATGGATTCCTGCTCGTCGTGCAGCAAAGGTCTCACCGATGATTGCAATTCGTCAAAATACTGAAGTGAAAATTCCACGTCGAGCAGTCAAAACATCAAAAGTAGTCTCAAAGATCTTTGGAATTGAAGGTGATTTAGCTCTTAAAAATATTAAGCGCCAAAAACGCCGCTATCGTGCAACTGTCTTTTCCCTTATTTTAAGTTTTTCTTTATTTTTAATAACCACTTATTTTTTAAATACTTTACAGTCTGCTTATAATTTAACGTTGGAAACAATTAATTATGATTTATACATGAGTGGAGATAGTACTGATTATGGATACGCTCTAAGTCATTCTTCAGAAAGTCTTTTAATCGATGAAATTGTTAGCTTACCAAGTGTCAAAGACTATAACTATATTCAAAAAGCTTACACTTACACTTCAATTACAGAAGATCTTTTAACTGAACAAGCAATTGAACTTTTAAAAGGCGAACAATCAGATACAGACTTTTCAGCTTTACTCAATCAGTTTGAATTAAAAATTTATGGAATACGAGATGATGTCTTCAATCGTTATATTGATCAAAATAATGAAATAAGTAATTCGTCAACAATTCCAATCGTTGTCATTAATACAAACCAATTCTTAAAAGATAATAAATATATGCAGGTTAATCTATTAAAAGAAATCGATCATTTAACCTTTCACTCAAACGAATATCAATTTAACGTACTTGGTTATACAAGTGAGCTACCTATGGGAATAACTTACGATTTCCTTTCAAATAACATCCCTGTAATTACTCCTCTATCAGCTATTGAAGGGATGTTTGAGCAAGGTGTATTTGACGGAGGTTATAGCAATTTATCTCTCTATTTAACAAGTGATGATACTTCTACATTAGAGAATGAAATCGTCAATTTATATCAGGAAGCTAATTCATTAACAATGCCTAGTATTTTTAGTCTTCAAAAGTCGCATGAGTCACAGAAACAGCTAGAACTATTAATTTCAATTTTTGCCTATGGATTCATTTGTTTAATTACGCTTATCTGTCTCGTGAACGTGTTTAACACAATTACAACTAGTATGCTTCTTCGTACGCGTGAATTTGCTATGATTCGCTCGGTTGGAATGGATTCAAAATCATTTAATAAAATGATTCGATTTGAAAGTCTATTTTATGGATTAAAAGCATTATTATATGGAATCCCACTCAGTATCGGGTTAATGTACATCGTTTATCAAATTTTAAAATCAAATTTTGAAATACCATTTACTCTACCCTGGTCTTCATTTATCATTGCTATCTTTGGAATCTTTATTTTTGTTGGATTATCGATGTGGTACTCACTCATTCAAATAAGAAAACTAAACATTATCGACGCTTTGAAACAAGAAAATATATAAAAAGAAAGCTCATCAACAAATAGCAGTTGATGAGCTTTTTTAATTTTATAGGCTAGGACGCCTCTCATTCTAATGATTATATTATTTCCTCTAAACTAAGGATGAAAGTTAACATGGTAGCTATATAGAAACAGAAATGTATTTCATCATTCTATATCAGTCTTAGTTAATCGATTGCTTTAATACTAAGACAGACTATAGTCCAGCTAAAAGTTTTCCGATATGAAAAACTTATCTGGACTTATATATATTAAATTTTAATAAATTTCTTTAAGTTAAAAACATCTATTAGAAATAGCTGTTATATTTTTTGTTGATTTTTAAGTCGATGATAGCGGCGTGTTAAATAAATTTGTGCTAAAGCCGCTGATGGAATAGAAACAATCATTCCAACCATTCCTAAATAGTGTCCACCAATTAAGATAGCAATTAAGACCCAAACTGGATTTAATCCAACACTATTACTTAATAACTTTGGTTGAATAACATTTGCATCTAATTGTTGATAAATGGTTAATAAAATTAATGATAAGATGGCTAAATTTAAGCTTGAGAATAACCCCAGGACACAACCTAACAAAGCTCCTAAAATTGGCCCGATGTATGGAATAACATTTGTGACTCCTGTTACAAGTCCAACTAAGATGGCAAATGGATGACGAATGACTAATAAAATTAATGTTGAGAATACTCCAGCTAGGATTGCTGCAATTAATTGAGCAATTAAAAAACCACCAAACACTACATCTAAATCATGAAGCAGTTGTTTCATACGTTTTAAAAGTCTTGGTGATAATAATGCTTGAGCACCTTTATCCACCGAATTAATTAAGATTTCTTTATCTTTTAAGAAATAGATCGACAAAATAATCGTTGTTAACGTACTAATGGCAAATCCAGTTACATTCGTAATGACTCCAGTTCCTAACTGTAAGATTTGGGTCCCTATCGCACTTAGTAAATTAGTAATAAAGTTCGATATTTGATCAATTTGTTGTTGATTAATAAAGGATTCCACATACGGACCTAACTCTTTAATGTAATAATTCATACTTTCTTGAAACATTGGTAATGATTCTAATAATAATCGTAAATTTTTCATAATTGGTGGAATAATGCTATTAAATAAAACGTAAATAGACCCGACTACAAGGATGAATAAAAGTAAAATGGTGAATCCTCGACTAGCACCTGATGCTAGCTCCTTTTTAAATATTTTGCGACTTAAGTCTTTTAGCTTTTTTTCAATATATATCATTGGTCGATTTAAAACATAAGCAATTCCAAAAGCAATAATAACCGGACGAATTAATAAGATGAATGTATGAATCTGATTAGTAATCAGGCCTAAATTCTTTAAAATATAATAGATAAAGATTAATCCAACTCCGACAATGAATATACTTAAACAATTTAACCATAATTGCTTATTCTTTTTCAGTTGTTCTAGCATGACTAACACCTCATTTCAATAAATAGCTATGACATCATTTTACCATTATTATTATCTTTTTAAAGTTTTCTGTTTCTTTTTTTCAATATCATACAATTTTTATAAAATTTTTTGATATTGAAAAAACCTAGTAGCTAAACTACTAGGTTTTTAACTATATAAAAACAGAGAAATAATCTACATTTTCAGAATCATCCTCAGTTTCTAGTCCTTTTTAAGTTCAAGGCCAACTATCGTCCAGGGGTCACCTGGCGATTATCAAAGATAATCTAATCCTCCACTGCTAGGGAATGGGTCACCTACGATTTCTGAAAGAAATCTAATTCCCTACTATTAGGGCTTGGGTCACCTACCATTTTCGAAGAAAATGTATCTACCGTTAGTAGGGCTTAAATTTTCTATGAAGAAAATTTATCTGGACTTATATAAATATATTTTTAGTGCTATTCTACTCTAAACATATATAAGACTTGAGCTTGGTAATTATCTGCTTCATTTTCATATGCGATAAATACTGAGTAACTCCCTGTTTCGTATGAAGTGGTATCAAATGAGATTACACCATTTTCATTCATACTTGTTGCTAAATCAATAGGCATTTCTGTAAAGGTTTGATTATGACGCACCATAATACTCGATGGAATAACACGCTCACCTTGACGGTTAATTACTTTATGATCAATAGACACTTTATTTTCTGTACGCTCTAACATTCCTCCCTCAATAATTTGCCAATCTGCAACAATTTTTGTTAGTTTTGTTAAATCTTTTAAGGGAGATAAATCTGTGACTTCAGCATGAGGGAACACAAGGCTCTCTAAGTTTTTAGCATATTGTAATCCCTCTAAATTTTTAACACGATTACTTAACGTAAGTGATGTTAAATTTAATAGATCACCTACTGTTACTTCATTTTTTTGAAGGTTTAACGTTTTGATTATTTCAGCTTTTAAGTAGTCATCTTTAATCCCAACCACTTGATTTAAATCTTCTGATTTTTCTAATTGATTAATTGCAGTTTGAAGTTTTTCAATCATTTGATCGACTTCTGGTTGAAGTGTTGCATTTTCTACTAATGCTTTTGCTTGCTCTAAAGTAGTTTGTAACTGTTCAACACTTTCAGACGTGTAAGCTGATAAGTCCATCTCTTCTACAGTTGTAATTAATTGAACTAATTCATCAAAACTAACAACCTTTTCTAGTTTCTCGTAAGCTTCTTGTAAAGTAGCTGTTAATTGATTGATTGTTTCTTGATTATATCCCGCTGCTAATTGTGTAGTTACTTCTTGAAGAACTTGCATTAAGTTTAACCACGATGATTCAGTATAATCAGAAGCCGTTAGTGAGTCAATTTCTTCTAATAAAGTATCTAATGATTCACGGTTAATTTCTTCACGTTCACTATTAGCAAAATGAAGTTTTGTATCTCCCCATGTTGCATGGTCTGATCCGTCACCATTTCCACCATCTGTCACCACAAGTTTTAATTCTTTCGCACCTGCTAAATTAACCTCTACATACTGTTGTGGGTCTCTTGAATTCATTAATCCGCTATCAAACTGTTTTTCCCCATCAACATAAACTTGAAAAACAACACTTCCGACTGAACCATACATTTGACGATCGACCCCAACATATGAGCTGAAAAATTGATAATCTTTATCGCTTAAATCATAGATAATCGTTGACGTTGAATGAGCACCAATTCCGTGTTCATAAGTCGCTACTGATCCATCTTCATTTGTTAATCTCAAGGTATTTCCACTTGCAGAGATATCTTTTTTCGCACTTCCATAACTTTGATTTGCTGATTTCCAGTCGTAATCTGTTAGATACGTAAAATCATTCATATCAACGACTGAAATCGTACGAGTTTTTTCAACTTGATTCCCATCTGAATCTGTAACAGTATAAGTAATTGTATATTTTCCTGGACAATCGAAGTTAACGTTTTCTGCTCCTGATACTTGTACTGATCCTGTTAATTCTCCATCTTCAGCATCTTTTGCCGTGTATGTACCGATAATGTCTTCTAATTTTTGTCCTACTTTCACAGCTGCATCCTTTGGAATTGTTAATTGCGGTTTGGCATTATTTGTAATTAATTTCGGATTAGCGATTATAGCATGGTCTGACGTATTTCCATTCCCTGCATCATTTATCTCAATTACTAATTCCTTAACTCCTTTAACTGGCACATCGACAGATACCATATTATCGGCATGTTTTAAAATTGGCGTCTTTGCTAAAACTTGACCATCTGCAATAACCTTCACTTGTAAACTTGAATTTAATTGAGAGGCAATATTCATGTCTACCCCAATTAATGCTTCAAATCGATCATAGTCTAAATCTGTTAAATCATACGTTATTTTTCCATTCGCATGAATTCCAAATCCTTGTTCAAAGGTTTGAATGTCACCATTTATACGACCTTTAATATTTTCATTTCGTCGTGGTGTTCCCCATACTGTTTCAACATCTGTCCATTCAATATCTGATAAATAGTCATAGTCACTAACCACTTCGACTTTAATAGTTTTAGCCGTTGTCATTCCTTGATCTTCGGCCATGAAAGTGACTGGATAGATTCCTTTTTGACTCATATCAACTGAATGATTAACTGTTACTGCATTCGTCATCTCTTCACCAGTATATGTATAAGCTTTTGCAAGATTCATCGGTTCAAATGCCTCATTTAATTTGAATATTACCTTTTCTTGACTAGTCATAATTGTCGGCGCTAATGAATGAAGATGAACTTCTTCACCTGGATTTAACTTCTTATCATAAGGAATTACCTTGTACTCAACCGCTTCTCCAACTTCAGTCGTTGTATCAATAAAACTATTTGTTGAAGTAAATCCGATTAATTCTTCATCTTTAAAAATCTCATATCCTAAAACATCAGCGGCAACATCAGCATTTACTTTGAATACTAACTGATTATGTTCACCATGCGTTAAACGTTCAACCACTAATCCTGTCTCTTTTTCAAAGCCATTTCCTTTATATTCAATATAGTCATAATTTGCATACCACGTTTTAACTTCTGGTTTTTTATATTGGCTGACAAATTCTTTTGTCTCATCTGAAACAAAGAACCCATGGCGTTCAAAATGTTCAGTTAAATCTAACTCTAACGCAATACTTGAGTATTTTGCTAATTGATTTAATTTATCGTTTGCTGAATCTTGTGAATCTAATACAACATTGTTCTCACGATATTGTCGATTAAGTTTAGCCCAATAACCAGGATAAATCATTTCTAATTGCCAAAATACTGCTAAATTTTCAAAGTATGAACCTGAATAATACTCATTATTATCTTTGGAAATTACATTTTTATAAATATGACTTTCAAATGGGATACGCTTATCTGGTTTATTATAGTAATACGATGAATTCTGTGGAATCATGTTATTTGTAACTTCTCCGATTGTTCGAACTCCAATATCTAATCGATGACCCATTTCATGGTCAACACCCCAACCACCGACACTCGTTAACATACTAACCATAACATCGCCTTGAACCCCGATATGATTTGTATAAGCATACATATATCCAAATGGTTGAGCTAGACGAATATTTTCACGCGTATACTTCACATCATTTAATTCATTGCTACCATCCAATCCTAAATATTCAAATACTAAATCCATGTGGTCATTATACATGTTTACAGTTTGAAGTGGACTAAACTCTTGGTTCACATAGGCTTCATATGCACCGGTTGCTGTTCCCGTGAATACTAAATGATCAGATACAATTTCAACGATATCAATCATTTGACGATTCATAACATCTGGATTTGCTTTTTTATCTGCATCTAATCGCGCTTTATAATCTTTTAATAACTGTAAAAACTCTTGCTCATCTGTATTTTTATCCATCATTGGGAATACTTCAACACCTTTAGCAAATCGGATAACTGGTGACTTTCCTTGTTGCTCCTCTGTATAAGGATTAACAATATATACCGCTCCACCCGGTGTTACTGAATGATGGTACCACCCATCATTTTGAGTGACTTCTGGCACTGTAATGACATTTTTTCCAGCATGTAAACTAACCGTTCTTCCCCAGTTTGCAAAACTTCCCTCTTGCTGTGAGAAAAACAGTTGAGGTAATGGTTTTCCTGGTTCAGCATCAACATAAACAACAACTGTATCACCTGGTTTCGCCAACACTCCAGTTGGTTGATTATTATTTCCAAATCCAAACTTTAAATTCTGATTACTGTGTGCAGTTCGGTCACCATGTTGCTCTACGGTAACTGTTTTTACCGTTTGTAATTCATTATTAATAATATCTTTTGCTAACTGAATATCTTCTTGATAAATAGAAGCTAATGGATGCTCACTCACTTTATTCTCTAAAATTTCTAATTTTTCAATTGTATTAAAAGCTTCAGATACTTCATTCATCAGTCCATTTGTAAATAGATTTTTCATTTGATCTGCAGTAGCATCTTCCTTATAAACACGGATATCTCCAATAGATGACCAATCTTGATGAGCTTCTTCAAAAACAAATTTAATACGCTTTGCTTTTGTTGAATCAAACTTGATTTCTAACAGGTCATTTGTCACCGCATAGTGACCTTCCGAAACTTTTTGGAAGTTATCCCCTGTAGCAACTGGCGAAATATAGATACTAAATTTTGTTGGGAATCCTTTATTAATCGTTCGAGCTTTATAAGTTAAACGATCGACTTCTGTTGTTTTTTCTAACGTTAAAATAACTTCATTTTTAAATGTATCACTATTAGGTTTCCCAGTCTCCCAATGTGTTGTGACATCTTCATCAATTGCATATTGAAGTGGGGCTCCTGGATAATTTCCACCATTATTACTAATCGCAGAAATAGGCACACGGAACATCTCATCATATTGTTTGATATATTCTGTATAGAATGGTGTAAATTTACTTACATTAGAAGTTCCCGATTGGATGGTACCAAATTCTATTAACTCTTTAGCAATGTTCAACTTTTCCATATACTCATCGGCAAATGGATGATTTTTTACCTGTTCAGTCAATGATTCTATCATTGCAATTGTAGCAAATTCCGGGTTTAATTCACTCATAGTCTTATCTATGAATAAGCGATCCATTACTTCAGAGATACTATCTGGTTTATAAATTCCAAACTCAGAAGCAATTGCCCAGTTTTCATATCCTTCTGTAAACACAAATTTAATACGACGTGCATCTGTTGGATTAAATAAAATCTCCATCGTATTTTTTGTATCAATCGCCATCTCTCCAGCTGTTACTTTTTCAAATGTATCACCTTGAGATGTTTTTGAGATATAAATTTCAAATGCTTGGGCATATCCTCTAGAGTGATTATTTGAATACATTAAGCGATTAATTGTTGTTAATTCTTCTAATGTAATAATAACTTCATTCGTATGGCTTGAACTATTTTGAGATCTCGAATGCCATCTTGTATTGATGTCATTATCCATTGCATTTAAAATGCTATGACTTGCATAATGACCACCATTCGTCGTGATACTTGTGATTTTTTCAGAAGGCACTTTATATAATGCATCATAAGCCTCTAATCTCTCATCATCAAAAGAAGTAAACGTTGAAATCATCGCATTCATATAGTTAACTTCTGTTAATTCTAATAAAATTCGAGCATTAGCAATATCCTCTTTAAAATCATCATAAAATGGATGTTGCTGTGCAAGAACCTCAAATTCATTTAACTTCTCAATGGTATTAAATTCTTCACTTAGTTCATTTTTAGACTCATTCGTAAAAATGTGATTCATTTGATTCAGAAGTGCATCTTCTTTATAGAACCAAAATTCTGATGCACTGGCCCAATCTTGATTAGCTGATTTAAAAACAAATTTAATTTTTTTAGCTTGAATCGTATCAAACTTAAACTCCATCATATTTCCTGTTGTAGTATGACTTCCAGTAACAGCTAATCGAAAATCATCATCTTCCCCAGACAACGAAGCATAAATTTCAAATTCATTTGGGAATCCTTTTCCTTTAGCCACATCTTATCGAGTGGCATAAACAATACGATCAATAGATTTAATCTGATTAAATTCAATAATCACTTCATTGATAAATGAGGAAGTATTTTTTGTTCCAGTTTCCCAATGAGTTGATAAATTATTATCAAATGCTTTATCTAACGAACTTGAATTATATTGTCCCCCATTATTTGAGAATGAGACTATCTCATCTCGTGAGACGCGATACTTTTCATTGTAAGCATTAAAGTTATCATAGCTATTTAATGCAAAGCCTCTAACAATCGCTTCACTCACTTTATTTTCTTTAGTTTCTTCTTCTGAAACTTTCACTTGTGTTTGCCATTCATTGGCGAATACACTTAGTGTTGGCGAAAAATTTGAGATAATTAGTGATAATGCTAATACACTCGGTAAACTTTTTTTCATGATCTTACCCCTTTTTCTTAATGATAATTCGAAAGTGATAAAAAACTACTCATTTCTCTTATTGCTTATATAAGCAAGAAGGGTACCACGCCTAAGAATAAAAAAACTACCTATAAAAGGTAGTTGCCATCTTATTTCAATATCACAAAAAAACATCATAAAAAAAGCCTGTTCAAAGCTTGTTATTATTTCTTTTATGAAATACAAAGAATTATCATTCTTCGGCAACTGGCTGGCATAGTTTATATAAACCTTAGCCCCTTTAGCTTTGCGCCTCTAGATTTCCCTAGATTTGCCAATATATTCACTTTACACATACATTTTATAATATTTTTTCCATAATTAAAATATTTTTTCGAATTTTATCCATATTTTTTCTTTAACAGCAAGGTTAATTTATAAAATTTAGAATGATTACCATTATTTTTAATACATCTAATTTTTTTCTCTTATCTAATGATCTGATTATTTTTACTTTTATGGATTAGTTCTATCATTTTAGTAAATGATAACGATTATGGAGGTGAATTACGATGTCTGGTAAAATGCATAAGTATAATGAAAAGAAAGTGAAACAACCAGGTAAAATTTATGAACCTGGTGAACCTGTTCCTGGAACAGGTGTCACAACAAAGAAAAAAGAACAAAAACATTAACCTTTAACGCATATCGAACCATAGAATACACTAACAAAAAGACTGCTAGGACGCTAGCCAGTCTTTTTTGTTAGATTCACTTCTCCCAAACTAATTGAAATAGAACGAGATAAACCAAGACCGCCACTTCTTTTCCAAGTACCAGTGTTGATAATGGATAAGTTAAAAGTGCGCCTAAAATCCATGTTCCTATGATTTCATCTGATACAGCTAACTCAATTTGTTTAATAAATATCCTGCTAAAAAAAGCTCCAACTATACTTCTAGGAAACTCTAATCCACTTCCTATTAAAGTATTCTTTCAAAGTAAGCGGGTAATATAAACCTGTCTATTTTGACCTCCAACTTTGAGCTAAAATGAAGCTATCAAAGAAAAGGAGGTCAATTTTTTTATGAAAGAAAATCCGATCATTGTTCCTGTTCAGTTGAATCAACCTTCATCTGATCAGCGCTATACCGATATCCCTTCATGTTACTTCAAAATAAACGGTGCTGAAGCGACGTTTTATAACGGAGTTGATAAACATATCTTACATGCCGTTTTAGCGGAGATGTCTAAATATGCTCGTTAATTTCTCGAATGTTCAAAACATATTTATTCCCTACCAGTGGAGGAGATATTTACTTCGTAAATGGTAGGTGACCCATCGTTTGTGGTCACACTGATATGCGCTGTGGCATTGATGGACTAGCAGGTATCATTACGAACAAGTATAATCTTGATTTATTTAACGATGCCCTTTTCCTATTTTGTGGACGAAAAAAAGATCGATTCAAAGCCCTTTATTGGGATAAAGACGGTTTTATCTTATTATATAAACGGATTGAGAAGGGTAACCTTCAATGGCCACGAAACCAAGAAGAAGTCAAAAAATTAACGAGTCAGGAGCTTCGTTGGCTACTTGAAGGCTTATCTATCCAACAACCTAAAGCCATTAAACCAGCTCAAACAGGATGTCTGATTTAAATCATTATAAAATGGTAATAAAACCTGTATTTTCTATCTACTTTTGGGCATACTAAGCCTAACATGAATCATTTAGAAAAAGAGGTGGCACCGTTGAGTACGTTTGAATCAAAACTAATCAAAGAAAATCAGAACTTATTAAAAAAACTGGATCAACAAACTCAACGAATCACTCAACAAGATCAACAAATCACTGAGCAGACTCTAAAAATTCAACAATTAACGGAACAAGTAGAATTTCTAACAAAAAAGCTTTTTGGATCCTCAAGCGAGAAAACTAAAGTTGATCCCAATCAACTCTCACTTTTTGAGGATCCTCATTTAGAAAACCACGAAACAAAGACTGAACCCACAGAAGAAATCACGTATCGTCGACGTAAGGTATCCGGTCGTAAAGCCGAGTTAACCAAAGATTTACCGATTGAAGAAGTTCACTGTGAGTTACACGATGAAGCTTGCCAATGTGAGTCTTGTGGTGAAAAGATGAAACCGATAGGAAAGAAAATTATTCGTGAAGAGGTTTGTTTTATCCCAGCCAAGTTATATAAAAAAGTGTACTATTCACACGCTTATAAGTGTGATTGTCATGATGATTTCTATGAACCACAGCCCATTCAATGTGCTGAAGTCCCTAAAGGACCGATCCAAAGGAGCTTAGCTGGGCCTAGTGTTCTAGCCTGGATGATTCATCAAAAGTATGAATTAAGCCTCCCCCTTTATCGTCAAGAGAAAGAATGGAAGACGTATGGTTTAGAATTAAGTCGACGCACCATGGCGAACTGGATGATCAAAGTCGCCAATGATTGGTTACGCCCACTTTACGATTATTTCGCCAAAATCTTAGTAAAAGAAGAAGTTCTTCATGCCGATGAAACACACTATCAAGTGTTAAATCGAACGGATGGACGTGACCCAACCTCTCAAGCACGAATCTGGTTAATTCAAACAGGTAAAGAATGCGAAACACCCATCGTTTATTATCACGCAGATTTAACTCGTGCAAGAGTCGTCGCTGAACAATTACTCGATGGATTTAAAGGCTACCTGCATTGTGATGGTTATTCCGGATATAAGAACTTACCGAATATTGAATTAGTGGGATGTTGGGCGCATGCCCGTCGCAAGTTCAAGGATGTGCCAGGGAAGAATGGGAAAGCAAAACAAGCCATTGACTACTGTAACCAAATTTTTAAGATTGAACGAGAACTCCAGGAATTATCGCCTGAGGAGCGTTATGAGCAACGTCAGTTACAGGTCAAGCCAGTGATCGAAGCTTTTTATGACTTTCTAGGGAGCTTCATTCCCATGAAAGGTAAGTTACAAACTGCGGTTCACTATGTTTTAAATCAAAAGAAAGAACTGATGGCATTTTTGAAAGATGGACGATTAGAAGTATCGAATAATCGTGCCGAACGTGCCATCAAAACCGTGGTGATTGGACGGAAAAATTACTTATTTTCAACAAGCTTATCAGGGGCTGAAGCCAATACGATCATTTATAGCGTCATCGAAACGGCTAAGGAACATGGCTTAAATGTCTATAAGTATTTAACTTATTTATTTGAACACCTACCAAATGTTGAGTTTTTAATGAAACCAAAGCTCTTGGAGGACTTTTTACCATGGGCAAAAAATGTTCAAGAATATTGTAAAGGAATCTAAAAGAAAAGAGACCTCATCTGTACTTTCAGTCTACAGGTGAGGTCTTCTTTTTTCTATACGTGTTATTATTACCCGCTTACCTTTCAAACTTTATTTTCAAAAAAATAATAAAAACATTGATAAAGTCGTGATATCAAATTCTAAACAAAGAAATCAGTAATGAATTATAAGAAATTTAAAGAGGGACATCTCAAACGAGGTGTCCCTTTTAGTTATAGTTCTAATTGATAATAGTCAGCTGATGTGACGAGGGTGAAGTTTAAAACTTCGTGTTCGAAGTTATTTAAAATTTGTGTGGCTAATTGATTGTTTGTTTTTGCGACATAATCAACTAATATTTCTTTTAAAATCTCGATATGACGATTTTTCATGTCAAATGCTTTAACATAAGATTCATTTAATTTTTCATTTAAATATTTTGCTTTGTATAGATATAGTAATCCACCTGTCATTCCGGCTCCAACATTCGCTTGAACCGATCCAAGTGAGACAACAACCCCGCCTGTCATATATTCACAAGCATGAACACCCATTCCGTGGTTGACGGCTGTTGCTCCTGAATTACGAACAGCAAAACGTTCTCCAACACGACCTTCTAAATAACATGTTCCTGATGTTGCTCCATAAAGAATCGTGTTCCCAGCAATTAAGTGATGATTTGTATAAGTCGGATCTTGATCGGCTTTTTTACGTGTCGTTTCGTCTGCTTTAACCGTGATATGTCCACCGCTTAATCCTTTCCCAACATAATCATTTGCATAGCCTGTATGGATTAACTCAACACTTTCATTCATAAGAGCTCCAAAACTTTGTCCCGCATAGCCATATGTTTTAAATGTACGTGCTTCCTCACTCACAAATTGAACCCCAAGTGTTCTTAAAGACGTATCAATCGTATTAACTTCATTCGTTGACAGATTGACTGCATTAAGTGTCGGATTCACCACATTCATTTCTTGTGTCACTGGTAATGATTCTAACCAGTCAAGCTTTAAATGATATGCATTTTCTGTTGGAATTTGAATCAATTCTGTACGTCCACGAAGCTCTGCTAACGTGCGAACACCTAAATTAGCCATTAATTCACGAGTTTGACGAGCAACAAATGTCATATATGTTTTTAACATTGTTGGATCCTCTTTTAAACGTGAACGTAATGTTTCATTTTGTGTCGTAATTCCTGCTGGACATTTTCCAGTATGACATTGCTTACATCCAATACAGTCTACCATGACTAAGCACATCGTTCCGAATCCAAATTCATCCGCTCCTAAGATTGATCCTAAAACAACATCATATCCTGACTTAATTTGTCCATCTACTTGAATCAGCGTTTCATGACGTACATCATTTTCAAGTAATGATTTATGAGTTTGGAATAATCCATACTCCCATGGTAGCCCAGTATATTTTAATGATGATTTTGGAGAAGCTCCGGTTCCGCCATTAAATCCTGAAATAACAACTTTTTTTGCACCCGCTTTAACAACTCCATTCGCAATGGTTCCAACATTAGCTAATGAGGCTAATTTCACACTCACCGTTGCGCTTGGATTTGTTGTTTGTAAATCATAAATTAATTGAGCTAAATCTTCAATTGAATAAATATCATGATGTGGAGGTGGTGAAATTAAATCTACTCCTTGTTTCGCATAGCGAACACGGGCGATATGTTCATCGACTTTTGATTTTGGTAAGTGTCCACCCTCTCCTGGTTTTGCTCCCTGTGCCATTTTAATTTGAATTTCTTGGGCACTTCTTAAGTAATCATACGTCACTCCAAAGCGGCCTGATGCGACTTGTTTCACTTTTGAGGCTGTGATTGTCCCAAAACGCTCAACCAATTCTCCACCTTCACCACTATTTGAAGCCGCTCCTAGTTCGTTCATCGCACGAGCAATCGTACGATGAGCTTCAATCGACAAGGCCCCATATGACATGGCTGAGGCAACAAATTGACGAACGATTTCTTCTTCACTTTGTACCTCTTCAAGTGGTAATTGAGTCTCACTCTGCAATTCTAAACAGTCACGTAAGTTGATTTTACGGTTACGCTCGGCTTCCATAATGGCTTTGAACGCATCATAATCATTCGCAACAACAGCTGCTTTAATCTCTTTAATGAACTTTTTCGAGTAAGCATGGTTCATGAAAGTTGAATCCATATTTTGATATTCGTTTACTTTATTTAAGTCAAGACCTTCTCCAAGCAGATTGGCATCAAGGTCTTCAAATGATTTTCCACCAAAAATAGAAGCTTTTGTTGTGAATAAAGATGTGACTTCTTCATCTAGACCAACGACTTCAAATACTTTTGATCCACGATAAGAAGCAATCGTTGCAATCCCCATCTTCGCCATTAATTTTAATAAAGCAGCATCGCATCCTTTAATATAAGTACTCAATGCTTCATCTTTATTTTCTACCTGACGCGCAATATATTCATAGCAGAAATATGGAAAAATAACGTCTGCTCCATAAGCAATTAACATCGCATGATGAATTGGTAAACGTGCATCTGCCGATTTCACAACTAAACGAACTTCTAGACGTTTTCCTAAGTCAACTAATACATCATGTGCCACCGTCGTTGCCATTAATGACGGAATAACTTTTCCCGCTGCTTCTTGATCTAAAATAATGACCTTTGTTCCTTCATTAACCGTCTTTTTAATATTAGCTTTGAAAATTTCAATCGATTCACAAAGGGTTGTTTGGCAAGCTAAGCTAATAATCGCTGGATTAAATTGCTTCTCATTTAAAATGGCTTCAAACTGATCACTCGTGATTAACGGTGTTGAAAATTCATAAACTGGGAAATCGAGTTTACCATCATGTAATGAAGTAACAGACGTTAAGCTGGAAGTTAATGAGAAGACTGATTTTTCACGAATCGAATCTAATGGTGGATTCGTGACTTGAGCAAAGTTTTGTTTAAAGAAATCAAAGAATAATTGTGGACGATCTTGTAATAAATTTAAAGCCGCTGTATAAGGGAATGAGCCAATGGCTTCTTTTCCAGTCTCGACTAATGATTTTAACTCTTGTAAATATTCAGCTTTTGTGTAAGCAAATTTTTTCTCATTTTCTTCAAAGTTCTGAATATCTGGACAGAAGTTGTGCGTCGCATTTGGTTTAATGACTTTCTCACTTAACCACTCGCGATAAGGTTGTTGTGTCGCTAAAACTGCTTTGATATCTGCATCTGTCGTAATCGTTTGTGTATCTAAGTCCACACAAAGAATTTCACTTGCTTGGATACGACTTGCGACTTTGATGTCTTCAAGTGGTGTATTTAAAACTCCGATTTCAGAGGCTAAAATAATTTGATTTTCCGTTTGAATGTAGCGGAATGGACGTAATCCATTACGATCAAGGGTCGCAATTAATTTATGACCATCACAGACGATTACCCCTGCTGGTCCGTCCCATGCTTCTTGTTTTAATCCACTATATTCATAATAAGCTTTTAAGTCATCGCTTAATCGTGCATCTTGCTCATAAGCTTTTGGTAATAAACGAGTCACTGCATCTTCTAACTCGAAGTTTTCATGAAGAAGTGCTTCGAGTGTTCGGTCTAGGTTCGCACTATCTGAGTGTCTCTCATTACAAATTGGATACACTTCTTGATGAGTCGCTAATCCCACACGCGCATTTGACCATTTAATATTCCCTGACACAGTATTAATTTCCCCGTTGTGTGCTAAGTAGCGGAATGGTTGCGCTAAATTCCATGAAGGTTTTGTATTCGTACTAAATCGTTGATGAACGATACAGAAATTTGAGGTAAAATCTTCATCTTTTAAATCTAAATAATAGTTTGGAAGCTCTTCTGGTCGTAATAACCCTTTATAAACAATCGTTTGTGATGAACATGATAAAATATAACATGCTCGATCTGATAATTTTGCATCTTTAAAGTGTTGTTCAATACGACGACGAAGTTTATATAACATGGCCTCATCATAATTAGTCATATCAAAGATAAATTGAGTTGGAATTGGCTCTGTTTTTTTGGCTGTCGGCGTTAAAAATGTTGAGTCAACTGGTACTTCAATTTCTTTAATGACTTTCATATTAAAATGATGAACAGCCTCATAGATACTGTCAACGGCTACTTTGCGATCTTCAATTTCTTTTGGCAAGAATGCCATCATGACCGCAAATGGCCCACTAATTCCATATTTTTTGTGATAAAAATGTTTTGGGATTTGTAATAGGATGCCACATCCATCCCCTGTTCCATCTTTTGATGTTCCACCACGATGGCTAAGGGCTTTTAATAAAGTCATCCCTTGTTCAATAATTTCATGACTATATGCCCCATCTAGATTGGCAATGGCCCCAATCCCACAATTCGAATGATCAAACATATGTTTCCTCCTTACTCCCATACCCACTATTTTTAGGTACTTATACTAATTATGATATGAATGAATATTCCCGTCAACTCTCCCTCCATTTTTTTAACTAATTTTAGCCATTTTACAAAAAAATTGTTTTATTTTATGAAGATTTGAGTTAAAAGAATAAGAAGTATGTAAAAAGAAGTGTTTCATCAGTTTGATGTCATTAATTTATAGGCTATAATAATATTAAATATAACTTTTAAAAATATTAGTAGAGGTGACATATGGGAAAAGGTTTATTAGATCCAAAGGTAGATTTCGTCTTTAAAAATATTTTTGGTTCACCAAAACATCCAAAAGTTTTAATTTCATTTTTAAATGCCGTTTTAAAACCACTCAATAAAATCACAAGTGTGGAACTTCAAGGAACTGAGATTGGTAAGCAGTTTATAGAGGATAAATATTCAAGGTTGGACGTTAAGGCAAAAACAAGTAATGATGAAATAATTAATATCGAAATCCAGTTAAAAAACGAATATAATATGATTAAACGAAGCTTATACTATTTAAGTAAAATGTATGAAGAACAGTTAACATCAGGTGAGGACTATTCACAATTAAACCGTACAGTTTGTATTAATATTTTGAATTTTAAATACTTAAAGTCTAAAAACTATCATACCGGGTATCGTTTTAAAGAGATTGACACACATGAAGAATTAACGGACGTACTAGAGGTTCACTTCATTGAAATACCTAAGCTACCGAAAAATCTTGATGCCACCGATATGCTTGTTGCATGGACGGAGTTTCTAATTAATCCAGAAAGCGAAATTGTTAGAAGCTTAGAGATGAATATCGAGGAAATCCGTGAAGCAAAAGATGAACTTGTTAAGATGAGTAACGATAGTGAGCAGCGACAAATCTATGAAATGCGTGCAAAAATTTTAAAAGATAAAATTAGTGCCTTAAATGAAGCAGAGAGAAAAGGAATAGAAAAAGGAATTAGCCAAGGTCGTGCTGAAGGCGAACGAAATATGGCGATACAAATTGCAAAAAATCTATTAGATGTACTAGATAATGAGATGATTGCAAAGAAAACGGGATTAACAGGTGAAGAAGTGGAAGATTTAAGAAAAAATAAAGGTAATTTATAAGTATACTAGAATATAACCACCAGTGTGAACTGGTGGTTTTCTCTGCGGCTGAAAGCCTCTATTGCCGGCCTAGGCCTGAAAGGCCTCCTGAAGTCCTTAACTTCTGCACCACATTCACTTATTAATCCTCAAAGGATTTCTTGCTTACTCTCTTCATCTTGTTTTTCAGCAACCACTCATTCAAGCGTCATCAGACCAGTTACCTCTTTTCTATCTCTTGACTACCAGCTTATCGAATTTTTACACGAATTATCTTGTCACCTTTAGCCTTACTTTCTAAATAAAGTGAAATCTTCTTTTATAATTACATTCTACCTCTTGTCTCACTTCTCTTAATATTCGTCTACTTTTTACTCTAAGTACCTTTTGATTACCACGCTAAAAGCTTTCCGGAACCACCTGCATAGCAGGTGGTTTTCTCTGCGGCTAAAAGCCTATTTTACCGGCCTAGGCCTGAAAGGCCTTCTGAATTTCTTAACTTCTGCACCACATTCCCTCTTAATCCTCAAAGGATTTCTAGGCTACTCTCTTAATTTCATTTTTTTCAATTCCCTATTTACACCTACGCTTATTAGTTACATCTTCTTTGTCTCTTTAGGACCTACTTTTTTTCATCTCCACATAAATAATCATCTAACCTTTAGCTTTACTTTCAAAACAAAATAAACTCTTTTTTACTATTACTTGTTATCCTATGAATAACTTCCCTTAATATTAGATGACTTTTTCCTCCAAGTATCATCTTATTACCACGCTAAAAGCTTTTTAGAACCACCTGCATAGCAGGTGGTTTTCATTTATACAAAAAAGGAGTAAGTTGTTCTTAGAACAACTTACTCCTTTCTCTTTACTTCATCAACTTTGATGTTTTTTTTCACTAAAGCTTATCGATATACTTTACCGTTAATGCTTGTTTGTCCATTTGGAACTATTTTAAAATAGTACCCTTTACTTGTTGATAAATTTAATGCGTGAACAATAACTTCATCACCTTTATCAAGAGTAATTTTTAATATTTGTTTATTTGTTCCTTGCTCATATAAGTAGAACTTATATGTTTTCTGGAATAAGCGTTGTCCATAGTACTCTTCTAAAAGAATATTCATACGCCCATTATGATTTGTAAAATAATAGTTTGAATAAATATCAGATACGGATGCATTCACTTGGAAATAGTATGGCGATGACAGACTCAATGCTGATCCTGGTCTTGATAACCCACATGTTGCAGGTAGATATAATTGATTATAATGATCAACTTTATCCCAAAATCTCGCTAATGCTAGATCATTTTTCGTAATAACTACTTCAACTTTTGGATCATTAATGATAACTTCACTTGCAAATGATGTCTTACCAGTTGTCATTAAGATAATAAACAAAAACATACCTGTTAATATTTTTTTCATTTTCTTCCCCCTCTTTCTAAGATCATCACCAAAATTATACCATTTTATACAAATTATTGATATAATTTATTTAAAATAGAAAAGGTGGTAAATATGGAATACTTCATTTTAGGCATATTAATCGCTATCCTCATCTTATGCCAGATTTATCGTATTAAAAAGAGAAAGTGCAAATTAAATATTGGAGAAATTTTCATCTTTTTATTTCTCATATATCTTATAGTATTTATTAAATTAAATCTATTAGCAGATACACAATTTACACTTAGCCTAAGTAGTACTATTAAACAAATAAACTTAATTCCTTTATTCACCCTTGATTATGGTCTGAATCAAGGATTAAAGTCAATTATAATCGCTATTCCCTTCGGATTCTTTATTTCTCTCTTCTTTTCAGGTTCCCGAACAGCTCCAAAACTTATAAGATATGGATTCATTATCTCATTTATCATTGAATTATTACAATTATTCAAAACCACTGATTATTTCGATATTAACGATATCATATTTAACGTTATCGGTATCTTAATCGGTGGATTATGTTTTTATATTTTATCGAAAATATTAAATTTTATCAATAAAAGTCAATTAATAGAACAAATAGAAAAAACAAACATAACTCCTGTAATGGTAAGTTGGAAAACAACAAGTTTATTAATTATTAGTTATATTTGTAGTGTATATTTCGTACTGTTTATCCAAACTCAACCTCTCTCTATATTAGATAATAGTAATGTGATAAATATTGAATCATTTGAAATTACATTAGAAGAAAAAATATCTCATATTAACATTAATGTTTACTATAAAACCAACTTTAATAGACTGAGTCAACTTTTCTCTGCCAAATTACCATTAACAAGTGAACCTGTATATGGAGTATATACATTAAATGAACCTTATAAACCCCAAAGTGATATTATGTATGGCATTTTGATTGTTGGATGGAATAAGGATGCAACTAGAGTTGATATTACCTATAAAGATACTACTTATAGTAGTGAATTAAATTCTGGATTATTTGCTGTAGGATATCCTGACTTAGTTATTAATCCACCAATATTAGATATTTATACTCTTTCAGCTCCTAACCTTAATATAACCTTTTATGATCAATTTAATAATATCGTTGAAATTGCATTTAGGCATTCTTTATCAGAATAATAACTTCATTTAAAAGCAAAAGGCAACAAAAAGGAGCAAACATTGCTGTTTGCTCTTTTTATTTATGTTTAATTTTTTTGATTTGGTTAACTGAGTTTCCTTTGAAGGGCCAACGGTTAGCTAGTAGTAGATAGGTTTCAACCCCAAGTATGAGTGTTGATAAGACATATAGTGGGATACTAACTTGGAACATGACAGCTGTGATTCCGAATAGGTGTCCACTTTTTAACATACGACTTCGGCTACATTCTCGATAAGTGTAGCCATGTAATAAAAATAGAATGAATAACGTTAGTTCGTTAATCAGAAGTCCCCCAAATAGTTGGTCAACAAAATTTTTAGTCACAGGTGCTAACATTAAAATAATAAGCAACTGAATAAGCACAGTTGTTAACTTTAAATAACCAATTTCTTTTCTAATCACAACACCATCCCCTCCGATCTCTTTACTATAAAATATGAAAGAGCCTAGAAATGGGAACTGATTTATTTACTGATAAATTTTTTCAATGTCTTTAAAACTAATCAAGGTTACTGTCATCCAATAGACGTTAAAATTTTTAGGGTATTGAAAGACACATTAAATCAATAATCATCAATTCTTATTTTAATGATTGCTAATCGCTTCCTATTATTAAATTCATTCATTTTATCTATAGGTGTGATATACTATTATCAAATAATAAAACTTTTAATAGTGGCAGGTGACCCAATATGAACTTAAACCATCTTCAATACTTTCGAGTTTTAGCTAAGTTAGAACATTATACACAAGCTGCTGAACAACTCTCTATTACTCAACCGAGTTTAAGTCATGCCATTGCTTCACTTGAAAAAGATCTTGGAACATCTCTTTTTGAAAAACACGGACGAAATATTCGTTTAACAAAACACGGACGTTTTTTCCTAACTTACGTCGAAAATGCCTTAGATGAATTGGCGTTAGGCGAAAAAAAATTACGTGAATTAACTAATCAAACAAATGGTTCAATTGAGTTGGGGTTCATTTATACGTTAGGTGCGAGCTTTATTCCTCATCTTATCACGGAATTTTCAAAGCATGAGACTCATCAAAATATTCGCTTCTCATTTGGGCAAGGTAACACAAAACAACTGATTCAAGATTTAAAATCCGAAAAATACGACTTAGCTCTCTGCTCCTATGTTGAAAATGAACCAGACATCGAATTTATTCCAATTACTCAGCAAGAATTGGTGATGATTGTACCGCCTCAGCATCCTTTAGCACAAAAAGAAACGATTGATTTAAACGAGACCATTGATTATCCATTTATCTCCTTCAATAAAGAAAGCGGAGTCCGTAAGATCATTGATTCTTTGTTTAATGCAGCAAATATCCATCCAACCATTCGTTGTGAAGTTGAAGAAGATACTGCAGTAGCAGGTTTAGTCTCTGTGAATTATGGTATTGCAATTATTCCTCGAATTCCATTTTTAGAACAATTCAACGTCAAGATTTTACCGATTACAAACCCTAAACATGAACGTTACATTTATCTGGCATCAGTTCGAAACCAATATGTCACCCCATCCATTACAGCATTTAAAGATTTTCTTTTAAGTCATAGTCAAACGTTGTTAGAAAATACAAAAAAGTAGGTCGAGCGAAACCTACTTTTTATTTAAATCATTTTTTAACTTATCTAAGTATTTCGTTATTAAATTATAATCATCTTCACTTAACATACGATCTTCTATCATTTTAATAAGCATTACTTGTAGTGACTCAATATCATGATTGTTCTTTATCATCTTTAAATCCTTCCCTAACGATACGATATTCAATTCCTTTAATATCATGCTGATAATCATGATCATACACCCATAAATCAATACGGTTGTCCCAACTACAAGCACCACATGCATCTAAAACAATAGCTTTTTGTGTATCTCCTTCTGGATAAGTAATTTCTAAAACTGTTCCATAGTAATTAGGAATGCCACGTTCATTTAGTCCCACTTCTAATACTTCATCAATGTTTATCGCAACAATAGGAAGCCATTCATATTGAGCATCATAATAGTGCATCACGTTATCAATCACCTTAACGCTATCATCTTGATAAGTAAGACCATACCCGACTTTAACCTCACCACCTGTTACACTATAAAATGTCTGACGATAATCTTTAAAAACAGTCTCCGTTTCATCTACTTTACTATCAGAATTTGAGATCGTTGATAGTGGTATCACTTTTACAATTTCATCACCTGAACTACTAAGCTTGAATGCTTGATTTGAAACTTCTTGTTGTGGGTTCTCTTCTAAGTCTTCATTTTGACTTTCACTTAAAGCTGCCTGTAGGTTAGCTAAAGCTACCTTTTTCTTTGCTTCATCTTCCTCTATTCTAGGAATATCACTTACTTCAGAAGATGAGTTCACTTTGTGAAGTTCTTGTGACTCCTGTTTTTGATTTGATGGTGTATCATCATTAGATTCTTTATTTAAAAAACTAATTTGTGTTTCATTTTCCTCGGTAGAAATTAATACATTCATTAATTGTTGTGATTCAATTTGGTTTTGCTCGAGATTAGTAACTAATACGTTTGATGATGACAAGATAGACATCACCGTTAATAGTATGTTCGTTATAATATTTAGCATAATTCACCTCAGTTTGGACTGTTTAACAGAAATCACGTTTTTATTATGAACCAAATCTGAGATATTAAACACGTTTTCACTTTTTTTAGTAATTTGAAACATAAGAATTGTTTAAATTCACATACTATTGGGAGTGTTGACTTGGATTGACAGTTATGAGAACTTGTCAAATCAGATAAAATAAAGTATAATGTTTTATGTAATCAAATTAACCTGGGGATGTTACGGATTCGACT
Organism: Turicibacter bilis; assembly: GCF_024499055.1. Classification (NCBI taxonomy): domain Bacteria; kingdom Bacillati; phylum Bacillota; class Erysipelotrichia; order Erysipelotrichales; family Turicibacteraceae; genus Turicibacter; species Turicibacter bilis. The sequence continues at coordinate 2,406,718 of NZ_CP071249.1, read as the reverse complement.
GGGGCATTTGAGCTTAATAAGCAAGTCGTGTTAACCCACGTTAAAAGGTCGAGGTTTTAATAACCGGAAAAACAAACTTACAATTAGCTGCTTAATATAACGTAGCTGCCTACCATTCAATCGCCCATGTTGAATGACTAGGCTCACTGTAGTGGGATACGCTAGTCTGTGCCGTTTGAATAGCCTAGAAGAGATGATCAAACTCGCGGTCTGACAGGTGTGTCGCCTAACCAGTCACCCGTTAAATTTAATAGGAGACTAAACTTGTAGAAAGTTAAGTGGTCGGTGTTTTAGGACGGGGGTTCGACTCCCCCCATCTCCACCATAATATCCACGTCCACAACTGTTACAGGAAAATTAATCCAAATAAAAACCATTATCTGAGTTCAGATTAAATCTGATTTGAGATAATGGTTTTTTTATTTTTTTCTAATACTAACAATATTAAGATAATATATATTCTTTAAGATATGATTTCCTCTACTACCCATTCATCTTCGAGATAATTCTCATAAATCCAATTAATAGCTTCTTTTTTATCAGTAAATATATTCCATTTAGTTTCAATATACTGATGATTAATCCAAACATCATTTAACCACAAAGTTTCACCATGATAATACCCATTATCTAAATCTAAGTAATCACCACTATTGAAATAATATTCAATCATATAGTAACACATTTCACAATAACTATTATCTAGCCCAAGTTTAATTTCTTCAATATCGATTTCTGTTAATTCATACCCTTCTTCTTGTATCATTCTTACAACTGCATCACTCGTAAGTTCTACAATTACGAATTCATGTATACCTTTTTCAGTATCCATTTTAAATTGATGTTGTTCTAACTTGACATACTTTTTATGTTGAGCCTCTATTCGATACACCACATACTCTTCAAATTCATAAGTACAAGAAGGTTTATATACCCACCAGAAATCTAGACTCTTCAATTCTCTGTCACTACAGTACTTTGTAACCAACTTGTTAAATCTAACTATGAAAATAAAATAAACCTATGAAAGTTTATAAAAAATCATTCTAAACCTTTGATATTACGATATCCATAAGTAAAACTTATTTTTTTCATTACATATCGGAATATAAGCTTAATCATACTCTGTTTTATATATTAGTGGCAAGATGGTGGCAAGTAAAGAAAATGGAGAGATAAAATTATGAATAACGATGTTATTAACAAATGGCTAGAAACACACCGACTCCCGCTACAAAAATTAGCAGTTAAACACAACGTCTCCTCAGGAGAAGTACTGGAAATCACAGAGCTTTATTTACTGATTAATTGTACCACAGATGTAATGTACCTTTACAATCAATTAGAATGGTATGGGAATAACGAATTTCAAAAAGAAATCAGTGACTTAGTTTGTGAGACATTTTAAATAAACCCTGACAAAAATTTAAACAACAGATAGTGAGTAATAGTTCATCATATTCTCTCCATCTGTTGTTTTTTGTTATACCTCTAAATAATCAAAATTTGAATTTTCTAACGCTTTAAGTGAATTGTCAATCAACATGTATTTCAAACACAAGAACAATTAGGCTATGAAATTGCAGACTACGTTAACTAGTATCATAACCATAAAATCCATTCTTCAATAGGATACTTATCTCTGGTTGAGCATCGTGCCCCCCCCTTAAAAAGTTGTTTAGTTTAGTGTTGCCATTCCAATAAAACTTTTTTTCGTTACATATCAGAATATAGATTTATTCATGCTCTATTTTAGATATTCGTAGTCAATAAAAAAATAAAGAGATAGATAATGATATTATAAACGAATTGTTATCAACATATTAAACAGGAATTCAACACCAAATACAATGTCTAATGAAAGGAAATCATTGAGATCGTAGAGCTGTATTCATTGATTAACTACTCCCATAGATATACCATATCGTTATAAACAGTTAGAATGGTAAAATAACGATACTAGTCCCAGCTCCGCTTAGCCTATAAGAATTAATCTTAGATTCGTATACAGTATATGCCTGATTAATTTTAGTTACTACAGTTGACTTTCCATTCACATAGACACTTGTTCCCAGTAACAGTCGCTCAACCAATGATTAATACGACACTAGAAGATTATTCAATATGATAATTTTGCTAGTGTCGGCTATCCACGTACTACTGTAACCGCTCCATTCGTTTCATTTAGAATCCAGTTATAATAATAATCACCGCTACTCTATCTTCATGGTTTCCATCTCCGATTTTGTAATACCATTTCGCTTTCCATAATCAACCCAATAATTTGTAGATGCCTTAATAAACAACTTCTTTGATATTGGCATAGTAATATTTAAACTTTCAAATCTATTATTATAAATAGATTTTGATAACCTTTTTATTTTCCATCTAACAAGAAATCTAAATGGTGTATCTAAAATTGCTTCCCCACTACCTATTGATAATACCGATCCAAAAGTATATCTATTTTGTTTACAAAATAATCTAATCATATCAATACAAACTTCATTTTGTGAAGGCTCTATAAAACCACAATTTATCATTATATTTATATTAGGTTTATTTTTAGGAGGATTCTGTTCCAAAAACTTTAAAAAATTAAGTAATGTCACAGGAATCCCATCTGCATATAATGGAAAAATAAATAAAATATCGCTATATTCTTCTATTTTGCTACAAATATCGTTATGATTATTCTTCGTAATATTAAAAGTATCTGTATCGCCTTTATAAAAACATCTAAAAATATCTCCATAACGTTTAGAATTTGATTTTGTCGCCCTAGGACTACCGTTTATAATAATTACTTTTCCCATTTTTCAACCTCCTCCATCACTACTTTTTCCAAATTTTCTTCATCTACAAAAAGAATCTTGAAACTCTTAAAATTCATATTGTGAGCATTGCGCTCTATTAAACGTTTAAATATTTCTTGTTCTCCCTGCTCTATATTGCCGTATGCAATAATAACTGCATTTTTCATAGCAACATCACGTTGCACATGATGTGCTTCTCCATCTAAAAGGCGAATAAAAGCTTGTTGAATTGGAATAGCACGCTCAAGCATAGTTTTCATCACTGTGTCATAGCAACCATATTTTATTTTACTTACATAAATAATCTCATCACTCTTCGCAATAATAGGATAAACCTTCACTGCATCATCACGAATAACACACTTACCTGGTGTTCTAGTCCAACAGCCAAAGCACCCCACACAGTTGGAAATTTTAAGATTAGAGAGGTTAATATACTTATTTTCATCACTTTCTATAAAGTTAATATGCACATGTTTATCGCTTAATAATAGTTTCATTTCTATTTCCTCCTATAATACCTTTACACACAGTTTCAAGCATATACTCTACTTCAGAATCATTTATTTCTACAGTTTTTGTTGCAATCATAGTTGCAATCCCATGACAAAATAACCACATAATCTTATATATTTCATCGGCTTTAGATTTGTCTACAAACTCTGTTTTACATATTAGGTTAGTTAAAAAATGTATGTTCGAATCATCTACAAAAATATTTTCATCTTTTGAACGTTCACTCATAAAAAGGAGCTTAAATAATCCCTTTTCATTACGTGCAAACTGAATATACCTAATTCCAGTAGATTTATATGATGAAATACCTTCAATTGGTACACGCAAAAAATCGCTAAAATTTTTATGCGCTTGCTTTAAAGTTTCACTCTTAACTTCTTCCATATTATTGAAATACCAAAATATAGGTTGTGTTGAACATTTAAGCTCTTTACTCAATGTAGAGGCTGTTAATGTTTTCTCCTTTCTAATCAAATCAACCGCTTTATCTATAATTTGTTCTTTACTAATTCTTGCTTTTGGTGGCATTCTTTTCTCCTCTTAATAATATAATATCTATTATATAACATTTATTATACAAGGGATATTATATAACGCAATATACTATAGCTGTTTTTATAAAAAATTCACACCTCTCATATTGTGACAAAGACACCTTCGTTATGACAATAGTCATCTCTATTGATAAAAAATTACTCTTTTTACTACTTCTTAGATGCATTTATACTACTTTAGATAGAATTTTTTTACAGTTGAAAATGTAACAAAATGTTCTTGTAAGTAAAATAAGCTATACAAATGTTTCACTAGGTCATCTATCTTTTTATAGGTAATTTTATAGTGCTAAATTTAAATAATTAGATGATTTTATTATTCCATATAAATTCAAAAAAATTCTTATGATAAATAATGTATCACTTCTTTTCATTAAGCGCTATTAGACAATTTTGCTGATAAGGACTGACTTGGATTGCCCACACAAAACTAAACAACCTTTTTAAGTACTCTATTAACTTCAAGTCGATAGATTACTTATTTCAACATGTTCATCTAACAGAGCCTTTCATTAAAATTCCCTATAGTAATTAAAATATAATTTTTATACATATTTTCTAAGACCTTGTCAAGTTAAGTGTGTAAACTAATTTTTAAAATTATAGATAAGGTGTTAAACGATCTGGATATAAGATTAATAGTTGATTTAAAATTTGACTCCAATTTGAAAGTTGACGTCGCCACTTCTTAGTAACTTCCATGGTTTGAAGATAGATTAATTTCATAACAGATGTTTCATTTGGAAAAGTTCCTTTTCCCTTTAGCACTTTTCTTAATTGGCTATTGTAGCTTTCAATGGCGTTCGTCGTATAAATCATTTTTCGAATTTCTTTAGGGAACTGAAACAGTTGATAAACCTCTTCGATGTTATTTTCCCAAACCCTAACGGCTAAAGGCACTATGGGACTCCATTTATTCTTAAAGATTTCAAAGGCTTGTTCTGCTGCCGATCGGTTAACCGCTTGATAGATTTGTTTTAAATCATAACAGAATGATTTTCTATCTTGATAAGAAACAAATTTTGTTGATTGTCGGATTAAATGAACTAAACAACGTTGAACGAGGGCATGAGGAAAAACAGCTTGAATGGCCTGTTCAAAGCCACTTAAACCATCAACACAGGCAATACAAATATCTTGCACTCCACGAGCCTTTAATTCATCTAATAAACTCATCCAATAAGAAGCACTTTCGGCTTCTCCGATAGAGAGACTTAAAACATCTTTACGGCCATCCAATGATACTCCTATGATACAATAAACAGCTTTAGTTGAAGCACTCATTCCATCTCGCACTTTAACATGAAGTGCATCTAAGTAAACGATAGGATAAACAGCTTCAAGGGGTCTTTGTTGCCATTCTTTAATAAGTGGAATCACTTTATCAGTTACAGCAGAGATTGTTTCATGTGACGTTTCAAAGCCATAAATCTCTTCTAACGTTTTAGAAATATCACGTGTTGATAATCCTTTAGCATAAAGCGATAGAATCTTTTCTTCAATTCCGATGACATTTGTTTGACGTTTAGGGACGATTTGGGGTTCAAATGAACCTTCCCGATCTCTGGGAGCCTGAATCATTGTTTCACCAAGACGCGTTTGAATGGTTTTAGATTGACGTCCATTTCGTGTATTTGAAGTTGATTTATTACGAAAATCATATCGGCTATATCCTAAATGTTGATCTAATTCAGCTTCTAATGCCTGTTCAATAAAGTTTCCAAACATGTTTAATAAGGCAGCTTCGATATCATTAGCAGACTTAATTTCGTATTCATCTTGCATGAGGTTAAATAATTGCTTCATTGCAGCTTTTCTTGTCATAAACAATAAACTCCTTTAAATTAGTTAACTTATTATGGTAACTGTTTTAAGAGTTTACACACTTTATCTTACAACCTCAAAAATTGTCTAATTTATTGTAATCTATCTAAGCCATAAATAATATACTGTCATGTACTTTTTAATAAAATAAGGAGGGTTAAGGTATGATGAACTATATGCTTATTTCTGTTTTAAGTATGTTGATTATTTTTATTTTACTAAGAAAAACAACTAGTAAATTATTGATTTTGATTAGCGTAATTACTTCGGTTGTTTATATCGGATGGCGATTCACAACAATTCCTTTTAACAACATAATTTCGACAGCTCTTGGGATTTTATTATTAATTGCAGAAACCTTAGGATTTATTCAATTCTTAATTTTTTGCTTAGTATCTAGTAACGAACCCCAAAAAACAACATTTGATATATCCAGAACATCCCTTCCAACAATTGATATTATTATCCCAACATATGGTGAACCCGTTGAATTATTAAGAAAAACATTAGCTACAGTATTATCGCTAAAGTATGAAAAAGGTAAAAAAGAAATTTATCTCTGTGATGACGGTAAAAGAAAAGAAGTTAAAGAATTATGTGATAAATTTAATGTGCACTATGTTGTAAGATACGATAACTCACATTCTAAATCCGGTAATATTAACAACTGTTTAAAGGTTGCCAAAGGAGAATTAATGGTAGTATTTGATGCTGATATGATGCCGAAATCCAACTTCTTACTAAAATTAGTTCCTTATTTCTTTGATGAAAAAGTTGGATTTGTTCAAGCACCACAAACATTCTATAATGCAGATATTTTTCAAAAAGCATTCGGAAAAAATATTCCATCAGAACAAGATTTTTTTATGCGTGATGTACAACCACGACGATCAGGTTTAAATTCAGCAATTCATGTCGGTACAAATGCGATGTTCAGGCGCAAATGTATTGATGAAATTGGAGGTTATCCAACTTTTTCAATCACTGAAGATATCGCAGTTGGTATGATGATTCAAGCACTTGGTTATGACATGGTGTATGTTAACGAGTGTTTAGTTTTAGGTCTACACCCTACGAACCTCAGAGATTTCTTAGGACAACGAGATAGATGGTGTCGGGGTAATTTACAATTATTAAAATACAAAAACCCTCTATTTCAAAAAGGATTAAATTGGAAACAAAAGCTTGTTTATTTTGACGGGGTATTTTTTTGGTATACTTCATTAATCAAATTATTATTCGTCATTGCTCCCATGTTATTCTTAATCACCGGTACATTCTTTATCGATGCACCTATAGAGAGTTTAGTTATATTTTTTATTCCTTATTATGTTAGTCAATATATTGTATTTACAACAGCTTACAGTAAGACGAGATCAATGTTATGGGCTAATATTTATGAAATGATTATGTGCCCGTATTTAGCTTACAGTTGTTTAAAACAATTATTTTTTTCTAACGATTTAGTTTTCAAAGTAACAAATAAAGACAAGAATGCTGAGAATAAATTCTATTTAAAAGAAATTATGCCTCATTTAATTTTAATCACTTTAACGCTATTAGCATCGATTTTAGGTACCCTAAAACTATTAGATGGAACAGTAACGCCTACTGTATTTATAGTTAATATTGTTTGGTTACTATACAATTTACTTCCTATGGTTTTAGCCATCAAATTAGGTAAGGAACGAGAGGATGAAGTCACTAATGAAGTAGTTATATTAGATAAAGATTATCGGGTTACAATTAATGATATAGAAACACGGGTTTATTCAGTATCCTACAATAAGTTAGTAGTCTATCAAAAACCAGATAACATTTTATTAAAAAATGATAAGGTCATCATCGAGTCTACCAATGCAAATTATGATATGTATGAAGGAATTGTAACTGATGCATTAAAAGGAAAAGCAACCATTGAAGTTGACAATGATAGCTTACAAACATTTTGTCGGTTTGCTTCAGCTTTTATTGATAATTTAACTCCATATTATAATATTGAAACTGATATTAAATCAGATTATGATTTAAAAATTAATAGTAAGGGGGATATTGAATGGGAAATCAACGAGTAGATTTAAATACAAAAATCTGGACAATAGCAGTTGTTGGCAGCATATTAACTGGTGGAATGGCTTTAATTGAATTATCTGAAAACGAAGAATCATTAATTACCCATATGAATGAAGAAGTATTAGAGAAAAATAATGATAAAAAAGAATCTCAATCAACTCCTGAAGATAAATTTGAACAACAAACAGATACCGCAATTGAAGAAGAAGTCACGGATGAACAGCTTATAAACGAGCCGCTTGATTCTGAAATAATTGAAACAGAGTTAAATTACTCCTCTAACTATATTGACACATTTAAAACAAAAGGAAGCTATAATATCACTATTAATAATGGAAAATCATTTATAAAGTACGACAATTTAACAGACTTTGAAAATATTTATGCAGATGTTTATAATTATAATCATTTATATAACACACTAAATATTGATTTGGGTAATATTGGTTCTGTTGAAAATATTACGTTAAATATTATCGATGAAAATAATAATACAGCAACAAACACTTATGATTTATCTAAATTAACAAATGGAATTTACCAAATAGAGTTTAATTATAAAAAAGAAAACTCAAACATTGAAAAAGTTACTCGTATTGAACTATTAATTGACTCAAATCCATTAATTAAACAGGAAAATAGAGAGGGTTATATTGAAGTTATTTCAGCTTCATTTTCTTATAAAGAGTGATAAAAATATCACTCTTTTTCTTTTAGCTTTGATTCTAGTATAGTTTTATGAACACACTTAAGTTAAGTCATTACAATAGACTTAATAACCGGATCGTGGAAATGAATTTCAAAACGAATGGTTTCTTTTTGTCTGGTGGTTCAATTATAAAAGAATTCATTCTACCTTGGGTTATCTCAGCCCAATAGAGTACAAAAATCAAACACCTTAAGGAATTTGTCCAATTTACTGTTGACTATCCAGTTTTTTTAGACTTTGTATACAATAAATTTAATACTATTTTAATTAATAGAAATAAAGCTAAATACAAACAAACACGTTGAAATATTGGGACGTGGATACTAACCGGAACGCCCCATCTCCACCATAATATCCACGTCCGCAACTGTTACAGAAAAATGAACAAAACAAAAACCATTATCTGAGTTCAGATTAAATCTGATTTGAGATAATGGTTTTTTAGTTTCTATTTATTCTTTTCTTTCAGATGATCTAAGCCAATACCGATAGCTACAGTAACCACTGTCACCAATACTTTTCCTAGTCCATCAAGCAATTTTGGATTCATATCAATCACCTCCTTTCAATTCATATGACGGGCTAATAGTCTACATCTGCTTGTTCACCACTTCCATCACAAGCTGGGCATATATGCGTTCCTGTTCCTCCACATCCAAAACAATCTTCATCCGCAAAACTTGGTCCACAACCTCCCGTACAATCACAGGCTACTGTTCCAGATCCTAAACATTCTGAACATATTTCTTTATAAATCATTTCTCTCTCTCCAATCATTGATAAATGAAAATACTTACTTGAATTCATCTATTAAAAGTTGTTTAATCCATCTTTCTGAATACCCAAGATAGGTGGCTATCTCTCTAATATTTTTACCATCATAATATTGAGCTAAATACTTTCTAATGTATTCCTTTGAATGTAGTCTCATTGGACAACAAATTTGATGTCCTTTGAAATGATGATGAAATTGTCTGGTAATCTCATCTCCAAAAATCTCAAAAATATCTGCATAGATTCCATTATAGTCTGTTGATTGACACACCATCCATCACCTCCTCACCTCTTTAATCATAACGTTTCTTCAAAACATTATCTCATCCGTTTTTCCATGTAAAATTCCATGAATACTTCCTTATTAACTCACCTCCTTTAAAGGTGAATAAGCATAGATCTCTTTCTTTGAATAACTCTTCATTTCTATCAATACCACCTGTTTGAATTCAATAAAAAAGCCACCGAGATTGTATTCAACCTCGATGGCTTCATTGTTTACGATAATTTTATGAATGAATCGTGATAAGATATATTTCATCATGTCATCATTATTTTTTAAAACATACTCCTTAGCTTCTTCTAATACTTCTTTCATTTGATCTAATGTAAGATTAACTTCTGATTGTTTCACTTGATGATTTTGTATCTCATTTGTTAAGACAATCTTTTGTTGTTCTAATCGTTGTAATTCAGCAGTAATCGTATCAATACTTCCTAATCCTCCAACTGCAATCGCTTGAACTAAATTGGATGCTTTTTGATTCACTTCTTTTAACTGTTTTTCTAACTTTGGTAAATCATGATCCATCTCTGAAAACTTTTGTTTAAGCTTTTCATTCACCTTCTGATGTAACAGTTCTAAATGTTGAGGATTCAAAATAGTTGTAAATAGTTGATTGACAATGAACTCATCTAATAGCGTTCTATTAATCTCTTTACACTTACATGGATTCTCGATTTTCTTACGTTTTGAGCATCGATAAGAAACGTATTTTTGTTTATTTCTACCTCCAATTCGTGCACTTCCATGATAAGGACTTCCACATTCACCACACTCTATAAGCCCTGAAACTAAGTAAACTTCTTTTGCCTTTGAAGCCCCTTTAGAACGTTGACGACTAGCTAATAGTTTTTGGACTTGTTCAAATGTTCCTTCGTCTACAATAGCAGGTAATCCATTTGGCACACGAATGATTTCTGATTCATCTTTGTTTTTACGATGCGATCGTTTCATTCCTGGTTGTTTAGGTTTAGACAAGCTACGTCCAAAGACATATTCACCTTTGTATTTTGAATTCACGAGGATATCATAGAAAGATGAATTAGCAGAAAATTTATTACCTATTTTAGTACGATACCCTAATACATTCAGATATTCTGCTAATTCTCGATAACTCCATCCTTCTAAGAACTTTTTAAAGATAATACGAATAGATTCTGCTTCTTTTTCATTAATGATGTACTGCTTCGTTATAGGATCAACATCATATCCTAACGGTGGTAAGCCTCCGTTATGCAAACACTTGTAAGCGTTTTCTCTCAGTCCTTTCATCACTTCTCTTGCCAAATTTTGGCTGTAATATTGACCGACACCTAATTGGATGATTTGTTGTAATTGTCCTTCAGGTGTATCTGCAAATTGTTCAATAACACTAATCACCTTTACTCCATATTGAGCTAATTCACTTTCAATATTTAACGTATCACGAACATTACGAGAGAAACGATCCATTTTATGAACGATTACTACATCAAATAAACCTTTCTTAGCATCTTCTATCATTCGTTGGAAGTTTGGTCGATCGGTATTTGTCCCTGTCAATGCCATATCAATATAATCACCAACAGGTGTATAATCATGTTCACCCATAAATTTGTAGATGGCTCTTAATTGTGCATCAATCGATTCTTCTCGTTGATTACTACTACTGAATCGACAATATGCGACCGCCCTCACTTTCGAACTCTTCCTAATCATTGCTAATAACCTCCATTGATTCATGTAACTTTTAAATAAATCAATAATATAATATCTGCTTTAAAAGCTATTCATTACTTCCCTTACTAAAATTGTATGGAGCAACTATTATTGTAATAAATGCGATAAATGCCAATTACATTTATCGCATTTTAAATAAAATCCATTATCTAATAAACTCAATGAATTTGATTTTCCCATTTAATATACTTTTTAATCTCCCATCTCTCATCACACATCAAATTACCAATCGATAGTTTCAACAGATTTGATAACCCCATTCAAACCACTTCTTAATTGATGACCTTCTAAATGATATCCAGATTGTAAAACTAACTGTAATGATTCTTCATTAATTTCCTCTTCTAAAGATAAGTGATAGCTACCATCTAAAGAATAGTGAATAAAACCTGTAAAATCAAAAGGACATTCCTGCACTAAATGGCAATCAGAATCGTCATAGGTTTTAAAGTAACCTTGTTTAAATCCTTGTCCAACATAGCAATTGCTTTCAACTTCATTACTTAAAGGCCCAATTAAATGATATGAATAACTAAATTCTAACCCAAAGATATCTAATTGATCCAATAAATCAGCTAACGTCATTAATGATTTTGGATAATCTAAAACATCCTTAAATAAAACGGGTTTATTTGTTTCCCAAATAAGTGTAACTGTACCATCATCAACACTTGTAAAAATTACTTCTGAGAACTCATACCCATAACCTCTAAATGTTTGTTGTAGTTGACGAAGTGCGACATCGTATGATTTCGCAAAGTTATTTTGTTGACCAAATGGTGAACCATATTCTAATAAAGATTTGATCCCGATTTCAGCACTAAATCGTACATAAGTAGGCCTATTTGATACCATACTTAACATCAATTCTTTATGTTCATTAACGTACTCAATAGCACGTAATTTCTGAGAATAATCACCCTCTGAATAGAATCTATCCTTCATATCCTCAAGTACTTCCCAGATCCACATTTCTAACTTCATATCATTAGAAACATGATTTTCAATTAAACCTTTTAACTTACTTGCTACTTCTTCCACGTTTTCTACTGTTACATTAATTTCTGTATTTTTCATATTAATTGCTCCTTTTCTCATCAGTTAATTTAAATTCTGATTTCATTTATTAACTAGTCATACTAGCATCTTTTTTTACATGACGACTAAAATGATGCTCGATTAAGTAATTCGTCAGCCATTTAGCTAAATCATCAACATATAATTCAAAATCGATTGATAATTCACTTGTCATACCTTTTTTCAATTCTTCTTTTGTATATATTTTCTTTTGAGTCATGAAAATTCTCCTTAATAAATCATGGGTAAAAAAGGTGGTGAAGGGGGTAAAGAAACTTCACCATCGTATAATAGAAACAAATTCATTCCATACAACTAAACACACTCCACCCTTTCTACCCCTCATCACTATTGGACTTTTATACCATAGATACGTTTCATTCCACGAACGCTCGTTTCTGAAATACTCCATTGAAATTTTTTTATTGTCGCATAAAATATTTTCCAAAACTTTTGGGGTGATTTTGTACCATGATCCGCTATCGCATTATCATCCAACCATTTTCCATATGCCTCTATCAAATCTTTACGCATAATTCGACTATCCTCACTTTGAATAATACACTCTTTGCAGAATTTCTCTACCGGGTTAATATTATCCTGATAAGTTTGAAGAAGTTTTTCGGAATTTTTACTTTCAGTAAATACATAACCATTAGCGATTAATCGTTTTAATCCTTCTAGAGCCCAATTGAAGATTCCTGGTAATTCAACTAACAATTCTTCCGTTAAATGCTTATTTTGTTCTTGAATGGAAAATTGGCGGTTAAAAGGAACAATAACCAAACGACGTATCAAAGCATATGAAGAATCTGAAAAGGTAGGAAGATTATTCGTCACAAAAATCAACTTAGTATTTAATCTCCTATTGATCGCTGTTCGTCCTTTCAAGTCAATATTAACTGCATCTCCCGAGGTGATAGCCTTAAAATTTTCATTTGAAAGAATAAAGTCTGCCTCATTTTCACTCGCAATATTCAATTTCTTATCTAGTAATGGTTCCATACCAAAACGAGTTTCTAAGTTTTTCAATGACACATTAGAAACTAAAGATTTAGAAACTAAGGCTTGAAAAACATCTGCCATGACTGATTTTCCCGTTCCGCCTGGGCCGTACAAGAAAAAAGCTTTATTAGCTTTTGTTTCATTACTAATAACATAGCCAGCAATTTCTTGAATTAAATGAATTAATTCCGAATCATCTTGAAGGGTCTCAGACAAGAATTTATCAAATTTGGGACAGAGTGCTTGAGGATCATATGAAATCCCTAGAGATTGAGTACATAAATGATTTGAAGAAAACTTTTCAACTTCTAATGTTTCTAAATTTAATGAACCATTCATTAAGTTAATATGCGTTTTGTTAAAATCACTCGCATGTATAACGACTGAATCTCTCATCAATAAAGCAATCATTTCTTTTTCAAAAGTTGTTGTCCACTTAAAATCTGAAATCATTTTACTAGCCCATCTAATGATTCTTCCAATGACATAATTATCATGAATATATGAACCCGTTTTCTTATTGTAAACATATAAAGATTCATCACCATTTTCTAGTTTCATGACTAAAAGTGTCGTTATAGACCTTATAAAATCTCCCAATATCTCCTCATCAATCTTTACTTTTCCAGAGCGAGACCTATAGCCACCACATAATCGACTAATTTGACTTTTGTAATAGATCCGAAGCTCATTAAGTAATTGATTACCAACTTTATCAGCGGCTTTTGTCACTAACATTTGATATCCAGATTGAGCATCCTGATAATCTATTTGAGTATGTAGTGAAAGAATTTTAGAAAAAATTAATTCTTTTTCAGATGTCATCAAATTCGTCAATTGATGACAAGCAAGAGCTAATTTTACTGTATTAGGATGAGCTAGCAACTCAGTGGTTGCTAGCTCATCTCCTTTTAACCAATTTACAAAAGAGGTCAATACTATAAAGTCATCATTAATTGATTGAAAACTGATGGCTTTCTCCAAATTCAAGTAAGGATCTAAGGTTTGTTGTTTTGATTGCATTGACATTCATCTCACCCTTCTAAACATAATTCATAATTCTAAACTTTACAGAAAAAAATCATCCTCTACATCTACACAATCTGTAGAATCAAGAATTGTGTCTAACATATCATTACTTGAAGTTTTTGTAAGTTTCTTGATTGAAACTATATTTTTAAACTCACCATTGGTTTTGACTTCAACCTCAACAGGAACGTTACATAATTCATCAAGATTAGGTCTTTGTCCTAAAATAAGCTCAATATTAAACACTTCTAGTAACTTCTCTAGATGCTTATTATAAAAATTAAACTTAGTAACATATGATACTTCATAGTTACCTCCTTCACTATCTACTGATACTTTAAGTGAAAACATTGGAGTCTTATCTTTTTTTGACATAAAGATGGAATATGATTTAGTGACTCCTTCATATGTTCCATCAGCAAGTGTATAATTTTCATAAAATGCATCTTCAACTTGATCCCAATTAACGTAATTATCTGTTGTACTCATAAGTAAACTCCTCCTATAATGATGATAAAATCAAATTTAACGTCCTATAAGAATTAAGAAACTTTTCACAATTCATCTAATTGTCATAGAACATTTTGTAATCACTATCTGTTTCAGATTACATATTTATTGTAAAATAGCTCAATACTTAAGCAGAGGAATCTTTAAATAAATATTTTTTTCTTTACATAATAAAAAAAACATGGTATAATCCATGTTTTTTTATTGGTTATTTATTAAATTATTAAAAAATTTATGAATACTCTCGGCACTTTGTTCATCTCCAGGTGCAACTAATTCTAATACTCTCTTTCGCATTTCTTCAATTTCATCTATACTTCTTTTCTCCTTCGGGAATAAAAGCATATCATCAAAATCACGAGCTATTTGACTTTCTTTCAACTCTTTTTCAATATTCTTCATAAATATATCACTAATCTTCACAATGGCCTTTTTATAGCTTTTAAGGGCCTGTAACCTTCTTTCACTACTATAAATCTGTGAAATATTTTCAATATTTTTTTCTATTAATGAACTAAGGTCATTCCATACTCTGTTAGCTTCATCTAAATACGTGTTTTTAAATCTATCTTCCATCCATCTATCAATGATTGGATATATCGGATCATTTTTAAATTCTTTTTTAATCAACTCTTGAAAAATTATCCCTATCTTCATCATTTCAATATCCCCAATTTCTTCACCTAAATTTGACTTCTCCATCAACTTGCTTACTGTCTGCCCTTCAATTTCTGAATTGTACAGACGTGAATAAAAATCTAAATATTTAGGATATTCTTCTACTGGAATTTGTAACTTATTCTTTATTATTCCTAAATCCTCTTTACTATTATTTAGGAATAATCCTACTATATTAATCATCTTTCTAATATTTTTTGATTCCGAACTATGCGATAAATTATCTTCACTTAAACCTGTAATATCAGAAGTCAACTTTCCAATACTATAGTAATCCTTACTAACATTTACATTTGTCTCATTTACCATTCTTGCTCTTCTAGTTTGTTTCATATGAATACCTCCTAATTGACAAATATAATTATATTTTGTAACTATTCAGCCTAGTAGAAAAGAGTATCACAAAAAGGAGTGCTCATTTAGTGAAGTACTCCTTGTGAATGTTATGAAAATTGAATCGTATTTCCCATTAAAATGGTTTCAATACTTTCGATAATATTTAATCCTTGCTTTTGACAAGTAGAGATGAAACCTCTGATTCGGGCGAAACAATGAGCACCTTTTTCTGTTCGGAAACATCCGGATATTTTTTGTTTAGTTTTAGTCATTCGGACATCACGCTCAGCTAAATTATTATCAAACGGAACTTCAACTTGATACAGAAATTCTAATACTTCTTCTTGTCGTTTCGATAAACGATTGAGTAATCGAACGGAATCCGTATTCTTTTCATGCAGTTTTAAAGGATTCTCACGGTAACCCTCTTCGATGATTTGTTGGTATCGTTTCTCAAACTCCTGTATTTTAGATAAGGGTAAAGGATATTCCGTCTCTTCTGAATAAGTTTTAGCTTCAAGTAATAATTTCGTCATGTTTTTTGCCCACTGTTGGTTCTCAAAATCGATGATTCCTTTAAACTCTCTTAAATGATGAACGTTACATAAAGCATGCGTACAATCATCATATTTAAAATACGGGGTCCAATGGTCATGGATGACGGTTCCTTTGAAAGAGGGAAGAATGCCATTGGCTTCAATTGCTTGAGAGCCACGCTTTTCATGAACAAAGTAATGCGTGAATTTTTGATTTGAAGTCACGTGAAGCCAGTGTCTCTTTCCATTGACATAACAGCCTGTTTCATCTAAATGAAGATGATTTGATGCCAAAAGATTTTCTTTGATTGAAGCTTCAGTCGTTTCTAATAACTCATCACATCGTTTCGTCATATTCACCAGTGTTCCTTGGCTGATGGTCGCTTTGAAAATATCTTGAGTCAATTGTTTCAGACGGTTGAAAGGAATCAATTGATAGTGACTGAAATAAGTTAATACACTTGTTAAATGTGGCCCATATTGTGTCGGTTGTGTGACATGTTTCGGAAATAGTCCTTCATTTTTAAAGTGACAGTTAGGACATACTTTAATTTGAGATTGATGCTCAGTGACTTGAAGCCTTAATCTCGGTAAATCAAAAACTTGACGTCGAATCGTTTTTTGAGGTTCAACGTTTTCTAAACAACACCCACACCCTCGGCAAATTTTCGGATGATGTGTGACGACATGATCCGGATCTTTTATCATTTTTAAGGTTGAACCTTGATGTCCGACTTGACCACCCGGTTTTTTATTTGAAGGTTGACGCAAACTTTTTGTCTTTTTAAAACCATCGGTTGAGGGAGGCAAACTACTGTTTTGACTTGTTTTATTTGATTGTTTTTCAAGTTTTTTAAGGCGAGCATCTAAATCTGAAATGATTTTATTTTGTTTCTCAATCGTTTGAGATAAATCAGAGATTTGAGTGGAAAGTCCTTGAACTAAAGTAATGACGGATTGAATTCCTTCATGATAAACTTTGATGATTTCAGATTCTGACATAAGATGACACCTTCTTCTAAAGTTGGAATAGTAAGGATATTATAACGTAAATCTTATAAATAGGTAAGTTATTCACGAGAGCTACATATCATTAACAAAACCACCAATAAACGGAATTCGTTTACTTGGTGGCTGAATAGTTACATTTAATCATTTCTAAAATTAATGTTAAGATCAATGATAAGGTTAACCATCCGATCCAATTTATCATGTCATCACCTCCTCGCTCGCTTCTTAATCATAAACAGTATCACAACTTCTTCTTTCATTCAAGACGCTCAAAAGCGATCCTATCAAAACGTTAAATGAAGTGTTACTTTTATTTACATTATACCTTAATGATCTTTATTCATTTGTCACAATAAGCAACAAAACGCAAGTCCTTTTATTTTTATCCATAATTGATAAAGGATGTTAAAAAAAGATTCATATCGAATCATGTCTTTTCATAAAATGTAAAGAAACAAATACGTTGAGAAGGTGATCTTGTTTATTCATGGATGGCCTTTAGATCATCAGATGTGGGAATATGAAGTGGAATATCTCATGGAATTTGGTTATCGTTGTATAACGGTTGATTTACGTGGATACGGCCGCTCTGATCGTCCATTTGATGGATATGATTATGACACAATGGCTTCTGATATTAAAGCGGTCATTGAAGCGTTGAACTTAAAAGATATTACACTCGTCGGTCATTCGATGGGGGCTGCCATTGCCATTCGCTACATGGCTAAATATCAAGGGTATGGAGTCTCAAAACTTTGCTTATTATCAAGTGCAGCGCCATCGTTTGTCCAAACAGATGATTGGCTTTACGGTTTTTCGCGAGATCAAGTAGGTGATTGGATTGAGATGATTTACAACGATCGCCCGAGCGCCATTGTCATCATCCGAAATCTGATGTTTTATCGCTATGCCGATCCTTCGACTGACAACTGGTTCGATACAATGTGTTTAGAAGCCTCTGGATGGGCAACTGCTAAATCATTATTGGCACTCGATGAAGAACGACTGTTTGATGATTTGGATCAAATTCAAGTGCCAACACTCATTATGCATGGCGTTCATGACGTCATTTGTCCGTATTATTTTGCGACTTACTTAAACGAACACATTAAAGATTCTAAGCTACTCAAATTACATCAAAGTGGTCATGCGGCGTTTTTTGAGGAAAAAGAAAAAATTTGTGACGCAATTAATAAATTTATTAGAGATCGTTTAGTTGTGCCTAAAGAGAATGAAGAACCGATTTAAACACCGCCTACACTGAATAAATTCAACTCATAAAAAAGATTAATCGAATGGAGATATCTCCATTATGATTAATCTTTTTTAGTTCTATTGGATAAAATGATAAATGGCTTGTGCCACTCCACCGTGTTGATTATCAGCTGTGATGTAATCAGCCTGTTCTTTGACTTCAGGCGTCGCATTTCCCATAGCGACACTCACTCCAGCAACTTTTAGCATCGATAAGTCATTTTCACTATCACCAATACACATCACATCATCATAAGAAATATTTAAATAATTGGCTAAGTGTTGCACGGCTTCTCCTTTAGAACTTCCTTTTTTCATGATTTCAAAATTATCATTCCATGAAGAGACGACTTCTAAATGAGGATGAGTTTTCTTTAGCTTTTCTTTTAACTCAACAAGAAGTGAGTGATCCTCACCAATACAAACTCCTTTTAAAATGTCCTGCTCATACTGACTCAGTTCCTCTAATGATGAGATGACCTTTAAACTAATCTTTTCGCTTTCAGGTAACGTTTGATTTAAAACTTTATAAATATTTGTTTCAGGTAATTCCACTGTTGAGATAATGCCAAAATTAGCCGTTAAATACGAGAGAACGCCTGCTTCTTGGGTGAGTGTCATGAAATCATGAACATCTTGAAGATCCAGTGGATTGTGATAAATCACCTCGTCCTCTACCCCACCAATAAAGGCTCCATTTGATGCGATGATTGGCGTTTGTAAGCCAATTCTTTTAGCATATAATCGAGCACAATTATAGACACGTCCCGTCGTAATTGCCACATGCACGCCTTGATTAAGTGCATACTCAATCGCTTCTTGATCCACTAAAGCAATGTCGTGCTGATTCATGAGTAATGTTCCATCCATATCAATACAAATCAATTGAATTGCCATCGTTAACCTTCTTTCATTATTTAAAATTAATGTATCCTACTTCATTAACATACGACGATTCAGTCATTTAATACCATAATTTCATGTTAACGTTTATTTTTTTGATGAAAGTGATAATAAATCACTAGAAAAAGAAATGTTGGTAAATTGCATAATAACAGTGTATAAATCACTTGAATGATGAATTGAAATAGAGTTTCACCCTCAACCAACATCAGGTTTAATACCGTAAAGATAGATAGGATAAATGTAAGGCTTGGTAAAATAAGTCCATAAAATCGAGAGATTTTTTTAGATAAATAAATTTGCAATAAGATAAGGCCAATGCTTAAAAGTAAAAAAATCACGATATTTTTCATTTCATTCTCTCCTTTTTATCCGTGACTGATCAAAAGAAAGCTATTAATGAGAATTAAGGCGACGGTACATGCTAAAATCAATTGAAATCTTGTTTTCTTCGTTACATCTTGTTTGTATTCTTCACGATAAGAAAATAAGGCGAACAATGAACAGAGCATGGTCATTAGAATTAATGGTTTATTCATGACTCATCGTCCCTCCTTTAAACATCTTTTCATTATACCAAAACATATTCCATTTATAACCATAAAGTGGAAGAACTCATAAAAAATACCCTAGCGAGCCACTCTCGGTAGGGTATTTTTAAAGTCTAGTTATGATAAAGCCTTTTGCAATGTTAAAAACTTATCTAGCATAGATGAAAGGTATTTAATTGAGCAACTATCCGATGTCTTCTAAGACATATTCTCCACATTTCGCGTACATCATTTTTAATGATTTCTTTAATAAATTTGCCGACTTCACTTTAAACGCAATATAGTCAAGCATTTCAATCTCATAACGTCCGGCGTTTAATTCTTCATGAATCTCTGTAATTGTCGTACATTCTCGCTCAAATACGTTATAAATACATCCATATTGCAAGCATTGGTGCGTATCACTTCCAGCAACGACCGGCTTATTGAAACGAGCTGCTAATTTCTTGATTTTTTCTTCCATTTCTAAATCTTTGCTGCAGTCTTTTCCATTTAGATCAAAGAAATCAAACTGTGATAACACGTCATCACTTAATGTCTTGATATTACTTCCTTCTCGAACTGCATGAGCAGCTCCTACTAAGACAGGATATTTTTTACAAAGTGTCATTAAGTCACTGGCTTTAATAAATGAATCTCCTCGCATATAACTTTCATAATCTAACTGCTTAGGGCCACTCATATAATCTTCTAACTGTTCATGAATAGCTAAAATATCATTAACATTTCCAATCACTAATACATGACCTGATTCTTCGATATCAACTTCCATGCCAATAAAAACTTTCAATCCTTCGACGTCATAGCAATCTCCAAGACATGGATAATGATTGACAATAAACTGTAGTAAATCACGATATCCTCGACTATTAAAATGTTCAGTTAAACAAATCGCATCTAATCCAAACTCACGTGCCTCTTTAAATAAATTGATGGTATATGAAGTTGAAAAAGGTAATCCCTTTGCTAATTTCCCATGTGTATGAAAATCAATTTTCATGTTTTTATCCTCCTATAATGTCATCGCAAATACAACGGCGACATATAAAATCGACGCTGATGCAAAGTAATAATCACGACTTGTAAATTGCAGGTGTGATAACTTCATTTGACGTACCGCCTTGTTACTCATTGCATATTTATAACCTTTCATCTCAAGTGCCTCAACGGTTGTTCTTGAACGCTTAGCCATATTTAGCATTAAAGGATAAAAGGATAAAATGGCAACCTTAATTTGATAAGCTAAAAAACGAAACTTTCCAATAATCCCTTTTGAATCTGGTGTTGTCCCACGTAAACGAAATGATAACATAATATTTTGAAATTCTTCCATAATTAACGGTAAAATTCGGTATCCAAAAGAAATACTAAATGAAAATTGATCGGGGCACCCAAAGGCTAATAGCCCATTCGCTAATTTATCAGGATCCATTCCTGAAAAGACAGTAATTGAGGCTAAAGAGACGACGGCGACTTTTAAACTTAAAACTAATAAAGCTAAAATAGTTTCCAAATTTCCCCCAAAGAAAATAGAAATAATAAACAAATAACCCGTTTGAGATAAAATCCCTAAACAAAAGACAAACATTAATAATGGAACTGTTTTGGCCAGCTTCGTTGTGATGATAACAAAGGCAAATAACGCTAGTAAAACCTTGACATCATCAACAAACCAAGGCACGACCCCAAAAAATAAATACCATAATAATAAAGTTCGAGGATCTAAACTCGCAATAAATGTATCATCATTTCCATACGCATTTTTTAAGACTTGATTACGAATATAATCAATCGAAAACTTGTCTAATATATTCTCAGTTGCTTTCATTTTACCCCTCCAAAGCCTCTACAAATTGTTCAATATGATAACAATTCATTCGATCATCGACTAACTTAGCTAATGAATAAATATCAGGTGGTCTAATTCCGGCTTGTCTACAAATTCGTTGATTACCAAAAATCTCATCTCGGCTACCATCTGCAATAATATAGCCATTATTTAACACAATAATTCGATCAGCCCACTCAGCCACCAGTTGCATATCATGTGTCGCAATAATCGCGGTTTGCATGACATCTTTTGTGGCATTTAAAATTTTCATAATCTCTTGTCGTGTGGCGATATCTAAATTAGCAGTCGGCTCATCAAGTAAAATGACCTCTGGTCCTAAAGCAACCCCAATGGCTAAAGAGGCACGACGCATCTGGCCTCCACTTAACAAGCGCCCATCACGGTCACGCAAGTTTTCTAATCGAAACATTTTTAAAAGTTCTTGAGTTCGTTGTTCATAATCTTCATAAGCTCTTAGTTTCATAGAAAAAGCAATATCATCAAAAATATTATCTTTAATAAACATCTGCTCTGGATTTTGATAAACTAATGAAACATACGAAGATAACTGTTCCGCACTAAAGGCTCTTGTATCGTGATCACAAACAGTAACAGAACCTTCTTTTGGTTTCATTAATCCAGTCATTAATTTTAAAATCGTTGATTTACCTGCCCCATTGTTTCCAATCAATGCAATTTTATCACCTTTATAAACATTCAAATTAAACTGATTTAACGCAACCTTATTGTCACCTTTAACCGCTCGATATTCGTGGCGAACATCTGAAAACTCGATGACACATTCATCACTTGGACGAACATATTTTTTGATTGAACTTCTTTGTAGACGTTTCGATTGAAATAAGTGTGCAGCCTCTTCTATTTTGATGGGATAAAGGCCATTAACTTCAATTTTTTGACACTCATGCGCCTGTTTAGAGGCTAATGTAACTTGTGGCGGAAAGACATGAATGCCTTGCAATTCTTCAATTCGATTTAAAGCCTCTTTTGTTGGTAATTTCCAAGCAATACGCCCATCCTTCATCATCATCACTTCGTGACAATAATCAGCAATAAATTCCGTGTGATGCTCAATGACGATGATCGTCATCTTCTGTTCTTCATTTAATCTTTTTAATAACTCATAAATCATCGTGGCATGTTGAGGATCTAATTGAGCAATCGGTTCATCTAAAATAACAATCCCAGGCGAAAGTGCGATCGCTCCCGCTAACGCTAATAAATGTTTTTGTCCTCCACTTAATTGCCAAATATAGGCTTCTTCCTTATGATAAAGTCCTGTTAATTGAAGCGCTTCACGACCGCGATCAATGTAATCTTTCATGGCATAATTCAAACAAGCAAACGAAGCTTCATCTAAGACTGTTGGACGAACAATTTGATTTTCAAAATCTTGATAAACGTAGCCAATTTCTTGAGCTAATTCTCCAATACTATAATCTTGCGTATTTTTTTCATTAATCCAGACATGACCCGAAAAATCCCCAGAAAAATAGTGCGGAATCAATCCATTCAACGTCTTACAAAGTGTTGATTTCCCACACCCATTATTCCCAACAATCGCAACGAAGTCCCCTTGTTTAATCTCAAGATCAACCTCATTTAATTGAGGTTGATCGGCACCAGGGTAAGTAAAACACAAATTCTCAATTTTTATCATACACTCACCTTTTCTTGTTTTTTCATGACTTTAAAAAAGACACCTAATGCGACAATAAGTGCTAACGCCATCGCCATAATTAATGCCGGTGTACTTTCTGCCCATTCTGCTTCCCAATCAATAAAATTAATTCCTAAGTCAGCCATGAACTCAAAACCAACAGCAGCCACGAAACATCCAACAATCGTTAACATCATTTTGGCATTAAACAATTCTGTTAATGAAACGGTATATTCTTTGCTACGTGGTTGAATCCCTAATAATGGCTCGATTTTTCCATAAAGACGTGGCACTAAATACATCGTTGGAATCATACAGAATAAAATCCCTGAGAATAAGATATCATTTAAACAAGCAAACCCTTCCGTAAAGTAAACACTCTCAGGTAATCCAGCGACCGCTTCAAACTCTTCAATGGCAAATTGAACTTTTAAAATATCAACGCCACATGCTAATAATTGATGAATCGCAACCCCTATAATTGAAGCCACTGCAATTTGACGACGATTTTTTGGATCTTTCACCATTAATCCTGCCACATACATCCCAAGTGAGAATAAGATAAACTTTTCAACTTCTCCAAACCCACCAAATTGCCCTAACATAATTTCACTAAAAATGATTTCTCCTGTTGCCGCTCCAATAGCGGCTGAAAAAGGATCAAATAATATACAAAGGGTTAAAGGAATAAATGCAAAATACTCCACCGAAAGTTCAACAAACCCAATTTGAAACTTAGGAATTAACTCCGTAAATAACATCGATAGTCCATACAATGACATTGATAAAACAAAAACCATCAATTTTTGCGATTGATTCAACTCATACTTTTTCTTTAAACTCATCTCAATATCCTCCTTAATCGTTTATAGCTCTACTTTATCACTATCATCACCATTTTTTGTTAACAAACTGTTAAAAAATGGTTAATTATTGATTTAAATATGAAGAAGGAGATTTTGAATTACCACATAAAGTCATAAAATCCATGTTAGCAATGAAATCCAATTTTCCTTAAACGTAAAACATAAAATAAAAAAATCATCACAACTATTTACGTGATGATTTTTTTACTATGGCAAAACATACAATAAGTACCAGAGGATTACCCAAGATGAAACAATGACCTTAAGACAGTGTATGAGTTCATCACTCTTTCGTTGGGGAAGGAAAATATATAAGTCCAAATAAATTTTCTTCAAACAATTTTTTTAAACCCTACTAGCGGTAGATCCATTTTCTTCGAGAATAAAATGTGAGTTCTGAACGATAGAATGTCTTGGTACGTCAAGTCATCATTGCTTTTTATAGACTATCTTAGATGTAGAATACTTATCTGTTTCTACTATGAAAATCAATGCAAACCCCCTGTGCGAAGGCAGCTTTGAAAAAACCTCCCTGATGTAAATCTTTAAAATGAGGAATAAAGGCATACAAATGAAAGACTCATCTTGTCTCCTTTTTAATCTATTAGGGTAAAATTAGAATCTAACATTCAAGAAGCCGTTTAGTTTCGTTTATACGAGTGCCGCTAGGGCGTTATGATCTATATAATAAATGATTTTTTCATTAAAACTTCAATATTTTTTACTTTGCAGCACTTATCAATTGTAAGCACGTAATATAAATACGTCTATTTTGACCTCCAACTTTAGGCTATACTGTAGCTATCAAAGATTAGGAGGTCAATTTTTTATGAAAGAAAATCCGATAATCGTTCCAGTCGCATTGAGTGACTCTGATTTAAAGTCTCACTCAGGATCTGCGACCAGTAAGGATAAACCTGTCTGTCACTTTAAAATTAAGGATGCTGAAGTCACGTTTTACAATGGTGTGAATAAGTATATTTTACATGCCGTTTTAGCGGAGATGTCTAAATATGCACATTAATTTTACGGAAGTTCAAAACATCTTTATTGTCTGTGGTCACACCGATATGCGTTGTGGAATTGATGGATTAGCTAGTGTCATCTCAGATCAATACAACTTAGATTTATTTAGTGATGCCATCTTCTTGTTTTGTGGAAGAAAAAAAGATCGCTACAAAGCTTTATACTGGGATCATGACGGATTTATGTTATTTTATAAACGAATTGAGAACGGTCATCTACAATGGCCAAAAGATCAAGATGAGGTTAAGAAATTAACGTCCCAGGAATTACGCTGGTTATTAGAAGGTCTCTCTATTCAACAACCTAAAGCCATCAAACCAGCTAAAACTGGTGACCTATATTAATAGAAATAAGGGATTTTCGACAAAATCCCTTATTTCTATTTTCATCTGTTGTGAGATTAGGTATACTAGGGTTAAGACATAGACATTTTGAAAGTAGGCGACTTGGATGACAGAACTTGAACAACACTTAATGGAACAAAATAAGGCACTTCTAGAACAAGTTCGCCAATTAACTGAACAAATTCAGTATCTAAATAAAAAGCTATTTGGATCTTCAAGTGAGAAGACTAGAGTAGCTGAAGGTCAAATTTCATTATTTGATCAGGATCATTTTTTGAAGACTCAGAGACAACTGAAGACCAAACCGTCGAAGAGATCACGTATCGACGTAAAAAACAAAAAGGAAGGTAACTATTCAGCCACCAAGTAAACGAATTCCGTTTATTGGTGGTTTTGTTAATGATATGTAGCTCTCGTGAATAACTTACCTATTTATAAGATTTACGTTATAATATCCTTACTATTCCAACTTTAGAAGAAGGTGTCATCTTATGTCAGAATCTGAAATCATCAAAGTTTATCATGAAGGAATTCAATCCGTCATTACTTTAGTTCAAGGACTTTCCACTCAAATCTCTGATTTATCTCAAACGATTGAGAAACAAAATAAAATCATTTCAGATTTAGATGCTCGCCTTAAAAAACTTGAAAAACAATCAAATAAAACAAGTCAAAACAGTAGTTTGCCTCCCTCAACCGATGGTTTTAAAAAGACAAAAAGTTTGCGTCAACCTTCAAATAAAAAACCGGGTGGTCAAGTCGGACATCAAGGTTCAACCTTAAAAATGATAAAAGATCCGGATCATGTCGTCACACATCATCCGAAAATTTGCCGAGGGTGTGGGTGTTGTTTAGAAAACGTTGAACCTCAAAAAACGATTCGACGTCAAGTTTTTGATTTACCGAGATTAAGGCTTCAAGTCACTGAGCATCAATCTCAAATTAAAGTATGTCCTAACTGTCACTTTAAAAATGAAGGACTATTTCCGAAACATGTCACACAACCGACACAATATGGGCCACATTTAACAAGTGTATTAACTTATTTCAGTCACTATCAATTGATTCCTTTCAACCGTCTGAAACAATTGACTCAAGATATTTTCAAAGCGACCATCAGCCAAGGAACACTGGTGAATATGACGAAACGATGTGATGAGTTATTAGAAACGACTGAAGCTTCAATCAAAGAAAATCTTTTGGCATCAAATCATCTTCATTTAGATGAAACAGGCTGTTATGTCAATGGAAAGAGACACTGGCTTCACGTGACTTCAAATCAAAAATTCACGCATTACTTTGTTCATGAAAAGCGTGGCTCTCAAGCAATTGAAGCCAATGGCATTCTTCCCTCTTTCAAAGGAACCGTCATCCATGACCATTGGACCCCGTATTTTAAATATGATGATTGTACGCATGCTTTATGTAACGTTCATCATTTAAGAGAGTTTAAAGGAATCATCGATTTTGAGAACCAACAGTGGGCAAAAAACATGACGAAATTATTACTTGAAGCTAAAACTTATTCAGAAGAGACGGAATATCCTTTACCCTTATCTAAAATACAGGAGTTTGAGAAACGATACCAACAAATCATCGAAGAGGGTTACCGTGAGAATCCTTTAAAACTGCATGAAAAGAATACGGATTCCGTTCGATTACTCAATCGTTTATCGAAACGACAAGAAGAAGTATTAGAATTTCTGTATCAAGTTGAAGTTCCGTTTGATAATAATTTAGCTGAGCGTGATGTCCGAATGACTAAAACTAAACAAAAAATATCCGGATGTTTCCGAACAGAAAAAGGTGCTCATTGTTTCGCCCGAATCAGAGGTTTCATCTCTACTTGTCAAAAGCAAGGATTAAATATTATCGAAAGTATTGAAACCATTTTAATGGGAAATACGATTCAATTTTCATAACATTCACAAGGAGTACTTCACTAAATGAGCACTCCTTTTTGTGATACTCTTTTCTACTAGGCTGAATAGTTACAAAAGAAATATTTAATTTTATCAATCCCCCTCCCCCTAAATTTCATAATCTTAATTTCTTTTTTAATATTTTTTGTTAATTATACCATACCTCAATTTCCTAACATATATCATATATCTTTTAAAACTTCCTATGAAGTTTTAAACACTAAAAGAATTAAGTTATGGATCTAGGTCAATATTTTGGACACAAAAAAGTTAAGTTTTTAAGCAATTTGTCGTGCAAGTTGCTCACATTCTTCTGGTGTTAAATAATTAATGGAACCATGAATTCTTTTGCGATTATACCAGCCTTCAATATATTGAAATAAGGCCATTCTAGCCTGTTCAAACGTCACGTATGTGGTTTGATACACTTCTTCTTTCTTTAAGGTGGCATGGAATGATTCAATACAAGCATTATCGTAAGGGCATCCCTTACGGCTAAAAGATTGAACGACATTAAGTTCTGAGGTTAAGTTTTTAAAATCTTCGCTGGTATACTGTGTCCCTAAATCAGTATGAAGTATAACCTTGTCTTTGGGTCTTTGAGAAACATAAGCATTCTTTAAAGCTTGAACAATAATGTCTGTTGTCATTTGCTTAGAAAAATGATAACCAATCATTTTCTTTGAATGTAAATCCATCACTGAAGTTAAGTAGCACCAACCTTCTTTTTGAACGTAAATATAAGTCATATCGGATACCCATTTTTGATTAATTGAAGTCGTCGAAAAATCCTGTTCTAGAATTTTATCACGTTCTAAAACAAGTTCCTTAGATTGTTTATACGGGGTATATTTCTTTTGAATAATCGAAGCTAAACCGCCTGATTTCATTAGTCGCTGAACACGTTTCAAGCTAACAGAGAATCCTTCTTTAATCAATTGACGGTGTACCTTAATAGCACCATATCGACGGCTACTTTCAAAATAAATCTTCTTAATTCGTTCAAGCAGTTGGTGATTTTCACGTTTCCACTTAGATTCAGTTTGATGCTTCGATTGATAATAAGTGCTTCTTGGGACACTTAAGACCTCACAAAGTTGCTTAATATCATGTTCTTGATGATGTTGATCAATAAACTGACATAATTCAGATTGAGTTACTTTCTCGTGAATGGGTCACCTGGCGATTGCTAACGGCAATCTATCCCCAACTGCTAGGGAAAGTGGTCATAGCCTTTTTTCCTAAAGGATAAGTGCAACTATGACTTTTTACAAAGTCAAGTTTTCTAATAAGATTTCATTTTCCTCTTGTAAACGTAACATCTCTTGTTTCATGCGCTTAATTTCCTCAAGTGTGATATCAGTATCATCTATTGAGGTAATAGGAGAAATCTGTTTAATCTATTCCCTACTAATGGTGGATACCTGCTAACGCAGGGCAGGGGCCCATTTATAAATCGTTACTTCTGATACACCATATTCACGACTAAGTTCTAAGACTTTCCGTCCAGTTTTATAAAGTTCAACAATCATCGATTTAAATTCAACATTATATTTTATATTTTGTTATATACACTTTCGATAAGATTGAACAATCATACGAATAAAGTTATAAACAACGAAAGCAACTGTTGCTGTAGTTAAATAAAGTTGAATTCCCGTTAATTGGTGTAAAAACTCTCCTATTATGAGATGTTGATGTTCTATTAAATAAGTACTAAAACGTTGAGTAGCTACTGTCCCAATCGCCATTGGAAAAGTTAGTCCTGCAAATCCTGGATGAAAAGAGAAGCGAAAGAATTGAGGAATATGATAGATAATATAAATAAAAGCACTAAAAATAATAATGTATAGTACATATAAAATCCAAGGATTTGGCTCCTGGTATACATTTAACAAACTGACTAATATTAAACATCCAGGTGCCATTAAAATAGCTGCCGTATGATACACTTGTTCAGCTAGCGGACGCTTGAAAATACGGAAAATCATAAATGGCATAATCAAAATAAACATAATTAATCCATAGATAACAATAATTTTTGAAATTAATGGTTCGTGCATATGTGATCCCACAACTGTTGAAACGAGTAATCCATCATAGGTAACAAACCAAGTTGGAATAAATGATTCTTTATCAAATCTTTTAATAACATGTGTATAAGTAAAAATAACAGTATGAATAAGATGTATACCAATCGCTATTAACCAAATTGTTTTTCCAATACCATAGAAGTAATCAGCAATAAAACTTCCTAAAATCATCGTTAACATCGCAAATGTGGCATATAAACTAGCAGGAATCACTTGTTTATATTCTAACTTTACTTTCTCAAAATGTAAAATTAACTTTAAAAGTGCTGCTAACCATACTAGTGTTGCCATCACAATTGAAAGATACTTAACCCAAGTATATCCCAATCCAAAATAAATATTAGAAAGTGTAACTAACCCAATAGCTGTTGCAATTATCCCCACTGGTAATCTTCCAATCTTATCTAAAAGTATTTTCATTTTAATAATTCCTGCCTATCGTTTTTACTAGTTTGTATTAATGACTAATACTATAATAAATTCAACATTAATGAGAAGTTATTGAAAATCACTGTACACCTCTAAATATCTGCCTAACAATACTATCTTATACACAAATTCAAGTAAAATTTAATTTAACCTGAATTATTCACCATAAAAATGTAAAAAGCGTTGAGTCCTTAGTGGAATCAACGCTTTTTCTCTATTTTTTATTTCACCTTTTAAGTGAAGCATTTTGCTATGAAAATAACCTCTCATTTGATATCGTTTTAATCGCCAAACCAAAACTAAGGAGAGATTACATTTTTATGATACATCAAGAGCGACTTCATTTCCATAAAAAGATTAAATTTAATTTCGAGGGTGGAGATTTAACATCTGATGCAGGACTTTTATTAATTCAAGAATTTATGCATCACGTGAAGTTTCCAGAACTATTGCAACAACATTTTCATTTAGAAACTGATCAAGCGATTCGAACTCATACGAATCACGACCTTTGTCTCCAACAAATTTAACAAACCATTGCTGGTTATCACTGTGCTGATGATGTGGATGAATGACGAGTTGAACCTTTATTAACAACTTTGCTTGATAAGCCCTCGTTAGCTTCTCAACCGACTTTATCTCGTTTTACTCATCGATTAACGAAGGAAACAAGCAAGCAATTTGAACTCATCCATCAAAAACTACTGTCGCAATTTTATCAAGTCGAAGCTCCTAATCATTTTATTTTTGATATGGATTCCACTCATTTTCAGACATATGGTCATCAATATGGGAATGCCTTTAACACCCACTATCAAGCACAAGGCTTTCACCCTCTCATGGTTTTTTTATGGAATAACTGGAGACGGTTTAAAAGTTGAGCTTCGTGCGGGGAATGTATATACTTCAAGGAATATCGTTTCTTTTATCGGTCCCTTATTATCATGGTATCAAAAGGAGTTTACATCGAGCTATCGACTCGTTCACGGAGGTTGGATTTGCTCATAAGGAACTTTATTAGTTATGCGAAACGTTAAACACAAACTATGTGATTCGTTTAAAGGCAAATTCCACTCTCTATCGTTTAGCTAAAACAGTAACGGATGAGTTTTTAGAAGATTATTCGCTTCAATATTCTCAACAATTCTATGGGGAGTTTACCTATCAAGCAAAGAGTTGGAATCAACCCAGACGTGTCATCGTTCAAGTGAGACGAAAAGCAGGTGAACTTATTCCTAACTATTTATTTTTAGTGATGAACATGGAAACAAGACTAGAGATGGTTATCAGTCTATACGCTAAACGTGGGACGATGAAAAACGATATCAAAGACTGTAAAAATAGATTCAGAATGGATAAAGTCAATCATAAGCACTTGATGACAAATGTTAACCGAATTCAACTGGTCGTGTTAGCCTACAATCTCTTCAATGGATTCAGACGATTAACATTAGCTCATGAGTTTTCTAAGATGCAGATTGAAACCTTACGGACAAAACTCATTAAAATCGCTGCTAAGCAAGTGAAACACTCACGAAGAATCATGTTCAAACTCTGTAGTCACTATCCCTACAAAGAAATTTTCCATCACTGTTTAAAAAGGATTCAGTTGATTCAGTTAGTGTAAGTGACTCGATTCGTTCTTTGAAAATAAGATGTCTTTTAGAGTAACACATCACCGAGGGAGAGTCTACCCTTTTTTAGGGAGTTGAAGCATCGATTGACTCAAATTTAAGATAAAAACGATAAAAAGCTGTGGTTTAGACTAAATCTTAGTCTAAACCACAGCTTTTTTGAATGATCATGAATAATTCAGTTTTATTATACTATGATAAAGATTTATTTTTATATCCTTTAATTCCAGTTAATAGTAAAGAATATCCAACAATTGTACATCCGAGTAAAGTAATCCATGCAGCAGTAAAACCTGATCGATCTACAATCATTCCAAATAAACTTGATCCTGCAGCAAATCCAACCGCAAATGCTAAACTAATAATTCCAAGCTTAACGCTAGCTTCTTTTTTACCAAAGACATCACTTGCCATAAAAGCAGGGGCAGACATATATGAGTAAACATTTAATCCATAACCGATTGAAAATAAGAAAGCTGCCATTGGGATATATTCTGCTAATAACATCGCGAGAATAGCAATAATTTGTAAAAGCATGGCAATAAACATTGTTTTGAAAGTTGCAAATCTATCAAATAAAACTCCACCACCAATATTTCCGATTAAACAACAAGCCGCAAAGACAGAACCAAGTGTTCCAACTAATGTTGGGCTAAAATGTAGTTCTCCTGTAAAGTAAGTCGCATATTGTGTACTTAATGCTGAAATAGCAATCGCCATAATGGCATATCCCACAACAAAAATCCAAAAATATTTACTTTTTCTTACTTCTGCTGCACTTAATCCTTCATCTTCAACTAAAGGATTAACTGCTTCTGTTTCATTTTTAGATTCTTCTACTTCTTTAGGTAAGCGGATAAAGAATAAAATAACAGGTAAGCTAACAATTAAAGAAAGAAGTCCGAACATGATATATGACGCTGAAGGACCTTTAGTCGCTAATGATTGTGAGGTTAATTGTTGTAAAAAGATATTACCGATTGATCCACCAGAGAAGGCAATTCCTAATGCTTTCCCGCGTCCTTTATTTGGAAACCAGTTATTAATAACATAAGGAACTCCTAACCCTGAAAATAGGACACATCCTACTTGTTGAATTCCAGAATATAAATAAAACTCAGGTAGAGTTTTTGCAAAACCAAAACCAACAAAGGCTAAGCTTGATAAAGCTGTCCCGATAATAAATAATAATTTAATATTAACTTTTCCAAATAGTTTCCCTAAAAATGGTGAGAAAATGGCAGCTGCCACTGCACCAAATGTAAAAATTAAACTAAAAGAAGCTAATGAAAAATTAAATTTTTCAACCACATATGGAATAAAAAGTGGTTGAATATTTTGAGCAATTCCAAAAGGAATCGCTTGAATAAACATACAGACAAAAATAATAAAATATTTTTTTCTATCTATTGATGAGTTACTGATTGTTTGTTCCATAAAAATCGACCTTTCTACATGACTAATTAGAGATGCTCCTTAAACTTAAGGAGCATATTTTTGATAAACAAGTTTTTATTAATTTTGTAAAGTCACAGCAAATTCATCATTAAATTTAAATGATTTAATTTCTTTTGCGTCTAAATCTTCATTATGCATATTAATAGCTGAAATCGTATGATTTGTATAAGTATTATAATAATAAATTCCACGTTCTTGATCCATACAAGATGTATATAACGTAATGTCATTTAAATGTTGAGGAGTAACGACTGCTCCTCGAACCATTGCCACTCCATTTAAGATGTGGAAGAATTCACTGATTCCAGAGTAATTAACATTTGCATAATCGATATTATTACGTAAGAAAGCAGCTTTAACAAAGCGTGATGGTGATGAATAATCTCCTGGTAATGAGAAAGCACCAAGCCCTTGTCCTAATGGATGTAATTCTTGTTCTCCGAGTGTTGTATCTTTTGGTTGTGTCGACGTTAATCCCATGTATTGAGTTAAGTTTGTTAAATGCCAATCAAAAGTTGGCGCATTCGTTAAAACTCCTACTTTATTATCCATAACACTTAAACCATTAACTGTTTTTTCTACAACGATACTTTCACCTGTTTTATCACAAATCATCCAGTGTAAAGGAGCAATTGGAGTTTGCTCATTGACAGGAACATCAACTAAAACAACATCTTTTAAAGCTTCTTTTACCTCTTGAACAGTTTCAAAGTTTGCAGTCACCCATAAAACTAAATCATAAGGAGGAATATTTGTTTTTCCTTCGATCGCTTTTTCATCCCAGTGTGCGTAGTTAGGGAAGTTTAATCCCGCTGCTGCTAATCCTTTTTCATTAAAAAGCTCTGCGTAACATGGATGTTCATCAATAATGGTTCCCATTCCAATGACTGCATACTTTGTTTGATTCATTTCACCTGTTGCACGATTTTTATAGTCAAAGCGACGTGGTGTTAATAAAATTGACTGATTAAATGAATATTCAATATCCATATTTCTACCGAATAAATGTGAACCATCTTTTGCTGTTAATGATAATGCTGTACACATATGTTAAGTCTCCTTTCGATCACCTTACAAAGTAATTTGATCTCCTTTTATTTTTGATAATTTTTTTAGAAATGTTGATAGATAATAAAACTAACATTGAAATAAATTATACTAACTAACTAGTTATTAAAAATCTTTATTTCAACCGCTCTAAGTTTCAAAGTAACGGTCTATTCTTATGATGTCTATTTTTTCACGACTTAACCCTATAATCTACTTTGTATCTTTAGTATCTATTGACTCAAGTAACTTATATCTCAAAAACTCATGTCATTATTAGCTAAAAAATTAGATTATTTAAAATGTTTAATCACCATGAAATAAACATATAAATTGATTAAGCCTAAGTCGCTCTTATTTTTACTGTTATGGATTATATTTTTCAATCAGTCTCTTTTTATTCATTATGTCAAAACCTCCTAATGAATTTCACACTTATAGTTTAATCCCATCGCAACCATAAGTAAAATAAATTATTATTATAAAATCTATAATATATACTTATAACAAAATATTAAATCTCTTGCATTAGACAAAAAAAACAATCAATATTTTTCAATCCTAAAAGATAACTTAATAATCAAAAAAAATTTTAATTTAAATCGTTTTATATCGAATTTCACTTCTCCAATGTAATATTCCTTCTACAATATGATTTTTACCACGTCTCAAAAGCTCTTCAGCATACATGTAGCCCGCAAAACCATAATGATTAGATATAATTTGCTTTATTTTTTCAGAATTCTCTGCTGATTTGGTCCAGACAATATGACTCAACTCAATCAATCTTACTTTTAAACCGGAATTATTGTTTGAAGCCTCAAATAAAGATTTTTCCCCGGTAGAAATAATAAGCGTATTCCACACCTTTGATTGCTTGACTACTCCATCCTTCTGCATACGGGCAGTTTCTTTTCCTTCTGCTAAAGAATAAATAGCCTTAGTAAAATCATCATTTCTAGCCATACTTGCTTCATCAAAGACAACGACAACCCCTGTATTTCCTGCTACTTTGTTTTGTAAGGCATTAAATGTAGAATTCCAACTCATGACCAAACCATTATCTTTCAAGATGGGTGAACCAAAGACTGAGGCAGCTAATTGGCAAGCCGTCGTCTTTCCAGTAGAACTATCATTTACTAGATTAACAATTAAGTTTTCAACAGATAATTCTTTTGAGATAAAGCCAATGGTTGCAGAGGCTAATCCCATGATTACTGCAAGTTCAAGAGGCGTATACCCTTGAACTTCTTCCTTAATTAATCTATACCACTCTTGATGAGAACCTTTAGGCTCAATTTTTAATTCACCATTATAGTTAGAAGTCTGCTTTTTACCTAAACTGATGAGTTGATGGTGCTTAAACACCATCTCATTATCAACTAAAACAAATCCTAAATCGGAATGATTGTTAATACATGGTATTGATGCTTTACAATTTCGTAAATGCTTTAATATGTCACCCTTGTTATAGCTATTAATATCAACACCATATAAAGACAAACGTTCAATTTTATTCAAAGTTGCAATTTCATCCCCTGAAACACTTATCTCCTTAAGAGTGTTACAACCTTGGGGTAGGTACTCAATTGTGACTTCATGCTGATTTGTTTCAAGATTTAATGAATGTTCCTTTAAATTGATATAATTTGATATCCAATGATGTTTAGGTTCTTCATCTTTAAGCTCTTCTTTTCTGAAAACACCCCTGCTAGTCAGATAAATATTTGGATATGGCAAGTACGTTTTCTTCTTTTCTTTCTCCATTTGTGGCCTTTTTATTACATTTTTCATTATGTCTCACTCCTAAAACAATTGATTCACTACTTTAGCATAATAAGATTCATCTAACTCATCCCAATCATCAACGTAATCCTCTAATCTAATTGCTTCTAATTGATTAACCTTAGAATTAGGATCTAGTAAATCGCAATCTGCTTTGTCTAATA
Organism: Turicibacter bilis; assembly: GCF_024499055.1. NCBI lineage: Bacteria > Bacillati > Bacillota > Erysipelotrichia > Erysipelotrichales > Turicibacteraceae > Turicibacter > Turicibacter bilis. Next base: position 2,370,280 of record NZ_CP071249.1, on the reverse strand, counting down.
TAGCAGGTTCATCTAACTTTCCTAAATGAGTGACTACTTTATCATTTAAACTAGAATTGTGTCTAATTAACCAGGCATCCATAATAAAACTTTGATTTTCATCAAGCCACGTTACTTCAAAACTTAATTCACAACCTACTAAACGTTCAAATTGTGGAACAAGTGGATCATTAAATGTCATCTCAAGATTTTTTAATAACTTCTTAGTGTATTGATTAGATTGGTCTAAATAAAGTACAAGTGGATGACTTGTCTTTTCATTAAGGAAGTCTTCGCATTCAATTCGAATAATACTTATTGGTATCATTTTTGAATAATCGATATAAAAATCAATTTGATTGACAACCCCTGTATAACGGCTTGGAGTTTCATTATAGTAACAAGGACCAGCATTTATTAATTCATTAATCATCTCTTCATTTAAAACTTCATTCAGATAATTCACACACATTTAAATCACCTCTAAACTAATCTCGTTCCGGAACAATTAGAAGTTTAGCACGGCAATTTATTGATGTCAAAACATCAAAATTCATTAAATTAACTAATTTTATTGACTTTAATATCTATTTTATTGTATTTTATTGACATAACTTAAGTTAGCGGGCCGGCAGGCTACGGTTCAAATTTATACCTGTTTTTTTATCCACTTAAAACCTATAAAATGGATATTATGGTAATTTATTCTTTGTGAGAAATGAGGTTATTTTATGATTAATGAACACCAAACTAAACGTCCAAGAAGACAAAAAGATACTATGAAGAAAGTTCGTCAGACACTTATCAATCTGATACTAGATTCAATTGGTGAAGATGATGGTATCGTATTTGCAGATATCAAATCTGTCTTTGATGAATTTGGTCTAAATCATTTATCAGATGCATCTATCCGACGTGATCTAGAATTAGCTGGTATTGAATATAATGGCCATCACTATGTATTAAAAGGAATGAAAGCTCCTCAACAAACCTCTTTACAGCTATCTAAGCTAATAAAAGATTTCGATATTTTTGAACCAGTTTGTTACCGAAAAGTAAAAAAAAAAAAACTTTATACCTTTATCTTTAGTTCATATATATTTACGACTAAAACCAGATGTTGAATCTGAAAGAATATTACAATTCAAAGAGTTACTTCAAGAATACTTAAATCAGGTGAATAATTTATATATGGAGGAGACTCAAAACTATCCATTAGAACGTTATTTCTTCGATGTTACCGAATCTAATCAAACACTTTGTTTCTTAATCAATAAGAATAATTCTTTGAATCTATTCTATGAGCTACTGACTACAATTAGTGAATGTGATCCAACTAAATCGCATAAACGTGTTAAGCTATTTCATATCCTCCCGGAATAGAATTCCCTCTTCCCTTTACATCTTTTGAGTCTCCCTTTGGATTAGGGAGACTTTTTTTCTTGGTCTTACTTACTTTGAGAGCTACTTTCCCTATTTCCCTCATTTTTTTAAACGTCAATCTTATTTTTATTCATTAGATTTGATTAGATCTTTTATTTATTTTTTATTTCTAAAGGGAAACAGGGAATTTATTTATTTTTTATTGATTTCACTTAGTTTCTACACTCCCTTTTTATCTCCCTCCGTTTTTATTCATATAGGGAAAGAGGGAAAAAAAAGACATAGACCTATTGTTTTAATGGAATTTTATTAATGAATAAATGATTTAAATTCATTAATGAAATTCTAAATTAAATAAGATAGGCTATGTCTTTTTTGATTAATATTCTTCTGCTAACAACATCGTGGCATATTCTCCTTCATCAATGATGAAGATCTTCTGCTCGATTGGATTAATTGACTTTAGTTGATAAACTTGATTGTATTCTGGTACTTCTTGTCTATGTTCAATTTGTTGTGTATCTTCTCCAACCGTTTTCAATTCAAACACTTGTAGGTAGTCGTATTTACCTGTCGCTTTAACTACCTCATAGCAGTACCAGCAAAACAGTTGTATGTCTATTGAGATTTGTTCATTGACTCCACTTGTTATGTATCGTTGCATTGTTTCCTCCTCCTTTATTACATCCAACGTTTGATTTCTTCTGGATCTAGTCCTAATCGTTCAGCCACTCGATGGATAACTTCTCCTTGACTCAAACCTTCCATGATAAGTTCTAGAACTAATGCAATGACTTTTAACCAATACAACATCCTACTCACCTCCTTCTAATGCTTCATACTGTTTAACTAATGCGGGATAATCTTGATCCAATGTTTCTTTTAACAAGTAAAGTACGACATGATCATCACTTGATAACATAAACAGGACTTCCACATATTGATTTGAATCTCGACCTTCAAAGGATTCAATGTATTCAGGAATTAATGTTGAATGTTGATTAATGAATGTATGAATTTCTTCTATATCCAACAAGATATAGCCACCTAAATCGGTCACTAATCTGTCATCCCCATAATGAACATTTAAAACTTTGAGAATCTCTTCTGCCTTCGCTAAGACCATTTCATCTACCTTCGGTTGTTGCTTTAATTGTTCTAATTTCCAAATTTTCATTGCTTATTTCATCCTTTCTTTGTTCCTATGTAAAAGACCTAGCCTTGTTGGCTAGGTCTTCTAATGGATTGGTTTAAGTATTAAATCATAATTAATACTAATTGAATTTAATTTTGAATAATTAATGATTACTCCTTATACATCTTAACTAAACGCCACTGATTCTTAATTCGTGGACATAAGGGATGCATCGGAATACTCCGATAAGGATCACAGATAACATACATCTTATTTCTAAATGGTTTTAGTTTCTCCAGTAACTCTTCTTGTCGGCCTGTAATTTTCTTACTTCCTTCTCCTATAGAACCCCAAGCAATGATAACTATATCTGACTTTAAACATGACTTCTCTATATAGACATCATTTTCCTCCTCAACTAATTCACCAATTGATTTTCTGTAACTTATCTTAGGGCAAATCAATGAGAATAAGTTAGTAATATCTACAGCTCCATACTCTAATCGATTCAGATTATTAATCACATTCATAGTGGTATGATCAATTTCTACTTCATTAGCACTTGATGGATTAATCATGATAATGGTAGCTTTAGGTTTATTTTTATCCCACTCTTTCCTTATTATATAGCGATGTTTCATATCATCACTATATACCACCTCTGTTCTTAGACTCATTCTATTTACAATTGCCATCTTTAAACCTCCTTCATTTGTTTAACGATAATAAACAAAGATATGACTATATTCACCTCTTACAGGTTTTAAGCGAATGAAGAAATTGAAATCACTTGTTTCAACTTTGAATGTCTGTTCATAACTATATCCTTCACCTCCACATTGTTCGATGACTTGATTAAATACATTTAATTGATTAAAGATTAATTCATTTAACCCTTCTTGTAACGATTGAATAGAGATATCATATTTTGTGATAACTTCATCAAACTGTTGTGATGGATACCACTGATTACAAACTTCATCTATCCTTGATCCTGACCAATCTAATCTCATAATTCCTAATGACTTTGATTCATCTAAATGCAATCTCTTAAGTTCCTTCACATTAATACACTTTAACATTTCAAATTCCTCCTATTAACAAGGTAAATAAAAAGAACCAAGCAAACTCTATGTTCACTTGGTTCTTCTATCTACTTAATTCAATTTTATCATCGAGTAACTACGTCACTCATCATCTTCTTCATAATAAACATCAAACATTGTATATACCTCCATAATTCTTGTTGCCACTTAATTATGGAATATATTGTCGGTTGATGTCAACTAAATCATTCACGTATTCTAAATTCAGTATCAACCAAATCTGATGAATCTAAGATGATTTCTTCATCAAGATATTGTTGTCTGATATATTCAATCGGATCATAATTAATGTCATCACCCTCTACTTCAATCAGACGTTCCAATGTTTCAGTAATACAAATCGTTAATTTATGGCTCATAAATTTATCCTCCTTATTAAATTACGACATAATAAAAAGAGCTAAGCGACTTTAATGCTCACTTAGCTCCTTATAAATAACCTTTTTCTTTTAATGATGTAAATGTTCCATACCCTAGCAGCGGAGGATTGTTCGCTTTGCTCACTGCCAGGGGACCCATCTCCGATAATGAGATGATCTAACAACTTGATACCGAGTAACTCGCCCGCTTCATATAAGCGGTTGGTTAATTGAATATCTTGTTGTGATGGCATTATTTCTCCTGATGGATGATTATGAAATGCCATAATACTCGCTGCATTCGATAGGATTGCTGTTTTAAAGACTTCCCTTGGATGAACGATAGCCTTATTTAATGAACCAACTGATACCACTGTGATATTAGTTGGTTCATTCTTTGTATTCAAACAAGCAATAATGAATTGCTCCCGATCCAATCCTTCTAGTTGTTCTTTAATCATTTCATAGGCATCCTTAGGTGATGAAATCGTACGTGTTTGATAAAGGAAGCTAGCTTCCTTTATCATTTTAATCGATACAATATTAATACGTTTTGCGACATTCGACATGTATATTACCTCCTGAGTAACTATTCAAGGAAATAATATATGTTTATAATTTACTTTAAAACGATCATATGTTTGTTATAATGGTTATATTCAATTCATTTATAAAGGCGGTATTAAAGATGCCAAGTATTCAATATGGAACAACGGTGATTGATTACCAAATTACTTACAAAGAAGGTAAGAAAGATATTTCAATCTTAATCGAATATCAAATAGGTGTAACTGTTGTAGCACCACCTCATACAAACGATGAACAAATTGCTGCTATTATAAAAAAGAAAGCTCCTGCTATCCACAAGCAACTTAGAAAGTTAGCTGAAATTAAATCAGAAGAAAGTTCACGTCAATTTAAGAGTGGAGAAAAGATTCCATACTTAGGTCGTCAGTATCGTTTAAAAGTCATCAAAGATGACTCTTTAACAGATTGTCAGATTCAATTCCATCAAGGTAAATTTACAGCCAAAGTACCTACTCATTTCAATGACACTGAGCGTATACAATCTCTCAATCATTTATTTAAGAAATGGTATATTGAAATGGGGTCTAAAAAATTAAAACAACGTCTTAAACTTTATGAGAACAAACTTAATCTATCACCTAGTCAATTAACCGTCAAAGAACAAGAAAAATCATGGGGGACATGTACGCCATCAGGAAATATTCATATTAATTGGCGTATCTTCACTGCTCCTATGCGATATGTGGACTATATCCTTGTTCACGAACTCTGTCATTTGAAATACATGGATCATAGTGATGACTTTTGGAATCTCATCAGCAGCTTACTCCCCGACTATGAAGATCGTAAAGAGTGGTTACGAATTCATGGTCCAAATTTAAAACTATAACAAAAGGAGCTTTGATAAGCTCCTTTTCATTTCTCTAATACTTTTCATCTTTATTTTCATCATTAATGTAATTCTGAATAATCTGCTCTTAAATAAATTTTATAACTGTTCATTGGAATTTTATATTGTTTTAAGACTTTTATAAGTAGGTTTCGAATTCCATTTGCACTTAAGTTTGTTTCCACGTAAATATCTGTACCTTCAATTTTCATTGGCTTTCTCATTTTGGAATTCTGATGTTTAGAGAAGTATGGGACTTTCTTCCCCTGCATTTCAGGTAACGTTGTAAACATATCTAAAGTTTTAATATCTTTTTTAGCAACAACAGCTAATGTTTTAAGTAAGACTTCTTTCCAATCTTTTGCTAACTCTTTTTCATTATTTAGCTTGAAAGCTGCTGGACGCTTATGTGTAAAATCGTCATATAATGAATACTCAATATTTTGATCTACGTAATAATCTCGATAATTAGGAACTTCTCGCTCTATTTTTTCAACTTCAGCATCACTTTCCATCATCTCAATGTTTTCGCAATGATCTAAGACTTCATCTAATTGTGTCACCATCATTTGAATCTGTGTGTCAATTTCTTTTATTTTTTTACTTTGTTGACTAATTTCGATGGAACGCTCAAAATCTGCATTGTTATGTGCCTTTAGTATTTGTTCTCCTAGCTGCTCTAAACACATATGAATTGAACTGGATAATAAATCTAATGATTCTTTAATATCACTTGCTGTATTCGGCACTTCTTTTCCGATAAATGTTAACAATTCCATGTCCATAAATATCCCCCCTAGTTTTGATTATGCTCTAAATTGAATCATCTCTGTAACTCTGATTCTCTAATTCCCATAATGAACTTCTGCTAGTTCCGCTAATCCTTGGACGGTTTTCTTGAATGGACCACGTGCATTAAGTGTGTCATTGATTTCACGTCGAATGGCTAGTCGCATCTCTCGTTTCGTATCTTCCTTTTTCGTCCACTCGACAATCTGTGCATACTCTTCAATGACTTTTGTGACATTGATGGTTAATTGCTCAATGAGTTTCTTATCTTCAATTAACGCTTCGATGGCTTCATCTTGTTCTAAGAAACGATAGAATGGCATTTGTTTTGCATCTAAGCTTCCTTTCGTTTGCTTTCCAACTTGACTGGCTTGTTTAATTAAAGAACCTAGCTCTTCCATATATTCAGCAATTTGCAATTGATGTTCACGTCGTCTTCGGATTAACTCTTCTAATCGTTCCATTAACGTTTGATAAATGGGATCACTTCCTAATTTGACACGAATTTCATGTTTTAGAGCATGTTCCATTTCGGCCGCTTTCGTTTCTGGTGTCTTAGCTGCCTCTAATCGTTCATTGAAATAATCCGACATTAAGTTAATCGGTTCATGTAAGACTTCAATATGATTAACTACTAAGAAATCTTCGACGACTTTTCGGACTTTCTCCCCGTAATCGGAGATATCCATTCCAGGATCACGATATAGATTTTTGGCAGCTTGTCTAATCTTTCCAAACTTCTTCAAATCTGAGATGTAAGGATTCGCTTTTGGATTCGGCATCACCATATCCATGTCTTTCACAAATCGTTTAAACTTTTCTTCAAAGATTTGTCGAGTATCTTCTGGCTCTAAAACTTTCACACAGGCATCAAAATCATCTAAACTAACGGTATGAAAAACATTTAAAACGGCTTGATGATGCATTTGAAGTCTTGGAATCACCGAATCAATATCACTTAATGCTCCTTCAACATCGGTATTACTGAACTTTTCTAACGCTTCATCTAAGAAACGAGATACTCCAAAATAGTCCACTAATAAACCATAAGTCTTCTTATCATAGGTACGATTCGTACGAGCAATCGCTTGAAGTAAGTTATGTTCCTTAATTGGTTTATCTAAATACATGACCTGTTCAATGGGAGCATCAAACCCTGTTAGTAATTTATCCACGACGATAATGAAGCTTAATGGATCATTTGGATCTTTAAATCGTTTAATGATTTCTTTTTCCTGTTCTTCCTCTAAACGATACTTCCAAATCAGTTCATTATCTTTATCTTTGGCTGAGGTTGAAAAGACAACCGCAGATTCTAAATCCGTAAATTGGTCAATGTATTCTTTATACATCACAGCAGCACGACGATTAATCGCAACGACCTGTGCTTTAAATCCATTGGGTTTAATATATTCTTCATAATGCTTCACGATATCCATCGCAATATGTTGAATTCGTTTTGGAGTGGCAACAATAAGTTGATCATTGACATACTTCTTCTTCGCACGTTCTCTTGCTTCATCATCAAGTTCACGTGTCACCATATTGAACATTTCTTCAAGTGATCCTCCTTGAATTTGGACATCTGGTAAACGTGACTCATAGAAAATTGGAACCGTTGCTCCATCTTTGACTGCTTCTTCAATCGTATACGTATCAATGTAAGTCCCGAATGTTTTCGTCGTATGTTTATCATCTTTATCAATTGGCGTTCCAGTAAATCCTAAGTAAATGGCATTGGGTAAAGCCGTTCTCATATTCACACTCAAAGTCCCATACTGTGTTCGATGAGCCTCATCGACCATGACAATAATGTTTGATGCTTCTGAAAGAAGTGGGAATGATTTTTCTTCTTCACTTGTTTGGAATTTATGAACTAAGGTCATCACCGTTTCACCGACGGCATTGTTTAATAACTGACGCAAATCTGAGACAGATGTCGCTTGTTTTGGATTAGGGAAGCCACATCTTCTAAAGGTGGCTGTAATTTGATCATCTAAATCTTTTCGATCAGTTACCACAACAATCGTCGGATTTTCTAATTGTTTTAATCGTCTTAATTTGACAGCTAAAAAAACCATAGAAATGGACTTACCACTACCTTGTGTCGCCCAAATGACACCACCACGTTCGGTATCATATTTTGCATTCTTAATTCGATCAATGGCTTTATTAACGGCACGAAATTGTTGATATCGAGCCACCTTTTTAATGATTCGTTGTCCTTCACCTTCAAAGACAATAAACGTTTGAATTAAATCCAGCAAATTCGAACGACTTAACATTCCAAGTGTTAAAATTTGTTGAGGTTCCATCCCCTCTTCTAATGGATAGGGATAAGGATCTTTCCATGCACTGTAATGTTGTGGACGTGCTCCAATGGTTCCGACCTTTGCTTGATACCAACTGGCTGCAATACAAAGTTGATTATAGTGGAATAAAGTCTCAACATCCTTTTGATAACGTAACATTTGATGAATCGCTTGCCCCATTTGTTCATCTGGGTTTAACATCGGACTTTTACATTCAATCACAACAAGTGGTAAACCATTCACATAAAGAACTAAATCAGGACGAATAGTTGCTTTAGCCGTCTTAATAATTAATTGTTCAACTACTAAAAACTCATTGGCTTCCATATCCTCAAAATCAATTAATTTGACCGTTTGATGTTTCTTTCCTTTTCCTAGATCTTGTTGAACTGAAATCATATTCACTAAGTAACTATAAAACTCTTGGTTCGCTTCCATTAAAGACGTTGCAGAAATATGTGATACCTTACGAATGACTTGGGTAACATTACTTTCATTAATCCAAGGATTCAGTCGAATAATTGCCGATTCTAATCGTTGTTTTAATAATACATCAGATTCTAATCGCTCATTTACAAGATCAGAACCAATCACATGGGTATAACCTAACCCAACTAATTGCTCAATCAAACGATTCTCAACTAACTCCTTCTCGTTCCAAGCCTCATGACTCATTTAAACACCCCATTTCTCCTAAATCATAAATTTATCATTTTATAAAATAGTATCTCCTAATGAGATACTATTTCCATTTAATCCACTTTCACTCGTGTTTTTCCTGTTAATAAGTGTTGCATAAGACCTGTTTTCACAGCATTAAGTTTAGAATATTTAATTTTTTCAGTATGTATCTTATTCTCTATATTCCTAATTATCTTGACTATTTCCATTTGTTCTTCTAATTGTGGAAGAGGGAAACCAAAATTGTTCAAAGCTTCCATATCTATCCCCGTTTGGCCAGAACTGCGCTGAGATAAATGATCAATTAAATTAAATAAATCTTGACGTTGTAAAAAGTAATATAAGTAATCTTTATTTAAATATATTTCATCTGGGATAGCTTTAATTAAAGCTACATTATAAGCTCCCTCAATTCCTCTTAGAATCTGAAAGATTGGAGGACCATATCTCCCAATCATAATATCTGTTGCGTCACATAATTTTTTTGCTAATTCTTTTGGAATATATGTTGCATACTTATCATTTTTATAATCTCGAATTTGTATTAAACGTATGTATCCCTCTCTAGGTTCAAAAACAAACTCCTTACGTGGTGGTTGCGCCCCTCCAGAGAAGCTTACTAAATCTTTAATACGTTTAACAGACCATGCAATAGGGATTTCTCCTATTTCCGTTTGTTTAAATTCTGTATGACCAATCCCTTTAGTAAGGAGTTGTTGCATTAATCCTTTTTTGACTTCCTCTGTTTTAGCAATCACTTGTTCTGTCTTTTCAATCACTGCATCAACAGATGAAAGAATATCCGCAATTTTTTGCTGTTCTTTTATAGCAGGAATAAGTACACTAACTTCTCTAAGAGATTTAATAGGTAATTGTTTTAATGCCGTCCCCGTTTGTTTTTCGTTAAATTGTTTTATAACATTGGGAGTATTCAGACTATAAAATAAAAACTTGTTATCTAGCTTACTCCTATCATAAACTCTTAATAGAGCAATCTGGGCATTTATATTAGCGTCAATGAAATCTCTTGGCACGATCGATAACTTCCCAATATCCCCTCGAACAGTAATCAAAACATCCCCTTCTTCCAGATGTCCTTTTTGAAGTTCTTCATGTTTTTCTGAAGAAATATATTTCATATCTTCCCAAATTACTGTTCCATTTTTTAAATTATTTGCTCTAATAAATGGAACACCATGAGATACCATTTCATCAGCACGGGGATATTTACTAGAGTAATTACCGTCTGATATATGCAAAGGTAAATCAGAGATTTTAATATTTTTAAAATTATTCACAATATCCCAACTCCTTTAAGAAGCTGTACATCGTGGCTTCGATTTCATTACGTTCAAGTTCTAATTGTTTTAGTTCTTGGATGGCTTGTGTCACATCAATTTGCTCTTCCTCTTCAGTTGTATCAATATAGCGTGAGATATTTAAGTTATAATCATTTTCTTTAATTTCATCTAATGTGACAATACGTGAATACTTTTCAATTTCTTCATAATTATCAAAGGTTGAAACGATTTTTTCTACATCTTCATCACGTAACACATTTTGGTTTTTCCCTTCTTGGAAATCACGTGAGGCATCAATAAAGAAGATCTTATTTTGACGTGCTTCTTCTTTATCCTTATTATATAGGATAATCGTGGCTGGAATTCCAGTTCCATAGAATAAGTTAGAAGGTAAACCAATAATAGCTTCAATTAAGTCTTCCTTCACTAATCCCTGACGAATCTTTCCTTCTGCTCCACCACGGAACAAAATCCCATGAGGTAAGACAACTCCTGCTTTCCCTGTATGATTTAACGTCGCTAACATATGTTGAACAAACGCATAGTCCCCTGCATTCGCAGGTGGTAAGCCAAAACAGAAACGTCCAAATTCATCAGCACTTGCCTCTTCACGTCCCCAATTTTTTAAACTATACGGAGGATTTGCAATCACTCGATCAAATAACATTAATTCTCCATTTTCCGTTAACTTTGGATCACGAATCGTATCTCCTTTTTCAATACGGTGGTCACTTAATCCATGTAACAATAGGTTCATCTTACAAATGGCCCATGTATTTAAGTTTTTCTCTTGTCCATATAGTGATAAGTTATTCGGATTTCCACCTTTTGATTTAATGTAATCGACCGATTGAATGAGCATCCCACCTGATCCTGATGTTGGGTCGCAGATTCGCATGCCTTCTTCTGGTTTGATTAATTTAACAAGTAATTCAACGACTTTCGTTGGCGTATAGAATTCTCCACCTTTTTTACCTGCATCATCGGCAAATTGTTTAATCAGATACTCATAAGCACGACCTAACATATCAGGTTCTTCTAATGACTTATTACTTAAATTAATTTTTGAGAAATGTTGAATTAATTGAATTAATAATGTATCTGGTAACTTTTCTTTATCATTAAAATCAATTTGCTTAAATACACCTTCTAATGATCCATTCTCTTCTTCTAAACGTTCAAACGCATGATTTAAAGCAGGTCCAATATCAGTCGTTAATGATTGTAAATAAGACCAACGAGCTTCCTTTGGTACAAAGAACTGATACTCATCACGTTCTTCTTCTGCATCTTCTAAATCCCATCCTTCATCATCAACTAAATGATGACAAATCTCTTCAAATACATCATTGACACGCTTTAAGAAAAGTAATCCAAAAATATAATTTTTATAATCAGATGAATCAATCGATCCACGTAAGATATTAGCTGATTCCCATAAATGTGATTCTAACTCTTGTAACGTAATGCTACTCATCATCATTTCCTCCTAAGACACTTTTTTACAATATATAATTCTATTTTAGCCTTATTAATATAGAAAGACAAACAAAAAAAAATACACTGAAACAAGTTACTTCTTGTATGACACAGACTAAGTATCAAGATATCCTTCTGTATAAATTTATAGCTATTAACCATCTAAAATTCATACATTATAACATCAGGTTATCTACTTCTTCTATCAATCTCCTGATATAATGGAATCATCTAATCATTTAGGGGGATAGATATGGCTGACATTCATTATTTTCCAAGGTATTCTCAAAAAGAGAATATGGTGACTAATAATACGTTACTATTATTTAATCGACTTTATCAACATCATACACATCGATTTAAGCAGTTTATTAATCTAATTTTAGAGGATTCAGATTTAGAGTTAGATACAACAGTGAAGTTTTCTCAACAAGTAAAAGCGACTGGTAGTATTCCTGATGCTGTTGTTGAACAAGAAAGCTTTAAAATCGTGATTGAAACAAAACTTTATGGTCAACAAAACCTTCCACAATTAATGGGACATCTTACTTCATTCTCTGATGAAGATAAACAAATCTTACTCTGGATCAATACTGATCCAATTAGTCAGATGTATCGTGAAGAAATCGAAAAGGAAATTAATATTTATAATCGGGCTCACAAAACTTCGATTCAGTTTGCCTTTACAACATTTAAAGAGATTGGTAAGAAATTCAAAGAAGTTCTTAATCCGTATGAAGTTGAAATGATCGATCTCATTAATGACTTTGAAGCGTTCTGTTACGATGCTAATTTAATTCCACATCATGAAAGTTTGATGCGATCACTTTTAACTAGTAAAACATTAGAACGAAACTTTAAATATAATCTATACTACGCACCTCGTACACGTAACTACCGACTGCATAAATATATCGGTCTATATGGAGCAAAAGCGATTCGTGGAATTGGTGAAATTAGTTGTATCATTGATGCCGATTTTAATCAGGATACACAAGAACTTGATATCATCAATACCTTACAAGGTCATCTAACACCACAACAAAAACAAAATATCATTGATGTCATCAAAGAAGTTTTAGAAACTGAAGGACAGGACTTAGGGGGTGGAGATCAAAGATTCTTCCTTGTAAAACAATTCATTCCATGTGAATTCAAAAAAATTACTAAAGGAGCTCCTCAAGGAACTCGTTATTTTGATTTAACACAATTCATCGAAAACTTCACTGATGAAATGTCAATTGAAGAAATCGCCCAACAATTAAATCAAGCTACATGGAATTAAAAAGAAGCTAGCCACTATCTATGGCTAGCTTCTTTCATCATCATTCAATATAATGCTTTATTATATTGAATCTTACCATTTCATCTTTAATAATAACCAATATCTTTTTTCAGATGATATTCTAACATAAGTTCATCTACTAAATATCCATCAGCATAACAATGTAAATCACTAATTCCTTGTGAAATTAGTTGATATGTTTTTGATGTATAGAACAATCCCATTGCTTCTTCTTCAGTTATATGAGCCTCTTTAGCTAAGCTTTCAATAATTCTTGCAAATTTCCGTTGTAATAAAATTTTATTAGCTTCCATTAAACATCTCTACTTTCTTTATATGTCAAATAGTTATCAATGACTTCTTGATTAACGATACAGATTTGAAAGTTTGGTTTATAATATTTTAATCTTCCTAGAGCCTCTTCTTTACTAATTAACTGATCCAAGTAAAGCTCAACCGTATTAAACACTTTATCATCTGCAATACCGCCTGCTATAACATCATAATCCTGATAAATCAATTCACCATTGCGACACTTAATAATAAAATCTAACCACTCAGTGTTATACTCCTCAAATATCAGGATACGTAAATCTTGCTTTACTTTCTCAAAATCAAACTCATACACATTAACAATACCTGGTTTTCCTAATCTCTTAAATCTGGATACCCAACTAACCGCTTGTTCTTCAATTGGCGTGACATAAAACCCTTTTCCAAAATCTAATTTATTTCTTGAATATTTAATATCTGGATTTACAATTTCACAATAAGAACCATGATAAACTAGCATTAGATCAACTCCTTCTGCTTCATCATATCTACAATCTCATTTATAATATATTCCTTACTTTGTGTATGTAATGGCTCATAAGACGGCACAATATAGTCAAATAATAACCTACTTTTAACACCTAGTAATTGATAAATATCCTGTGCATTCATCTTTAAATAATCAGCAATGTTTTCCACACAAAATACAGCAAACTCAATTTCTTTTTGGCTCAAACAAAACACCTCCAAATTACAATTTATATCTATCATTATACTCCTAAATCTCTTTAAACTCTTTACTTACATTATAAATTATTTTTCACTCACAATCTATATTATAAGGATAATACAATAGTTATATCCTCTAATCGCTTGATTGTGAGACGTGGATACTAACCGGTACGCCCCATCTCCACCAAAAAATTCTCTTACGCAATATTTATGAAAAAAAGAATTATCTGAGTTCAGTTAAAACTGAGTTGAGATAATTCTTTTTTTATTAACTTCAAAAATGACCCTACTAGTGGAGGATAGCTAAGAGTTCGTGACCTCACTACTTAGCGCAGGGAACCCATATCTAATTACAGAAGTTGATTCTGATTTTAGATATGTTTTTTTGTTTATTATCAATGGTTTCAAGCATTTTTATAAAATATTTGATTGATATAAACTCCTACTATAAAATGTAATCTTATGATGAATGGTGTCCATGGTGGCAGTCACCTCCACCATGAGCACAATGATTATTAAAATTAGCAAAAAAAGAGCTAAGTGACTTTAATCATAATCACTTAGCTACTTATAAATAACCTTTTCCTTTTAATGTGGTAAATGTATCATACCTTACCAGTGGAAGATACTTGCTTCGCAAGGCAGGGATCCCATATCCACCATAAAATTCTCGTACGTAATAATTAAAATCAACCTTTTAGTTTTCCCAAACAGAGTTTATATAATTAACCATTTTAATATTGGTATTCGCTATTTCTGGATAACCTTCTCTAGCAAAATACGCAATCATAATCATTTCTATCGCGTACATCATATACTTGAGACTTTGCTTTTCCTCAAATGTTAGGATACCTTTACTATCATATCCTTTAATAACAGATTTGAAAAACAGTAACCAAAGTTTCCTCTTTCCTACTTCATTAAAGATAGTGGCTAGAGACCCTGTTCCTAAATAACATAGATCGAAGATTCTTGCGTTAACTTGGCTTAGATCAAAATCAATATATCCCACGAGCTTATTCTCATTAAATATCATATTTTCACCATGGACATCTCGATGAATCACTTGCTTAGGTAATTTATCATAAAGTACTGGAAAATGATATTCTAAGTCATATTTGACATGTACGAAATCCTCAATTTCGTGCTGATTTAGATTACAATTTGGTAAGTAATTAGTAATTTCATCCTCTACCCACCCGAATAATTCTTCAATCATATTATTGTTCCAAATGTTATAGTTTTCTTTTAATTCCTCTGTAATTTTTTTCAATCCATCATGTAAATTAGCAATGCATTGTCCTAAATAAAAGCCTCTATCTAAATAATTACCTTCGTAATAATCTTTTAAAACTACACCTTTAATCTTTGTAAATAAACCATAATATTTGTTATCTATTTGAACATAACTTGTTTTGTCTAAAGTATAGACAACCTGTTGAACTGGTATACTCGCCTTATGTAGTAAATTTAAAAGACAAATATTGTTTACCATTTCTTCTTTTGTATACGTCATTTTCAAGAGATAATCTTCATTGATTGTCCAAATATGAGACTCACGATTTGGTTCATATGAGATATCTTCTACTTTAACATCTAAATTTTCAATAAATCCCCAATGAGATAAAATAGATTTTAATTGCTCTCTCACCTTTAATTTCCCTCCCCCTAATCAAGCATAACTTCTAGTAAATCCTGTATTGGAAAATCCAGTCTTTTGATAGTATATTTGCGCAATATCATTATTATGAGCAGTATGTAAATCTATTCGCTTATACCCTCTTTCATTCAGAAGGTGACAAATAAGTTTCATATATTTTGTTCCTAATCCTTTATAAGCATGATTTTGATCAATCCAAATGATTTTCATATAAATCAGTTTAAATTAATCAAAATATCAAAACTTATCCCCCTACAACTTTCATCATATGTAGCTGAATAATTTCTTTCTAGCAATCTTTGCTCTTTTTATATAATTTCGATATTCTTTAATTCCATCAATCAACTCTTTAATATTATTGAATGTATAACTGATTGTACCAACAATAACTACTAATATTAAAATTATTTTCCACCATGAAAATCGATAAAAAATTATTATTACTAAAGATGCTCGAGGGTGATAAAGAACAATTCCTAACATTACACACAAAAAGCATGAAATTGGATAGGTTACAATTAATTAGACAGTTTTTTTAAGGTCATGTAGAATTATAAATAATATCAATCTAAAGGAGCTTTAACATGACCCAAACTAAAACTCGTAGAACTCGCCGTACATATACGGATGAATTTAAAAACCAATTAGTCCAACTTTATTTAAATGGTAAACGTAAATGTAATATTGTTCGTGAATACGATCTCTCATCGTCTTTACTCGATAAATGGATTAAACAGTCAACTTCTACCGGTTCTTTTAAGGAGAAAGATAACCGCTCAGAAGAAGAACAGGAGCTAATCCAACTTCGTAAAAAAGTTAAGCAATTAGAAATGGGTCACCTAGCATGCGAAGCATAAATCCTCCACTGCTAGGGAATGGAAAATGATATTTTAAAGCAAGCTGCGCTGATCTTAGGACGAAGATAAATGTGATTAAAAACAATACCCACAAATATTCAGTTTCAGCGATGTGCAAAGTCCTTAATGTGTCTCGTAGCACTTATTATTACGAATCTAAACCGAAGAAAGATGAGACTCAACTAGTCACTGATATCGTTGAGATTTTTCGTCGAAGCCGAAACAATTACGGAACTCGAAAAATTAAACACGAATTAAACAAAATGGGGCAACAAGTCTCACGCCGTCGCATTGGTCGTATCATGAAACAAGAAGGTCTAGTATCAAATTATACGGTCGCTCAATTTAAGCCACATACAGCTAAATGTAACGAAGATAAAATTGAAAATATCGTGGATCGTAAATTTGATGAACAGCCCTATTTAAACGTGGTCGTCAGTGATTTAACGTACGTACGAGTTGGTCATCGATGGCATTATATCTGTGTCCTTGTAGACCTGTTTAATCGTGAAATTATTGGTTATAGTTCAGGGTCAAATAAGGATGCAGCATTAGTTAAGAAGGCATTCAGCACGGTCCAAACTAACCTAAGTCAAATCAAGATTTTCCACACGGACCGTGGGAACGAATTTAAGAATCAAGTGATTGATGAAATCTTAGAGGCATTCAATATTAAACGATCTTTAAGTATGAAAGGATGTCCCTATGATAACGCAGTAGCTGAAGCGACTTATAAAGTCATTAAAACTGAATTTGTAAAGAATCAAAGGTTTGAAACACACGAACAATTAGGCTATGAATTAGCTGATTATGTGAACTGGTATAACAACCATCGAATTCACTCTTCACTAGGGTATTTATCCCCAGTTGAATATCGTCAAAATACCCTTAAAAAAGTTGTTTAGTTTAGTGTTGACAATCCAAATTATAGTTTTGATAGTATGGCTGATAATTATGTTTTTGAAATTATTCAATTCAGTATGTGATTCTAATTCCTTCTTTATTTCATTAATCCGATTGTGTAATTTATTATGAACTTTTGAAATAATATCTTTATTTACATTATAAATTATCTTTTACTCACAATCTATATTATAAGGATACTACAACAGTTATAACCTCTAATCGCTTCATTTTGAGACGTGGATACTAACCAGAACGCCCCCTACTCTACAAAGGATGATTAGATTTCCTTTAACAATCTGCCAGGGAAGCCATCTCCACCATAATATCCCCTAACAAGCACAGGCTTGCATCGACAACTATTACAGAGAAATTGGGCAAAATAAAAACCATTATCTGAGTTCAGATTAAATCTGATTTGAGATAATGGTTTTTGTATATTAGGAACTACGGAAATTTATTATGTTTAGTAATATCCTTTTTCACATAATAATTCATAACAATAATTAACTTGTTCATCAGTGAATAATTCGGCATATTCACCTTTAACAATCGTCGCCTCCATCGTCAATTCAAGATGTCCAGCTTCTGCTAATTTATTAAAACAATCCGATGTTCTACCTTTTCTAAAAATTTCTTGTGCCGTTCTAACGATTCCAAATCTCTCTATAGTTTGTAGAAATCTTGTCATTTTGCATCCATACTCTTTTTCGGCTAGTTCACAGTTTCTAATAACTTCCTGTTGTAGTTTTTTCTCTAATGCTATCATTTTTACACTCCAGTATTATTATCTGATTTGAGATAATGGTTTTATTTTATTATGAACTGTTAAAGTCATTTATTTCAATTTTGTGACATACCTTTTTAACATTAATCACTTTAAATAGTAATACTAAAAGTATTATATCATAAATATGACTATCTATTTATCAGATAAATGGCTATTTACTAACCTATTTGACCTATTCCCTAACGTGTATACTAATAGGAACGCCCCATACCCTACCAGTGGAGGATAGCTAAGAGTTCGTAAACTCACTACTTAGCGCAGGGGACCCATACCCTACCAGTGGAGGATAGCTAAGAGTTCGTAAACTCACTACTTAGCGCAGGGGACCCATACCCTACCAGTGGAGGATAGCTAAGAGTTCGTAAACTCACTACTTAGCGCAGGGGACCCATACCCTACCAGTGGAGGATAGCTAAGAGTTCGTAAACTCACTACTTAGCGCAGGGGACCCATACCCTACCAGTGGAGGATAGCTAAGAGTTCGTAAACTCACTACTTAGCGCAGGGGACCCATACCCTACCAGTGGAGGATAGCTAAGAGTTCGTAAACTCACTACTTAGCGCAGGGGACCCATACCCTACCAGTGGAGGATAGCTAAGAGTTCGTAAACTCACTACTTAGCGCAGGGGACCCATACCCTACCAATAGAGGATAATTGCTTCGCAAGGCAGGGAACCCACCTCAACCAAAAAATTCTCGTACGTAATATTTAAAAAGAACAGACATATCTAAGGGCAGAAATTAATTCTGAGTTTAGATATGTTTGTTTATTATCAATGGTTTCAAGCATTTTTATAAAATATTTCATTTATATATTCGCCTACTATAAAATTAGCAAAAAAGAGCTAAGCACCTTGAATCATACTTAGCTCCTTATAAATATCCTTTTTCTTTTAGTGAAACGAGGCAACCATCCCCAATAATAAGGTAATCTAATACTTTGATATCTAATGACTGACCAGCTTCATATAGACTGACTACCTTGTTCAGATGGTGTAACATCACTGCTTGAATGATTATGAAAAGGCATAATACTGCAAGCATTTGATAGGATTGCTGTTTTAAAGATTTCTCTTGGATGTACGATAGCTTTATTGAGTATTCCTACTGATACCACTATGATATTATTCAGTTCATTTTTAGTATTCAAACAAGCAATGATAAATTGCTCACGATCTAATCCTTATTTTACATATTTCAATTCAATAAATGAATATTCACTTTATTTAGAATATTATTCCAGATAGCACAATAGATTAATTACTTAAAAAAATGGGTTATTGATTCATAACAGCCCATTTTTTATATTATTAAGAAATCCTTTTAGTTTCTTGAACATTGTTTTCTTTATTCATTTTAAGGATAGATAAAGAAGCAGTTAATAAACCTGCGTAAGCAATGACAGCAAATATTACCGAAGATGTCCACGCCATTGCCCATCCTGCTTTTTCTAAAATAAGACTGAATATTGGCGTCCCGATAGCAAATCCTGCAGCAAAGAATAATTGGATAAAACCAAGAATTGCTCCATAGTCTCTATCGCCAAATAGGGCCCCTGTCATATAAGATGGCCCCATGACATAAGAGAACATTGAGATACCAAAAGCAACAGTGAATACATATCCAAGTACATTTATCTTACCGACAAATAATAAACATAAACCTGCTAAAACAACTAAAATTCCAGCTAGAATAAATGATTTTGATAATCCTAGTTTATCGAAAAGAACTCCACCAAATACGTTACCAAAGATTGAAAACAATCCAAACATTGATGCTAATGTTGCTGATGAAATTAATAATATTTTTTGTTGTTCTAAGCTTTGGAAATATGGTATAAACTGTAGCGCAAATCCACTAACGTAGAATCCGATGAATATAAATGACGCCGCTATTAGCCAAAATTGAGGCATTTTAGTTGTTTCACCCATTGTATATCCCCAACTTACGTGATGAGCTACATCTTCTTGTCCTTCTAACTTTTTCTTAGGCTTATTTGCTGCTAACTCATCCGCTGATTTTGGTAATCTTACAAGGAATATTGCGATTAATAATGTTCCAATTAATGCAATTAGACCAAATCTAAAATAGGCTCCTTTATATCCGATATTAGGATCTGTTAACCATTTACCAGCTAACGTTTGAAGAATTATATTCCCTATTCCTCCTCCACAGAAGGCAATACCTAGAGCTATCCCTTTATTAAACTTAAACCAAGCATTTATAAGTGTCGGCACTCCTATTGCTGAAACAATTGCATTCCCTACTTGAACAAGGGCAGCAATTATATAATAAGCAAATAACTTATTCCCTGCTAGTGAATACAACATGAATCCACCACCGACCAATATTGCACCAATGATAAATAATAATTTAACATTTACCTTAGTAAATATTTTCCCAATAAAGGGAGAACAAACAGCAGACACAATAGTACCTATAGTGAATATAAGTGTAAATGACGCATAACTAAAACCTTCTCCATTTACAACATAGTTTGTAAAGGTAGGTGGTAAATTCGCTGCTACTCCAAACGGTATGGCTTGAATAAGTAAACACGCTGCAACAATTACCCACCCATAAAAAAATTTATTTTGTTTGTTGTTATTAGGTGTACTCATAACTTAATTTCCTCCTTAATTTAAACTGACATACTTTTCATGAAGTAAATATGATATCTATTGAAACATTTATTACATGAATAAATTATTTCAATTACATATAGGTTTAACAATAATAGTAAAAAAAATGTATTTTTAATGGACAGATTGTATTATTAAGTTCGAAACATAAAAAAAATCATAAATAGAAGCTTTGCTATAGAATAAAGTTACCACACTAAATTCTTAACAAGGAAATCTATTTATGAGTTATAACCGTCTGAGTACATTTAAACATACACGTATAAAAATTATTCAAAAATAGCCGATTCGCTCAACAATTAAATCATGGATTGTCAACACTAAACTAAACAACTTTTTTAAGGGTATTTTGACGATACTCAACTGGGGATAAATACCCTAGTGAAGAGTGAATTCGATGGTTGTTATACCCATTCCCTAGCAATTGAGGACGGTGCTTCGCACTGCTAGGGGACCCGTTAACATAATCAGCTAATTCCCTAATTGTTCGTGTGTTTCAAACCTTTGATTCTTTACAAATTCAGTTTTAATGACTTTATAAGTCGCTTCAGCTACTGCATTATCATAGGGACATCCTTTCATACTTAAAGATCGTTCAATGTTGAATGCCTCTAAGATCTCATCAATCACTTGATTCTTAAATTCATTCCCTACCAGAGGAGGATACATTTACTTCTTAAATGGCAGGTGACCCATTCCCACGATCCGTGTGGAATATTTTGATTTGACTTAGGTTAGTTTGGACCGTGCTAAATGCCTTCTTAACTAATGCTGCATCCTTATTAGGCCCAGAGCTATAACCGATAATTTCACGATTAAACAGGTCTACAAGGACACAGATATAATGCCATCGATGACCAACTCGTACGTACGTTAAATCACTGACAACAACGTTTAAATATGGCTGTTCATTAAAGTTACGATCCACGATATTTTCAATTTTATCATCGTTACATTTAACAACATGTGGCTTAAATTGAGCGACCGTATAACTTGATACTAGACCTTCTTGTTTCATGATACGACCAATGCGACGACGTGAAACTTGTTGCCCCATTTTATTTAATTCGTGTTTAATTTTTCGAGTCAACTGCCCATCAAAGGAGGATACCTTTCCTTCGGAAAGGACGGGGACCCTATAGTTATTACGGCTTGACGAAAAACCTCAACGATATCAGTAACAAGTTGAGACTCATTTTTCTTCGGTTTAGATTCGTAATAATAAGTGCTACGAGACACGTTAAGGACTTGGCACATCGCTGAAACTGAATATTTGTGGGTATTGTTTTTAATCACATTTATCTTCGTCCTAAGATCAGCGCAGCTTGCTTCGGCGTACCCCTTGCGGGTATAAAATATCATTTTCCATTCCCTAGCAGTGGAGGATTTATGCTTCGCATGCTAGGTGACCCATTTCTAATTGCTTAACTTTTTTACGAAGTTGGATTAGCTCCTGTTCTTCTTCTGAGCGGTTATCTTTCTCCTTAAAAGAACCGGTAGAAGTTGACTGTTTAATCCATTTATCGAGTAAAGACGATGAGAGATCGTATTCACGAACAATATTACATTTACGTTTACCATTTAAATAAAGTTGGACTAATTGGTTTTTAAATTCATCCGTATATGTACGGCGAGTTCTACGAGTTTTAGTTTGGGTCATGTTAAAGCTCCTTTAGATTGATATTATTTATAATTCTACATGACCTTAAAAAAACTGTCTAATTAATTGTAACCTATCCAAGATCAATCCCTTGTTGAGAAATGGTAATAGGATAAGATGCTAAAGTATCCTCCTCAACACTAGAAATATATTCTTGCATCCCACTTGATAAAGATAAGATTAATGCAATTCCAATACTACTCGCAAATACAGTTAAAATCGTACGTCCTTTTTTTGTTCTAAGATTATTAAAACTTAAAGATAATGCTGTTAAGAATGACATCGAAACTTATTTTGTTTTTCCTTGTTCTATTTTTGTTAAAGATTCTTCAGCTACGACAAGTGGACGTGTATCATCTTGAATTTTTCCATCTAATAACTTGATGATTCGTGTTGAATATTGCTCAGCCACCTCTGGATTATGAGTAACCATAATCACTAACTTTTCTTTTGCAATTTCTTTTAATAAATTTATCACCTGTATACTTGTCTCAGTATCAAGTGCTCCTGTTGGTTCATCTGCAAGTAAAATATCGGGATTATTAATTAAGGCACGTGCAATAGCTACCCTTTGCATCTGTCAACCTGACATTTGATTAGGTTTCTTATATAAATGATCTTCAAGTCCTACTTTTTTTAATACGGAAATCGCACGATTTTTTCTTTCCTTTTTAGAAACACCCGCTAACGTTAACGCAAGTTCAACATTCGCCAACACCGTTTGATGTGGAATAGTGATCTAATCCTCCAATAATATTAAGAAGTGTTGTCTTTCCTGAACCACTAGGTCCTAAAATCGAGACAAACTCATTTTCACGGAAATTAATATTCACTCCTTTTAAAACATGTTGTTCAATATCACCTATCACATAATTTTTAAAGATACTTTTTAACTGTAACATTTTCCTCCTATTCGTTATGAAGAGATTCTAACATATGAAAATAAACTACAGGTAAACTCGACAAAACTTTCTATTATATGACATATTGTTACGTTTAAATCGATTTATAATGATGTAACTACATTACTCTATAAACATACAATAAATGAAATGTGAGTCAGTCATTTTGCTTAATTTTTTTTCTGGGATGAATCATGTATTAGACAACTATCCTGATAAGATTCTCCATCTCTATAGGAATAAAAAAGTATTTTATAATATTTGAATGCCCCCAGTATCTAAGCCTCTTTAGTACTAATGACAACTATAGTCCAAGGGTCACCTACCATTTCCAACGGAAATTTATCCTCCACCGGCAGAGCTTTAATTTTCAATTGTGAAAAACTTATCTGGACTTATATCTACTAAAATTCCCTTTAAAAATTGTTTAGTTTAGTATGAACCACTCGAGTCATAAATAGGACTATTCCTCTAAAAAATCATATCGTTCTGAATAGGAATAAAATGTATGTATTATAAATACCTTTATATAAGATTAGGAAGATGATTAAGTAAATATCGTTTAATTCCTTTTCTAAAAATGGTATAACTTTACATAATAAAGAAAATTAACAAAAGGAGGATTATAATGAGAGTTCTAGGAATTATAGCATTTTGTGCCTTACTCTTAACCGGTTGTTCATCAGATGCTGAAAAATTGTTATTTGAAAGCTTTGAAGAAAAATTGGTAAATGAAGATTATGAAGGTTTATATCTTTTATTAAGCAGTGAGTCACAACAAGCAATAACAAAAGAAGATTTTATAACTAGATATACAAATATTTATTCAGGAATTAAGGCCTGCAACATTGACCTTGAAATGGGAGAAATTGATACTGAAAATAAGGTGATTCCTTTCTCATTAACAATGGATACTGTTGCAGGAGAAGTCAATCGTTCTGATTTTGAACTTCCTTTTATAAAAGAGGATAAAGAGTTAAAAGTCATTTGGTCAGAGAGCTTAATTTTCCCGATGATGGAAAGTGGTGATAAGGTCAGAGTCAGCACTCAAACTGCAAATCGCGGAAGCATCCTTGATCGAAATGGAGAAGCACTCGCATCAGATGGCACACTGATTACAATTGGAATCCATCCTGCTATTTTTGATGAGGAGAACAGAGATAATAAAATTAAAGAGTTGGCTAATGTATTAGATATTAGCGAAGAGACCATTACAAAAAAATTAGCTGCGAATTCAAATCCAGACTATTTTGTCCCTATTGTGGATTTACTTCCAGATTCCCCTAAATTACAATCATTAGAAAATCGTCGTACAGAAGGAATCTTAACGCAGAGCAAGCAAGGTCGAGTCTATAAAAATGATGAAGCATTCGGACGACTATTAGGATATATTCGACCGATTAGCGAAGAAGAACTAACAGCTGATGAAGAGGGTATCTATACGATGACCTCAATGGTTGGAAAAGCCGGACTTGAACAAGTATATGAAAAAACACTAAGAGGAATTAACGGGGTTGAAATTTATATTGAACGAGATGGCACCAAGATTGAAACCCTTGCCTTAAAAGAAGCACAACATGGTGAAGATATCACACTTTCAATCGATTCTCATTTACAAACAATTGTGTATGAGAAAATGAATGGTGAAAAAGGTTCAGCAACAGCAGTAGATCCAACAACCGGTGATATTTTAGCCTTAGTTAGCTCACCGTCTTATAATTCCAATTGGTTTACAACTTATATGACAAAGAGTGAACAACAACATCGTGAAGATATCGAGTTTGCCGATGAAAAAAATCGTTTCGCAAGCTTATATTCACCAGGTTCGACATTTAAACTAATCACAGCAGCAACAGGACTTGAAAATGGAACACTCAATCCAAACGAAGTGAAAACAATCAATGGGATGGAGTGGCAAAAAGATAGCTCCTGGGGAAATTATCATATTAGACGAATTAATGCTCAGACAAACGTTGCTTTAAAAGAAGCTGTTAAATACTCAGACAATATTTATTTCGCGATGAATGCTCTTGAAATGGGAAGCGATACACTGATTAAAGGAGCTGAGCAATTTACAATTGGAACAGACTTAACGATTGGCTATCCAATCAAACAGAGTCAAATTTCTAATAATGGAACGCTTAATCGTGATATTTTACTTGCAGATACGGGCTATGGACAAGGAGAAATCATGGTCTCGACGTTAAATATGGCGCTTGCTTACAGTGCTTTATCAAATAACGGAAATATCATGAACCCAACTCTTATTTTAACCGATAGTTACCAGGCAAGTGTTCTTAAAGAGTCAGTCATTTCAACACAAAATCTTTCTATCCTACAAGATGCCTTTAGTGCAGTTGTTGAAGATAGTGATGGAACTGGACATTTAGCTAAAATTGATGGAATTAAATTAGCTGGAAAAACAGGAACAGCTGAGATCAAATCATCTCAAGGTGAAACAGGAAGCGAAAATGGATGGTTTATTGCAACAGATTTAGATTCATCTAACGTATCCATTGCTATGGTTGTAGAAGATGTCCAAGAAGGACTTGGAACACTCGGCGTTGTCTCAATGGTTAAAGAAGTCCTTGTCGATTATTTAAAATAAATGGTTTTTGATACATAAAAAGGGCTACCTCATTTTTAAAAGAGGTAGCCCTTTTCCCTTATTCTAGGTAATTTTATTATTTCAAGCTAAAATTATAATGAATGATTTTTATTTTTCATGGTTTATGGTTAATTAGGTTAATAAATTATAATTCTTCGCCATTTGTTTCAATAACTTTTTTGTACCAATTAAAACTTTTCTTTTTCATACGTTTCATCGTTCCTGTCCCATCATCATGTTTATCAACATAAATGAATCCGTAACGTTTTTTATACTCACCTGTTGTGAATGAGACGCAATCAATACATCCCCAAGGTGTATATCCCATTAGGTCTACACCATCTAATACTACTGCCTTTTTCATTTCCTCAATATGAGCTCTTAAGTAATCAATACGATAGTCATCATTAATTGAACCATCTTCTTCAACTGTATCGATAGCTCCAAACCCATTTTCTACAATAAATAAAGGCTTTTGATAACGTTCATATAATAAGTTTAACGCATATCTTAATCCAATCGGGTCAATTTGCCATCCCCAATCCGATGATTTAACATGTGGGTTTGGTACACTTCCTGGGAATCCAGATAATCCATTTCCTTCTACGACATTGTCCGCTTTAACTGCATTTGTCATATAATAGCTTAATCCAATATAATCTACTGTTCCATTTTTAAGGATTTCTTTATCTTCTGGTTCCATATGAATATTAAATCCTTTACGTTCCCACTCCTTAATTGCATAAGTCGGATACTCACCACGTACATGAACATCACTAAATAAATAACGATCATGCATTGATTCAACAGAATACATCATATCTTCTGGTTTACAAGAGTATGGATATAATGGAACACACGCCATCATACATCCAATTTGGAAGTCTGAATTAATTTGATGTCCTAATGCTACGACTTTAGCACTTGCCACTAGTTGATGATGAACGACTTGATACATACATTGTTCAGGATTCTCATCATGATTAAAAATAACTCCAGAACATGTGTAACCGAATAATGGATACTTATAATTTTTTTGATTATTAATTTCATTAAATGTCATCCAATATTTAACTTTATCTTTATAACGTTTCATCACGACTTCACTGTAACGAACAAAGAAATCAATAACCTTACGATTTTTCCATCCCCCATATTCTTTAACTAAGTGATATGGCATTTCAAAGTGAGATAACGTAATAACGGGTTCAATATTGTATTTTAATAACTCATCAAATAAGTCATCATAGAATTTTAATCCTTCTTCATTAGGTTCTAATTCGTCACCTTTCGGAAAAATTCGTGTCCATGCAATAGATGTTCTAAAGCACTTAAATCCTAATTCAGCAAATAGTGCAATATCTTCCTTATAATGACCATAAAAATCAACGGCTTCATGATTAGGATAATATTTACCTTCTTCAATTGAATCGGTAATCACTCGATCGACACCGTGAGCTCCACCTGTTAAAACATCGACGATACTGATTCCTTTACCACCTTTATTATAACCTCCCTCTACTTGGTGAGCTGCAACAGCCCCCCCCCCATAAAAACCCCTTAGGTAATTGATTCATAGCAGGACCTCCTAATCTAATTTTTTTAATAATTTTCTGTTTCAAAATGGTAAAGAAGCAATGAGTCGATCATTGCTCTTTAACTCCACTATCTATAAACAGTTAAGTATTCTACATCTAAGGTAGCAAATAAAAAAAATACTGATTTCTTTTAGCTATCGAGACATCCTATAGTCCAGGGATTTACTAGCATTTTTGAAGAATATTTATTCTCAACTGCTAGGGAATAGGTTACCTGCAAATCTCTCAAAGAAATCTAATCCCACGCTACTAAGGCATTTAAAATTTTTACGATGTAAAAAAACTTATCTGGGCTTATATTCTAAAAAAACAAAGAAAAAAATTTTTTATTATGTATAAAAAATAATTTTAATGTAGACTATATATGTCCTATTTATTTGTTATGATAGACATTAATTAAATAAAATTTAGAAAGTAAAGAGGGATAATTATGAATCCATTTATTGAACAAGCCTTATTAATCAAAGATGAATTAATTAATTACAGACGAATCATTCACGAAAACCCTGAAGTCGGAGCTGTTCTTCCAAAAACAAAAGCATTTGTTATGGATAAATTAAAAGAGTTTGGATATGAACCAACAGAAATTTGTGAGAGTGGAATTGTTGCGACAATTTCAGGTGAAAAACCAGGAAAAACATTCTTATTAAGAGCAGATATGGATGCTTTACCGATGAAAGAAGAAACAAGTTGTGATTTTAAATCAACGAATGGATGCATGCATTCTTGTGGACATGATATGCACACAGCCATGTTACTTGGTGCTGCTAAGTTATTAAAACAAAATCAAAGTCAAATTGAAGGAACGATTAAACTTGTTTTCCAACCTGATGAAGAAGGTTTTACTGGTGCTAAAAAGATGATCGCAGCTGGTGTCCTTGAAAATCCTAAAGTAGATGCAGCAATGGCGATGCATGTCCATTCTGGAACACCTTCAAACCTTGTCTTATGTGGATTAGGAACGACTATTGCAGGGTGCAATCGTTTTAGAATCGTCGTTAACGGACAGGGATGTCATGGAGCAATGCCGGAAACAGGTGTCGATCCAATCAATATTGCCGCACACATTTATATTTCTTTACAAGAAATTATTGCCCGAGAAATTGCTACTACTCAGCCAGCCGTTGTAACTATCGGTAAATTTGTAGGTGGAGATGCTCCTAATATCATTCCTGGACAAGTGATTATGGAAGGAACTATCCGAAGCTTAGATAAAGAGGTTGGAGAATTTATTTTTAATCGCATCAACGATATCGTTGTATCCACAGCAAAAATGTTTAGAGGAGAAGCCGAATTAATTGAGTTATCATCAACTCCACCACTAGCTAATGACAATAAACTTGCGCACGAAGTAACTTCATATGTAAAAGATTTAGTAGGCGAACAAGCAGTTATTTTATTCGAGCAAGGTGGTATGGGATCAGAAGACTTTGCCTCTTACTCTTATGAAGTACCAAGTGTTTATTTAATGTTAGGCGCTGGTACAAAGAATGAAAATCCTTTATTTGGTCAACCAATGCACAATGAAAAGGTACAATTTAATGAGGATATTCTTGTAACAGGTGCCGCTATGCATGCCTATAGCGCTATTATGTGGTTAAAAAATAATAAATAACAGTAGCATGAGATTATTAGATTTAATATTTTATCTATTAAAATGCAGCTCAAAAGTGACAATCAAAGAGCTAGCTAAAACGTTCAATGTATCGACCAAAACAATTCAACGAGATTTGGATAAATTATCTATTTTAGGTATTCCTATTATTATTTATCGTGGAAAAGATGGTGGCGTTGAAATAGATAAAAACTATATTATTGCTAAACAAGTTCTTAAACAGAGTGATTACTGTGCGTTAATCACCTCCTTGTATATTGGAGAACATCTCAGTGAAAGTATTCATGAAGCTTCTTTGATCGATAAATTTCGACTCATGGACCCTAATAAATGCTCGGACATCATCAATCATCTTCAAAAACATTTAATTATTGACTTACCTTCTCCTACTTTTGATTTAGAAACCGAACTCTGTCAAACAATCAATCAGGCTCTAGACAATCAAGTCTTCATTAAATTAAAGATAAATCATGAAGTGATGGAGGTCCTTCCAATCTCCTATGTTTTAAAACCTGAAGGGTTATGTCTATATTGCTATACAGGTGAATATTTCCTAATCCAATTAGCTCAAATCTGTGAAGCGAATCTTTCACCTAAAGTTTGCACCGATATCATCATTGATTACAATGATAATAAAGAAAAAATAAAATTCATTTAATTTAAAAAGTCATTGAAATAGCATACAACTATTCAATGACTTTTTTTATTGAACTTTTTCGCTTAATACCTAACAAAACTAGTATTCATTACGCTGCTATTTTAAACTATATTTGAGCCTACTATTATATGCTATAATAACTCTATCTTTTTATCTTTTGGGAGGTGATTTTTTTGAAAGTTTTAGATACCTTCAACTTTATTTCGACTTGCTCCTTGCGAAGAACCTCAGAATCAGCTATGCTTTGTTTGGAGCCTAATCAATTAATCAAATAGCTGAGAAATGGACATGATTTGGCTCTGTAACACATGCTTTCTGAGAATTCTTCGCTTTACGACTTAAATTTTTAATCGTAAAGGAGTAAGAAAATGAGGTATGTAAAAGAACAAGATGTGTTACCAGAAGACATTTTAAAACTGATTCAAGAATATGTGGATGGCGAATATCTTTATGTTCCTAGAAAAAAAGGTAATCAAAAATCTTGGGGTGAAAAAAGCGGAATCAAACGCACCCTCCAAGTTAGAAATCAAGAGATTTATCAAAGGTATTTAAATGGAATAACTATCCCTATCCTAGCTGAAGAATATTATTTATCAGAAAAAAGCATTCGACGAATTATTAGTGAACAAAAGCGTCAATGCTCATAATTAATATAGAATTATTTATTGGATTGCAGTCAGGTTTTTCCCCATGCTAAACTGTTAATAAATCCAATGCCATTGGATGATTATATTGGATATAATCATCTTTTTTATAGAAACAAATAGAAAGGAGATTCTTGTCATGAATGCATTCTTAAAGAAAGAAGAATTTAATTATATTAATAAACGTCTACAAGACTTAAGCAGTGCGCTTCGTAATTGCAACGATTACAATACTCGCGATGCTAGCCGTGACTATATTCAAGATAAAATTCTCAGCCACCTAAGTCATTTATCATCAGAGGAGAAACTGTTACTAGATATTAAAGATTTAAAGGATTCAAAACAGATTAATAAATTTTTAGAAGAACTTGAAAATTACGTTTATGGTATGCAACCTGTATCAAATGCAGAAATTAGTAAACTCTTTAAAAAAGAGAAAAAATTAAAATTACCTCCTGCAGAGGCTCAAGACACCCCCTTAGTGTATCTTGGCTGGTTTGATCAGGCTACAAAAAAATTATTTGTTATCTATCCATTAAACGGCAAGTTACTCGGTATGTCTTGTCGTTTAACTGAAGCAAAAGTTAAACAAACGAATATTTGTGCTCTTTGTAATCACATAGGACCTAAAAATGAAGTAGCTTTCGTTTCTCCAATCTGTAAACGAAAAGATACTTATCGCTCAATCGGTTTTTATATGTGTTTAGATAGTAATAAGTGCAATGAACGCATCACTTCAACAAAGAAACTTGAAAGTATTTTAAAAGACGTTAATAATATTAAATCTTAATCTTCTAAAACATCGCTTTTCTATAAGATAAAACCCCATTCTAAAAAAGATGGGGTTTTATCTTATATTCTATTATTTTTTCCACTGCCACCCGGCACCCTGTGCACCAATTTTAAAATGAGCTTTTACAATTTCAAAATCAAGTTTCGTATAAAATCCTAGTCCTGCTTTCGCTATGACTGTATTCCCCTCTAAATTGAAAAAGAATTTTTGTTGATTCAAAGAAGTAGGAGCTAAAAGTGCTGCTTCCATTCCTTTTTAAAACCAATCTAGCATGGGTTTATCTGTTTTACATAGACTTTCCATTGGTTTATTTTTATGAGGAACTCCTTGTGTCTCACCATAACCAAGTGCAATAACACAACATAATTTTTCACCTTTTTCCACCTGATAGACAGTTTTTCCTTTACTGAATGTTAACGCAACCCAACAAGTATTAAGCCCAAGCTGTGTTGCTTTTAAAACAACTTTCTCACCCCAATAGCCACACTGCTCCTCAAAATCTTTCCCCTTTTTACCCACAATCGCAATATAGTTTTTAACATTTTTAAATGAGCCGTAGTGTGCCATAAAGCTATCAAAAGCATTTGGTTCATCTAGACATAACTGAATATGCATTCCGCTTTTTTGATTACACTCCTCAATATAAGCTAATAATTCATTAGCAATAGAGTCTTCAATCTTCTTATCTACATAACGACGTACTGAATGACGTTTTTTCATTGCTTCAAAAATATCCATGATCATCTCTCCTTTTTAATATTTATTTTATTCTTTTCTTAATTTAATAAATCCATGATAATCATTAGTCCACTGATGATAGTCAAGACAACTCCTAGTGTTCGATTTAAAACCTTAGCTGATGCCTTATTCGCAAATCTTGCTGAAACCCTTGCTCCAACCAATGTAAAGAGCATACATAAAAATAAGATTTCCAAATTAGGGATACCACCAATAACAAAATGTGAGACCCCTCCTGTTAAGGCAGTAAAAGTCATAATAAAAACACTGGTTCCAACAGCTGTTTTTAATTCATAGCCGAGCACACTCGTTAAAATTAAAAGCAACATCATTCCGCCACCGGCACCCACAAATCCACAAATAAACCCGACTAGTACGCCACATAAAATAGACTGAATAATTTTTGTACGCGTAGGCTTTTCTTCTACTACATCTGGAGCTGTCATAATCGGCCTAACTATAAATTTAATTCCCACAAGAAGGGTCATATACATTGAAAAATTCCCCATCATTTGATTTGGGACCAATTTTGAAAGATAACTTCCAATCATGGTAAAGATTAAAACACTTCCCATCATAACTAAGCCATTCTTGATATCAAGCTTTTTATTTTTTCCATACGTATACGCTGAAATGGCACTGGCTAATACATCTGAAGAGAGAGCAATTCCAACAGCTTGATAAGCTGGCACTCCAAGAAAACTAATTAACATCGGTGAAATCACTGCTGCTGCACTCAATCCTGCTAACCCAGTTCCAATCCCTGCCCCTAAACCAGCAATTAAACAAACTAATAACTTAACTAACAATACTAATCATCTCCCTTCCTTGTATCAATGGGTGCGAAATCCTTTACCACCTCGTAAATATGATTTACAAGTTGGGCAATCTGCCCCCATTGAGTTTCATTCGCATCCATATAATAATAATTTTTCGTTCCCTCCCTTCTCATATTAATCATCCCTGCTTCTTTTAAAATCTTTAAATGATGAGAAACAGCAGGTCTGGAAAGATGCGTTTTCTCTGTAATTTCACCGACACGAATTCCATTACAATCACTTTCTAAAAGCGTCATAATAATAAGTTGCCTCGTTTCATCACCAATAGCTACTAGCGCATCATGGCAAACTTCAAATTCTTTTATAATACGCTTAAGCCTATATTGACACTCCTTCATCTCAGACCTCCTACAATTCAATAACGTGAGGGATAACCTCTGGATCATGCGTCGCTAAAACTTCCACACATCCTTCTTTTTTTGACATTTCCTGAACCCATTTTAATGTCTTTCTCATCTTTTCTTTATCATCAACAGGCCCCGGAAGACGAAGCTCTTCCCATGACTCTTTAGCATAGCCCGTATCTCCTGTTAATAAAACAAATTGTCCTTGATTCTGAACCATTACTAGACTTGTCCCTTTTGTATGTCCTGCTACATCAATAAGTAAGACACTTTCATCACCAAACACATCATAGCTTCTACCAAATGGACCATAACTTGAAACTTTCATCTCAAATGGTTCTAAATTAACACCATTCCAAAAGCGATCTGAATATCGAATATCACCTTTTTGAGCTGCTTCTAGTTCTTCTTTACTTGTCATAATATGCTTAGCCTCTTTCACTAGTTCAAGTCCACTTGCATGATCAACATCTAAATGAGTTAAAAATACATAGTCTAAATCTCTTGGTTTAATTCCTAGCTTTCCAAATTGTTCATCAATTGCCTCTCCTTCAGGTAATCTTGCCTTGCTTGCAAAATTTAATTTCCAAGACATATGCTTTATTTGATCAATTCTAACATCACGATGCCACCCTGTATCAATTAAGACCAATCCTTTCGGATGTTCAATTAAATAAGCAGATACAGGAAGCAAAATTCTCCTTTTTTTACTTCGAAATAACCCTGTATAGGCAATTGGATTACGAGAAACATCTCTAAATGGAACCGCAGGATCAACCCCTACTTCTCCGGTGTGAAACACATGAATTTTAATCTTCTTTTCCATCGCTTAATCACCTCTTTTAGTTTTTATATTCTCTATTAGTTAATTTCATTATTCGTTTATTCTTTTAAACCATGACTAATATAACACATCAAATGTTACATAGTTCAATGGTAAAGAAAATCGAGACCATTAAAAACACTTATTGTCTTAAGCATAAAACCTAATACTAATAAGTGGCATTTAACTTCATTATGACCAAACATCTTCTATATCATTAGACACTTAAATACTTATATTTGCGATATCAGAATGATGTCCTCTTACAAAAAAGGCAATCATAATCAATTTAATCCTATCTTTCTCCACCTCTGTTCATTAATTATAATTATCACCCGCACAAAACTTTTTATAATTATTTTAACCCTACCATAATACATCATTTTTTTACATTTCTTCTTGTTATAATACTATCGAATCGAATTATTAGGAGGGGTCTTATGAAGAAATTTATTGTAGCAATGATGACATGTTTGTTTATGGTTTTTAGTTTATTTGGCTGTTCACCAGCAAATGAACAGGAATCAGATAGCAATCAAGCAGCACAATCTGAAAACGATTCTTCTACAAGTGATCAAGAAGAGAACCAAACTTCCATACCTGAAGATAATAATTCCGATTCTAACACTGATTCAACTAATAAAACTGAATCTGATGATTCTAATCAAGACGATAATTCAGATTCAAATCAAACACCTAACACTCAACAACGGATAAGTCGACTTTATTACTATGATATAGAACAGAATCAAATGTTTTATGTCGATAAGGAAGTAGACGTCATCGAAAATGCCTATGTTAATGCTTTAACTGAAGCACTTAAAGAGAACCAAGACAATAAAGACTTTGTAACAATAAATGAAGATACCTTTGTTACCTCAGCCACACTCGATGAGGAAAGTGGTATCTTAAATATTTATTTTAACGAAAGCTTTCATCTCTCAACTAATCTTGGTTCAGGTATTGAAGCAGGCTTCATTGATGCTTTAGTTAATACATATGGCTACAACTACAATGTCGATAAAGTCGCCATTTATGTACAAAACAAGCTTTACGAAGACCAACGTGGCCCAATGCCAGATGGTTATTTCAAAGTAACAGCAGAAGACGCTGTAAAATATGAATAAAAAGGATACTTGATGTATCCTTTTTTCTTACTCTTGTCTATTCTTTTGTTCCTCAATTCTCCTTCCTTCATATATTATTAATGAAGATAGCAATTAACATTTCATCTATTTAACGTGCTATCTTAACTTAATACTAGGGAGACCTAGTTTGATCGAATAGATAAAATTAATTAAACCTTCTAAAGTGAGCTCGCAAACCTAAGTACTTTAGAAGGTTTTTTCTATGTTATAAGTATATCTCAGAATCAGTCTTTTTGATAGAAAGACCAACTATAGTAGCGCTAATTATATAGGTACTGTCCTTTACAAATCAATGTTGCCGGTCCCGTCATATATATTTCCTCACCTACTCGTTCCATAAGTAAGTTACCACCTTTAACATGAACGGTAACGCTAGTTTCGCAATCATAAAGATCTTGACTTAATAAGGCGCAAGCCGCTGATCCAGTTCCACAAGCGAGTGTAATTCCAACCCCCTTCTCCCATGTTAAAACATCGATATTTTTCGAGTCTACTACCTTACATAAATTTACATTCGTTTTGTTCGGATATAGTGGATGATTTTCAATGGCTGCTCCTATTCGTGCCGCCGCCTCTTCATCAATGTTATCCATAAATAATACGGTATGAATCGTTCCCATGACTAAACTACTCACAGTATACGGTACTCCATCAACTTCAAGCATTTGATTAATAAACTTATCTCCGTCACCTGGGAGCGGAACTGATTCATGTTGATAAATAGCACTTCCCATATTTACACGCACTAAACTAGTTAAATCATCACTTTCAATTATTTCAAGTGTCAAAATGCCAGCTAATGTTTCTACCGTAAAAACTTTCGTTTTAACTAACTCATGATCAGTGGCATACTTTGCAAAACAGCGAATCCCATTTCCACACATCGTCGCTATACTTCCATCTGCATTATAAAAAATCATTTGCATTGTAGCTACTTTAGAAGGCGCAACAACAATCATTCCATCTGCACCAATTCCAAAACGTCGATTACAAACCTTTTGTGCTAGTAGAGAATGTTGCAAACCATCTAACTCAGACATCTCAAAAATAACAAAATCATTCCCCGTTCCTTGGTATTTTTCAAACCTTAACATTAAAAATCCCCCTTTATTAAAAAAGGCATATCTAGTTGATATACCTCTTTTTCTTATTCTCTAACAACATTCGCATCATCTTCATAAACTCTGAGCCACTCGCCCTACCAGTGGAGGAAAGCTACGACTTTAATCTTTCGATTAAATCACGTAGCGCAGGGGTCCACTGTTGTTTTTCTTACTATCTTAAATCTTTTAAAATTTGCGTTTTGTCAGCTGTTTGTTCGTCTTTTTCTTTAATGACACGGGCTGGCATTCCAGCAACAACTGTATTGGGTGCAACATCTTGTGTAACAACAGCTCCAGCTGCAACAACGGCACCCTCTCCAACACGAACACCTTCTAAAATAACCGCATTCGCCCCAATCATCACGTTATCTTCAATAATAACTGGTGTTTTGCTAGGTGGTTCTAACACACCTGCAATAACCGATCCTGCTCCAATATGAACATTTTTTCCAATCGTTCCACGTGCACCAACAACGGCATTCATATCAATCATTGTATTCTCACCGATTTCAGCACCAATATTGATAACCGCCCCCATCATAATAACTGCATTTTCACCAATGCTAACTTTATCACGAATAATTGCTCCAGGTTCAATCCGAGCTTTAATTTGTTTTAAATCAAGCATCGGAATGGCTGAATTACGACGATCATTTTCGATTTCATAATACTCAATTCGCCCTTTATTTTCAGCAAGTACCGATTGAATTTCAGTATACTCACCAAAAACAACTAAAGAACGGCCTTCCCCAAACACACGACAATTTGGAAATTGTACACCGTCTAAATCTCCTTTAACATAAACTTTAACAGGTGTACTCTTTTTTGCTTCTTTAATATATCGTGCAATCTCATATGGATCTGTTAAACTAATTTCACTCATTTCTCTTTTCCCCCTTAATTTGCATGCATCATATCACTCATGTTATATAACTTCGCTTCTTTATGTGTAATAAATTCTGCTGCTTTAATGGCTTGCTCGGCAAAAATCTTTTTCGATAACGCCGTATGCTTAATTTCAATCATCTCATCCGGTCCTGCAAAAATAACCGTGTGCTCACCTGGAATCGTTCCTCCCCGAACAGAATGAATCCCAATCTCTTTTTCATTTCGTTTCATATGATTACCTTGACGACCATAATTATAATCCATCGCTTGATTAAGCTCCTCATTAATTGAGTTAGCAATCATAAAAGCTGTTCCGCTTGGGGCGTCCACCTTTTTATTATGATGCTTTTCAATAACCTCAATATCAAAGTTATCATTCAATAAACGCGTTGCTGTTTTTACTAAGTCAAGCAATACATTGACTCCAAGTGATGTATTACTTGAACGGAAGATTGGAATCTTATGCGAAGCTTCAATAATTTTGGCTTCCTGTGCTTCGCTAAGTCCAGTCGTAGCAATCACAACTGCTGTCTCATGATTCACACAATAATCTAATAAATGATCAATATTTTCTGGCTTTGAAAAATCAATAATCACATCACAATCTACATTAATTTCATATGGATCTGTGAATACTGGATAATCATTCTCATAGCGTTCCGGCTCAATATCAATCCCAAAAACGACTTGAACATTTTCTTGTTCTAATAATAAATCATGGATGATTCGTCCCATCGTTCCATTACATCCACTTAGACCTACATTCAACATCTGATATCACCTCGTGCTATAATCCGTACTTCGTTAGTTCGTCTTGTAAAATTGCTAAATTTTCTGCTGCCATTTCTGTTAAAGGAAGGCGGAGGTTTCCTACATTCATCCCCATGAGATTCATGGCTGTTTTAACTGGAATTGGATTTACCTCAATAAATAAAGTATGCACAAGTCCATTCACACTTAGTTGTAAATCACGTGCTTTATTTACTTCGCCCTCTAAATAGCTACTTACTAAATCATGTGTAACTTTTGGTAAAATATTCGCTAAAACTGAAATTACTCCTTTTCCACCAAGTGATAAAACTGGAATAATGATATCATCATTTCCACTATAAATTGAAAAATCTGTTCCACATAAGCGAGCTATTTCGGCCACTTGTGAAATATCACCACTTGCTTCCTTAATCCCAATAATATTCGAAATCTTTGCTAACTTTGCAACCATCTTTGGTGTTAAATTTACCCCTGTACGTCCCGGCACATTATATAAAATAATTGGTAAATTGACATGACTTGCAATCAACTCATAATAATTCAAAAGCCCCTTCTCTGTTGCTTTATTATAATAAGGCGTTACAACTAACAAGCCATCGACACCAACCGATTCACAATATTGACTCAATTCAACCGCATACGCCGCATTATTACTTCCACTTCCTGCAATGACAGGAATCCGTTTATTAACAACCTCAACCGTGAACTTAATAACCGATTTTCGTTCAGCATCACTCATCGTTGCAGATTCACCCGTTGTTCCACAAATAATAATCGCATCTGTCTCATTAGCAATTTGCCACTCTAGCAGTTCTCGTAATTTTTCATAATCAACTCGATCATTTTTAAATGGTGTTATAATCGCTACTCCTGATCCACTAAACATCTTTCCCATCTCCTACAAATAATCTAACAGTAATTCAGCAATCTGAACGGTATTCGTTGCTGCACCTTTCCTAATGTTATCGGCAACCACCCATAAATTTAAACCTGAATCGACACTAAAATCACGTCTAATTCGGCCAACATGAACTTCATTATGCCCTTCAACATCAATAGGCATTGGATAATCGAGCGAATTTTCGTGACCATGTACTACTAAGCCATCCACGCTTTGTAGTAGCCTATAAACCTCTTCTAACTCAAACTCACGCTCAAACTCCAAATTCATCGAAACAGAATGTCCATACTTAACAGGCACTCGTACTGTTGTTGCTGTTACTTTAATATTTTGATCTCCTAAAATTTTTTTCGTTTCCTCAATCATTTTAACTTCTTCTTTTGTATAACCATTGTCTAAAAAGACATCGATATGGGGTAAGCAATTTCCAACAATCGGATACGGATAAAACTCAGTTGTTCCCGCTTCTAAATCATGAAGCCCCTTCACCCCTGAGCCAGATACAGCCTGATAAGTCGAATACACAATGCGTTTAATTCCAAATGCCTCATGTAACACTTTTAATGGAACGACGGATTGAATCGTTGAACAATTTGGATTCGAAATAATGTAGTCATTATGACTTAAAACATGAGGATTCACCTCTGGTACAATAAGTGGAATTTCGGCTTCCATGCGCCAAGCGCTAGAATTATCTACTACTCGTACTCCTTTACTAGCCGCAATCGGAGCAAACTTCTTACTAATTCCACCGCCTGCTGAAAATAAAGCAATATCAATTTCTCGATCAAAAGATTGTTCTGTTAATTCTTCAACAACATAAGTTTTTCCTTTAAACTCAATCGTTTTTCCAGCTGAGCGACTTGATGCAAAGCAATATAACTCCTTAATTGGAAAATTTCGTTCCTCAAGTACTTTTAAAAAGGTTTGTCCCACTAAACCAGTAGCCCCTACAATTGCAACATTAATCCCATTCATTTTACACACTCCCTAATAAACATTTAATAAACGACACATTTCATCATACAGTTCAACGCCATTTAATAAAACATTGTCACTAAAATTAAATTTCGAATGATGCAGTGGATTTGTAAAACCAAGCGCATCATTACGAGATCCTAGCATAAAGAATAATCCTGGAACCTCTTTTTGATAATAAGAGAAATCTTCTGCAATCATCATCGGATCAATTTCAATCATTTTCTCACCGAGTGTTGAGTGACACACTAACTCAAATAATGATTTATCATTCACAATACATGGATACATATCAATAAATTGCGTCTTTACTTTGGCATTAAACATCGTCTCAAGTCCAGTATTGATCTCTACAATACGTCGCTTAATCGTTTCATAAACTTCTTCACTAAATGCGCGAATCGTTCCTGTCAGTTCTACTTTTTCAGCAATAATATTTCGACGCTCTCCACCATGAATCGTACCAATGGTAAGAACGCCCCCATCAATTGGATTCAAATTTCGACTCACAATGCTTTGATAACTATTGATTAACTGAGCCATTATAATGAGCGCATCATTTGCTTTATGAGGAATCGCTCCATGCCCACCTTGACCTTGAATGACAATATCAACCTCTCCAGTTTGAGCTGTCATCACACCTGATCGAAGCCCAAACTTTCCCTCCTCAATCTCTGGATATAAATGTAGACCAAATATAAACTTCACCTTATATTTTTTTAATACTCCTTCTTTGACAATAACCTCAGCTCCGCCTGGACCTTCTTCTGCCGGTTGTAAAATGAATAATACGCTCTTTTTTAACGGTTCAATCTTTGATAAATGAGTCGCAAATCCAAGTAAAATAGCCATGTGACCATCATGACCACATCCATGCATTTTTCCCTGATGTTTAGATGTAAATGCAACGCCAGTCTCTTCTGCTAAACTCAATCCATCCATATCTGAGCGAAAAGCAATACATTCATCACTTTCACCTTTTCGATAAGCTAACAATCCTGTTTTTGCGGTTGATTCAACCTTGTATCCTAAAAGTTCTAATTGTTCTTTTAAATATGCTGATGTTTTAAACTCACAAAATCCAAGTTCGGGAATTTGATGTAAATACTCTCGATGCGTTGTTAAAATTTCTTTTAAATCCATACGCCGTTCCCCCTTTATAAATTCAACTCATTCGATAAGGCACGAACCGCTTTTTCTTTATCTTTTTTATCAATTGTGTATGAAATACTAATTTCTGATGTTGTCACTTGCCTAAAGGAAATCCCGTTATCCGCTAAAATTCTAAATAAGCGACCACTTACTCCACTTTGATTTCTCATTCCAATTCCAACGACTGAAATTTTTGTAATTTCATCCTCTATACTAATCTCAACTCTACCCTCTAGATCCCCCATCACCTTTTCAATTACAAATAAATCATCTTTTGGTGCAGTAAAAGAAACATTAATATACCCATCAACTGGTGCTGTTTGACTAATCATATCCACATTTACATTTTCAATCGCTAGTTTTTCAAATAAAGTCGCAACATGATCTAAGTTATATAAAATATGACTAACTGTTACCATTAAAATATCATCACAAACACTTAACCCCGTTACTATATTCGCTTCCATTTTCTCATCATACTCCTTAATATAAGTTCCACCCACATCATTTATACTTGAAGCTACATAAATTGGAATATTATATTTACATCCAATTTCAATAGCACGTGGTTCCATCACACCTGCACCAAGGCTTGCCATCTCCATCATCTCTTCATAACTAATAACATCAAGTTTTTTCGCCTCTTTATACAGTCGTGGATCGACGGAATAAATGCCATCAACATCTGTATAAATATGACATGGACAACCAAGTTTCGCTGCTATAGCAACTGCTGTTGTATCTGACCCTCCTCGACCAAGTGTTGTAATATCGCCATTTTCATTCACCCCTTGAAACCCAGCAACAACTACAACTTTCCCTTCTTTTAAATAATTCTTAATTTTCTCATCATCAATATCCAAAATTTTATTTTTAGTATGCGGTCCATATGTTTTAATTCCAGCTTGAAACCCAGTTAGAGCAATAGCGTCATATCCAAATTCCTGAAAGGCCATCGACAACAACGCAATGGACACTTGTTCTCCAGTGGATAAAATCAAATCCATTTCTCGTTTATTGGGATTTATCGCAATCTCTTTTGACATCTCCACTAAATGATCCGTCGTTTTCCCCATCGCCGATACGACAACCACCATATCATTTCCCTTTTCCTTTTCCGCAATGACTCGTTTTGCAATCCGTTTAATCTTCTCAGTTGTTCCAACTGATGTCCCACCATACTTATGAACCAAAATCCCCATATTCTCATTCCCCCTATAAAACTTCTAAAGCTAGTAATTCCTCTAACGTTTGTCGTTTACAAATCACTCGACTTTTTCCATTTTGAACCGAAACAACCGCAGCCTTCGGAATCTTGTTATAATTTGATGACATCGA
Organism: Turicibacter bilis; assembly: GCF_024499055.1. Taxonomy (NCBI): domain Bacteria; kingdom Bacillati; phylum Bacillota; class Erysipelotrichia; order Erysipelotrichales; family Turicibacteraceae; genus Turicibacter; species Turicibacter bilis. The sequence goes on along the minus strand of NZ_CP071249.1, from coordinate 2,327,695 downwards.
ATATCCATACGCACCGGTTGAGGCAATAATCAAGATATCACCTGTTTCAATACCCTTAATATCAACATCTGTGATAAGAATATCACCACTTTCACAACATTTTCCTGCGATCGTTACTTGCTTTTGATCCCCTGTTCTCATTTTATTCACAATCGCACACTCATAACGTGCTTGATATAACGAAGGTCTGATATTATCAGTCATTCCACCATCTACACTGACATAGGTTCGAACATCTTTAATATCTTTCATCGATCCAACTGTATATAGCGTACTTCCAGCATTTGCGACAATGGAACGTCCTGGTTCAACGATTAACGTCGGTACGTTAATCCCTAATTTCTGACAAGATTTTTCTACTTTTTCAATCATAGCTTCACAAAATTGTTGAATGGTTTTTGGTTGATCATTTTTCGTATAATAAACGCCAACTCCTCCTCCTAAATCAACTTCTCTAATTTGAATGCCGTATGTTTCCTTAATCTCCTTAACTAAACTCATCATAATATCTACTTCATCTAAAAAAGGTTCTACATCAAAAATTTGTGATCCAATATGTGCATGTAATCCAACCAGTTGTAGATGCTCATATCGATGAAAACTGGCTAAACACTCATATAAATCCCCATTAGTCAAAGTAAATCCAAATTTCGAATCAATTTGTCCCGTTTTTATATAATCATGTGTATGTGCTTCTATACCAGGTGTAATTCTCAAATAAATCGCTTGCGATGTGCCTCTTTCTTTACAGAACTGTTCTAGCAAATCAAGTTCATAATAGTTATCAACAACAAATCGACCTACTCCTAACTCAAGACCCATTTTAATTTCATCAATGGTCTTATTATTTCCGTGAAACAGTACATTTTCCATTGGGAACTGAGCTTTATGCGCCGTGTATAATTCCCCACCAGATACCACATCTAAATATAATCCTTCTTCTTTAATGAGTTGACACATATGAAGGGGTAAAAAGGCCTTCCCAGCATAAGCGACTCGATTTCGATGTTCTTTCACTTTGAAATGTTTCACATATTCGCGGCAATTCTCTCGAGCAAGTTGTTCATCAAAGACATATAAAGGGGTTTTATACGTCTTAGCAAGTTCTAAACAACTAATTCCTCCGATATAAAGTTCATCATTTTTTACTGACATCGTTCCTTGTAATTTCATTTTGTCGTCCTTCCTTTTCGTCATAAAGAGGCTCACATTTACAAATAAAAGCTCCCTCATTTGAATCATACTAAGGGAGCTTCGAAAAATACTATCCTAAAATAGATGATAACAGGATAGTCTCTATTTCTTAAATGTAGCTCAACACAAATTTGCATTTGTGACAGTGATGCATATCTTCTATACACCCCCAGGTCTATAACCTTAAAGCTTCAGTTATAGCCTTCGGCGGTTATTCCTTTCTTCATACTTCATTGCGCTTACCTCATTATGAATACTCTTAAGAACCGCAGCCTCTACCTTAATTATTTTTTATTAAGTTATTAATCATTTTAAAATATTTTCCATTATTTGTAAATAAATTCAAACAAACTTAGTATATTCAAATCATTTAACCTAATATTTCACTAACTCTACAATTAAAACTATATTCAATACCTAATAAATTTATACGGTACATTTCAGTTTTAATTAATTATTTATTACTAACCCAATCAGCCTATCTCATATTATATTAAACCCTAGGTTCTTTTGATTAAGGTTATTAGGGATTTTATTTTGTCGTTGATTAAGATATGATATAAATGATATAGTCATTTTTATCTATAAAGAAATGAGGTGACAAGATGTTTGAAGAGTTTGTGATGCAACCTTTATCTATGCTTTATGAAGATGGAACTTACGATGAAATCCCTTATTGTGCGAATTGTAATCTAGAAGTTGGACCAGGTGGGCGTGTCGATTCACGTTTCCCAATGCAGGATGATTATAATCGTTGTCGTGAATGTGTAGGGAAATAATAAAAACCACTTGCCGCCCTTGAAACGGTAAGTGGTTTTTTTTGTTATGACAGATTGTAATATGAAGTGCGATACATAAAAAAACCTCAATACTAGATTGAGGTTTCTTTTATTCAATTAACGCACGGTATCTAATGTTTCTTTTAAAATTGAGACGGATTTAGTTAATTGTTCGAGTTCTTCTGAACTAATATTTAAGTTAAAGACTTCGCGAATTCCGTTACGATTGACAATCGCAGGCACACCGGTAAAGATATCATGAAGACCATATTCACCATCTAAATAAGCTGACACTGGTAAGACTGAGTTTTCGTCATTTAGGATGGCTTTAACAATACGCGTGATACACATCCCAATTCCGTAATAAGTGGCACGTTTACGTTCAATAATATGATAAGCAGCATCACGGACGTTGACATAGATTTCTTCTAAATCTTCTCTTTTGTATTCTGGATGATCTTTAATAATATCGAAGATTGGTTTGACACCGACGCTTGTATGTGACCATAATGGCGTTTCAGTATCACCATGCTCACCGACAATATAACCGTGAACGTTACGAGGATCGACGTCTAAATATTTACCCATTTGGTATCTTAAACGAGCGGTATCAAGTGTTGTTCCGGTCCCAATGACACGATGTTTTGGTAAACCTGATTCTTGCCAAGCAATATAAGTTAAGACATCAACAGGGTTACTTGCAATTAACAGAATTCCATTAAATCCTGATTGCATAACATTTTTAATAACATCACGCATGATTTTCGCATTTCGTTCAACTAAGGCTAAGCGTGTTTCTCCGGGTTGTTGATTAACACCAGCTGTCACAACAACGATATCGGCTGTTTTACAGTCTGAGTAATCTCCAGCCCAGATTTCAATTTTTTCTGGGCCAAATGGAATCCCGTGATTTAAGTCCATGGCTTCACCAACAGCTTTTTCATGATTAACGTCAATTAGAACTAACTCCTCAGCTCCACCTTGGTTTACCATTGAATACGCAAAGCTCATTCCAACAAATCCTGTACCAACTAATACAACACGTCTAGTTCCAGTCTGCATAGCGACTACCTCCTTTAGTTTTACTTCATTAGTATGTACGAATTAGTCATTTCTAATCGCGAAATTCGTCGAAAACATTAGAGTTATGTTATAGAACTTGGTGATATAATGATTAATAATTATCCACTTTTGAAAGGAGAATAAAGATGTTAGCATTAAGATATACTAAACTAGAAGATATTGAACGTGTCATGGAGATTATTAAACAAGCTCAACAATATTTCAAAGAAAAGGGAATCAATCAATGGCAAAATGGTTATCCAAATGCTAAAGTCATTGAAAATGATATTAAAAATGGACATAGTTTTGTCTTAATAAAAAATAATGAGATTGTTGGAACCATCGCTATTTCTTTTGAAGGAGAAGCTACTTATAATAAAATTTTTGAAGGGGATTGGAAAAGTAATGATAACTATGCCGTCATCCATCGGATTGCAGTTGATCATGAGTTAAAAGGAATCGGGCTCTCATCTGAAATGATTAAACAAACTGAATTAATGTGTAATAAAAAAAGTGTTGGTAGCATTAAAGTCGATACACATGAGGATAACCAAGCGATGCAACGCTCTCTTATAAAAAATGGATTTGATTATTGCGGTGTCATTTATCTAGCTGATGGCAGTAAACGTGTAGCTTTTGAAAAATGTTTATAATGAAATAAAGCCTATATCGAAAATTGATATAGGCTTTATTTTATTTATTATTCAGCTAATTCTTCTACTGGTTGCGGTTTAACAATTTCTTTTTCAATTCCAACAATATTTAAGATTTTTTCTGAGCGTTCTCGCGTTGAACCTGTGATAACTTCATACTTCACATTCTCTGCATTTAAGAAGTTTAAGATTGCATCATCCACCATTTGAGCAACTTCTTCATCCTGCCAACGAACTCCATCTTTTTTATATCCAAATTCACGAGGTACAAAGAAGATATAGTCGTACTGAGGTAAGTCACGAATTGCTAAACTATATAAGTCATTTAAAATCTCAATTTCTTTTTTAGTACGTTTTTTATCTCCAAGCATTAAGCGTCCATAAATATATGGAACAAATGTTGCGTAATCCGTAACTGCATATTCATGTCCATCTAATGCTTTTTCTAAATGTAATTGTCCTAAATAAATTCCGTATTGCTCTGAAATTGATTCGATCATTCCTTTATCACGTAAATAATCGGTACTATATTCAGTCGCAACCCCGACATTAATATCACGGATTTTCATATCCACATATAATTGTTGAATTAACGTTGTTTTACCACATCTTGGTCCACCTAGAATTGCAATTCTTACTGTCATTTTTCACTTCTCCAATGTATAGAAATTTTTCATCATAAGCAGCTCTTTTGAAGTTAAATTATATCAATAAATGAAACTTTTTTCAACGACAATTTGTTTCAAATTAAGACATAATATACCAATTAAAAAGTAAAAAACCTTATCATAAGGATAAGGCTTTATTTATTATTTTTGCGTTGTACGGTATTGAATGGCTAATCCTTTTAAGAAATTACGTAAGTAACGATCGCCACACTCTTTATAATTTTTATGTCCTTCTTTACGAAGTACGGCACTTAATTCGCCCTTTGAAATTTTAACACCCGCTAATCCTAAAATATCAATAACTTCCTCTGACGTTAAAGATAGTGCAATTTTTAATTTCTTTAGTACGATATTATTAATGTTATTACGTCTTGTAATACTAACTGGATTTTCAGGTTGTCCAGATTTCTTTTCTTGTGGACCACGTTTAAACGTAATTAATCCATTTAAGAATGCATCTAACATTTTATTGTTACATGGTAAGGTTTCATTACTGTCAGCATCTTGAAAACCAAATTCTTCTTTTACTTTGGTTAACATTTTTTTTACTTCTTCCTCTGTGACTTCTACTCCACCAAGTTTGAAAATTTTAACCATTTGTCCATCTTTTAAGTTTAGTGCATATCGAATACGAATTAAGATATCGTTATTATTCATGTTAGAACCTCCGTTTTTTGATACATCTTTTTTATTATACCAAATTATCTATATAGAAACAGAAATGTATTTTATAATTCTACATTGGTCTCAATTAGAGGCATCTGTTTATTATTTTGAATCATACTAATACTAAATCTATACCTTTCGAAATTCGTTAATTTAATCCCATATTATTTGTAATACTTTTTTAATTTATCGTCCCCTGTTAAAAAATTAATATTCCCCCTAATATAAATAGCTTCTTCTAGCTGCTATATAAAATAAAAAAAGTTATTATAGCCTATTAATGATTCTTTGGACAGTAAAAAGCACTTATCTTTTAGATAAGTGCTTTTTACTATAATGATTTTGGTGTGACTAATTCTAAATGATAGAAATCTTCATAACCATAATCTCCAACATGATTTAAGTAAACACGAATAATGGCACGAATATTTGTACCACAGCTACGAAGTTCATCCTCTAATTCATCACTGTTATGATAGTCAATTAAACGATCTACCACTTCAGCAATTGTTGAGCGATCCAGCTCTAAAAGCTCCACATTAGACTCAATATAACTTCCTTCACGTAAGAACATCACTAAATAATGTTGATCCATCTTCTAAACCTCCTGCTGTCATATTTCCTTTATTATATCATAACTCATATTTTCTTAATCAGTTGAACAATATATTAATGAAACGACTTTTTTCGACACTATTTTCTCTTTTTAGTCGACAAGTTATGTAAATCACAGTATACTTAGAAAGATTTGCAACAAGAAATCTCGCTAAAGGGTGTGAAAATATGCGCTTAAATAAATTTATTAGTGAATCTAGAAAAGCTTCTCGACGTGGAGCTGATAAACTAATTGAAGAAGGACGCGTGAAAATTAACGGTCGTAAAGCTAAAATCGGTGATCAAGTGAAGCCAGGTGATGAGGTTATGGTTAATGGGCAACGTATTCGTTTGGCACGTAACAATGTCTATCTTGCTTTAAATAAACCTGTTGGAATTACATGTACTACTGAGAAAAATGTTAAAGGAAATATCGTTGACTTAGTTAACCACCCATTACGCGTGTTTAATATCGGTCGTTTAGATAAAGATTCAGATGGTTTAATTTTATTAACAAATGATGGTGATATTGTTAATAAAATTTTACGTGCTGAAAACAATCATGAAAAGGAATATATTGTATCTGTTGATAAGCCAATCACACCTGAATTCGTTGAAAAAATGTCTAAAGGCGTTCGTATCCTTGGAACAAAAACATTACCATGTAAAGTTGAACAACTTTCAAAATATGAATTTAAAATTATCTTAACTCAAGGATTAAATCGTCAAATTCGTCGTATGTGTGAAGCATTAGGATATGAAGTTTATCGTCTTCAGCGTGTTCGAATCATGAATATTCACTTAGGTAACTTACCCGTTGGACAATGGCGTGACTTAACTAAGAAAGAAAAAACACGTTTATTCCAAGACTTAAATTATACACCGCAAGAATGGTAGTAAAAACTCGCACCTAATATTAGGTGCGAGTTTTTATTTATATTGAATTGTTGATAGCCCATGCTTAGCACAACAATCATTAGTAATCTTAACGACAAGTTGATGAAGTTTTTCTTCATATAGCTTACGATACATTTCATCTTCTTTCATTGAACTTGAAACAAAAATAATGTGATTATGTAAAACCTTTGAATGTGTGTGTGTAGCAACCACATAATCAGAGTAGTCTTTTAAAAATTGAGTGGCAAACTCGATTCCAATTTGGTGAGCTACCTCTGGTTTAACATACTCATCAACAGGAAATCGTTGCATAATATGATAAGCTGACTCTAGTTGATGAATAGGTTCATTTGTCGTTGTGAATTTATAAATAAGTTCACTATCCCCAGTTTTTTTCTTATCTATGATGGCATCAATTTTCTTATGGTAGTCTTTGGTGATCTTATAAATCTTGATGAATGCCATAGGCTCACTCCCTTTATCAACATGATACATACTTCTACATTATAATACTCCTAAAATTTCTAATTTTCAAACAAATTACGACTTTTTCTCCACTTCGTGTTATTTTTTAATCTGCTTCATTTCGCTTCATTTGTTTCATTAATTCTTTTGTTTTTATATCGCTTTTCATCGATTCACTAATTTTTTGTAAAGCTTTATTGTAAGTAAATGTATCCAGTTGTGTCTGCTTTAAATAACTTAAAGTTAGATGAGGATAACTCACATAGCAAGCGGATATTGCCCATGCGATTGCCATACGAACGTAGTACCCTGAATGCTGAACCTGATCTAATTCCCGAAGAACATCTGTTACATATTGGTTATCTACATAGTAAATTAACAGCATAACAACAGCAAATCTCACTTCAAACTCTTGATCCGACGAAAGATAAGAGGTAATCATAGGCCAAAATTGTTTTTGATACTGCTTCGTAATCTTGAGTCCAGAACAAAAACTATCACAAACAGACCAATTATTAATCTGAGGCACAAAAATTTGAATGTGCTTCATCACTTCATGAATAGAAATATCTTTAATATAGCCAATGACCATCCCTCTTAGCATAATTTCTTCAAAGTAAATATCATCATTTTGGTTCAAAAATTCACGCCAATTTTCTTTTGCAATTTGCTTTGCCATTTTGCGTAAAATTGGTAAACGGACACCTAAAATATCCGGTGTTCCTGGAAGCAAACGAGATGAAAACTGCTGATAGCTTGGTTCTGCTAATTCTAAAAGTTGTGCTTTAACATTCATATGAAGTCCCCTCTAAAGTTAGTAAATGCTTTTTAACCTCTAGCCCCGCTGCAAAACCGACGAGTTTTCCATTGCCACCAATCACACGATGACAAGGGATGAGAAGTAAAATAGGATTTTTATTATTCGCCATTCCTATCGCACGCGAAGCTTTTGGGTTGTCAATCTGTTCTGCGATTTGTTTATAACTATAAGTTTTTCCACAAGGAATATTTCGAAGGGCTTGCCAAACTTTCTGTTGAAAATGAGTTCCTGCTAGAGCTAATGGTAAGTCGAAAGATTGGCGCAGTCCATTGAAGTATTCATCAAGCTGCTTGACTGCTTCTTTAATTAAGTCCGTCTCTTCTTGAATGGCATTTTCAATTTGTAAAAGATGTGCTAAGTATAAATTTGTAATTCCTCGATCATTGTGTACAATAACTAATTTTCCGATTGGACTTTCATAATAGTGATAATACTTCATTTCTTTCACCTCTTATACAATCTTTAATCCCAAGAGTTGTGCTAATTGAACAGCTTGTTCTGTTGAGACAGTTAACCCCTTTAACTGTTCCATCGGAATGATGACTTGATGAATCTCACACGTCGAGAAATCTAAAGTAGCTAATGAGGTATTAATAAATTCACTTTCAGATAAATTACAAGTATCATAACTTACCTTCCTGTAACTACACTCATTAAAACTACTATTCATCATTTGATTATTAATAAAATTCACCGACTTAAATTTACTGTATGAGAAGTTTGCATAACGTGCAGTATTATCCTTAAATAATGTATTCTGAATACTACTATTTGAAAAATCACTTCCAGTTAAACGACAATTAATAAACTCACAACGATGAATTGTTCCATCCATCAATTTAAGATGAGATAAATCACAGTTATCAAATGTCGTATCTGTTAAATCAATTCGGTCGAATTGACAACTTTCAAAGATTACATTTTTAAAATAACATTTATTTAAATACAATCGATCAATACATTGATCTGTAATCATTGTATTTTCAAATAGAGCTCCTTCAAGATACGGATCATCCATGATGGCTTCCTCAAAAATCAAATCTTCTTTGGAATATTTCATTCGCTTTGGCTTCTGAATTTTTTGCATACTTTCCTTTTCCCCTATGTTATTGTTTATTCCATCATACCATGCACTATCATGATAAAGAAGAAATTCTTTTTTAAAGACAAATTTATCTTTTCCCACACAGTATATCAGTCATTTTCTTTATAAAAATCCGTGCATATTATCTCCTCTAATATAACAGATTTTTTATACCCTCATATTTTCTATATTTACTATTACAAACTAAATGTTTGAAGTTTTTATCATTCCCCCTCCTATAGTCTCAGTAAATTTTTTGTAATGAACAAAATTTACTAAGATTTACATCTTTCTGATTGTTGAATGTTTACAGATTGATTTTCTGCTATACTAATTAAAAAATTAACTCCTTTTTGCGATTATGAGTTAGCTTATATTGTATATCTGCTTTAAAATCACTGAATAACATAACATTCAATCCCTTTTCTTAAAAAAATCCTCTCAATACTGATTGTTCCATCCTTTCATCTCGCCTCTCCTATCTGTTAAAACAATGACATTTACCACATTATAGAATCTATGACAACTTATTTTATTGAATATCTTCCCCGTATCCACTGCCATTATTAAATGATGATTGTACACAATAAAAGGGGTTATCTGTAAATAACTAAATCTATCTAGTTATTTTTAAGATAACCCCTCTATTTCAAGCCTGTATCAAAATTAAATAATTATTTTATGTATTTGGAAACTTAACAAGTGCCTGACTTTTTATCATTGGAGCTTCCTGTGTTACCTGAATAACCGATTGTATCAATCCTAATAAATCAGCATTGTTGACTCCAATGATTCGTTGTTGAATTTGCAGACTATAATAGTTTTCGTAAGGCTGTTGAATCGGATAAATGGTATTAACAGCTGTAATCATTGGTTGAATTGGATCTTGTCGCATACCAGCATACGGATTAAAATGTCCTCGACTTTCTAGCATAAATGTTTGCCCCGTGGCAGGACACGTCACACCCAATGTTCCGTTCATATTAATATATCCTGCTTGACAGGTTAGTTTTCTTGAGAGGTCTTCTTCATCTAAAATGAGTTTAAGTTTGTTATTTTCTAAGTTATAAAGACGAGCAATGGCATAGTCTCCACTTCCGCCTGTCCGTCCCGTAATAAGAATTTGACTATGATTTGTTTTTAAAAAATCTCCTAAAAATAAGCGAATATCATATCCCGTTAAATCTAATTGAAATCTCAATTTTCTATCATCCATATAATGAATCAACAATTCCAATTGTTGAATGTAAGATTGACTTGGACTATAAGGTGTCCCAAATAAAACGACTTTTTCACAATTATAATCCCCATCTACATCACCATATTGAATACTAATTACAGTTTGGTCAACTTGCATATCCCCCATTCCTCCTCTCATATCTTTAAATTATATGACAGGATTTTGAGAAACATGTTATAATGTGAAAAAATCCATATAAAAGGAGTTGTTTGTTTGAAGCAAACATTATTACTGCAATCCGTCCAATAAGGGAGGATTGACATGCATCCTCCCAGACCTATAACTAATTAGTAGGAGGAACTGAAAATGACATTAATCATTAAATGTGAAGAAAAAACTGAATTTGAAATGATTTATCACTTTATAAAAGAAGCTTTTGAAACAGCGGCTGTTTCTGACGGTACTGAACAAGACTTCGTTAACATGCTTCGCGTGAGTGAAAACTATATTCCTGAACTAGCATTAGTCGCAACAGACAACAAACAATTAATTGGACATATCATGCTTACAAAATTTGCGTTTAAGGGAATGCTTCTTTTAGCCCCACTCACTGTTAAATTAGATTATCGCCATCAAGGAGTTGGAACAAAACTCGTTCAAAAAGCTTTTGAGTTAGCAAAGGAAATGAACTATACGTCAGTCGTTGTATTAGGTGATCCTGATTATTATGGTCGATTTGGATTCAAACCTTCTGTGAACTTTGGTATTACTTGTACAAATGAGATTCCTTCAGAGTATGTTCAAATCGTTGAACTACAAGAAGGAGCACTAGATTCGGTTAATGGAACAATTTCATTCTAAACACGAGAAAAGGGAAATCAATATGATTTCCCTTTATATATATTTTGGATTAATTAAACTACTCGGCTGTTGAATGAACTTTTAATTAAATCTTTGATTTGAACTCCACCATTGGATTTTCTAAATGCTGATTTACAATATAGCCTCCTTCTTCATTTGGCTTTGAAGATATCGCTTTAATACAATATACTCATCCTCTTTTTAAAATCTCAACTCTATTTTAAAAAAGTTATTCACCGTAGCCCATCTCTACGACAAATAACTTTTACTCATATACTATGATTAAAAAAACGATCCACTTGTATTAGACATACACTTCCCACTTAGAGAGTAGTAATTTAGAATAGAACCATTCATCAATGAATGTGAATGTTAGGGTACATCGGGTAATGTACATTCATATCATTTAAAAATAGTAATCTATTCTATATTCACTCTCTCTAGTTACAGTATATCGAACACTGTCGAATTATCCAAGTGTGCAAACGCACACAATGAGATGAATTATCGATATAAGAATCCATTATCGCATACTTCTAAGATTTAAGCTATATTTTTTGCTAATTTTTGCTATAATTAATAGAATAAATGATATAAACGATGTATCTTTTCATCTAATGTTTGAACACTAAAGATCCCTGCTTCTTTAATATATGGTTTTTCATCAATCGTTACCACGATAGCTGGAACAGAAAAAATATTAAAAGATGCTGCAAGTTCTGCTTGTGTATCTACATTAATGAGATGAAGTTTAATTTCAGGATACTGTTTTAATAATTGTTCCACTTTAGGAAATAGTGCAAGACATGCACTACACCTAGAACTTTTAAAATAGTGCAGAGTCATCATAAAATCATCCTTTCTTTTTAAATTTATGCTATCAATTTCTAGTGTTATTAATATCAAATGGGGGACCTGTATGAAAGTCAAATATTTAATCATTGCTGCCATTACAACTTTTTTAATTATTAAATTACCACTCAAGCCATATGTTATTGTTCACCAATATGATAATTATCTTGACATAGCACTAGAACATATCGATTTAACTGGGGTGGATATTCCTTTCATAGTAGAGACAGTTGATACTGCAGGTGGATATGAGGTTCAACTCAACTGGAAAGAGGTTTTAACACTAATTGCGATTAATCGAGAGAATAATTTATATAATCTTGATGAAACGATAATCAAAACAGCAGCTTCTCGATTCATTGATGGAGAGAGAGTAAAATCCCTAGATGAAGTGTTAGTCGATTCTCTTTACACGAATGAAGAACGTGAGCGTGCTAAGACATATATGGAGGACTTAAAATATGAAGGTTATACCCCTCATAAATTACAGCCTTCTGCGAAGGAAACTTTATTTATTAATCAGTTAGTTAATCCCGCTAAAATCAATTATAGAAAAACAGGGATTTTACCGTCAATTACAATTGCTCAAGCTATTCTAGAATCTAACTGGGGCCAATCTGAATTAAGTCGTAATGAGTATAACCTCTTCGGAATTAAAGCGGATGATTCTTGGGATGGAGATTATGCTACTTACACAACGACAGAGTATGATAATGAAGTAATTGATGCAGTTTTCCGTGAATATGATAATTGGCTGGCTTCAATCGAGGACCATGCGAACTTCTTATTAAATAATGAATGTTATCATGAAGCAGGTGTATTTGATGCCAAAAATTATCGCATTCAAGCTAAAGCAATTGAAGTGGGGGGATATAGTACAGCTGTGGACATCGCTGGAAATCCTGAGTATGCAAAACGACTTTGCGAACTAATCCGTCAATATAACTTACAACTTCTTGATCATGAAGTTATGCATGATTAAATGTATCGATTATTTATTACAGGAGATGTTTAGTCGACTGATTATTAATTACTTTTCCTATTTCAATGAAATTTTTTAAAGCAAAAAAGGAACCGATTTTTAAATCAGTTCCTTTTTTTGCTTTAGTCGCTAAATACAAACAGAAATAATTTCTACATTTACGATAGCAATCTAAATATTTGATAGTTATACCCCTCAAGTCAGACTATAGCCTGGGGGCCACCTATGCTACGGAGTAAGTTTACGAACTCGTAGCTTTCCTCCCCTGATAGGGCTTGGGTCACCTAGCGATTTCTGAAAGAAATCTAATCCTCCACTACTAGGGCTTTAGTTTTTATCGTGCAAAAAACTTAAATAGACTTATATAAATTATTTTTCGTTTTATATATAAATCGCTTTTGATAAGATGAGACACTTTTAAAATCCTACTTTGCACCAGTGATATTTTTATGTTTAAATAGTTACTCCCCTATTTGACTCTTAGCAAATTTTAAAAAGTTTAAATATTTTTCTTTTTGTAAAGATGATTTTAAATAGATAAAATTGAATTCGCGATTGAGATTAATTCCTTCAACTTGAATTTGTTTTAATTCTTTTCTTTCTAATTCCTCTTTAACGGCTTCTTTATAAATAAACGTCACACCATGATTTTGTTTGATTAGATACTTCAAAAGTTTTAAATTTCCAATTTCATCAAGCTGTTTAAATTGGTTAAGTGAACTATTCGTATTAGCTAGCAATTTCTCTAAGATGTCTCGACTTCCTGATCCAACCTCACGGATAATGAGTCGTTGCTTTTTTAATTCCTCTAGTGTGATGACTTCATCTAAGGGGCTATTAGCTGATGCAACTAAAATAAAATCATCCTTCTTAAGTAAATGATGCTCGAATTGCTCTTTATCAAAATATCCTTCGATAAAGGCAAATTCTATTTTACCTTTTAAAAGAGCATCGATTAAATGAGTTGTATTTTGAACTTTAAAGTTAAGTTGAATATCTGGAAACCTCTTTAGATAAGCATCTAAGATGGTCGGCATGACATAGTCTGCTATCGTTAAGGTTGCCCCAAAATTAAGTCGCACTTGTTTTGTTTTTAATTCATACATCTCTGTTTCGGTTGATTTTAATAAAGCCTGTGTTTTTAATGCATACTGTAAAAGAACCTGTGCTGATTCTGTAAGTCGCATCTTCTTCCCTTCATAAACTAATAATTTAGTATTATACGTTTCTTCTAAATATTTAATATGCTGGGTTACTGCGGGTTGGGTTAAACAAAGATACTGTGCTGTTTTCGTTAAACTTCTTGTTTCGCACACATCAATAAATGTGAGCAATCGATAATCAATCATACTCCACCTACTATAAGAAATATTTATATTTGTATAAAAATGTATAATTTTTATTATATCAATTTACATGGTATTGTAAAGATACAATAAAAATTAGGAGGAGTTTTATGAAAAAAATTTTACCTGGTGTACTTCTTTCATTAGCAATTGCAATTATTGCAACGATTTTAAATCAATATGTTCATATCATTGGGGCGAGTGTATTTGCACTTTTAATGGGGATGGCTATTAACTTTTTCATGAAAGACACTACGACATACAAAGCTGGAATTACTTTTAGCTCAAAAAAACTTTTAAAAGTTGCCATTGTCTTATTAGGAACAAGCTTAAGTGTTAGCCAAATTATTCATGTTGGTAAATACTCACTTGTTGTTATGGTCTTCACTTTAGCGGCAGCATTTGGATTCGGTTATCTATTCGGAAAACTATTTAAAATGGACTGGAAACTTAGTTCATTAATTTCAGCTGGAACGGGAATTTGTGGTGGAACAGCAGTTGCCACTTTATCACAAGTTATTGATGCAGATGATTCAGACGTCGCATATGCTATTTCTGCAACATTTATTTTTGATGTTGTCATGGTTATCTTATTCCCTATTATGGGTGCGGCTCTTGGGCTAAGTGATATGGCCTTTGGATTATGGGCTGGTACAGCCGTAAATGATACATCTTCAGTTGTTGCAGCGGGATATGCCTATAGTGATGCAGCGGGTGATTTCGCAACGATCGTAAAATTAACACGTACGTTATCAATTATTCCTGTCGTATTAGCATTCTCATATTTAAATGAAAAATTAAAAATGAAACAAAATGCAGGTGCAGCAGTTGAGCAAAAGAAAGTTAACCTCAAAAAGATTTTCCCTTGGTTCATTTTATTATTCTTAGGAGCTGCTTTATTAAATAGTGTTGGTATTATTCCAGCAGCATTAAGTTCAACTCTTTCAACATTAAGTAAATTCTTTATGGTTATGGCATTAGCTGCAATCGGATTAAAAACAGATATTCGTGATGTAACAAAATCTGGTTTCCTTCCTATGCTTCATGGATTCATTATTTCAGCCATTGTTGTAATTGTGGCATTATTAGTTCAAGTTTTATTAGGACAAGTCTAATAACATAATTTAAAACCTCACTGATAGTATTCTGATTTTCACATTCAGTACTATCTTGTGAGGCTTTTTTTATTATTTGAGGTAATCTATTTTACAATTGATCTAAACTCTTCTATGCTATTAACCATCTCAACTGAAATATGAGCAGAGCAGAATACAGATAAATCCATTTTCACCCTCACTCATTCAAATCACTTTTTCTGATAGTCAATTAAAATAATCCGCTAATTATTTAACAGGCTTCCCATGCGAATTTCCTTGTTTCATCATTTCAAAATGATCATACTAAGAAAAAACAATCTTAGGATTAAAGAAACTAATTTTTTATTTAATTTTTCACTTCAGTGATTTTCATATATCCTAATCAATACAAACACCTTAAAAGATTCACCTTTACATGACTCTAATTTCTCCATCAAATGACTACTTCCTAAACGAACCTTTTCTTCCTCAATTAACTTCTTATTGAATACTTTATAATTTTTTGTCTCTGATAGCTCTTTTATTTAAAAATTCATCTGACACAAATCAATAAACCTCTAGTACTTTATCGCAAGCAATAGCACATGATTCACAAGCTTGTGCACAACGTAAACAATGTTGATAAGTATGTGCATGTTTCATACATTCGACACTACAAACACGACAGATCTCTGCGCACACTTGACAAAGTTGATTCTTAAAGTTTGTTTGTGACGATAAAGCTTTTGCAACAAAAGAACAAATATCAGCACAATCTTTTGTTAAATGAATACAATGAGCAAAAGGCTCCATATGATCATCAATTAAACACGCATTAAAACAAAAGTTACACGCCTTCATACATGCTAAACATTCATCTACACATTCTTGATAACGAGTTGACATTTGATTTCCTCCGCACTCAAACAATTTTCTGTTATTTTAGTATGTGCGACTCTCTACAATCTCTATACGCAAAATTAAATGTTAATCATACAGTCTTTGCTGATTTAGTCACCTAACTATATTTAATACTAAATAAAATCTAGCTTTAAAAGCTCATGATCTTTTCTAATTTTAGTGAAGTATATATTAAGCAATTGAGGATATTTAACCTGAATAATCGCTTGAATTAATGCCTTTATGTCGACGTTTGGTATCGGTGGCATAGTTACCCTAATGACAATAGAATTTGGTTTAGGAATGGCAAGACTCACCATAGCAAGAATAGTTGCTGTAATCTTTTTCTGATCAACTTCTAACATTTGATTATTTTTTACTACTAAATAGCAGATTTTCACTTTTATCGCCCCTGTTCTTCAATTTACCTTTAGAATTAAATGACACTATTTATTATCATTCTATTAACTATCCCTTTGTCTGTTTATATGAAAAGTTTATGTTCTTAATAAACAATTATGCTGATAAAACTACAATCAATTGGATTTAATACGTTTTCTTTCCAAAAACAGATAAATTGTATTATATACCGGCAAAATAGTTCGATAAAATTAGTCGGCATAAAAAAGAGAGCCTATATTTTTATAAGCTCTCTTTCTTATTCAATTAATCCACTGATTTTAGGGACTCAACCATTTCTACTCGTTTTAATTTATAATACATCGCGAAGTTAACAAGTGCAGCAAATACAAAGGTTAATCCCGCTGCATACACATAACTTAATCCACGAATTTGGCGACCAAACATCATCATATCCATTTCAACTGTTGTCATAACAAATAGATGTAGCAACACCCCTAATCCAAGCCCAACGAACGTTCCAATTAAGGTTAAAATAATGTTCTCACGATAAATATAAGCAGATACTTCATTATCATAAAATCCTAACACTTTAATTGTGGCAATTTCGCGCATACGCTCAGAAATGTTGACATTCGTTAAGTTGTATAATACGACAAAAGCTAAAGCTCCAGCTGAGACAATCAATAAGATAATGACGTAGTTCAAGTTGTGAATCATATCATTAAAGCTTGATTTTAACGTTGAAACCCAACTAATACCGCTGACTTCCTCTAAAGCCATTAGCTCACTTGAAAGATCAGATTGTATAGCCTCATCCTCTAGAGAAGAAATAGCAACTAACTGATTAAAGCTTAATTGTTTATCAAATAATTGCTCATAATATGATTTTGATAAATAAATGTAATGAGAAATATAGTTCTCAGTAATTCCTGAAATTAAAACCTCGACTTTTTTTCCATCAGCATTTTCAAGTGTAATGTGATCGCCAACTTTAACATTTAACTGTTTGGCTATCTTTTCTGTCAAAATAGCTCCTTCATCAGTTAAACTAAAATCCATCGCTGTTTTACGATTTTGGAAATGAATAAACTGACTTAAGTCATCCAAATTCTCAGGAATAAAAATCGTAATATCTTTTTCTTCATCGTTGGCCAATAGTTTACCATTTTCACTCGTTGTTAAAAGTGACCCGACAATGCGTTCATCCTTGTTTAAAGAGCTTACTACATTAGCTTGATCCTCTTCCGTACTTTCACGATTAAACGTTAATGTCATATCATATAGGAATAACGTTCCAAATTGTTTATCCACAATCGTACGAATCGAGTCTTTTAGACCAAATCCTGTTAATAATAGAGCTGTACATCCTGCAATTCCAAACACTGTCATAAAGAAACGTTTTTTATAACGGAAAATATTTCGAACCGTTACCTTTCCAATAAAGCTCAGGCGATTCCAAATAAATGGAATACGTTCAAGTAAAATACGTTTCCCCTCTTTTGGAGCTTTTGGCCTCATTAAGATAGATGGGGTTTCAACAAGTTCTGAATTGACAGCAAAATAAGCTGATAAGGTTGTGACTCCAACTGCAATTAACAATGCTGTTAAAATAAGTGACCAACTAAAGACAATAATCGTTTCTGGTAACACATACATCATTGAATACGCATCAATTACAACAGTTGGAAAAACATAGTTTCCAACAACTGCTCCAATGATACTTCCGGTTACACTTGCTAAACCAGCATAAATTAAAAACTTAGAAGCAATTTTCCACTTACCATATCCTAATGCTTTTAACGTTCCAATATTCATTCGTTGCTCATCAACCATTCGTGTCATCGTTGTTAAACAAACGAGCGCAGCAACCATAAAGAAGAAAACTGGAAACACTTGAGAAATAGCATGGATACTTTCAGCTGCTCCTTTATAATCAACAAAAGAATAATGTTTATTACGGTCTAAAACATACCATTCAGGATGAGCAATATCTTCAATCTGTTGCTTGGCATCAGCTAACTTTTCTTCAGCTTCGGCAAATCCTGCTTCAGCCTCTGCTTTAGCTTCCTCATACTGTTTCTGACCTTCAGCTAAGTCAGCTTCTCCTTTTGTAAGCTCCGCTTCAGCCTTGTCAAATTGTTGATTCGCTTTAGCTATTTCATCTTCAAGATTAGCTTTTTGCGTATTTAATTCCTGACGAGAAGCCACAAGTGTTTGCTTCGTTGTCAACAACTGTTGTTCCCCGTTAATTAAAGCTTGTTCATTTTGCTCAAGTTCTGCTTTTCCAGCTGCTAACGCAGTTATTCCACTTTGATACTGTTCTTCAAGTGGCGTTAATTGAGCCTGAATACCAGCCTTTTGTTCTTCAGTGAGCATCGGACTTTCTAAACTAGCTTTCATTTGATCAATGGCTGTTTTTAATTGATTTAATTGTTCTTCACGTTGACTAATTTCTTGTTTGGCTTCCTCAATTTTTGCCCAAGCACTCTCCTTATTGGCATAAAACTCATTATAAGCTTGATTAAATTCAGTTTCACCTTTTATTAACTGCGCTTCTCCATTGGCGATTTGTTTTTTAGCGTCAGCAATGGTTTGTTCAAATTCTGCTTTCTTTAAAGCAAGTTCCGATTTTCCTGACTCAATCGTTGTTTTAGCTTCCTCTAACTCATTAGCAGCTTTTTGTAATTGTTCTAAAGCCTCTGATTTTTTCTCTTCATATTCTTGACGATTTTTATCTAATTCCTCATTAGCCTCAGTAAAAACTTCATCGTAACGTTTTTGAGTTTGCGTATCTGCTAATGTTTCAATAGAAGAAATAAGTGGTTTCAGCGCCTCCTCATATTTCTTACTAAATGTATCAAGTGCTAAAACATCACTTGCTGTGACAAAGATTTCAGTATAAATATCTAATTTAAAATCTTCCTGTGGAATCATAATGAAACTTGAGATCTCACCATTTCCGATTGTCGTACTTCCTTTATCAAATGATAAATAATAGGGCGTCTCAACAATTCCGACAACGGTATATTCTGTTGTTTTCAAGTTATCACTTAATGCTGTGTCTGTTCCTGATTCAAGGGTAATGGTTGAACCAATCTCGATTGATTCAAAATAGGCATTTCGTTCAACAACCGCCTCTCCTGATTTCTCAGGTAGTCGCCCTTCAATGACACGGACTTGATTAATATAATTCGGATCATCTAAACTTAAGTCAATTGGCAATGCATGAACTTTTAAAACTAACTCTTGATTATGATAGTTCGTTAATACATCTTGTGAATAAGTTGGAAAAATCCCTTCAATTCCTTCTAACTTGGCAAGGGCATTGACATCTTCTTGTGTAAAACCAAAGGTTGAAACAAGTCTTAAATCCATCATATTATAGTCATCATAATATTGATCAACCGTCTTTTCCATAGATAGCGGTGATGATTTAATTCCCACGAAAAAGGCAACCCCTAAGGCACAAATCATGAGAATAGATAAGAAACGACCTATCGATTTCTTAATATCACGAATGGTATCTTTTGTTAAACTCTTACTCATGATTACCACTCAATCCTTTCGACTGGAGTTGGATTTTCATTGATTTCAATACTTGAGACTTTTCCATTTCGAACATGGATTACTTTATCTCCCATTGGTGCGATGGCTAAGTTATGGGTAATCATCACAACGGTCATCCCCATATTACGACATGTATCCTGTAATAATTTCAAAATTGCTTTCCCGGTATTATAGTCTAATGCACCTGTTGGTTCATCACACAGTAATAATTTTGGATTTTTAGCGAGTGCCCGTGCAATTGCGACACGTTGTTGTTCTCCACCTGACATTTGTGCGGGGAAATTATTTTTACGATGACCAAGCCCAACTGCTTCTAATACTTCATGCACATCTAATGGATTTTCACAAATTTGTGTTGCTAACTCGACATTCTCAATCGCGGTTAAGTTTTGAACTAAGTTATAGAACTGAAAAACGAATCCAATATCATGACGACGATAAGTGATTAACTCTTTATTATTATAATTACTTATCTCATTCCCACCGACTGAAATTGTCCCACTACTTGCAGTGTCCATTCCACCTAAAATATTAAGTACCGTACTTTTACCGGCTCCGCTGGCTCCAGCAACAACGACGAATTCACCTTTATCGATTGAAAAATTAACACCACTTAAGGCTTCAATCTCAACCTCGCCCATCTTATAAACTTTCTTTACATCTTTAAAAGTAATATAGTTCTTCATCTCACCCACTCCTCTTTGTTGATTGACTTTTATCATTAACTCTATTATGATGGACTTCAAAGTGAGATACAATACTCAATGTTCATTTTCGTGTCGATTAATCAACAATAAGGCAGAATCTGTTGATTAATATTATTGGGAGGAAGGATTGAAGCATGAAATTAGAAGATCGCCGTGTACGTCGCACAAAGCAATTAATTAAACAAAGCTTAATTGAGTTGATGCACGAAAAACCATTTAAAGATATCACCGTTAAAGATATCACAGAACGAGCAGACTTAAATCGAGGAACCTTTTATTTACATTATGTTGATATCTACGATCTCCTTTCTAAAATTGAAGACGAAACATTACAAGCCATTGAAGAGATGATGCTAGATTATCGATGCAAAATCAATATGCCATCCTGTTATGAATTATTAGATGAATTATTCTCATATATTGAAGATAACCGTGACTTATTTGAAGTTTTATTACACTCACAATCAGAAGGAATTTTTCTCAATAAACTTCAATATTTAATTAAAACAATGGGACTTGATTTAATGAATATGATTTATAAGGACACTTCACGTCCTCATTACTGTTACTTTTTATCATTCGTTTTAAATGGTGTTTTAGGGGTAACTGAACAGTGGTTTAATAATGGAATGGATATGAGTTCAACTGAAATGGCAACCATGATTGATCATTTCATCATGGATGGAATTTCTATTTTAGCCAAATTATAATTTTTTCATTTTTTATATTGTTTAATCTATCAAAACATGATATTCTATTCACTCAACCCCTTGCGTTAAGACAAGGAATGTTTCGAGGTTGAAGGAAAGAACAATTTCCACGTACTGTTCTTTATGTGTTGTTAAGATTATCGTCGGGAATGATAATCGCCGGAAGCATTCACAAAAAGAAAGTAATTACCATATAAGTTAATTACGAGCGCTTTTTCATAAATAGAGCTCAGATTGCAAACATAAATGATGAGATAAAACTCTTCACAGAAACCAATATGAAGGCTAATTTCTCACCTTAATGAGAAAACGCGGCCACTAGGCTCTGTTTATTTTTCTTGTTTAAACGCAATATGCGTTTTATAGGAAGAAGGCCTGTAAAACCTTTGGGGTTTAATAAACACCAAAGGAGGAATTTGAAATGAAACAAATTCAAATGTTAAAAGATGCAACAAAAGGATTAGTAATTGGAACAGCTTTATTCTACATTACCCCTCAAGTCATCGAAGTCATTGCACACATGACTGCTGTTAAATAATAAAATAAAAACCTGATGAATTCATCAGGTTTTTATTTTCCCCCTCTCTTTAAATTTTTAAAGAAAAAAATTTAGTTATAGTTCATTTGTAACTATTCAGCCACCAAGTAAACGAATTCCGTTTCTTGGTGTTTTTGTTAATGATATGTAGCTCTCGTGAATAACTTACCTATTTGTAAGATTTACGTTATAATATCCTTACTATTCCAACTTTAGAAGAAGGTGTCATCTCATGTCAGAATCTGAAATCATCAAAGTTTATCAGGAGGGGATTCAATCCGTTATTAGTTTAGTTCAAGGACTTTCCACTCAAATCTCTGAGTTATCTCAGACTGTTTCAGATTTAGATGCTCGCCTTAAGAAACTTGAAAAACAATCAAATCAAACCAGTCAAAATAGTAGCTTACCTCCGTCAACCGATGGTTTTAAAAAGACAAAAAGTTTGCGTCAACCTTCAAATAAAAAAACGGGTGGTCAAGTCGGGCATCAAGGTTCAACCTTAAAAATGGTAAAAGATCCGGATCTTGTCGTCACACATCATCCGAAAACTTGCCAAGGGTGTGGGTGTTGTTTAGAAAACGTTGAACCTCAAAAAACGATTCGACGTCAAGTTTTTGATTTACCGAGCTTAAGGCTTCAAGTGACTGAGCATCAATCCCAAATTAAAGTCTGTCCTAACTGTCACTTTAAAAATGAAGGACTATTTCCGAAACATGTCACACAACCGACACAATATGGGCCACATTTAACAAGTGTATTAACTTATTTCAGTCACTATCAATTGATTCCTTTCAACCGTCTGAAACAATTGACTCAAGATATTTTCAAAGCGACCATCAGCCAAGGAACACTGGTGAATATGACGAAACGATGTGATGAGTTATTAGAAACGACTGAAGCTTCAATCAAAGAAAATCTTTTGGCATCAAATCATCTTCATTTAGATGAAACAGGCTGTTATGTCAATGGAAAGAGACACTGGCTTCACGTGACTTCAAATCAAAAATTCACGCATTACTTTGTTCATGAAAAGCGTGGCTCTCAAGCAATTGAAGCCAATGGCATTCTTCCCTCTTTCAAAGGAACCGTCATCCATGACCATTGGACCCCGTATTTTAAATATGATGATTGTACGCATGCTTTATGTAACGTTCATCATTTAAGAGAGTTTAAAGGAATCATCGATTTTGAGAACCAACAGTGGGCAAAAAACATGACGAAATTATTACTTGAAGCTAAAACTTATTCAGAAGAGACGGAATATCCTTTACCCTTATCTAAAATACAGGAGTTTGAGAAACGATACCAACAAATCATCGAAGAGGGTTACCGTGAGAATCCTTTAAAACTGCATGAAAAGAATACGGATTCCGTTCGATTACTCAATCGTTTATCGAAACGACAAGAAGAAGTATTAGAATTTCTGTATCAAGTTGAAGTTCCGTTTGATAATAATTTAGCTGAGCGTGATGTCCGAATGACTAAAACTAAACAAAAAATATCCGGATGTTTCCGAACAGAAAAAGGTGCTCATTGTTTCGCCCGAATCAGAGGTTTCATCTCTACTTGTCAAAAGCAAGGATTAAATATTATCGAAAGTATTAAAACCATTTTAATGGGAAATACGATTCAATTTTCATAACATTCACAAGGAGTACTTCACTAAATGAGCACTCCTTTTTGTGATACTCTTTTCTACTAGGCTGAATAGTTACGTTCATTTTACTAAAATAGATTTTTTATCAGAAAAAATCACTATTTTTACGATAAAAGTAAAAGGCTACCGCTTTGCGATAGCCTTTTTTACTATTGTTCAAGATGATCATTTGGGTGTCGGATTTCATCAACAAATTCTTTTGCTTTATCAACAATTTTTTTTGCTCCATGTTCAATTTTTTCACCGACATGTTCAATACCTTCTGCTGTTTCATGGATTACTTTTTCAGTGCCCTCAGCAACATTTTTCATTCCTTTAGCAATACCATGAGCCACATCTTCTGCCACATCTTCTGCACCATTAACTACTTTTTTAGCACCATGAGCAATATCTTCTGCAACGTTTTTAACTCCATGTGCTGTTGCATGAACTGCTTTATTCGCACCATATTCCACATCTTTAGCTACATTTTCCACACCATGAGCCACTTTTTTTGCTCCGTGTTCAACATCTTCTGCTATGTCTTTGACTTCATGTGCCATTTTATGTGCAACATGTTCGGTACCTTTAACAACTTCTTCACCAAACTCTTCTTGATGAGTTGATTTATTATAGGTAGACATCTTAAATACCTCCTTTAAATCTCAACAATTGTTTCAACTTAATGAAACCAATATTAGTATTCTCAAATTCTCATCAAAATACATTCATTATAGATTTTTCTTCCAAAAATCAATCTTTATTAAAATACATTCCTAAAACTACTATCTTTACTAATCTTTCGTTCCAATTTATCCTTACCTCAAACTTCAGAGACATTCATTTTCATCAAATTGAAGATAATAAGAGAAAATCAAACTAGGTGATATTTATGCGTCAATGTACAGGATGTAAAAAAGAATTGTATCAATTATCTCGTGAATCATCATTTGGAACTCCAATTTATGATGATGAGCAGCTATTCAGAGTTCTTTGTTATAAAATTTTACAAACAGGGCTCAATGAAAAAGTGATTGCTAATAAAAAACGTGAGATAGAAAAAGCTTTTGATCAATTTAATATTAAAAAAATCGCTCAATATGATGAGTCTAAAATCTTAGAGTTATTAAATAACAAAAATATGATTCGCCATGAAGGAAAGATACGCGCAATCATTCATAATGCGAACCAAATCATCCGTCTTCAAAATAATTATCAAAGCTTTTCGACTTACTTATGGCAGTTTAGTAAGAATCAAACGTTAAATTATGATATAGACGCTCATTTATTATCGCCATTACAATTTGCTACGATGATTTCTAATGCTTTAAAAAAAGAAAGCTTTAAGTTTGTCGGTCCTAAAACGATCCTAAGCTTCATCCATGAAATAGGAATTATTTATGCTAAAAAAGTTTGTATTTATAAAGAATAGATGTTTTTCATGCGCTTTCAAATGTGTTATAATAACATACATAAGGCATTGGGGGATATTTTTATGTCACATATTAGTTTAGAAGTTAACCATAAACATTTTCGTGATTTATATTTATGTTTTTGTGGAATTCATGATTGCGAACCTTCTCACTCATTTGGTCCTGCCATTCGACCTAATTATTTACTTCACTTCGTTATTAAAGGAAAAGGAAATTATTATTTAAATGATAATTGTTATGAAGTAAAGGAAAATGAATGTTTTTTAATTCGGCCAAATGAACTCACTTTTTACCAAGCAGATAAAGATGACCCTTGGACTTATGTTTGGGTTGGTTTTGATGGGGAAATGGCTCAGAAATATTTAGAGGCAGCAGGTTTTTGTGACGATCGATTAGTTCGCCAATATGAACACTGTGAGGAACTCAAAGACTATGTGACACAAATGCTAAGTTATAATAGTTTAACTCAAGCTAATGAATTAAAATATCAAGGATTATTATATTTATTTTTAGCTAAGTTAGCCGAGTCATCAGATATTAAAGTAACAACCGAGCATAAAAATGAAAATCATTATATTAGTAAAGCGATCGAATTTATTCAAAATAACTATTCTAACTATATTAAAGTAAGTGATATTTCTAATTATTTATGTTTAAATCGTACGTATTTAACATCATTATTTCAAAAATATTTAGGAATGTCTCCCCAACAATTTTTAATTCAATTCCGTATTACGAAAGCGGCTCAGTTACTAGTTGAAACTAATCTTTCAGTTGCTGATATTTCTCGATCTTGTGGATATAATGATTCACTTGCTTTTTCAAAATCATTTAAGAAAATTAAATCATTATCTCCAACAGATTTTCGTCTTCAAATGAAAAAAGTGTAGCTAGACTACACTTTTTTCATTTGAAGACGAAGCACATTTATCAATTAATGAATTAGCTAGATTCACAGCTGGTCCTATTAATACCGTCATTAAAATAGTTCCAATTCCAATTGGTCCTTTTAATAATAGAGCTATAATAATAGCTATTAGATCAATTAAAAGTTTAGCCGTCCCAATTTTCAGTTTAAAAACCTCATTTAAAGCAACGGTAATATCATCATTTGGATTAGCTGGAAATTTCGGTCTTAAATAAATAGCAATTCCAACCGAAGCACAAAAAATGGCTACAGTAAAAATAATAATTTGATGAACAATTGTATCTACAGTAATCATATCTACGACTTTTACCCATCCCTCAGTAAAAATCGCCATAAATATAGCAGTCATTAATGGTTTGAAATTCGGTTTTCCACGACGAATAACTGTTGAAATTATAATAGCCACAAACGCCATGAGAAGAATAATAATCGATAAATTTAATCCTGTACGATCAGCTAAAGCAAAGTTAATAGAGTCTAACGATCCTGTTCCTAATCCTGCCTTTGAACTAAAAGCAACCCCTAGTGTTAATAACACAATACCTCCAACATATTGAACATAATCCATTTTATTTCGTTTCACATCTACACCTTCTTCTTTCCTTTTTATCTATTGTCATTATAAGTCCTGAGCCGAATATAATACATTTCATGATGTTAGATAGGTATGGTTAAATGTCTGTTTTTTAATATCATTTATAAAGCATGTTACTTTCATTACCTTTAGAAATTTAAGGATATTTTAAGAATCACTTGTTATATTAATCTCAGATAAGGCAATCATTAGCGTAGAGATCGTGTCCCCATTCCTAAAAGCTATCATTTAGGCGTTTTCTACCTAGGTTTGTCTTATCTTCTTTATATTAAAAATCAAAAAAAGAGAGAAAATTAAACAGGAGGCGTTTACAATGAAAAAGCAACTGACTTTTTTCATTTCAGCTTTATCAATTTATAGTACATTAATCGGGTGCTCTAAGCAGCAACCTAACACCTCTGATGAGGCAATACAAGAAAATATCGTTGAATCAACGAATCAAGATCATTCAGCTGCCGATACAACGATTGAATTTGGATCAAGTATTACAGTCAATGGAACTGGTGTGACAGTCGATGAAAACATAGTCACTATCACTCAAGGCGGGACTTATAGTTTAAGTGGAACACTAGATGACGGGCAAGTTATTGTGAATGCCGGTGATTTAGATCAAGTTGAAATCTTATTAAATGGTGTTCATTTAACGTCTTCAACAAGTGCTCCTATTTACGTTATGAATGCTGATAAAACGACTTTAACATTAGTTGAAGGAACAGAAAGTGTCATAACGGATGCAGAATCATATGTTTATGAAGATGCAACAGTGGATGAACCAAATGCCGCTATTTTTAGCAAAGATGATTTAAAAATTAATGGAACAGGTTCTTTAATTGTGAATGCAAACTATAACAATGGAATAGCGAGTAAAGATGACTTAGATATCAAAAATGGAGATATTACAATTAACGCTGTTAACAATGGATTAAAAGGAAAAGATTCTATTGAAATTGATAACGGAACCTTTGTGATTAACAGCGGTGGTGACGCTATTAAATCAGATAATACAACAGATACAACTAAAGGATGGATTACAATCAATAATGGAACCTTTAATCTAACTGCAACAGGTGATGGTATTCAAGCTGAAACAGATTTATTAATTAATAGTGGAACTTTTACTATCGAAACAGGTGGTGGTAGTGAAAACAGTAGTTCGAAATCATCGAGTTGGGGCGTTTGGGGAATACCCGGACATGCTCAAACTTCATCTTCTAGTAGTGAAGAAACAACAAGTGCAAAAGCATTAAAAGCAGGTGTTAACTTAACGGTTGAAGATGGAAGCTTTAATATTGACTCTTCCGATGATTCAATTCATACAAACGATAGTATCGTCATTAATGGTGGATCATTCACTATAGCTAGTGGCGATGATGGGATTCATGCGGATACAACACTAGACATTAATGGTGGAACAATCGATATTACAAAATCATATGAAGGATTAGAAAGTACAACGATTACGATAAACGATGGAACAATTCATCTCATCGCAAGTGATGATGGAATTAATGCAGCGGGTGGAAATGATGGTTCTGCCATGAATGGACGTCCTGGACAAAATAACTTCTCATCGACTTCAGGTATGATTTACTTTAATGGTGGATATGTCTATGTCAATGCTTCTGGTGATGGACTTGATGCAAATGGATCGATTGAAATGTCAGGTGGAACCGTTATTGTTGATGGACCAACTGATGGCGGAAATGGTGCATTAGACTATGACGCAACGTTTAATATTAGTGGGGGATTATTAATTGCATCCGGAAGTAATGCTATGCTTCAAACCCCAAGTTCATCATCTAGCCAAAATACAATCGTCGTGAGCAGTAATACTTCAAGTCATACATTGGTTAATATTCAAGACAGTACGGGAACAGATTTGATTACTTATGCACCTTCTAAATCATCACAAGTTATTATGATTAGTTCTCCTGAATTTAAAACAGGTGAAACATACACGATTTCAACGGGTGGTACTTCAACTGGAACAGAAATAGATGGCTTATACAAAGGCGGATCATATAGTGGGGGCTCAAATGTAGCGACCTTAACTATCTCAAGCTCTATCACAAGCAATGGAAATTTAAATAATGGTATGGGTGGTCCTGGTGGTATGGGGAGACCTTAAATAACCTTCAAGCAATTAATTAATAAAAAAAGGGTATGAAATCTAGATTTCATACCCTTTTTATTTTGAAGATTTGGATTGCATAAGAAAAGTATCTCATAATAAATATTAAAGCAGTTGTATCAGAGAACGTGTTCTCACCTTCATTTTTATCTACTAAAGAGTTACTGCATTCAGGAACCTTACTCTTCATTTAAAGATGAGATGAATAAATACTAATGATATCAATTATAACTAGAAAAAGATAAGCCAATAACAAACAAACTAAAACAACAAAAAAACTTTTATTAAAAACTCTAATAGTCCCCCCTCAAAAAGTAACAGTGGCTTATAATTTATAATAACAAAGCTACATTATCGAAAACTGTTAAAACCAAGAGGCTTCTTAGAATCATATTTCAGCACCTGAAATGACGCCCCCTTTGGGTATATCTTAAATCTCATAAATGAGTAGGACTGATTGTTTAGTTAGGAATAAACAGCTTGAAGAATTTATGTTATTCTCTCTTAGTCAACAGCCACTTAATTACATAGTAAAAGCCAGCAAATTTTCAGAACTTGCTGGCTATATTTTTAAACATATACTTTTTCATTTTGAGCATTTAAAGTTAATGTAATATTTAAGTTTCCATTTCTACATCTTAATTCATCAATTAATTGTTTTTGATTCGCTCCTTCAAGCAATTGAATTGAATAATTTAGTTCAAAAAGAGCACCAAAATCACGAGTACGAATTGTTTCAATATGATAGTTGCTTGAATATTTATTTAAAACTTCATCAAAAATACCTTCATAATTTAAATCTTCTGGGACAATAATTTTTAAATTCATAGCTTTTGTTTTAGGCATTGCAAATTTTGTAGCATCTAATATTAGCATAACTAGTGATAAACAGATAGTAAAAATAACGGCGTATCCAATATAGCCCATCCCACAACATAAACCTACTGCTAAAGTAAAGAAAACATATGCAATATCTTTTGGTTCCCCAGGGGCACTTCTAAATCGAATTAATGAAAAGGCTCCTGCTAAACTAAATGCCCGAGCAACATTATTACCAACTAATAAAATAATGATTGAAATAATAACTGGCAACATAATCAAAGTAATCGTAAAGCTTGGGCTATATCCAGCTTTTTTAGTTGTCCTCATATAAACTAAACTGATCACGAACCCTAAAATGATTGCAGCTGCAATGACAATTAACGTATTAAGTAATGTAAATGAACTTCCATCTGTTGATTGAATAATTGTTTCTAACATGCGATATCTCTCCATTTCTCTTCTATTTCATCCTTATCTTGGGCACAATACTTCATAAATTCTTGACCGTATTTTGAAAAATGAGTATTGTAAATCTCTAATTCTGATAAAATCTTCGTAAACCAAACCGGGATGGCACCTAAAATTTTAACTTCCATTAAATATTGATTTTCTTCAAGAATATCATCCCCATAATATCCCCCTTCAAGTGTTAAATTTTCACGTCTTGTCAGTATTTTTGAATCAAAGGTTAAACGAAATTCCGGATCATCTTTAGCAAAAAATGCTTTACGAGTATAGCCAATATAAACAGATGGCTTTACAGATTCATGACTCAAATAATAAGCTATTTCATTGATGACTTGTTCACTCATATAGTCACATGTTTCAGGTCGTATTCCTTGCTCAACAAAATCTCTTGCTTCCTCTAAAGTTAAAATCACACGGCGTTTATTGACGATTCCATTAATCTTTTTCTTTAATTCTAGAAAAACTTTATCTGTTGGCTTTTTAGGAATTTTATAACTTCTCAACCTTAGCTTTTCCTTATAATAAGGTTTTGAAATTGAATGACGAATGACATCAGAATGAATCGTATCGTAATAAATGTTATAGATGCTGTAGTTCTTTCCATCTAAACAGTGATGATCCGGTTCCATGTAATCTAACAACTTAGGAATTAGTGCATCATATTGTTGATTCGTTAATAAAAATTTTTTCTCATACCGTTTAAATGATTTAATCGCCATTATAATAACCTCCAATTAGATTGAATAAATATCTTATACTTCCATTATATTGATACACCTTAAACCAATCTTAAGGATTGTTAACTTTTTGTTAATTTTAAAAAAATCACCAGTTAAACTGGTGATTTTATTTCATCTTATGTCCCATGACAGATCCTTCACTAATTATTAATTGATCGTCACAAATAGTAATATCATATGCTTTTCCAAATCCTTTAACTAATCGTCCAGACTGGATATTTAATTTAAATATATCAAAATCTAGTTTCTTTAAAATACTCATTATTGATGCCCCATGGCTAGCATCAAATTTTTTAAAGATATCCTCCTCTACTTCTTTCATCAAATCTACCTTACAATTAAAAGAAAGTCGTTCCCTCGCAAAAATATTTTTCGCATCTTTTTCATCTTCAATCAGCATAACTGAACAGTTTGGATTCATTAATAAATGGTGATAATGAGCAGCAGCCTTACTTATATAGATATACAAATCAATTCCATCTCTTATAAATGGTGCATAGCTGATTTCCGGTAATAATTGATGATTTAATGAACTAATCATGAGACTTTTTTGTTCTAATAACTTCTCCATTTTAAGCTCCTATAAACTAATATTTAAAATTTTCTCTATCCAATACAACATCCCTCTAAATCCAATAAAAGGCGTATATGGATAAATCATTATATGATGTAAATTAGGATTGCTTACTTGATGACTAGATTTAGCGGTATAATCCATCTCAATTGTTGCGCCATCACCTAATAGCAGCAATAAAGATTCTTGCTTTAAATACTTCATTCGGTCAAATTCAGTCCCACCTGCTACTAATGGTTCCTCTACCTCTGTCTGATATAAAATCTCAGCTCGATTAACTTCTAATCCTAACTCTTCAAGTAGTTGCTTCATTCCGACTGCAGTATCATAATCACCAAAGACAGCACATTTTTTTGTTTCTTTATAGAAAAAGAATTTTCGTTTCACTGTAAACATTTGTTGTTTAATTTGAGTAACTTCTTCTTCATATTTTTCTTCATTTAATTCATATCCCTCAAATATAGCTAGTTTTTGAATAAATTTCATCGTATTCTCTAACCCATGTAATGAATGATAAATATACGGAATTCCATATGTTTTTTCTAAATACTGTGCAGCCTTTAATGCTTCGCGTCGGACAACAATATTTAAACTAGCGGTTGCAGCATTCTCTAAATCCTCAACGCTAGTTTCACAAGTAAAAACAGCGTTTAATTGTTTATTAAAAAATAAAGTCATCATACGCTTTAGTTCTTCTACATCAGATAAATAATTATATCTATCCATTGTAAATCCTAGAATATTGTATTTCATTGGATCTTTTTGAGCAGGCTTGACTAAATTCTTAACAAGTAATAACAATGTTTGTTCAACACCAATATGATAATGGTGTTTTAATCCCCCTGTTGTTATTGGAATTAATTGAGCACTAACTTTAGACTCTAATTCAAAACAAACACTTTCTACATCTGCTCCAATAATAGATGAAATTGAAGAAGCCATAACAAAAATATATTTTGGTTTAATATTTTCATCAACTTCCATAATTGCTTGTTCGAGACGATCATACTTTCCAAAAGTCACATCACTTTGATCCATATGAGTGGAATAGATATTAGCTTCATGTTTTCCATTTAAACTTCCAATTCCTTCAATTGCATAATGAGTAGTTCCGGCCGGTCCAAATTCAATAACACATGCTCCTTTAATAGATGCCAGTGTCCAAATTGCTCCCATCCGATCATTAGCGATAGGATAATATTTACATAGCTGCATGTATCATTCCTCCCATTGGCATTGATTCCATTTCAAATAACTTAATCATATCCTTCATCATTCCAATTGAAAGTTCATATCCAATTTTTTGTGCATGAACATCAAACGTTATTTGTAACATACCTTTTTGCTTTAATAACATTGGACTTTCATGACCAACATATAAGTCTGCGCTAATCGTGTCATATAGCTTACGTAATGGGGCAATATTTGCAATACGACTAATATATGGATCATATCCTTTACTTAAAAGATTGTCTTTAAATTTAATATCTTGATCATATAATTTACGTAATTGAACAAATACAGGAACTAGCCCTAAATCACTTAAGAAATCTACTGTTTCAAATGCCATCATTGGCGTATTCCCATAAATTAATTTCTTCCCTGTTAACAGTGTCTGACATCGATTAAACAATTGATGATATTCTAACTTAACCTGCTCTAGATCTTCTTGTAATGAGATTCCAAATAATCCTTCAATTTGTTTATAATTTTCATCAATAATCTTATGATTTAAGTGTTTATCAAAATAAATATAATCAATATTAAAGCGATGCTTCATTTCTTTTGCTAGGTCAAGAGCAATCATATCAGTCACAATATTTAATTTTGCACGAGGTGCTTCTTTAATTTGTTCAATTGTACATTTTGATGGAATAACTGTATTAATCGTGATTCCATGCTTAGTTAATAACTGCACTAACTCTGTTTCATCTACTTTATCTTGTCGATGTCCTAAAATATTGATACTATCATTTTGAGCACATGGCTGCATTGCTTGTGCAAATGATTTGAGCGTTCGCGACATTCCTGGAATATGAGAATTACATTTAAAATGTTCGGTTTGTACAACAAAAATAGGAATATTACCCTCCTGCTCTAAACTGTACTTAACTCCTGTATAATCTTCTCCAATTAATTCTGGAACACACGTTGTTACTAACATAATCGCATCTGGATTTTCAATTTCAATAATTTCTTTAATTGCTTTTTCAACTTGATTTACTGCACCAAATACAACTTCGTTATCGTCAAGAACTAATGAATAAACACTATCCTTTCCCTTTTGGCGATGATAAGCAAAGTTTTTTGTATAATAAGTGCATTCACTTGTTCCTATAACAACGATTATCATATTTTGAATATATGAGGCAGTTAAAGCAACGCCAAATAGTGGACAATGTGTTCCTGGAAAGATTGCATGTGATAAACTTTTAATATCTTGGTCACTTTGAATCTCACTCAGGCGATTTAAAGTTTCTAATGTATACATACCTTACCCCCTATGCACTTTTAATTGTTTGAATTGGGTGAATACGTGGTTTATTCGAAATAGGATCTAAATCAATCTCACATTGAATTTGATAAACTGATTCAATTGTTTGTTGGTCAATAATTTCATTCGGTGCCCCATCTGAAATAATGGTCCCTTGTTTCATAATAATAAGTCGATCACTGTAGCGACTCGCTTGATTTAATTCATGTAAAACCATCACAACTGTAATATTTAATTTTTTATTAATCTCTTGAATGAGTTCCATTAATTCTAATTGATATGAAATATCTAAATAGGTTGTTGGTTCATCTAGTAATAAAATCGTTGGTTTTTGACATAAAGCTTGTGCAATATAGGCACGTTGTCTCTCTCCACCAGATAATGACCCAATCGGTTTATCTTTATATCGTGTTAACCCTGTTTGTTCAATAGCCCAATCAATAAATAATTTATCCTCTTCACTTTTATGTTCATACCATTTTTTGTGTGGTAGACGTCCATAATAAACAAGTTGTTCAACAGTTAAATCATTTGGTGCCTGATTATGTTGAGATAATAAACAAATTTTTTGAGAAATCAATTTATTTTTTAAATATTTTAATTCAGTTCCTTCTAAATACACCTTACCAGATATCGGACTAATCATACGAGATAATGTTTTTAATAGTGTTGATTTTCCACATCCATTAGGACCAATAATCGAAACAATTTCACCTTGTTTAATTGATAAATTTAAGTTATCAATGATAATTCTATCCTCATATCCTACTTTTAAATCCTTTGCACAAAGCATGACTAGTTCCCTCTCTTTCTTAATAAATATAAGAAAAATGGTCCACCTACAATTGATGTAATAACACCAACTGGGATTTCAATCGATCCCCCAATAGTTCTTGCTAATGTATCTGCAATTAATAAAACAATAGCTCCTAGTACCATACTAAAAGGAATTGTGTATTTATGATCACTTCCCATTAGCAGACGTGCAATGTGAGGAACAATTAATCCAATAAAGCTAATAATTCCAACAACAGCTGTTGAAATAGCTGCTAAAAAAACAGCCACTGCAGAAATAACAAGCCTTGTACGACTTACATTAAATCCTAGATTTTTTGCTGATTCATCACCAAGTTGTAAGACGTTCGCACTACGAATCAAAAATAATGAAAGTCCTAGACCAATTAATGAATAGAGAAACAGCATATCTACGTGTGACCATGTTTTAGTTGCAAGACTTCCGTTTAACCATAAAATCGCACTCTGAATTCTGTCACTAAATAGAGTTGATAATAAAGAAATAAATCCACCTAAAATTGTGTTAATCGCAACACCAGCTAAAACAATGCGCTCTGGTCTTAAACCATTTTTCCACGCCATTATAAATACAAGTGCACATGCAATTGCTCCTCCAACGAAGGCGAATAAGGGTAAAGCGCCTGAAAGTTGAGGCATTAATAACAAAATAATAATTGCTGCCACACTAGCTCCACTTGAAACCCCGGTAATTCCAGGGTCAGCAAGTGGATTTTTCATAACAGATTGTAATAAAACACCAGATACGGCTAAATTAGCGCCAATCAAAACCGCTAAAATATTTCGTGGTAGTCGCATTTTGTAGACAATTGTCATGACCATACTATTATCTTGATGAATTAGCGGACTAATAATTTCACCTAAACTTAAGTTAACACTTCCAATAGTTGAAAATAATACCACCAAAATTACTAAAACAAGTGCTGTTCCTCCAATAATAAGATATTTTCTATCTAAACTCATGATTAGTTACCATAAAAAATTTCTCCAAGTGTTTCAATTGCCGTTGTAATTTCTAAATTCGCTGATACATTAAAAACTGATGGATCTAAATCATAAACTTTTCCACTCTTTACAGCATCTAATTCTTGATAAGCGTCATTAGCATCAAATGCTTCATCAAACATTTTTTTTGTTTGTTCAATATTTCCGTGTGCAAAACGTAGAACATAATCAGGATTCTCAGCTAAAATTTGTTCTAAACTAAATTGAACATAGCCTGAACTCATATCTCCATCAAGTTTCGATGTAATATTTGTTGCACCTAATGTCTTCACTAAATCTCCTAAATACGAAGTATCTGTTGCTAGCATAAAGTTCTCACCTGCTCCAAAAATTACAGCCACTGTTGGCGATTGATCTCCTTTTTTCTCTAAAGCTTTTGTAACTGATGCTTCAATTTCACTAACTAGCTTTTTAGCCTCATCCTCACGGTTAATTTCTACTCCTAATTGTTTAATACTGTTTACAAAATCAGAATAACTTCCTGTCTCAAAAAAGAAAGTATTTAATCCATATTGTGATAAACTCTCTTCTACACTAGCTTGAAAATTAGAATCCATAATAAATAAATCTGGCTCTAATGAAGCAACTATTTCTAAATCTGGACTCATTGCTTGACCAACCTCTGGTAAATCAGCATATTGTGCCGGTAAGGTTTGTGTTGTGGTTGGTACCCCTACTACCTCAGCATCTAATTTCGCTAATACATTCGTTGCAGATACAGTTGCAGATACAACTTTTACCTCCTCAACTAGAGTTTCTTCTTGAACTGCTTGATCTGGTTGTGGATTTTCTGTTGATTGATCAACGTCTTGCCCGTCATTTTGACATCCAACTAACATCATCCCTGCTACTAAAATCATACTTAATAAATTTTTAACTTTCATTTTCTCTTCCTCCTACTTTTTTTACTTAACTAAGCAATTATTTTCTTTGCTAACTCTAAATATACATTTGCCATCTCACAGCTACTCTCTTTTTCAATAACAGTTTTTCCATCATTTTCGGATAATTGTACGACTTTATCACGTGGAATATAATGATAAATTGTTGAATTTATTTCAGTAGCTAATTTTTGAACAAGTTCATATTCATTCTCCACATTTTTAGCATTTAAAATCAAACCTTTTAAAGAGGCATATCCTCGATTTTTAAATTGATTAACTGCTGTTGAAATATTACTTGCGGCATACATTGACATCATTTCCCCCGAAGTCACAATATAAACCTCATCAGCATATCCATTACGAATTGGCATCGAGAATCCACCACAAACAACATCACCTAGCACATCATAAATAACGATATCTGGCTGGTAAACTTCAAATGCATTTAATTCAGCTAATTTTTCAAAGGCAGCAATAATTCCTCTTCCTGCACAACCAACCCCTGGAGTAGGTCCGCCAGCTTCAACACATAACACCCCATTAAATCCTTCAAAAACAATATCTTCTAATGTAATGTTATCCCCTTTTTTATTCATTACTTCTAAAACAGTTGGTATAAAATTTCCTCCCATTAAATTTTTAGTTGAATCTGCTTTGGGATCACATCCAATCTGCATAACTTTGAGCCCCAACATAGAT
Source organism: Turicibacter bilis (assembly GCF_024499055.1). Lineage (NCBI taxonomy): Bacteria > Bacillati > Bacillota > Erysipelotrichia > Erysipelotrichales > Turicibacteraceae > Turicibacter > Turicibacter bilis. Next base: position 2,290,509 of record NZ_CP071249.1, on the reverse strand, counting down.
AATGCAGCCGATAAGTTAGATGTCGTTGTTGACTTTCCAATCCCACCTTTTCCGTAAATTGCTAATTTTCTCATTGCTTTTCTCCTTTATTTGTAACATAATAGAGTTATCAATTGATAACCATTATCAATGGGTATATTATAGTCAATAATGAAACTGAATGCTTAAACTATATATTGTTTTTCTATAACGATATTCGCTTCCTTCACTAAATCTATTTCAATACAGGAGATGAAATTTATGAAATCAATTGAAAATGTATTACTAGATTTTTATACTTGTGTCCACATCCCCGTACAATTTCTCGATCAAACCTTTAACTCTATTTTTAATATTGATATTCAGGAGTCTATAAAAGATTTTATTAACTCAACTTCTTTGTACCACGATCTCAAACAAGGAATAGATGCTTTAACCACACTGACTTATTTTGAAAATATCCATTTTATTGTTCTTCCTTTGCAAAATTATCGCCAACTAACAGGTTATTTTATTGCGGGTCCTTTTCAATCTATTAATCTAGGTAAGGACAATCAATTCGCTTATAAACCTTTTGATTGCCTCTCTTATCTTGGAAAGCTATTTGAAAATATTATGAGGCAACATTTATTTTCAGCCCCTAAATTTAACACCTATGTTCGAGAAGGAATTTACTATATTCATAAAAATTATGACAAAAACATTACACTGACAGATGTATGTAAAGATTTAAACGTAAATAAAAGTTATTTTTGTTGTATTTTTAAAAACGAGACAGGAATGACCTTCTCAAAATTTTTGAATCGACTACGCATCGAAAAAAGTAAGCAATATCTAATTCAAAATAATGAGTCGATTTTATCAATTGCACTTGCTGTTGGATTTAATAACCACAACTACTATACAATGATGTTTAAAAAATTAACGGGATTTACTCCAATTGAATTTCGTCAACAACATCAAATAAAAAAAGAAGCTCTCTCCTAATAGAAGCTTCTTTTTTTGCATCTTCATTACTGTCTATTATCTAACAATTCATTGGGTAACATGTTTTGTAGTTCATCTACTAACTGATTCATTGTCTTTAATACAACTTCATCATTAATTCCTATATTTCTAATTAATTGCTCAATTTGTTTCTGAGCGTCAGGTGGATAAATAGGACAAGAATGCTCAATAATTGACAGTAATCGTTTCTCACCCGGATGCAGCATTTCATTAATTGCGAATATAATATCATAATAGCTAGCTAAAAATGCAGTCACTCGGTGATTCAGACTATTTAAATCTTGTCGCTTAATCGCCTTTTCGACTTGATGATAGTAAGATGAAAAAGCATCTCTTAAAATCGGATAATTCATGTTAATAATATTTTGTTTGAGTTGATGTGGATAGCGTCGATGATACTCTTTTTGTAACTGTTTGAGTAAGCCATTACGATCATATAAAAGCTTAGCATTAACAACATTATGAACAAAACAAGTTGTATACCCTGTACTAGCATGATACTCATTCATCACCGAATGAAGGTTATTCACAATGTCTTCTAAATTAAATAGACAAATATCTATATCAATGTTAAAATCTCTTAAAATATATTCATCAGAACTTCCAAAAAACTCATTTCCAATTTCCATTTGATCAGCAAATTTTAATGCGATGCTACGACGTTTCTCAATTGAAATTGGGCATGTAATAAATAAATCCAGATCAATATCAGATTGCTGATCATTTCGGCCTGTTGCTCGTGAACCAGCTAATGTAATGGCCTCCACTTCATCAAGTTTCTTATATTCTGAAATAATTTCCTTTATTATCTCTTCCATCCTATCCCTCCTACTTACATTATACGAACTGATTGAACATAAAATGAGCATAATCAATTTTTGAGGTGAGAATATGAAAAGTAAAAAGCAACTACGCCAAGAAATTATCTCTCAACGTCTCCAATTAAGTGCAACTGAAATCTTAGAAAAAAGTAAACAAATCCAACAAAAGGTCTGCCATCATCCTTCTTTTTTGAATGCACCAATCGTTTATACTTACATCGATTATCGTCATGAAGTATCCACAAGATTAATCATCGAAACAGCCTGGAAATTGAATAAAATCATTGCTGTCCCTAAAATTATTGAAGGTGAAATGAAATTTTATCAGATTCACACCTTTGATGATTTAGCAACTGGTACATTTGGAATATTAGAGCCTGTGACGAATGAGTGTATCTCTAATAACGAGGGTCTTATGATTATGCCAGGTGTCGTATTTGATATTAATTGTCATCGAATTGGTTATGGAAAAGGTTTTTATGATCGTTATTTAAATCGTTATCCTACTTTAGATAAAATCGCACTAGCATTTGATTTACAAATCGTTGATCAAATAGAAACCGAATCACACGATGTAAATCCGCAATTTGTCATAACAGAATCACAAATTTATTATAAAAAAAAGGAGTAAGACATTTCATGTCCTACTCCCTAATTTTAATTTAATTTTAAATAATCCGTAGCAAAGTCTATCAATGATCGATAATCTAGTAAGAAGCAACTTCCTCCACCAACTGAATACTTTTGTACATTAGTTATTTTTTCATAAGCCGCTCCTAGCTCATTAAATTGACTAGAATCTAACGCTAAATCTTCAAACTCTACTAATGCACGTTTTCCATTTTCAAGAATTACTGCTTCATGAGTTGTTTTTGTACGACAATTAGCTAAATATTCAGCTAAATGAAGTGCTGTTAACTGAGTATAATCTACACCTAAACATAAAATTTTGGCATCTTGTGCATATAATTTTTGTAACGGTGAATTTTCCCCAAACATTGATTGTAATTGATGATTAGCCATAAACCAATCTGCTTTTCTTCCTGACGCTAAATAAGAAGCAATTGGATGTTCACTTCGACAAACGTTTCGATTTCTTGCGAAAGTTTCTGAAACATCTCCTGCTAAAATCGGTGACACTTCCGAATCAAAGGCTGGTGTGTGTTTATAAATAGTCGATTTCCATTTCTTTGGTAATGATTCATCAAAGAAAGTTGGACATGTTTGGTTAATTGAATGAGCCGGCATAATAATCGTTGTATGATAACCTGCCACCTCATAAATTGCTTCGATAATGGTTTGTGCTCCACCAATAACGTAATCAAATGATTTTAAATCTGTATAAACAATTAATAACTCTTCACTAGCAAGATTTAATTGTTTTAAAAGCTTTAACCAATCTGCCTTTGTCACTGGCTTTGTTGTTTTACTAATTACGTCTATCGATTTCATGATGACTCCATCCTTCCCTTGTGATGATATGATTAAAATACCATCACCTTTAATTCTCTTCTCTTCTAAATCTTAATCCATCGATAAGTTTAGCTAATACCCCACTGCTAACTTATTACTGTTATTTTACATAAAAAATTTTTAATTGAAAAGAGTCTAATTACTCACAATTTTTGGAGATGTACTTGATGAGCGGTCCCTTCTCCACCGACTGGACTTAAACTTGGGATACCATTTGAATAATTAATATCAAAAGCTTGTCCAAATCCTTTGACTAATCGCCCTTTTTTTAATGTTAATTTGAAGAATCCAAAATCCATGGTACGAAGACGCTCAATCATTTTATGATCATGGGCTTCTTTAAACCATTCATAAACTTCCTCCTCCTCTTCTACTAAAGTTGCAGAAGCAACAAAAGAGACGCGTTGTCTTGCAAAAATAGTTTTTGCCTCATGTTCATCTTCGATAATCATAATAGCGCAGGCTGGATTAGCCACTAGATTATGATAATGTTCTGCTGTTTGACTAATATAGATGTAGATATCATGGCCTCTCATAATATAGGGCGCATAACTAATGAATGGACTGTGATTACTCGTTAATGTACTTAACATTAATGTCTTTTGACGTGCTAATAATTCTTCCATTTAATTATCACCTTTCTTTAGTTCATCACTTCTTATTAGCCTCGCACATGTTTTTGATTAATCTGGATGACTTTCTCCACACGTGTTGTATATTTTTTGATGTTCGATAAATAGTCAGTAGAGAGCTAGGTCTTAACAATCTCGAGAGCAAGGGCCTAGCTAATAAATTTACCATCAAGGCAAATAACGTTGGGATTTGAATGCGAACGTGCCAAGCTCGTACAAAAGGGATCTTGGCAGACAGCTGCAAAAATTCCAGGAAGTTTATTTACAATCATTGCACTTCCATAGCCTAAGCCGTCTACTAAAATTTTACGCTCTACTTGCCCTTCACTAACAGCCACTGAAGCGGGATAAACGTAATCTGGTAAATCACATGATTCTTCATGATTCGTTTCAAAATCAATAACCTCATGTCCTTCATTTTGTAAATAGATTTTAATCTCTTCTTTTAATTCGATACCTGCATGATCACAGGCCATCCCTATCTTCATAAAAACACCTCACTTTAATTTCTGTCTTAGACTTTGTATTTTACAAACTTTTATACAAAAAAAGAGCCGGATTCAATCCGACTCTCATCTATTCATGAAAATTATAATGTGATTGTAGCTTTCCAGATTCCGTGTAAATTACACCAAGCGTAAACTTCAACTTCTCCTTTGAAATCTCCTAATGGGAAGATTGCTTCTGGTTTTTCAGTTGCGTTGATTGAGCGACGTAATACTAAATCTCCAGCTTTAACAGCTACAAATGGGATCCAGTGTTTTTCGATACTTGGGTGTTCAACTTCACCAACACATACTTTTAATACTCCATTTTCAGCTGATAAAACTGGCATGTGTTTTTCAACAGCAGCATTAGTTGAGTTTGGTACTAACTCTTCCATTGGTTTTCCATCACAAGTTAACGGTGCAGGTTGTCCCGCTACTACTTCAACAACTGTTTGACTTTCAGGGCAAATATAAAATTTCATTGTTATTCCTCCATTCAATTTTGAAACTCTAAATATACTTATATTATAACCATTAACTATCTCTTCTTCAAACATAATGCACTTTATTTTCCAATCTAATAGTCAGGGATTCACGAAAGTTTAAATCATGAATATATAAATCATGGTTTATTATTGGAATCATCTGTTTACTTTTATCCATTTAAATAATAAATCACATCATATTTAGGTTTCCTTTTTTATTATAAACATTTACCTTAGAAAAAATCCAACTTCGAAATAAGAAGCTGGACTTACATCTATTTTATTAACTGTTCTCTAATTTCAATTCTTTTAATTCTATTGATTGAGCGGCATGTTTAGCTTGCAGCTTTGGCATCGTTTTAAAGTATGACCATAGTAACCAAACAGTGGCTCCTATCCATGCGAATGGACTAGCCAAACAAACCCCTTGATAACCTAATAATCCTGGTAAAGTAAAGGCGACTAATGTACGCATAATTAATTCCATGACCCCTGCAAACATTGGAACAACGGTATTCCCAATTCCTTGTAATGTAAAACGATACAAGAATAATAATCCTAAAATTGGGAAGAAAATCGAAACAGTGTTTAAATATTGTTGTGATAATGGGAGGGCATCCATATTTTCAGATGGGATAAATAATTGGACGATATAACTACCAAATAAAACAACGATTACCCCAGCTAAAGCATTTGTAATTAAGGTAATCCATGTACATTGGCGAACTCCTTGACGAACACGTTCAATTTGTCGTGCTCCTAAGTTTTGCGCTGAATATGTTGCCATTGTCATTCCCAGTGCAATCCCTGGTTGAACAACTAACTGCTCCACTTTACTTGCTGCCGTAAAAGCTGCTACTGTTGTTGATCCAAAACTATTCACAGCAACTTGTAAAATCATTACTCCAATCGCTGTAATCGAGTATTGAAGTGCCATTGGTAATGATACAAACATTAGCTCTTTGACAAGTAATGGATCATATTTAAAGTGTTCTTTTTTCAATGCCAAAATGTCAAATTTCTTTAACATGTAGAGATAGCATAAAAAGCCGGATAGTCCTTGTGAGACAACAGTCGCAATGGCAGCTCCAGCTACTCCCATCTTAAAATTAATAATTAAGATAAGGTCTAAAACAATATTGGTAATTGATGCTAAGATTAAAAAATAAAGCGGCGTTTTACTATCTCCAAATGCACGTAATAATGAAGCTAGTAAGTTATAAACAATCGTCGCTACTAATCCCCCAAAGAAAATGATGACATATAATGAGGCCTCGTCCATAATATCGGCTGGCGTATTCATCAACTGTAAAATAGACTTAGCCCCAAGTACACAAATAATCGTTAAAACAACAGTTGCAATAGCCGATAAATAAATCGACGTTGCTGTTGCTTTTTTTATTCCTTCTTCATCATTCGCTCCATATCGTTGAGAAACAATCACTGAGAATCCATGGGTTAATCCATTAACAAATCCTTGTACTAAAAAAATTAACCCGCCTGTTGATCCAACAGCTGCTAAAGCCTGCACCCCCACAAACTGCCCAACAATCGCTGTATCAACCATACTATAAAGTTGTTGAAATAAGTTCCCAATTAAAATAGGAACCGTAAAAGCAAGAATTAACTTTGTTGCATTTCCTTTAGTCATATCCGTCATCATGACATTTATCTCTCCTTTTTAGCGTTAAAATGATTAAACTTTACACTTCAAAATTCCTTATCATCTTATCAGTCCAAGGGATGAGTGTCAATGTGATTTTGTCTTATTTTAAAACTATCATTTTGACTCAAAAAAAGCGGATACTTTATCCGCTTTTTTATGGTTTTATGGCTTGTTCAAAGTTAAAAATCCCTTCAGGATCATACTTTCTTTTAACTGCTTTTAAAGCTTCTAAATTATCTCCATAATAGTTCTTTTCATAATCACCCGGTTGCACAATCGGGAAGTTAATGAATGATCCTCGTGTATAGGTTGCTAATACATTAAAACGTTCTAATACCCATTCATTATTAATAGCTCGGTACTTTGGATCTTCCCATACCGATTGGAAACCAAGAATAAAGGAAGCATCACGATAATAAAAAGCTGTCTCATCTTTTTCTATATCAGCAATGGCACCACCTAATCCATAGAACGTAATTGCTGTATATAATGAACCTTGTGCACGTTCATCAATTAAATCTAACATGGTTAATAATTCATCGGCACTATAATCACGATGAATAAAACGTCCACCTGAACGGTACATTTCAAACTCTGGATGGCTATCTTGAATCTCACGATTCGCTTGTAAAACAGTCATATAGTCAAAATCAAAATCAGTAGCATCTTGGAATAAGGATAGCAAGTCTTGAGCTTCTTCTTTTGAACCATAGAAAAGTCCTGTTAACTTTACGCCTTTTCCTTTCGTTTCAGAATTATACATCGCCATCTTTAAATTCAAACGACGATCTAAATTTTTAAAGAATCGTTGATAACGAAGCGCGACATCAACCACTTTGGCAAATCCAACGTGTTTATAATCAATATTGATTAATGTTGCCATTTCTATTTTTTCTGGTAAGCGATACGTTAATGACGTCACCACTCCAAAGTTTCCGCCACCGCTACCGCGAAGCGCCCAAAATAAATCTTCATGTTGATTAGCATTTGCCACGATTAATTGCCCTTCTGCAGTAATAACCTCAGCTTCAATTAATTGGTCACAGCCTAATCCAAATAATCGGCTAGAATATCCCCAGCCACCACCAAGTGTATAGCCAGCAACTCCTACCGTTGGACACCCACCACCTGGAAAAGGATAACCCGCTCCACAAACAGCCTCATACAATTCACGATTACGAACGCCACCTTGAACTTTAACGGTTGTTTCATTTAACTCAATGCGGTTCATACAACTAACATCAATGACTAATAATTGATCCCCTGTTGAATAACCTTCATAATGATGAGTTCCTGAACGAATTCGAAATGGAACTCCGTATTGCTTTGCCCACTTGATTGCCTGAATAACATCTTGATTCTCTTGGCAGTACACAATAACTAATGGGTGTTTCTCAATCGCACGATTCCAAGATAAACAACATTCTTCATAATTAGGACTTTCCTTAGTGACAACGACTCCACTCAATGCATTAAAATCCATATTTAATACCTCTCTTTAACTATGTTATAAGATTCTAATAATCATTACTCTAATTAACGTAATTAAACTTAAAATCTATATACAAACAAAAATAAAATCTACATTTACTACGACAACCTAAATATTTCATAGTTCTGCCGTGGGTACCCTGCCATGCGAAGCATGTTTCCTCCACTAGTAGGGCTTGGGTCACCTGCCATGTGAAGCATGTTTCCTCCGCTAGTAGGGCTTGGGTCACCTAGTGATTTCTGAAAGAAATCTATTCCTCCACTGCTAGGGGGTTAACTTTTTGCAATGTAAAAAACTTAGATGAACTTATATATCTTTGTTAAGCATATCATAATCATATTTTTTTCTCCAATTTTATTGTTATTTTTTATCTATTTACCATCTTTTACGCTATAATCTTAGTAAAGATGTCTTAGTAATTATGAGGGGATTGTATGTCACTAAGTTATTCATTTTTAAAATTTAAGGATCAAACATTTGAAGATTTCTATTTATTATATTGTGGACATCAAGAGTGTCCATCTTCTTATTCTTTTGGACCGGCAGTTCGACCTAATTATCTCATTCATTATGTATTGAAAGGAAAAGGCTATTACTATGTAAATGAGCGTAAGTATACGATTGAGGAAAATCAAGGATTTTTAATTCGACCAAAGGAGTTAACATTTTATCAAGCGGATGAAGAGGAGCCATGGACTTATTTATGGATTGGATTTGATGGTAGTAAAGCTGAAACGTATCTAAAATATAGTGGATTGGACGAAAAGACTTATACTTTCTCTTGCAATGATTCTGATTTGTTAAAGTCTTATCTCGATCAAATGATGAGGCACGATACATTGAGCCACTATAATGAATTTTCCTTACAAGGATTATTATTTTTATTCTTTGCTGCTCTTGCCAAATCAGCTGAAATTCCATACGAAGAAGATGTAGAAATTGATAATCTCTATATTAGTAAAGCCATTGAATACATTCAAAAAAATTATCAGAACCCTATTTTAGTTGCAGATATCGCAAATTATGTTTCACTTAGTCGAACCTATTTAACAACCATTTTTCAACAAACGATGCATCTGTCACCTCAACAATTTCTACTTAAATTTCGTATTACGAAAGCTTCCGAATTATTAATGAATACGACTCTTTCAATTAATACTATTGCTCATTCTTGTGGATACACAGACCCACTTGCTTTTTCAAAAACTTTCAAAAAAGTGACTGGCTTAACGCCAACTCAATATCGGAAATCTAATACCGAAAACTATTATAAACGAGATACAGATCCTCACCAAAAAGAAAAGATGTAGAAAGTAAATCCTTCTACATCTTTTTATTATTCCGCTGTTAAAACGTAGATACGTGATTGGTAGTCTCCATTTGTCCCATCGTATGGATTTTTATTTTCACCACATGAACCATCTGATGTAATTAAACCAGCATTCATTAACTCATCACCGTAGTGAGTTGTCTCATTAATTGAAACATGGTATTTAAAGTCAGGATTTAATCCTTGTAATTTCACACGACGGAATCCAACATTCACTTCATTTAGTGGACGATAATATCCAACTAATGCTGTTTTTTGGTCTGGTGAAACCATCATCCAGCATGTTTCATTACCTTCAAACGGACTTACTAAGCGATAGAATGTTCCATTGAAGATTGTTTCCCGGTATTCTTTAAAGAATTTAATTTGTTCTTTTACTTCTTCTTTTTCTACATCTGTTAACTTATTTAAGTCTAACTCATATCCGAATGTTCCAAAGTAAGCGACATTTGCACGCGTCGATAATGGTGCATGACGATATAATTGGTGGTTCGGAATAGCTGACACGTGTGATCCCATACTGCTGATTGGGTATACCATTGATGTTCCGTATTGGATTTTTAAACGTTCAATCGCATCTGTGTCATCACTTGTCCAAGTTTGTGGTGCATAGTATAACATACCTGGATCAAAACGTGACCCTCCGCTTGCACATGATTCAAATAAAATTTCAGGGAATTTTGTCGTTAAACGATCATATAAATCATATACTCCTAAAATATATTTGTGGAATACTTTCCCTTGATCGGCAGCATTAGCTACTGCTGAGAAACATTCTGTAATGTTACGGTTCATATCCCATTTTACATACGAAATTGGAGCTTCCCCTAATACCTTTGCCATGGCTTCATAGATATAGTCTACAACTTCTTGACGTGAAAAATCTAAAACGTATTGGTTACGTCCATGACAGGCACGACGGTTTGGTGTTGTTAAAATCCAATCTGGATGGGCACGATATAAGTCACTATCTTTATTTACCATTTCTGGCTCAAACCATAATCCGAATTTGATCCCTAATTCAGTGACACGATTTGCAAGTCCCGTGATTCCGTTAGGTAACTTTTCAAAATTTTTAACGTACCAGTCACCTAATCCTACTGTATCATCTTCACGGTTACCAAACCATCCATCATCTAAGACGAATAATTCAATCCCTAAATCTTTTGCATCTTTGGCAATTGACACAATTTTATCTTCATTGAAATCGAAATATGTGGCTTCCCAGTTATTCACTAGAATTGGACGCACACGATCTCGCCAATATCCACGGCATAAACGTGTACGATATAACTCATGATAAGTTTGACTCATTCCATTTAAACCATTTTCACTATATACCATGACAACTTCTGGTGTTTGAAACTCTTCACCTTGACTTAGTACCCAGTTAAAACGATTTGGATGTAATCCCATCATTACACGAGTTGTGCCATATGTATGAACTTCTGCTTGTGCTAAGAAGTTTCCACTATAAACTAAGCTAAACCCATAAACTTCTCCATCAAATTCAGTTGTATGTGGACGTTTTAAGGCTAGAAATGGATTATAGTTTGAACTACTAGCTCCACGCATACTATACACAGCTTGGATTCCATGTTCTAATTTACGATTTTTAACATAACGCTCTCTTGACCATGCCCCTGTTAATTCAATCATTTCATAATCATAGTCTGGTAAATCAACAGATGCGCTCATCGCACTTGTTAATGTGATTTGCTCTTCTCCTAAATGTTTGAAGCGGGCATTACGAGTAATAACCGGACGTGTTTCGTAAATAGTATAAGTTAATACTAATTTAGTTTGAATTAGTTCATCTTTTAATGTAACTTCTACTGTTGTTGCTTCTTCATCAACTTCAACATATGTTGCAGGTAATTTATCTGAAAGTCTTGGTTTTCCATTATAAATACAGTGTGAAACATATTCAAAGTTTGTAATGTCACTTCCGTTTTGTTGTAAGATTTCATAGGCAGGATATTTGAAATCACCTGTTCCATAGCAAGGATACTCTTGTTTAATATGCTCCATTGAGAAGCTCATATTTCCTTCGAACGCACAGGCTGATAATGGACGTGGACGTTCTTCTAATAAATGTGCAAATGAGTCATTATGACGAATTTTTTTACCGTAGTATAATTGCCCTAATTGGTGATTTGGTAAGATATTCATGATATAGCTTACTTCATCATTGTATAAATGAAACTCTTTCGTTTGCTCGTTAAATAAAATCGGCATGGTTCCCTCTCCTTATTCTTCATTCATCTAATCTTTCAGATTGTCCTGAACATGCCTTCATTATAAACGAGGAACCGTTTTCTTACCATGTTTAGATGTTATAGATATATGGTTAAATGTATGGTCTTTTATAGTAAAATTTACTTTTTTACACAATTCCAAGCCAATATCTTTAAGAACAAAAAAAGATCCAGTTACAAAAGGTAACCGGATCAAGTTTTTGAGGTTATTAATAATTATTTGAGGGGGTAATTATTAAATACTCTTGAGGGGATAAATTACTGTTTAAAAAAAGTCTTGGCAAGGACTTTATTGTATTGTTTTACAGTTGTCTCTCTGAGACATTTTCATTATCTCACACGACTTTTTTTTAGACAAATAATATGCTTTTTATTTTTTTAAAAAATGTTCTATTGTCGTAATCACTCCAAATTCATCATTGGATGGGGCATTGAAATTACAAATAGCTTTTAAATCTTCATGGGCATTTTCCATAGCATAACTATAATAACAAGTTTGCATCATCTCATAATCATTTAAGTAATCTCCAAAAGCCATTGTCTCATCATAAGAGATATTATATTTCTTTTGGATTAGACGCATGGCTTCACCTTTATTAACCGTCGGATTCATAATATCTACCCATTGATGTCCTGATAGCGAAACTTTAAAGCTATCATTCAAATGTTTAACATGCATGTAAGTATTTATTTGCGCATCCTCTGTATCAAAAATAGCTATTTTACAAATTCTATCTCTCTTTGCAGCTTCAAGTAAATCATCCACACGTTCACAACGAGCATAATACATATCTGCATTTTCATTAAATTCTTCATGAGTATCCTCAATATAAGCTGATTCTACTCCACATAGAATTGGATAAGCATTTTTGATTTGACGAATCATTTCAATCAATTTCACAATATCTTCATATGCCATTGCATCACAGAAAATATTTTCTCCTTTATCAAAGACAAGCGCTCCATTCTCACAAATAAATGTTACTTCATCTTTTACAGACTCGAAATCTTTTAATAACGTATAGTATTGACGTCCACTAGCTACCGCAAATTTAATCTCACGTTCATGCAACTGATCAATTATATTAAACATATGTGGAGGAAACTTCTTTTCACTTGTTAATAATGTTCCATCCATGTCTGTCGCAATTAATTTAATCATTCTTATTCTCTCCTTTTTTATGAATCCTTCTCAATCAAACTGTATACCCTTTCTCTTTATACCATTTTTTTATAACGAATTGTCAAGATAAATGCGACAGTTTTTGCGATAGTTATACATGAAATTAAAGTCTCATGCTATTTTAGAGGGAAAAACACCACAATTTAATCGTGAAATCAAAAAACCTTAGAAATGAATTTCACTTCATCTCTAAGGTTTTAATCTTATTTTTCGTCATCCATTTTTGCTTTCAATAAGATAGATAGTACAGCTTGTTTGACTTCTTCATGAATTGGCATAGCTAGTGTACGTATCATTCGTTCATTGATCGTCAAGTTCTCATCTAAAATTCCGTAGAAATATGGTTCAAACTTTTGTTTATCCGTCATTGGGATCGTTGAATCTTGAACTAGCTCAATAATTGCTTCATTCACATCATGATGATAACCATATAAATCTTCACTTGTGATGAAAACTTCAACTACATCCGTATACGAATAATTTGGTAACTCTACACTTAGTGTTGAAGTGACTTTATCGTAAGAGGCTTCCGCCTTGATGATTTCATCATTGATCTTAACGACAATATCTGCCTCTTGACTCACACCTCTAAATTTTAAACAATATTCACGCTGTGTTGGTAAAACGGATACGTCTCCCGCTACCGGTAAGATCTTAAATGTTAAATCATTTCCTTTTGCATCCACAGCAAACGTTGTCATTGCATAAGCCCCTTGTTCGTATTCACGACTTTCTCCATCATCTTCATATAAGTTAAATGAATTTTGACCTTTTCCAAAAATTAAGATATCCATCTTAGCTGGATTTTCAATGGAATTATCATCATGTTTTGCTAACGGAATAATCGCTCCTGCTTTCGCAAATACAGGCATCTCCTCTAATTTCCCATACATCGGATAAATATTATTTCCTTTATAAGGCTCTCCTGTAAAGAAGTTAAAATATTCTCCACTTGGTAACCAAACTTCTGTATAACTACGATTTGTCACATTTGAGCGTTTTGTTAAGTGTGGAGCTACTAATAACTCACTACCAAAGTAATACTCATTTTTATAATCATATGCTTTTTGCTCATGTGGATGATCGTAATAAAGTGGTGTAACTAATGGAAGACCTTCTTGTTCATTTCGCCAAGCCATTGAATAAAGATACGGCACTAATTGATGACGTAGATTTAAATACTGTTTAGCCGTCTTGAATGCTTCATGAGAATGTTTCCATGGTTCACGGCGATTGAAAATCCCACTTGACGTATGCAGGCGGTTAATTGGACTAAAGACTCCATATTGAACCCAACGCGCATAAAGTTCAGAATCATCTAACCCTTGCATATGTCCACCAATATCATGACTCCACCAACCGTAACCTACATTAGCAGCGGTTGCTGTAAAGTATGGCTGATATTGAAGAGATTCCCATGTTACAATCGTATCGCCTGAAAACCCAATGGGATAACGGTGTCCACCAAGACCTGGCCAACGTGAAAAAGTAAAACCACGTTTAGATTGGTTACGTCCTAAATCAAGATAATGTAAATGATTTAAAAAGAACAGTGGATCTAACCCTTTCATACTTGAATTTTGACCTTGTTGCCAGTCAATCCACCAAAAATCAACACCATCGGCTTCCATTGGTTGATGAACTTTATCAAAGTAAGCTTTCATAAACTTTGGACTTGAAATATCAAACTGAACGGCTTGTTCTTCCTCAACATTCACGCCCATAAATTCAGCCACATCTTTATAACAATCTTCATGGCCTCGAATTCCATCGGCTGGATGTAAATTAAGAGACGTTTTTAACTTTTTATCATGTAATTGTTTTAAAAATTGCGTTGGATTTTTAAATAAGTCACGATTCCATGAATAACCGGTCCAGCCACTTCCGTATTTCGGATCAATGGCAACTTGATGCCAATCCATGTCGATAATACAAACCGACAATGGAATTTCTTCCGTTTCAAAGCGAGTCATTAATTGTAATAACTCTTCATCAGAATAACGCCAATAACGACTCCACCAGTTTCCAAGTGCAAAACGTGGAATTAAAGGAGTTTTTCCTGAAACTTTGGCATAATCTTTTAGACATCCTTTAAAATCTGTTCCGTATCCAAAGAAATAACAATCAACTCCTGATGCGGTGCGTGGCTGTAGCCAACCTGATTCGTTAAAAACAAGTGATTTTGAATCATCAATGATGACATAACCATCTCTTGACATTAACCCTTTTTCAAGTTGTAACATCCCGTTCACTTCATCTAATGTTCGAGCCGTTCCTTTTAAATTTTGACCTTCTTCCGTTCCATAACGCCAAATTTTACATGAATATTTTAACTCAATTGATAAAGTATCCCCGCTAAAAGGTTGATTTTTCACATATCGTAAACGTAAATGTTCAGTTGATGCTTCAATGATATCTTCTGTTTCTTTAATCTTTAATGTTGGTACCTCTTGTTCACGATACCAAAACGCTTGACTGGCATGATTTTCAAAACATCCATTCTCCTCATATTCTAATCGAACTAAACGCGAGGTTAAAAAAGAAATTCGATATCGCTCTCCTGCGATGACTGCCCCTGAATTTGCCATCGGTTTAAACGTCACTCTGAACTGCTCACTAATGTACTGTTCCATTTTTACTCTCCATTCTTTATATTCAATCTCTCTTATTTAACAGCTAATACCGCTATCCCTCAAATAAATTGTTGTAGTAATAAGTCGTCACATGATCTATTTTTTATCGTTCATTAACTAATCGAATTGCAATATTTTTCTTCAGTATTCCATAAAGATGTTTATCAATGATGATTATATCAACGACTTAAGGTAATAAATCCTTCTTTAAATCTTAATTTATTTATCCCCTCCGATTTCATCCTAATTAAAGTTTAATACCATACCTAATAATATCATTTAGTCTAACTTTTGCAAATAGCGCTTTCGAAAAATTTTCCACTTAACACCTAGCTTATATTATTGAGTTACATTAGCATTAAAAGTATTTTCTAACAATAAAAAGACATCGATGCTCCCCCTCATTCATTATCAACTAAACGAAAGGGGGAACATCCATGTCTTAACCTCATCTTAACTTATGAAAGATAGATACAATTACTCATAAAAAATGAAATAATAATAAACTGCTTTAGGAAACTATCAACTAAAACAACTGTAAAAAGTAACGTGATGAGATGCTTTGGGTTCAATGAGTTCGTTTACAATAAATTAACATATAAAACTAAAGCTTATTTTTCTAGAGAGCTTCTTAAGAAATATAGAACTTTATCATAGTAAACCACCTGTGCAGTAAAAACATCAACAATATCCCAATATTTATTTTCATCGGCATAAGTAATAATATTATTTGTAAATGCTTTTAAATACTCAAGATTCGAAATTGTAATAGTAATCGCTTCTTGGCTAGAATAAGTACGATTTGAGTCAACTCTATTTAAACGAGTATGGGAATTAGCCTCTTGTAATGTTCCTTCGGGCAATGCTTCTTGAAAACGGATTTGTTCAGCGGTAATATCAATATACTCAAAAATTTAATTATAAACATCCCCCAAATAAGGATGTAAATAGATAAAACCTTCAGCAATTAAGTTCCAGTGAAGAATATGAATATTTCGCTCTGCCACAGTTAAATCTTGTAACAGTTGATTCAGTGCACGATAAAGATTTTGATCTATTTTAAATCCCTCCATCTAATCAATTAAATAACCCAATTTATCTTATGTTTAAAAGTAAATTTGGTGATTCTCAATATATTTACCCAGTTAAATGAGCTTTTTTATGTGTTACATTTAATATTACAATCTATCCTATAAAAAAGCTATTTTGATTGTTATCATCAAAATAGCTTTTTATTTCTACTGAACTTCACGAAGTAGATGTTCGAATGTAATCTCATCAGATTGATATCCCATAACCGCTTTAAAAAAAGCTTCATTATCCTCTAGTACCCAAATTCCGTCTTGTTTATGAAGTGTTAGTTCAATATCTTGGCTGACATATTCTTTTTTAATCGATGGATCATCAATTAGATTAACTAATAAACTAATCTCAAAGTCATCAATCTGTGCAGTTGACTGTAAATTTTGATCTTGCACAGGTTTCAATGTTTGTTTAACTAAACTAGCTTGATAATCATTAAGCAGATGATCCAAATTAATATTACTTATTTGTAGAGAAACGATTGCTGTATCTCCATCAACATGACTCTCTAAAATTTTATAGTTCATGTTTGGTAACACTTTATTTAAAAGAACTGTTTCAACTGATGAATCAGTAGATAATCTAATTGCAACATTTTCTGAATCATAGTGTAATGATTTATAATTATCCAATAACTGCATTACATTTCTTTGTGGAAGATAATTTTGATAAGTAGTAGTAAATAAAACAAATAATACTGCTGGTACAATAATAGCACTAATAAGTCGCACTTTTTTTTCCATATAATCTACCTCCTCAAACGATACCTTATTAGAATTACCAACTTATCTACTTATATTCCAAATACTAAAAATATATTATGCTTTTCTCCTAACAAATTGTAAGAAAATAAAAAAGACTAGCACCCTTTAAGATAACTATATACAAACAGAAATGTTTTCTACGTTTAATACAGCAACCGAAATATGGGATGATCATGCCGTTCAAGGCAGACTATAGTCCAGCTAAAAGTTTTTACGATGTAAAAAACTTATCTAGACTTATATAGTCTATATAAATTATTTATCTTCACGAAGTAAATAAGTATTCCCATCTTGATCTTTAAATGAGAACATTTTACCATATGGCATGACTTGTAATTCACCGACTTCTACTCCATTTTCTTTCATTTGGTCATAAGCTTTTTCAATCTCTTGAGTGCTTAAAATAACATTTGGATGTCCTACGTTAGCAGTTGGATTTTGTTTTTGCATTAATTCTTTTTCATAAATAATGAATGATGTAAATGCTCCTTCATTTGGACGAACTTCCATCCATTTGAAATTAGGCCCCATTGGTTGTTCATGACAAACAAATCCCATCTTCTCTGTCCAAAATTGCTTTGCTTCTTCTTGATTGCTTACATAGATTGTAACTTTTCCAATATAATTAATCATTAATCTAACCTCCATCATTTGGAATATCTATTATTTTACCATATTTATTTCAGAAGAAACAAACAGATGTTCTAGTTTTTGAAATTTAATTGTATGGAGTAGTGATCTTCTCCTATAATGGTTTGTTCAAAAATTGAAGTCGCATTTTCTTTGTAATCCGCCGGATCAGTCATAGCAGCGCCAAAGTGTGTCAGTAATAGTTGATCAACTTCCGCTTTTTTAGCTAAAGTTGCCGCTTCTTCAAAAGTCATATGCTTATTTTTAATGGCTTTATCAATATCTGTTAAACTTCCATATGTTCCTTCACAAATGAATAAGTCACTTTTTTGGATAAAAGGAATAATTTGATTAATTGGACGAGTATCAGTAACTACTGTCACTTGAATGCCTTTTCGTTGTTTACCTAGCACCATCTCTTTAACATAAGTTACTCCTTCATATTCAATCATCGCTTCCCCTTTCTGAAGCCGATTCCATAATAGACGAGGAACTTGATTCTTTATTGCCTTTTCGACATCAAACTTTGGCTGTCTTTTAATATAAATTTTATAAGCTAAACATGGAGAAGAATGTTCAACTTCTAGTGTTTCAATGATCACTTGTCCCTTCAATTGATCTGTTAATCCTTCAATAGATGTTTGAGGATTTTCAATTACGATGACTTCATAAGGTAAATATTTAGCAATAACTCTCGCTGCTGCAACAGCTTCTTTAATTCCCTCTGGTCCAATAATATATAATGGTTGTTGACGACCACTATTTCCAATCGTACCCAATATCCCAGGAAGACCAATTATATGATCACCATGAATATGCGTAATACAAATAATATCTATTGATTTAAAACCACTATTAATTTCTCGCATTGATACTTGTGTACCTTCTCCACAGTCAATTAAAATCTTTCTTCCTTTATATTGAAGCAATATTGCTGATAAATATCGAGTTGGTAAAGGCATTCCTCCTCCACAGCCTAACAGTGTCACCTCAAGCATAGTCGCCCTCCAAAATCAATCTAAAAGTTGTTAATCATATATAGTTTCTCCTTTAAAATAAAAAAAATCCGTTTAATTCCCACATTAAACGGATTTTTAGATTCAACCAACGTACCCCTACGATGATTTAAATTTTATAAAAAGAATGAGAACAATCTCTACCCATATATAACTTATTTAAAATTCCCACCTTTTAAATAAGTCTACTTATCTAAGCTATTTACTCCCAAATTAAATAACTCAGAATTAGTCCCTGTGTACATTACCCTTTGTACATGTCTATAATACTATATAACTATAGTAAAAGAAACAAAAAAAATATCACATAATTATGTGATATTTTGTGATATTTTTAAGGGGCAAAGAAATTATATAAAAAAAGATATTCTTCTCTTCGAAGGGGTGATAACCCTTCAAATCTTTTATACATACTTGTCTTTAGCTCATATAACATTGATTCTGGAAACTTATCAATATCTACTAAGGACTTTAACTCAATAAACAATTCTTTAACTTGATGGATTTGATTTAGTTTGCAATATAAATCTAATTGTTCATCTATCCATAATCGCTTCGTACGAAGACTTTCTGATAGTAGAATAGTCTCTTTCGTTTCACTATAATATTTTTGTGCTTCTTCATACTGACCTATTTCAAAGTAAATACGACCAATTAATAAAGTTGTTATGGCCTTATCTAATTGTTTAGGCCGCAACGGTAATGCTTTTTGCAAAGCCTCCAATGCTTTCTCATATTTTTGAGACTCAAGATAATTCCATCCTAAACTATGATACACATAATGAGAGAAACTAGGAAATTGATTTAGTATATCAGAATCTAATAACTCATATAAGTATTTTCTTGATTTTTCTGCACCTTCTAAACGTCTCATACATAACTCTTTAACAATCAAAGTTCCTACATATCGACCTTCTTTTAAATTATCTTTATTCTTCAATAACTCATTAACAACTTCAAGTCCTAATCGGTATTCTTTGAGGCGATGATATGTTAGAGCTAAATAAATGTGTGCATCACAAACTAACACAGAATCCTCAGTTAATTCTTTCGCTGTTGTACATGCTAAACATAAATTCACTACAGCTTCATCATACTTTCCAATCTTTCTTAGACATCTTCCGAATTTGAAATATAAAGAAGCTGGATTTTGTCTAAACTTTAATGAATTACCAATTGCACGGCGATAATAATAGGCCATCATTGAATAATCTTGGGCTTTAAAATAATATTCACCCATTCGCTCATCAATAAATATCATATACTCGCCTAATGAATATTTTTCAACAATTAGCATAAGTTCTTCATACCTTTGTGGTAATGTTTCTGAATTCAATTGTTGATCTAACCAACGGCTAACTTGTAGTTCAATAGGTAAACAAAATTCTTCAAAGGTATAAAAAGATTCTATTTCACCGTTCGTTAAATTGATGAAAGCATCATAGATATCCCTTAGCGTCTGCTCTGGTGCTTGACGCTTATTTGTTTCAATCATGCTCAAATAATGTTGCGTAATCCCAAAATTACGAAAGCTCCCCTGTTTCAAATTAAATTGTTGTCTAGCTTGACGTATTTTTTCTCCAACTGTTAAGAACAACGAATTCACTCCTAAACTATTTAATTTTTCACTAGGTTGTTTCTATATCATTAATAAAAATAACATACTTTCTAAATTTTTACCAACAATTATTCTTATATTTCCATTTTATTAGACAATATAAATAATCAGATTAAAACTATTATTTACTCTTTATGAAAAAAAGATTCATCTTAATTCGATGAATCTTTTTTATTAATTTTGACCTTGTCCAGCAGCTTGAGCATATTTTTGTTTAACTTGATCAATTTGTTGTTGCTCAGCAGATTGTGTCGGATACCAACCCTTTTGTGCCATTAAGTTATAAATTTCATTTTGCATACATAATGTATCATTTAAAACTTTTTCGAATGTTGAATGAACATTTAATGTTGATGACTCAATTGTTCCGTGTAAATAAAGGTCAGCTGCACCCTTTACGACTAAAAGTACATCTTCCATTAAATCACGATCGTTCATACTAATCCCTCCTTACTGATTTAATAGTTGATAAAATTGATCAAAGATCATTTTATGTTTATTAGCTAAACGCTCTACTACTACTTTTAACTCTTCATCTTGAATTTGAGTCGCACATTGACGACATTTTTTCTCCATATGCTGAGCATGTCCTAACGCATCTTGAATATATAAAAGTTCTTTTGGACTCATTGTTTCACCTCCTCATGGATTATCTTCAGTATTTATCAAATAACTCTAGTTATACGCGATAAAATCATTGTCTTTCAATAACACCTTAGATTCTCCTCGCATAACATAAAATATAAGTATCTTTAATTTTTAACAATCGTAATAAGGAGGAAATTTATATGTTATCGTCTGATCAATCAAATCACAATCAAGCAATTAATAATTTGATTGCCTCTATCGCTTTACAAGAATCCTTTTTTTCAGATGTCATTTATAATGAATCACAACGATTAAATAATATCGTTAATTCCCAGGGGATAACCCCAGATGAGTTATACAATGCAAAACTTTGCTTAGATGAGATTTCTCAAGCAATTTCGGGACTTGAACGAATTTTACAAGCTAAAATCGAATTTTTTGAATCAGAATTTTCACAATGAAAAAAACCTCCAATATGGAGGTTTTATTATTTAAAAATATGCTTTTCTTTTAACTTCGCCACTGAATGAATTAATGACTCTTTTGTCTTAACCTCGATTAAAACACTTGCCTGATTTTCACTCGCTATTTGTAATTTTTCATTTAAATCAACTTCTCCTGTATAAAGTTCTAAGTGATCATTTCTCCCTTTTGCGTCATGAAGATGAATATGCTTAATAGATGAACGATGATTTAACATAAATTCTCGATCCGCGTGTGATGAAATATAATCATGACCCACATCCCATGTTAAACAAAAACGCCCGCTTTTAAGCAATTGATTGACAGCTGTTTGAATGTGAGGCCGATGTAACAAACCGGTATTCTCAATTGAGATATGAACGCCTGTTCCCCCTAGCCAAATATCAATCAATTCTAGACTAGATTTAATATTAGATAAATATTGCTGTTGATATTTACCGTATAACTCAATTTTTTCTGTTGGAAGTGTAAAATGGACGCCTGGATTCATATGAATATTTAAAATTTTACATCCTAAGCGATCAGCAACCCCAATCGCCTCCTCTAAAACTTTCAAATGGGCTTCACGGACATGACGATTAAAATGTCCTAAGTCTAAATCTTCAGGTAAATGCAGAGTAAACTCTATCCCATACTGATCTTTCAATAAGTTTAGATAATGAACATTCATCGTTTCAGGTTGGCACGATGGTAAATTACAATTTAACTCAATAAAATCAAGCCCCAATTGTGAGCAAAGTCGAACATTTTCTTCAACCCAGTTTAACTCGATGAGTTGGGGCATACCATAACTCACCCTTTGCATAAGATAGCTCCCCTCCTTTATACCTCCTTAATAGGGCACTTTATCTTCTTTTTGATACCAAATTTTAAAGGCTTCTAGTGCTTCATCTCTTAATAATTCTTCAAGAATAATAGGTGGTTCAGTTAGTGATTTATTTTTTAGATAATGATAAATAAATTCATCTGCGAATCCTATTTCTTTTGCGTCATGAACATTACATCCGTAATATACCTTTTTAATTCCTGCCCACATAATAGCAGATAAACACATCGGACACGGCTCTGATGAGGTAACTAAAATACAATCACTTAAATCAAACCTTTGTAGTTTTTGTGAAGCTTGACGAATCGCATTGATTTCAGCATGTGCCGTTGGATCATTTGTTTTTATGACCGTATTATGAGCGACTGCTATCAGTTCGCCATCTTTTAAAATAACGGCACCAAATGGACCTCCTTCACCTTGATTAACGCCGTTCACCGCTTCTTGAATACATAATCTCATAATATTTTTCATCATTTTCTCTGTTCCTTTAATACATAGACATCTCTATTTATCGAAAGTTGTCACTAGTAGCCCTTTACAAGTTAACGATTCACTTATTCAGCTCATTTAAAAGAGTTTATTTCCCTTTCGTCAATCATCAAGGAACAGCCCCTCCCCTCTCTTTGTTATCTTATATAATGAAAATAAAGCTCCATTATTTTCAATCCCATCAAATCTTCCAATATCTATCACTGTATTTATTGCCCTATATTAAATATATACACATAACTCCAATTTTAGACTAACCAAATCAAATAAAAAAAGGCTGTGAATAGATTCTCTATTCACAGCCTTTAAGCTAATGAGTTAAAAATTATAATTTAACGATGTTAGCTGCTTGAGGTCCACGGTCACCTTCAACGATTTCGAAAGAAACTTTTTGACCTTCTTCTAAAGTTTTGAATCCTTCACCTTGGATAGCTGAGAAGTGAGCGAATACATCGTTTCCACCTTCAACAGTGATGAATCCGAAACCTTTTTCTGAGTTAAACCATTTTACTGTACCTGTAGTCATAGTCAAGTACCTCCTGAGATATTTTATTTCTTAATGCCATATTTCAAAAAATTTCAATCAATGTTCGAGTTCAACACTACCACAGTGGTTCAAATTTAAATAAAAAAAGACTATTAAGTTAAATTAATTGTATCATACACAGAAAAAATAAGCAATCTAAAAAGATTTCCTCAACAATAAAGCGACCGTCATTTTTCGACAACGGTCGCTTTTAATTAATCTCTTATCCACTTTATATATTCTATATATTATATGTCCATTCAACTGATTGGTACCTATAACACTCACAAGCTTAATCTTAAGATTGCCCTGATTCTTGTTGATCTAACTCTTTAAACGTTGCTCTTAAAAGAATAGTTGACATCAGTAAAGTAATTAGATCACTAATAGGTTGAGCAAAGAAAATCCCTTCTACTCCAAAGAAAATTGGTAATATAATAATAAATGGAACTAAAGCAATCACTTGTCTTACAAGCGTTAAAATAATAGAAGGTTTAGCTTTTCCAATCGCTTGGAAAAAGGTGATGCATAAGAGCACAAATCCCACAATCGGAATCAAACTAAAGTTCACTCTCAAGGCTGTTACCCCTAAAGACATTAAATCTTCATTTTGTCCACCACCAAATAAATAAACAAGTTGAGATGGGAACAGTTGAACCAGTATCCAAATAATCGTTGTAATAACGATGGAAATTAAGCACCCTGTTTTCATCATATATTTGACACGAGGATATAATTTAGCTCCATAACAATATCCTAGAATCGGTTGCATCCCTTGACTTAGTCCACTCGCTGGCATAAGAACGAAAGTCATAATACTTGAGATAATCGCGTAAACAGAAATGGCTAAATCTCCGCCATACTTTCCAAGATACACATTATAAATTAAACTAATGAATCCAAAGGCAAACTGTGCAATGAATAAAGCAACCCCTAATTTCGTAATTTCTTGAATGATTGACGGATCTAATTTAAAATCATTTTTTTTCGGCTTTAAAATCGTCTTTCTTCCAAAGATGACCCATAATCCAATTAAAGTCGAGATAACTTGTCCAATGACCGTTGCTAATGCAGCGCCTTGAACACCCCATCCAAAACCAATAACGAAAATCGCATCTAGAATAATATTAACAATCGCGCCACTTCCAGTAATCAATAAGGCTAAAAAAACTTTTCCTGAAACACGAGTAAAATCATTCAATACAAATGTTAATCCTTGAAAAACAGACCCAAAGACAACAATGTCATAGTATTGTTTAGCCATTGGGTACACAACATCACTTGCACCAAGTAGTCGTAAAAATTTTTGACCTATTAAAAGTAATAAAACAGTCACAACTAATTCTAAGATTAACACATAGCTAAAGGCATTTCCAAATGCTCGATTTGCCCCTTCCATATCTTTTTCTCCAAGTTTTAAAGCAAACAATGTTCCACCACCGGCACTTGCTAAAAGTCCAATTCCAATCATAATAAAAGTTATCGGAAAACAAACTGATAAGGCGGCTAAACCTAAATCTCCAACATAATTTCCAACAAACATTCGATCGACAATGTTATAAATCGCACTAATCAATAATGCAATAATAGCTGGTGTAGAATAAGTCATAATAAGAGGAAATGCTTTACTTTCCTCCATCGGATTATTCATTACCTTCATTTTTATTCCTCCCCAAATTTAATTGAAGCTTGCTTCATTTCTTTTGATATTTCCTTCATGGTTTCAATCGTTAATTGACAACGTTCAGCTCCAACCTTCTCAATCAATTGATCCAAGTGCTGATGATAATTCATCACATAATGTGTCAATGTCTCCTTCCCTCTTTCCGTTAAGTCAACTTGAACAATACGTTTGTCTTTTAGAGATGGACATTTAGTTACCATGTTCATTTCCTGAAGCTCATTCACCAATTTCGTAATATTAGGTGAACTAATCTTTAATCGCTTACTTATATCAGTTACTTTGACTTCCTCCTGAGTGACTTTTAACTTTTCAATCATTTGTAAAACTTGCAAATGACTTTTTCGAAGAGTTCCTGGTAACGTTGGTAAATACTCAACAATTTTTTTAGCTTCGAAAAACATATCAACTAAATCACTGATTAACTGTTCATTTCTCATCAAGTTTCTCCTATTTTATTTAATCTAAATATATATGTAACATATATATTTTATATAATTAATTACTAGATTTGTCAATTTCAAAGATTTTTGTCATTATTTCGTTTGCTTGTGTTATACTTTCCGTGAGGTGTTAAATATGGATTTTAATAAATTATTAAATGTAAGTACTCAATTAGGAAAAATGCTTCTTGAAAATGGAGCTGAAATATATCGCGTCGAAGAATCGATTCAACGGATGGGACTAGCTTACGGTGCTAAAGAGGTCGATGTCTACGCTGTGCCAACGACCATCATTATCACGATTACAACGCCAGAAAATATTAATATTACAAAGACAAAAAGGATTCATGATCGCTCAACTAACTTAGATAAAGTTGAACGATTAAACAATTTATGTCGACAAATTTGTCAAACAACACCAGAGTTGAAATTAGTTAGAGAAGAATTAGAAGTCATTGCAAATCGTCCTATTTATAGCTTCAGAGTTCAATTATTAGCCTATGCCATCACGTGCTCAACTTTTACCCTCTTTTTCGGTGGAACACTTCTGGACGCTTGTTGTGCACTTTTAATTGGACCGCTCATTAAGATTGTTTCATCTCATCTGAGTCGATTCCGAACAAATCCATTTTTCATTACCATCTTGTGTAGTTTAATGTGCGCTTTTTTAACAACATTTGCTTGTGATCTTGGAATAGGACAACAAGTGGATAAGATTATTATCGGTCTTGTCATGACATTAGTTCCGGGAGTAGCGATTACTAATTCAGTTCGTGACGTCATTGCAGGTGACTTTATTGCTGGCCAAACAAAAATGACAGAAGCGTTACTAACAGCTACCTCTATTGCACTCGGAACTGGGATCGCTTTATCTTTAGCATCATACTTCTAGGAGGAATTCGATGAAAATCTTGCTATCTTGTTTATATTCATTCATAGCTACCATTGGTTTTTGTGTCATCTTTAATATTCGTGGAAAAATGGTCTTCTTTGCCTCATTTGGTGCAGCTTTAGGGTGGCTTGCGTTTGAGCTATCAGCATTTTTTGGAACTGATTTAAGTCAATATTTCATCGCAACCGTTGTAATTGCTCTTTATGCTGAAATTATGGCTCGTCTGCATAAAGTACCTGTCACAGTTTACTTAATTGCCGCATTAATTCCACTCGTTCCAGGTAGCGGAATTTATTATACAATGGAACACTTTATTGATGGAAACATTGACGCCTTTTTATCCACATTTGTCCACACGATTGCTATTGCAGGATGTTTAGCCTTTGGTATTCTACTCGTATCATCACTCGTTCGTCTAACTAATCGAATCAAATTAGATAAAAACAAAAGAAAAGTCGCTCGTTAATTTAACGGCGACTTTTTTTCGTATTTAATAAAATTACATGTTTTTTTATATATAAGAAGGTGTCATTATTTAACATAACACAATACTAAAGAGAGAATCTAATCGTTTTCAAATAGTTAAATCAAATGGTTATCTAAATTTAAAAAAGGTGAATTTATTCAAAGGTAAATCATATATACACTTACTTCAAATTATTATAAATAACTTATCTCCCAGAATAATATACTGATTTATAACCCAAAACAAAGAAAATAATAAAAAATAGGTGATTAATCATGTTTAACTTTATTCGGCGATACCAACTCTCAAATTTAAAAATCAAACTCCTACTTCTGTATCTTCTGAATATTAGTGATATTAGCTTAACAATTATTCTGGTCAATACGGGGCTCATTATTGAAGCCAATCCATTAATGGCAAATATTATTACGAATTCTATAGCCACATTTTTTATTAAGGTTCTTTTACCTGCGGTCCTATTTATATATCTTTACATTCGTTTAAAAACAGCAACAGTAAAAATGATTAAACTTACTAACTACTGTCTCATTGGCTTACTTGGATTTTATCTCATTATTAATGTTCTTCATTTAGTTTGGTTTCTGATGTTACCTTTCTTTGTATAAAAAACAAAGCTATCTCATTCGAGATAGCTCATCAGTTTCTTCTATTAGTCAATTCCAAGTACTGTATATCCAGCTTCATCAATGGCTTGTCTGATTAATTCATCAGTTGCACCTGTCTCAACTAAAACAGATTGAGTTCCTAAATCAACTTGGATATCTGTTGTATTTTCTAATGCTTCTAAAGTCTCTTTAACATGTGCGACACAATGGCCACAACTCATACCTTCTAATTGAATTCTCTTTTTCATTTAAATACCTCCTTTTAAGTTTATGCTTTAAATCGGCGTAATCGTAAAGCATTTAATAAAACAGAAACTGAGCTTAAGCTCATGGCAGCTGCTGCAATCATTGGATTTAATAATGGGCCACCAAATAAGTGTAATACTCCCATCGCAACTGGAATTCCTAATACATTATAAGCAAATGCCCAGAATAAATTCTCTTTAATATTACGAATCGTTGCTTTACTTAACTTAATAGCTGTTGAGACATCCATTAAATCACTCTTCATTAAAACAATATCAGCTGATTCAATCGCAACATCTGTTCCACTACCAATGGCGATTCCAATATCAGCTTGTGCTAAGGCTGGCGCATCGTTAATTCCATCTCCAACCATTCCGACTTTCACACCAGTTTCTTGTAACTTTTTCACTTCATTTGCTTTATCAGCGGGTAAAACTTCTGCTAAAACTAAATCTATTCCAACTTGACGTGCAATAGCATCTGCTGTTTTTTGATTATCACCAGTAATCATAGCAACTTTAATTCCCATTTGATGTAGCGTTTCAATTGCTTTTTTACTGCTCTCTTTTACTGTATCTGCCACTGCAATAATTCCTGCTAACTGACCATCGATTGCCATATACATTGGTGTTTTCCCATCATAAGCAAGCTGATCTGACGTTTCACTTAATGAGGATACATCAATAGTCTTTTCAATCATTAACTTTTTATTACCAAGTAACATCTGTTTACCTTGGATACTCACTTCAATCCCATGTCCAGGGATTGCATTGAATGATTCTAATTCACATAGTTGATATCCACGATCAATAGCTGCACGTACAATTGCTTCTCCAAGTGGATGTTCAGAACCCTTTTCAGCACTCGCCGCATAAATTAATAACTGTTCTTCTGAAAGATTTGTGGTCACGATATCCGTTACCTTCGGTTTCCCTTCTGTGATTGTGCCTGTTTTATCAAAAATGAGTTTTGATAATTTATGAGTCGTTTCTAACGCTTCTCCACCTTTAATTAAAACACCATATTCAGCACCTTTTCCTGTCCCAACCATAATGGCTGTAGGAGTTGCTAATCCTAACGCGCATGGACAAGCGATGACTAATACCGAAATAAAAATCGATAAGGCAAAGACACCTGTTTCACCAGCTAATAACCATGCAACGGATGAAAGAATTGCTAACCCAATAACAATCGGTACAAAGTAAGCTGAAATAATATCAGCCATTTTTGCAATCGGTGCTTTTGAACCTTGAGCATCTTCTACTAACTTGACGATTTGTGATAAAGCTGTATCACGTCCCACTTTAGTCGCTTTATATTTAATAAATCCAGTTTTATTAATACTTGCTCCAATAACTACGCTACCAACTGTTTTCTCAACTGGAATGCTTTCTCCCGTTAACATTGATTCATCAATCGCTGTACTTCCTTCAATAACTTCACCATCAACCGGTAACTTTTCACCTGGTTTCACTAAAACAAGGTCCCCCACCACCACTTCTTCAATTGGAACTTCTAACTCACGACCATTTCGCTCAATCGTGGCTGTTTTTGGTGCTAATCCCATTAAAGCTTTAATGGCTTGTGAAGTTTTACCTTTTGAGACCGCCTCTAAGTATTTTCCTAGTGTGATTAAGGTAAGAATAACAGCAGCTGATTCAAAGTATAAATGCATCGCATAGCTTGCATCACCTTGTGTAATCTTATAAATTCCAAACACACTGTAGAAAAAGGCAGTTAGTGTTCCAATGGCAATTAACGAATCCATATTTGGACTTAGTTGAATTAAATTTTTAATTCCAACTTGATAAAACTTATAGCCTGCCATAACAACTGGTAAAGTTAAAATCAATTGCACTATCCCAAAGTTAAATGGATTCATCATTGGATCAATCAAATGAGGAAGTGGCATTCCGACCATATGTCCCATCGAAATAATTAAAAGTGGTACAGCAAAAATTAATGAAATGATAAAGCGTATTAGTAACTTTGAAGCTTCATCATGCTTTTTCTCTTCTCCTTTAATCGTATCTTCTTCTGAAACTAATTGAAAGCCAGCCTTTTCAACTGCTGCTTTCACTTGCCCATAACTCGCTACATCTGCATCTAACTTAATGGTTAATTTTTCAGTCGCAAAATTAACAACAGCTAATTCAACACCCTCAATTTTTTGTGTCACTCTCTCCACTCGATTAGCACAAGCTGAACAGGTCATTCCTTCAACTTTGAAGGTATAATCTTTTATATTTTTCTTCACTTTAAAACCTGCTTTTTCAATAGCCGCCTCTACTTGTCCTAACTCAACCGCTGATTCATCATATTCAAGGGCTAACGTTTCTGCCGCAAAGTTCACTGCGCCTTTTTCGACTCCATCAAGCTTATTAACGATACGCTCAATGCGGTTCGCACAAGCAGAACAGCTCATTCCTTCGATTTTCATCGACACTTTCTTCATTCTAAAACCTCCCTTTCTATTTACTCATTGCTTTTTCTAAAATTGCCATAATCTCATCAATCTTCTCTTCACTTCCACCATTTAAACAAGCCTGTGTAACGCAATGATTTAAATGCTGCTTTAAAATTAATAAATTCGCACGTTTTAAAAGAGCTTGTGAAGCGACAATTTGATTTGAAATATCCATACAATATCGTTCATCTTCTATCATTTTTACAATCCCATCAATTTGTCCTCTGGCTGTTTTTAATGATTGTAATGATTTTTTTCGTTCTTCATTCATATAGTCATACCTCCTGCCCCCCGAGGGGGGGTGTATAAGGATATTATAGTCGTAATTTTAGTGTTGTCAATTATCCTCTTTTTACAAATTCAAAAAAAACTTGATTTATTCAATCAAGTTTTCTAACCTAAAGCAATATCTAAAATCATCATAATAAGAAATCCTATCATAACCCCTAATGTTCCTGAATCCGAGTGTTCTCCTAATTGAGCTTCTGGAATTAATTCCTCAACTACAACATAAATCATTGCACCTGCGGCAAAAGCTAAGAACCATGGCATAATACTAATAATTGATCCAACTAAAATAGCACCTAATACCCCCGCAATCGGTTCTACAATTCCTGATAAGGCACCAAAGGCAAAAGCTTTTTGACTACTAACTCCTTGTTTACGCAATGGCAAAGAAATAGCAGCCCCCTCAGGTAAGTTCTGTAAGCCAATTCCAATCGCCAAAACAAGTGCCGCACTTAAACTAAGTGAGCTTCCTTCTCTAGCGGCTAAAGCAAATGATAGACCAACAGCTAACCCCTCTGGAATATTATGTAAGGTCACAGCTAAAAATAATAGCGTCGATTTCTTTAATTGAGTCGAGGGACCTTCTGTTAATTCACTCATTAGATGCAAATGAGGTAACATTTTATCTAATATATATAAAAATAACCCACCTAAAATAAAACCACCCGCTGCAGGAATCCATCCAATCTTTCCCTGTTCTTCAGCCATTTCAATCGCAGGAATCAAAAGTGACCATACTGAAGCAGCAATCATCACCCCAGCAGCAAAACCTAAACAAATTCGTTGATAAAACGGACTAATTCCATTTCTAAAAAAGAAAACAAAAGCTGAACCTATTACTGTAGCTAAGAATGTAATCATTGTCCCTATAAAAGCTAATAAGATAGGATTCATTTTCTTATCTCCCTCCTCTTCAACTACAGTTCGCATATACTAGCTACTTATTTTTATCATAGCAGATGATTATTAGATCCACAACCGCAACAGGAATAAAATGGTAACTATTACTTTAAAAAATCCTTAGAAAAGTAAGCAGCATTAACTTACCTCTCTAAGGATTAGTAATTATAAACGTTGATTCTTAAAGAAAATCATCTCGTTGGATTTTATCTTCAAATTCTGATCTTGGCATTGGCTTAGCATAAACATATCCTTGAATGAGGTCACAACGCATTTCTTTGAGAATCTTAACTTGTTCTTGAACTTCTACTCCCTCACAGACAACAGCAACACCAATTCGCTTAGCTAAATCAATGATTCCATGAACCAATTCCTTACTTTTAAAGTTCGTCTCAATATCACATAAAAATGATCGATCAATTTTTAAAATATCAATATCAACCTGCTTTAGGTTACTAAACGTTGAACTTCCAGTTCCAAAGTCATCCATTGATACTTTCATACCAAGTTCATGAATAGCTTTAATTTTTTCATTAATTAATTCTACATCATTTAATGCAGTTGTTTCTGTAATTTCAACTTCAATTAAACATGGATCGATTTGATAACGAGAAATGACTGATTTTAAAAATAAAATTAAATCCGACTGATATAACTCGACACGAGATAAATTAATTGAAATAGGAATACTCTCAATACCTTTTTGCTTTTGTTCAGCTAACATCGAGCACACTTCATTAAACACCCATCTTCCAACAGTAATAATATCTCCCGTTTTTTCAGCAATAGGAATAAACAATGCTGGACTAATAAATCCCCGATCTGGATGGAACCAACGAACTAGTGCTTCAGCACCTACGATTTCCTCTGTACAAGGATTTACTTTAGGTTGATAAAATACTTGGAAATGTTTAGAAATTAATGAAGGTTTTATCTCTTGCTCAATTAATTTTAAATCCATTTTATTTTTAAATAATTTATCATCAAATAAGTAGTAACGCTTAGATAAACTTTTCTTAGCATGTAAACGTGCCATATCTGCATGGTCAATTGCACGCTGGATATTTAATTCACTATTATCAAAATAATACATCCCTATACTTGCATTCAATGGATTCTCTATAATCTGTTGACTTGCTAAATTAACAATACTTTGAATTGTAGCTGGAATTAATTTCTCTTCATATTTAATTCTTGTATCAAGCATTAAAATAAAAACATCATTAGATAATCGTCCAAAAATAGTTGATGGATGAAATTCCGCCTTTAACCGAAAAGCAATTTCTTTTAAAAGTTGATCCCCTTTACTATAGCCATAAATTTCATTGATTAATTTAAAAGATTCTAAATCAAACACCACTAATGAATAATACGTTTGGTTTGAACGCTTTAGCACAGATTCAACTTTCTTCATAAACCCATTGTTATTTAATAATCCTGTCACTGAATCATAAAATGCTAACCGTTTAATATACTCTAAGTTATCTTTCTTGATCTTTATAACATAATAATAAATACATAAAAATAATATATTAATTAAAATGACGACACACCATGTCAGTTGTTTCATGTGTTGAATCTTAGTAGCCAATACTTCTGAATTAGCCGTCGTTAAAATATACCAATCACTTACATTATCAATTTTCTGATAATTAATATAGCTAGTGTTTCCATAATTATCTTCCCACTCAATACTTTGACTATGATTAGTCGACAGAATATACTGTGAATTACTAGGAGCAGGTAAATTAATATAATAGTCATTAAAGGAATTTACAACAAAATTATTATTATAATTATTAGAAAGAATAACTTCACCGTTATCACCCACAACATAAACGTCCGTACTTGATCCATACATTTGACTTAAAATAATTTTATTTAATTCTTCAACTGTATTTCTTCCACATAAAACTCCAATGACTTGATTATCTTTTTGAATAGGAACGGCATAGACAATGATTCGCTTACTGTCAAATTGACTAGTAATTGGGTTTGAAATATTACTTCTTCCACTCATTGCAAGTCGGAAAAAGCTTCGATCACCGTAATTTCTCTCTATTCCATCCGTTGATCGAACAGTTCCATCAGCCTTAGCTAAATATAAAGCATTAAATATTTCTGAACTTAAATCTTGATTTAAAATATCAAACTCAAATGTTGAATCATCTCCAACCTTTTCAACTACAACACCTGCTAAAAACTCTAGCTCTTTTATCTTCGAAGTTAAATGTTCGTCAATTGCCTTTGCCATATGACTTGAAACTTCAAGGCTTTCTTTTCGATAATCACTAACTAGCATCTCTTCAAAATATCGCTCAATAGTTGCTCCTATTAAGCTAATTATCGTCATTACAAGAATAACAACAATGATAAAATTTTTCTTTACTGATTTATAACTCTGACCCACTTCTTATCATCCACCTAGCTACCAAAATCAAAAACCTTCATACCTGGTTCCTATTTTACTATAAACATGGTGGAATTTGGAGATATTTGTCTAGATTTATTTTAAGTTTTAGTTTCATGATCCTTGATAATATAAAATAAATCATAGCAAGGATCACGTAAACAATCCATAAAGATTTATACAATTGAGCAAACAAATAGATAAGTAGATATCCTATACTATAAATAAGTAATGTAGTTTTTAAAATCCCCTTCTGTTCTCCTAAAGTCTGAAGTGTATATTGATAAATTGTTAACATATTATTAAAAATAAAAAGAATAATAACCATTGGAAAGTACTTACAAAAATACTCTAATAATAATTTTTGATTAGTAATTAAATTAATAATAAAATTCTGATTTAAAACAAGAAAAACTGAAATTAAAGCATATAATCGAATGGACCTAGTAATCGCTTGCTGATGAATTGGAACAATGCATTTTGGATTCTCACTGACAATCGTCAAGGTTGCCTGTGCATAAGCATACATTGGCATCCATGAAATCTGTAATAAATTATTAATTAGTTGATAAACCGAGACCTCAAGAAGCCCAATACGTGAGATTAACGCTCCTAATACTACAATTAAAATGGTATTTTCTAAAAATTCTTGAACCATCATTGGAAAGGCATATTGAAGATTTTCTTTAATTAAAGAAAATCTAAATAATGGTACCTCCCATCTGATTTCACATTTCAATAAAACAAGGTATATAATAAGATTTAAAATGAGTGCTAAAACAGATCCAACTGCATTTCCAATCATCCCCAAACCTAAACCATAAACAAAGAGCAAATCAAGAATAACATTACTGATTGTGGCGACTGTATTCCCAATTAAAATATATTTAGTTCGATTTATTATTTTTAAATAGCTTGAACAAGTGAATAATAACAGATTTAATCCAATAGAACTACTGAATATATACGCATAGTTCAATGATTCTTCTAGCACTTGCGCATTTAATTGATAAATCTGTTGAAAGATAAACTTTCCACCAAAGGTTATAAATCCAAAACCTAGTAGTCCTATTAATAAACTTAATATGACCTGAGTTTCAAGATATTTTCGAAACAATGATTGATTCTGATAAACTCGTGCTCCTAAAATATTGAAGCTAATTGATGTTGCACCTAATACCCCTGTCACACTATTAATAAATCCAGCTACAATTCCAACTGCAGCAAAACTTGTTATTGATAAATGGCCCATAACAGCTTGATCACAAAGACTAATAACTAGTGATACAACATTACTTAAGATTAATGGTAAAGCTAATTGATTTAATTGATCTTTCTTAAACATATAAGTCCCCTTCTTTTCAATTTTCTAGAAAAGAAGGGTTAATTCATCCAGCAAATTCATTTTAATCCGCCTCCTTAATGATGTTTACTGTACTCCAGAAAACTTCGACTCATTTCAATGACTAAACTAACAACAGAGATAACGATTAACACTCGACTCGATACATACCAATCGATTGTCCAGTTTGAATGACTAAAAGAAAATAACGTTGTAAAGAATCGTTCATTAAATAGCGTTTGATTTAACATCATCATACAAAATAAGAAACAGGCTGACACTTTATACACTAATTGAAATATAAGCAGTTTGAATGACCATCGTCCTAACATTAACTTACACCAATAATAAAGTAGACCAAATCCATAAATAATAAAAATTAACGGGTGATAGCCCCTTAAAACAGAGACATTGAATAATGGCTCCATTATTTGTAGCTGTCCGTCCAAAACATGATAACTCGCAATCCATTGAGGTTGAAAACAGATGAGCCAAATCAAAAAGACAATTCCAATCATGTTAAAAAGACAATCACTTTTAGAAATATATCCATGATTTTTATCCCTTTTTAGGACGAGATTTTCTAATGAATCAATATCAATCCCATCAATCGGAAATGAGCAGATCTTCAGCAAAAAGAAAACAACAGTTACCCAAATAAATGAGATGATAAGCGCATGAATTAAAGCTATTAATATGTGAATACATAGACCTATGATTTGAGAGAAAATCCCTTCCAATCCAAGCTCAAAATGAGCTAATTGAACAAAGAAAGTAATCGTCACCAGTACAGTTGGTACTATCGTTAATACAAGCTTCAAAATCACTTTATACAAACGATACAACTGCTCTCCTAAGAACTCCTTCATTTAAAGTATCCCCCTTCATCGTATGATGACTTCATTTAATACTATATGAAGAGAGTTATTTAATTATTATAAGAAAGGTTCTGTTTGTTTACAACGAGGATAATTCACACAACCATAGAACTTTTGTCCTTTATTCATTCCTCTCCTAGTTTTACGAACTACCATCTCTATTTGGCACTTCGGACAAACTGGAACACTCTCATTAACCTTTGATACCTTTTTAGACTCATCTGCTTGATTAAGATATTTTTTTAATTCCTCCTGTAATGTTGAAATAATATACGACTGACTGACCTTAATATGTATAAGTGGCAATTTTGCTGCTGTGAAAATCTGATTAACAAACTCATCTCTCAGTTGTCGATTTTCTCGTGCATGTGTCGAATCATCTAATTCAATTGCTACAATTGGTTTTAGTGTATCGCGATCACAAATTAAGAAATCAACATGCTTACGATTAATTTTATTCCAATATTTCGTTCTTTCTTTATAATCTCTAATATTCACAAAAAACAAATCCCCTAAAGATACCTTTGTAAAAACTGTAACTGATTCATTCTCTAAAACTAACATAAGTACTTTATAAAATGATAATTCTGCAGATGATAAAAAATCGTCCCTTAACCGATAAGGTAGCTTTATCTCACTTGCCTGCCTCATTTGTGGACTAACCTCTTTAGGTAAAATCCCAAATATCCGTAGTATACTTCCTAAACATCCTATATTTTGATTCATCACATATCTCCTCTCTTCTTGAATAGAATCTTACATTTTTTTACATATCATTGCAATAAAAGACCATGATGGTCTTTTATTTTGCAACTTCCTCTATTGTTGGAATTGATGATGATGATCCTTTACGAGTGACTGTAATCGATGAGGCACGAGAAGCTAACTTTAAAGTCTCTTCCATATCTAATCCTCGAACGAGCCCTGAAATAAAATACCCGATAAATGTATCGCCAGCTGCCGTTGTGTCAACTGCTTCCACCTTATATGCTGGTTGCTCAATCATTACCTCCTGATAAGTATATAAAACACCTTTACTCCCTCGCGTTAATAAGATATGTGTATTTGGATAATTAACTTTTAATGCCTCTAACACTTTGAAATCATTTGTTTCTTTTGTTAAATCTTGTCCTTCAATCTCATTTAAAATTAAATAATCCACAAGGTGTAATGGAATATCTTTAATTTGTTCATTAAATGGTGCTGGATTAATAGCGATTTGAAGTCCACGTTCATGAGCCTTCTTCACAATTAACGGCATCTCATTAACTTCATTTTGAAGTAATAATAAATCTCCTGATTCAAAGTGGCTTAAAATCTCATCAATTCGTGCTTCATTAAACTGATGGTTCGCACCTGGATAAACAAGAATACAGTTTTCTCCATGAGCATCAATTTGTATAATCGCATGACCACTTGGTCCTTCTACTTCGTATAAATAATCGGTCTTAGCTCCATGTATTTCTAAGGCCTGACGAAGAATCATCCCATCTTTTCCAATTAATCCTGCATGATAAACTTCCACGCCTGCTTTAGCTAAGGCAATCGATTGATTTAGCCCTTTTCCACCACTAACGATTTCTAAATTATGAACCGTTTGGGTTTCACCAGGTCGCACCATATGGTCGACATCATAAATATAATCAATATTACATGAACCAATATTTAAAACTTTCATCTTTTCACTTCCTATATTAGCGACATATTCGTTTTATTCTAATAGTTGAAACAATACTTCATCATCTCAATTATAAAGGTCTCATCATTTATTAATCAATAACTTTTACCAACTATTATGCACGTAAAAAGCACTGAAAAATCAGTGCTTTTTAGATTATTTATTAAACGTTAAAATAACTTTAAATAAGTCTCCATCAATGTGAATATCTAATGTTCCACCTTGAAGTTCAACAAAGCTTTTTGCAATCGCTAATCCTAATCCAGAACCTTCTGTATGACGGGCTTGATCGCCGCGCACAAAGCGTTCTGTTAACTCATCAACGTCTACATTGATTTCATCGGCTGACATGTTTCTAAATATAATTTGAACCGATTGTTCTAGATCAACAATATCAATATAGGCACGCGTATGTGGCATTGCATATTTTGTCATGTTTAAAATTAGGTTATCAAACACTCGGAATGTCCGCTCACTATCAAGCATCAATAGTACTTTATGTTCTGGGAAATTCGAACGAATCATTAAATTTGCTTCTTCAATTTTATCTTCAAGCTCCAACAACGTTTGCTTCATAAGAGAAGTGAGTTCAACTTCTTGTAAATTCATCGTAATATTCCCGCTACTTGCTTTACTCATCTCAAATAAATCTTCAATTAAAACTTTTAAGCGTTGTGCTTTTTGATCAAGTGTTTCTAAATATTGTGCTCGCTTTTCTTTGTCTAAATCTTCATCTTTTAATAAATCGGTGTATGTGATAATAGACGTTAACGGTGTTTTTAAATCATGTGAGACATTGGCAATTAAGTCTGTCTTCATTCGCTGACTGCGCACCTCAGCCTCAACTGCCTTTTTGAATCCACCTTGAATATGCATCACTTCCTCTTTAAACGCATTGAAGATTCCAAGATCTTCATCAATTTCAACCTCAAGATTTCCCTCTGCTAATTGTTCAGTCATTTCAAATAATTGTACATAATCTTTTTGCGTCTTCATGAGGTATTTGCGAAGTAGCACATATAAAACAATACTGTAAATAAATACTCCTATAATTCCGAAGAACCACCCTAAACAGAATAATGATAGTAGTATACATTGAATGCCTACTAAGAAGAATAATTTCTTTGTATTTTTCTCTTTCAAATCGACTTTTAAGAACTTTCTTAATTTTCTAAATAAGAAGCGGCATCCACGGTACGTCCAACATCTTTCTGTAAACATCACTTTCCATCCTTGTTTAAATAGGCTTTTAATATATAGGAACAAAATGAACATCCACGTAAACACTGCAAACCACACCACAAGATTGAATGTAACGGTAAAGATAGCTTGAGCTTGCTCTGGAATACCAGTAACCAATCGATTCTCAATGGTTGAATAGATTATGCTTGGAAGTAGCTCAATGAAAAATGCGAATGGAATACTGGCCGTTAATAATAACGATTCAATTGGCCATTTAAGAATTCGCTTAATGAATTTAACATTTGAAATAGATTTTAAAGGGATGATTAAGGCAAACAGGGCTAAAGCTACAAGAGCAATACCATCATAGAAGAAGCTCATTTCTTGAATGTTATAAAAAGTCATCACATAATCGTCTCGATAAATATCATCATGATACAATAACTGCGCTGGAACACCGTAAACAAAGGTCATATTTTTAATGGGTGCAAATGCAACAACTTGATTATATCCTAAACTTCCTGAATCCAGCCTAATTGAAACTTCTTTTTCAGCATTAATGGTAGATAAATCTCCAGATGTAGAATATCGCGATGTGAAATTCACTCCATAAAGATTAGAAACGGTTAAATCTCCCTCTGCATCATAATCTAAGACAACAAAATATTGATAGTCTTCTTTTAACTGAGCGAGTGTGTCTTCCGTTGAATTATTTAACAACAAAGATAACTCTGATAATTGAGGACCGGAATAGCCGCTATATGAATATGTTTGATTGTTCGTTTGATCTACAGCAAAGTAATATAAATTTTCAAGGTTATATTCATATCTGAGCTCATCAATATCACTCGGCATGAATTCGACTAATAAGTCTTTAATTGCTGCTAGTTGTTGTTCATGACTTAATTGTGAAAACTTCATACTTTGCTCTACTTGTGAATTATTTTCAGAAGCTGCATTTAAACTAGTACTCGTTTCAACTGTGACTCCATTCAGAATAGAAAATGAAACATTTTGTTCTACATCATCATACTCTTCATCATAGCCATATCTATCATAATACTGATTTAATAAGTCTTTATAAATGCTTTCGAAGTCTTTGGTTGGAACATCATATAATTTCTCAACGATATTTAACGAATCACTATTTTCATTTTCAAGTGCTTCAACATATGTTAAATACATTTGGTATCGCATTTGTTCATAAAAAGAATAAGACTCCAAATAATTATCTTTATTTTTTTCCACGTATGCTTCAATATTAGGATAAGTCATATACATTCCGACTGATAATCCGACTAACACTAAACATGAGATTATCGTTACAAGGAGTTTATTGTTTTTCAATTTTGTAGCCAACGCCCCACACCACCTTTAGATATTTTGGATTTTTTGGATTAATTTCAATTTTTTCTCGAATGTTACGGATATGAACCATGATAGTGTCCGTATTCACCGCATTTTCATTCCAAATGCGTTCATAAATTTCTTCAGCAGGAAAGACCCTTCCCGGATGTTTCATAAGTAAATTTAAAATTTTGTACTCAATTGGCGTTAACTTGACTGGTATTTCATCTACCGTAAATTCTTTTGTTTCGGTATTCATCTCAAGCCCCCCCAATTGTCATGAGATGATGATTCTCTTCTTGCTTGATGGCGGAAAATCTTTTATAGCGTCTAAGTTGAGAGTTAACGCGTGCTAATAATTCAAGTGGACGAAAAGGCTTAGTCACATAGTCATCCGCTCCCATATTTAACCCCATAATTTGATCTACCTCTTCCGATTTAGCAGATAACATAATGACTGGAAAGTGATAATTTTCTCTTAATTTCATTGTAAATGTAATCCCATCCATCTTCGGCATCATCACATCGACAATGGCTAAATCAATAATAGTTGATTCAACAATCTCTAATGCTTCAATGCCATTTCCGGCAATACTTACTTTATACCCCTGATTACTTAAATACGCTTCAATGGCAACTGCGATATCTCTTTCATCTTCAACGACTAAAATATGTGATTGATTCATAACATCCATCTCCCTAAGCTGATATTTGCTACTATTATACCATTTAGGAATAACTCACCCCACTCTCTTTGATTTCATATTGCTATCATAGCAACAATTCCTAAAGGAAAAATTGAAATAAAACTTAAGATTTTCTAAAGAAATGAAAAAGGATCTCTTCATAAACTGAAGACATCCTTTTAACATTTTTTATTTTTTAGATTTTAAAGCACGTGTACTATTCATAACAGCTAGAATTGTCACACCAACATCAGCAAAGACTGCTGCCCACATGGTTGCTAGTCCACATGCAACTAAAATCATGACTAAGATTTTAACGCCTAAGGCAAAGATAATATTTTGATATAAAATCGTACTTGTTTGTTTGGCTTTGTTAATCGCTTTAACTAGTGCCATTGGATCATCTTCCATTAAAACGACATCAGCTGCTTCAATCGCCGCATCCGATCCGATA
Organism: Turicibacter bilis; assembly: GCF_024499055.1. Classification (NCBI taxonomy): domain Bacteria; kingdom Bacillati; phylum Bacillota; class Erysipelotrichia; order Erysipelotrichales; family Turicibacteraceae; genus Turicibacter; species Turicibacter bilis. The sequence goes on along the minus strand of NZ_CP071249.1, from coordinate 2,249,049 downwards.
CCACCCATTGCAACACCGATATCCGCACGAGCAAGAACTGGTGCATCATTCATTCCATCCCCAACAAAGACTACATTTTTATCTTTTGTTTTATGTGCTAATATCTCTTCGACATGTTCAACTTTTTGATGAGGTAATAACCCAGCGTAAACTTCATCCACCCCAAGCTCTGCTGCCACTTTTTTAGCAACCCCTTCGTGATCACCCGTTAACATCACAACTTTTGAAACACCATGTTGCTTTAATTTTGCAATGGCAGCTTTTGAATTTTCTTTGATTTCATCCGCAATAACCATATATCCAACATATTGTTGATTCACAACCATATGAATAATCGTTCCGATGGCGTCAACCTCAGCTACATTTAAATTTGCACGTTGCATCAGTTTTACATTTCCGATAAGTACTTCTTTATCCCCAACAAATACTTTTATCCCATGCCCTGCTATTTCTTCATATTGTGATAAAACCGTTGTATCTATCACTTGAGTATAAGCATCGACAATTGATTTTGCAATTGGGTGCGTTGACTGACTCTCTGCATAAGCTGCTAATTCAATGAACTCTGATTCATTCATATTCACAGGTTTGATTTGGCTTACTTTAAATACCCCTTTTGTTAATGTTCCTGTTTTATCAAATACCACCGTTTCAACATGATTTAAAGCTTCTAAGTAGTTTCCACCTTTAACTAACACCCCTTGTTTGGATGCGCCACCAAGACCAGCAAAGAATCCAAGTGGAATAGAAACAACTAAAGCACAAGGACAAGACACGACTAAGAAACTAAGCGAGCGATATAGCCAAGTTGAGAAATTCACTTGGAATACGAATGGAGGGATGATGGCAATAAGCACCGCTAATAAAACAACAATCGGTGTATAGACACGAGCGAATTTCGTAATAAATTTTTCAGTTTGTGCTTTCTTAGATGAAGCATTTTCGACTAATTCTAGAATACGCGCGACTGTTGACTCTCCCGCTACTTTAGTGACACGAACTTTAACTAACGCATTCGTATTAATACATCCGGCTAAAATTTCTTCTCCTACAGAAATAAGACGTGGTATTGATTCACCTGTTAACGCTGATGTATCTAAATAACATTCTCCTTCAATGATTTCCCCATCAAGTGGAACACGTTCACCAGGTTTAATCACAATCAAATCACCAATTGAAACAGCTTCTGGGGCAACTTCTTTTGTTCCTGATTCAGTGACTAAGTTCGCATGATCGGCACGAATATCAAGTAGACTACTAATAGATTTACGTGAACGATTAACGGCATAACTTTGGAATAGTTCACCGATTTCATAAAATAACATCACGGCAATTGCCTCTGGATACTCACCAATGGCGAATGCTCCCACTGTTGCCACCATCATTAAAAAGTTTTCATCAAAGATTTCACCACGCGTAATGTTACGAAAGGCGGTTAATAATACTTTTCCACCAATCAATAAATAGCTGACTCCATATAAAACAACTTCTAATATCCCTACTGGTTTAAAGGTATGAATAGCTAAGAAAATAATGACACCAAGTAATAACCAAGCATTTTCTTTAATAAAACTAAACACTTTCGATGAAGATTCATTATCTAACGTTTTATGGGAATGTTCATGACTATGTCCTGCTTGACCATGATGAGACTCTGTATGTGAAGAACAACTTCCTCCACAACAGCTACTTTTATGAACGACCTGTGTTGAGACACGTTCTTCAACAACAACATGTGGCTCTAATTGCTTCACAATACGCTTAATTTCAGTGATGACATCTGTTTTAAGCGCTGATTCTTTTATTAATACTGTTAACTGACTCGTTGAAAAATTGAGATTAGCTTCTTCAACTAATTCTAGACGATTGACACGATCTTCAATTTTATTGGCACAATTGGCACAATCTAAACCAGATAAAGTTAATTTAAATGTTCTATCATTCCCCATAAGGTTCGCCTCCCATCTATCATATGAATGATTATTCATATATTCATATTATCAGTATATGCTTAAGGGGAATAATTGTCAACTCAATTGCCTACTTAAAATACTACTTTCTTCCTGTCTATATATACAAAGTAAAAAGTACTCTATCTATCTCAATTCACCCTTAATTCTTAAAATACTTTGATAGTGGGTTCCCTACGCTAAATAGTGAGTTTACGAACTCTTAGCTATCCTCCACTGATAGGGTAAGGCCAAATAGAGTCACTATAAATTTTCTCTCTAGAAATTTATCGTGACTAACATAATTCGTACTGACTCATCATCGTCAAGACTAAATTAAGATCTTCAATTTTTATCTTACCACTCAGATTAATAATAATTCCTTCTTCAGCTAATTGTTTTAAAATGCGATTAATACTTCGAATATTGGATCCTAATTCCTCAACAATTAACACTTTTGGAATACAGTTATTCTTATATTGGCTAACATATTTCCAAATATAAAGTAACACTTGGTATTTTAATGGATAACTAACTGCCGATCGCATCTTAATACCCGTATTAATCAATTTTTCAGCTAATTGTCTGACAATATATAATGAAATATTGAAGTCATGTTCCATCCATTTTAAAAAATGCTCACGTTTAATCACATACATTTCCCCATCTTCCATCGCTTCTACAAAACAAATTACTACACTATCAGTGAACACTTCAACATCACCAAGCAATCCTCCTGCTTCGTAAATTCGCATTAAATGTTTTGCCCCATTTTCTGATAAGGAATAGGTCTTCAACTTTCCGCTCTTTAAAATAATAATCGAATCTAGCCGATCCTCTGCATTTAAAATAATCTCCTCTTTTCGAAATGATTTCACTTCATACTTACCTCTTAAAAATGAACTCGTTTCGAGTTCTTTCATCAATAATGACACGTCCTGCCTCCTTCTTAAACTAAACTGGACAAATGTCCTCGCTCCTTAAGATTTATTTTGTTATTATAGTCTACAATATTAATCTAAACAAGGAGTGTTAATTTTGAACGATTCATTACAAACATCCCCTATTCACAAATTATTACTAAAATATTGTATCCCAGCCATCGTCAGCATGATGACTGTTTCACTCTACAATACGGTTGATCGTGTTTTCATTGGTCACATTCCTAATATTGGATCACTCGCTTTAACCAGCCTCGGAACAGTGATGCCATTTATTACGATTATTTTAGCTTGTGAGCTTTTAATTACTTATGGAGCCATTGCTAATCTTTCAATTAAACTAGGAGAGAAAAATCAACTAATGGCAGAAAAAATATTAAATCAAGTCCCTGGTCTTGGAGTAATGATAAGTTTACTTCTCATGATTATCTTCTTTATCTTTAAAACACCACTTCTAGAACTCTTTGGAGCAAATAAAATCATCTTACCACTAGCATCAGAATATTTAAATGTGATAATTCTCGGAATCCCATTCTATATTATTGGTTTTTCTTTAATGGCTACGATTCGATCAGAAGGTAACCCAAAAAGAGCAGCTCTCATTCTAATAATGAGTTGTGTCATTAACATTGTTCTAGATCCTATCTTTATCTTTGGGCTAGGATTAGGAATTAAGGGGGCTGCTATTGCTACCGTCCTCTCCTATCTTGCTGTTTTTATTTATGTCTTTTACTACTATAGTATTGGAAAGTCAAATTTAAAGTTAAAATGGGCTTACTTAAAACCTGAATTATCACTTATCAAGCCTATCTTACTATTTGGGTTATCTACTTCTCTTGTTCAGTTAATAACAGCTTTAATTCAAGTTTTATTTAATCGTTCATTAGCCTATTACGGTACACCTTTATCTATCGGTGCGTTTACGACGGTAACAACGATTACAAATTTAGCGCTAATGCCTGCTGTTGGAATTAATCAAGGGTCAGTTCCTATTATCGGTTATAACTACGGTCAGAAACGTTATGATCGTGTAAAATTAACATTTATTCAAGGAACTTTAGCAGCGACTGTTATTTTTACGATTGGATTTATTTTAATTCAACTGATTCCAGATATTTTAATTCGTTTCTTTAATTCAGATGACTCACTGCTACCCTCTACATCTGAGGGACTTAAACTTTACTTATTTAGTCTGCCTCTTTGTGCGTTAACAACAACCGCACCAAACTTCTTTCAAGCAATTGGACAATCTAAACTTTCGATTTGGCTTGTTATTCTTAGACAGATTATCTTACTAATTCCACTAATTTTAATTTTACCCAAATTTATAGGGTTAAATGGGGTCTGGTTAGCACAACCTATTACTGATTTAATAATTGCCATCATTTCTTTCTATCTAATTAGAAAGGAGTTTAAGCGATACTCAAGTGTTTAAGGAGTGACCCTTTGAATGTTCGATAAATTAAAAATCAATAAAAAATATCTTAATATAGGTCTAATTACGCTAATGATTGGAGTCCTTTTACTGTTCGTTTATCAAGTCTCCCGTCATTCAGTCGATATCTTTCTATTTTTTAAAAATTTATTTTTTAATTTTTTAGCTGTCATTTCTCCAATTATATACGCCTTTATTATTTCTTATATTTTATATCGTCCCCTATTATTTATCGAACATTACTTTAAAAAACTATGGGATAGATGGACAAAGGTTAGCTTATCATCTAAGACCTATCGCTTAATCAGCCTTCTTATCCTTGTCATTGTAGTATTTGGAACAATTACTTTATTGATAAAATCTATCGTACCACCATTATTCCAAAATCTCCTGACTATTGGAGAAGATATTCCAAATTTTCAAACAATTTTAACAGAATGGCTTTCAAAGTTAGCACCTTACTTTAAATTGATTCATATTACAGAGAATCAAATTCATCAATTAACGACTTATATTACGGGCTTTTTGAGTGGATTTTTAACTAAAATTTTTGCCTCAGGAACAGGGATGGTCACAAATGTTGCTACCTTTTTTATTAATCTTTTTGCGACACTCATCTTAACTTTTTATTTTCTAAAAGATAAGGAGTCCATTTTTATCGCCATTGATAAAATTGCAACTGTGACTCTTTCAATCAATACCAAACTTAAAATAAAGAGATTTCTGAAGGATGTCCATGAAATATTTGGCGGCTTTATTTTAGGTCAACTATTAGATGCTCTGATTGTTGGTATTGCTTCAACGATTCTTCTTTTAATTATTGGGCATCCATTTGCTTTATTAATTGGATTCATCGCTGGTATTACAAACGTGATTCCGTATATTGGTCCTATTATTGGTGCTGTTTTAGCCTTCATCTTAGGATTATTTACAAGTGTTAAGCTGGGACTTTTAGGTGCTCTGTTATTAATTATCTACCAACAGATTGATGGAAACTTTGTACAACCTAAAATTCTTGGGGAAAGCGTCGGACTAGCGCCAGTATGGATTTTCATGGCGATTTTAATTGGAGGAAATTACTTAGGTGCTTTTGGGATGATTTTAGCAGTTCCGATTGTCGCCTTACTAAAACTTTACATTGAAAGACGTCTTGTTAAACTTCAGGGTAAGAATTAAATTCCCTATCAAAAAGGCTACCAAATGGCAGCCTTTTCATTTAAATAATCTGAAATATATGACTTTAAGACAATTGTTTCTCTTCATTCGTCAATTGGAAAATGAAACATTTTTATTTATTTTTTTCACAAATTCCGTTATAATTACTGTGAGGAAGAGAAGACTAAGCAAGAATTTGCAGAGTTCTCAATCCAATAATTTAATAATACAATGGAGGTAACAACATGTTAGTTTCTGCTAAAGATATGTTACAAAAAGCCTATGAAGGTAAATACGCTGTTGGTCAATTCAACATCAACAACTTAGAGTGGACTAAAGCTATCTTATTAACTGCTCAAGAAAACAACTCACCAGTTATCTTAGGTGTTTCTGAAGGTGCTGCAAAATATATGTGCGGTTACGAAACAATCGTAGGTATGGTTAACGGAATGATGAAAGAATTAAACATCACTGTTCCTGTTGCATTACACTTAGACCACGGAAGCTACCAAGGTGCTTTAGACGCTATGGCAGCTGGATTCTCTTCAATCATGTTCGATGGTTCTCACTATGCAATCGAAGAGAACATCGCTAAAACAACTGAAATGGTTAAATTAACTGCTGAAAAAGGATTATCTTTAGAAGCTGAAGTTGGATCAATCGGTGGAGAAGAAGACGGTGTAGTTGGTAAAGGTGAAGTTGCTGACCCAGCTGAATGTAAACAAATCGCTGACTTAGGAGTAACTATGTTAGCTGCTGGTATCGGAAATATCCACGGTAAATACCCAGAAAACTGGGCTGGATTAGCATTCGATGCTTTAGAAGCAATCAACGCTTCAACTGGAAATACTCCATTAGTATTACACGGTGGAACAGGAATCCCAGAAGAAATGATCAAAAAAGCAATCTCTTTAGGTGTTGCTAAAATCAACGTTAACACTGAATGCCAATTAGCATTCCAAGAAGCTACTCGTAAATACATCGAAGCTGGAAAAGATTTAGAAGGTAAAGGATTCGACCCTCGTAAATTATTAAACCCAGGATTCGAAGCGATCAAAGCTACAGTTAAAGAAAAAATGGAATTATTCGGATCAATTAACAAAGCTTAATTATCTGTTCCATCTTAAAAACGTCTACGAAAGGTAGACGTTTTTTTATTTATTCTTCATAAATTCATAACTAACGTTTAAATTAATAAAGTAAACATCTTTATGATAGGAAAGTTATGTTATGAAAAAGAAAATAACTATTCTAACACTTTTGACATTAATAGCTTTAGTTAGTACTTGTAGTCATAAAAATACTAATATGACTAATCAGTCTCTTGATAAAGTAGTAAAAGAAAGCTGGATTGTTATCATTACTAAAGATTTAAAAACTGATCGTGAATTAGTCTTTGAAGGTGCATTTAAAAAAGGTGATGAAGTGGTTCCACGTCTACTGGCTTTATATAACCAAGATGAAAATCATGTTAAAACTACTTCTTACACTTTAACGCCTCCTAACTAAAGCTACATTCAAACAAGATGGCTCTCGCATCAAAGGTGAAACATTCAAAGGAGATGTTTACGTGGAATATAATAACTTTGAATTAGTTGATGGAAATATCTACTTCAAAACACAACAAGCTAAAGATAGTCTTAAGCTAGATAATACATCAAAAGTAATGGGTAATACAGAAGTTAAATAATCATAAATAAAAGAGCTATGAAAAAATAGCTCTTTTATTTATTTAAGTATTGTTCTAAAATCCAATTATTTTCATAAATTTCCGTTGCAGCTTCAACACCAACATAACGAATATGCCAAGGTTCATACTGATATCCAGTTTCAGATTCTCGCCCTTCTAAATAGCGAATAATATAGCCAAATCGATGTGCATTGTCTTTTAGCCAAATTCCCTCAGCTGTTTTACCAAATTCCGTTGTTAATTGTCCATTGACACTATCAGCTGTCACATCAATCGCTAAACCTGTTTGATGCTCGCTATGACCTGCTCTTGCACTAAAACGATCCGCAGCTTCTTGCCCATTTTGATCAACATATCGTTGATATAATGAAACTTGTGTTTCGTATGAACGATAACCACTTCGTGCTAAAAAGATTAATCCCGCTTCTTGTTCTGCTGCACTGAATAATTGTTCAAGATGTTGTGATGCTTCTTCACGTAAATAAATAGTTTTATTTTGTTCATGCCCAAGTGCCAAAACATTTGGGAGCACTAAGTCACTTGGAGCATAACTTGAATCTAATGCATAATTTTTATTCACTAATACGAGTTTTGAATCTCCATTTGAGACTGTTATAACATTTTCATAAAACGAACTTTCCAAGTCTAACTTAGCCTGTTGTTGTGCTAGTCGTTCCTCTTGTCGTTTTTCCTCGGCTAAACGTTCTTCTTCTAAAAGCTTTTCTTTAGCCAGTTGATCTAAGTGTGCTACAGTTGCTGCCTGATTCGTTTGATAGAACGATTGTGAGTATAATTGTTTTCCGACTGAATCTTGACGACTTTGTCCAGAAATCGTCATGTTCTTACTTAGACTTATTCCAATTGTAATAATAAACAATCCCAAAAGAGATCCAAATTTAATCATTTTTTTCTTCAACTTCATACGCTCCATGAATTAATAACCCTATCCCATATATATTTTATATAATTTTAGTATATCACAATTCTGTTTAAATCGTTCAAATTATCCAATAATCAGACAATTATTCAGAGCGAATTTCGATAAAAATATCGTTTGATATCGTTCTATCGACATTGCATCATAAAAAGGGAGCTATATTAGCTCCTTTTAGTTCAGATTATTTTCTTCAATCTGATCTTCATTAGTCGATGGTTTTTGTAAAGAAGAAATTAAATCAATTAAATTAATTCCTGTTAAAGATTCTACCACCTCTGGAACTTCTGAGATCATCTTAGTTACATTTTGAGTCACTTTGGCTGCTCCGTGCCCCCCACCATTATCAATGATGACCATCTTCTCAGTTTGCGATAATGGATCTGCGATATTTTTTGCAATATCAGGTAACTTCTCAACAATCATCTGTACAATTGCTGCTTCTCCATATTGTTTATAAGCTTCAGCTTTTTCACGCATGGCCTCTGCCTCTGCTTTCATCGCTTCCGCAAGTGCCTGACCTTTTACACGAGTCGCTTCTGCTTCAGCAGCACCTTTAATTCGAATTGATTCTGCCTCCGCTTCTGCATTTTTGATGATAGCATAACGTTGTGCATCCGCTTCTTGTTGTTCTTTATATTTTTGAGCCTCTGCAACTTTTTTAACAGTTGCTTCAAGTTCTTTTTCTTGTTTGATTGCTTGTTGCATCGCGATTTCCGTTTGACGTTGCTCTTCAAATAACTGTGTATTTTTTAATGCTTCAATGACGCTCTTTTTCACAATATTTTGTTCCACTTCATAAGCATAATCAGCTTTCGCTTGGGCTTTTTGCTCCTCTTCTTTATAAGCTTGGACACGTAATTCTTTTTCTTTTTTTGCTAATGCAATCTCAGTTTCAGCTTTTAATTGTGCCTCAGTCCCTAGTCGTTTTGCTTCTGATGTTTTTTGCATACGATCTCGTTCAGCCTCTGCTTCAGCAATCGCTGCATTTTTCTTCACTTCAGCAATTTGTTTTGCTCCTAATGCTGTTAAATATCCTTTGGTATCATCAATGTCACGGATTGTAAATGTTTTAATCTCAAGCCCCATCTTATCGAGATCAGCCTTGGCAACATTCTCCACTTCATTTGCAAACATTTCGCGATCTTTATAAATTTCCTCAATCGTCATTTTAGAGACAATTTCACGTAGTTTTCCCTCTAATACATCTTGTACCGTTTCTTTAATGACATTAATCGTTTCTTTTTCACGACCCGTGTTAAACTGCTCTACGGCTAATAAAACACTTTTAGGATCCGAATTGACTTTAATAATAGCGACCCCATCTGTATCAATTGGAACCCCATTACTATCTAATGATTCATGTGTTTTAACTTCTACCTTAATATTTTCTAAAGAAATACGTGACGTTTGTTCAAGATAAGGAATGACAATTCCTCCACTCCCACTAATCACACGACGCTTTAATCCAGTGACAACAATCGCTTTATCCTGTGGTGCCTTTTTCCACAACATCAATAAAATAATGATAGCTACAGCTGCTAGCACAATCCACCCGATATAAGGTAATAAGGCATTTAACATTATATGTCCCCCTCCTATATGTCCTTACAATAATCATATGACTTTTTTACTTAAATAGAACAAAAGGACACTAAACTTATTATTTAGTGTCCTTTTCTTATTTATTTTTCTAGCATGATATTTAATACTTCAATATCCGTTTGTTTCATTCCTTCTCGTCCTAAACGTCCATATGCTTCAATGGTTTGTTCAATTGTTGATTGAACCATTCCACATTTCTCATCAAAAGCAACCCCACGCATTGCTAAATAATGGCCCATAATTGCAGCATCTAAACTTGAGGCAATTTTAGCTGCGCATGAAGCCTTAGCCCCATCACAAACAATTCCTGCGATATTCGCTAATGTATTTGTAATCGTATTTTCGATTTGTTCAAGTGTTCCACCTTTCATGTATGTTAAAGCCGCGCCACTTCCACAAGCTGCACTTACAGCGCCACAATAGGCGGATAAACGACCAATAAATGTTTTTTGATGAATGGTTACTAAACTCGCTAAAATTAATGCACGATACATCTCATCCTCTGTTAATCCTTTATCCTTAGCATAAATGATTGTTGGTAAGGAAGCTGTCATTCCTTGATTTCCACTTCCTGATGTCGTCATAACTGGTAAACTACATCCACACATACGAGCATCTGATCCCGCTGCCGCATAAGCTTTCATTTTAGATTTGACGTCATCACCGTAGCAATCTAAAATCATTTGCCCCACATTGACACCATATTCATTTTTTAATCCTTCTTCAGCAATCGCTAAATTATAGTTAATTTGTTGTTCTAACATATCCTTTAAGTCTGTTAAATCAACGGTTTGCGCAAATTCTAAAATATCTGCAATATTTAAAACGGAACGGTCAGCTAAGGCAGAATTAAAATCTTCTTTATTAAAAGATTTTTCTAGTAAGACTTCTCCATTTTTCTCTAAACGACTAATATTAGTATGCGTATGAATTAACTCAACTAATGACGACTGATCGCCGTTTATCATCTTTACAATAATATGTAAATTTGCATCATTTTCAATTAATTTAACTTTACATAACTTAGCTTCTAATAGTGATGCAACTTGTTTAATTTGTTCTTCATTAACATTTTCAATAACTTCTAATCCTTTTGATGAATCTCCAGCAACTGCGCCGGTAATGGCACTTGCTTCAATCCCTGTTAAGTTTCCGGTATTTGGTACGACAACTGATCTAGCATTTTTAATTATATTCCCACTACATTCAATAATAATCTGCTCTGGGAAATCACCTAAAATTTCTCTTGCTTTTGCACTGGCATAAGCAATTGCAATCGGCTCTGTACAACCTAAAGCAGGAACTAATTCTTCTTTTAAAATTGTAAAATATGCTTGATAAGTTTCCTTTGTTACGGCCATAGAATCCTCCACTCCTACCTATTAGGTATTATGTCTAAAAGTCTACCCTACTCCCCCATTTTATCAAATTATCCTTTTATTCTCCACTTATAAATCACAGGACTTTCGCTAAAAACGGTACTATTTTTCCAAATAAATGTATTCACATTTTTTGCTTATAATACTTTGATTCTTTGTAAAAATTATGATTAATATTTCCCTTTTCATCGGTCATTCTTTTGCCTATGAGATTATGAAATGAACAATTAATAAATCAATTACTTCTCTTTAAATATTTCATACGAAAGATTGTTGACACCCCTTTAAGTTAGGCATATAATTTTAATATCTCATTATCTAGTTTGAAATACTATATAATACAGTTTGGAGGATTAGTTATGAACAATTTCATTAGGGAGCCAATTAATGGATTGACCCATTTAGCAGGAGCTATTTTATCTTTGATCGCCTTAATTGCGATGATTGTTAAGGTCGCATTGGATAATCCAACCGTTATTGGATTAATCGCGGTTACCATTTTTGGGGTTAGTATGATTTTACTTTATGCAACATCAGCTACTTATCATATGGTCATCTCTTCAGATACAGTCATTAACTTTTTACAAAGGCTTGACCACAGTATGATCTTTGTTTTAATTGCTGGTTCATATACTCCTTTTTGCTTAATTGCATTGAATGGGAAATCAGGATGGATTCTATTCAGTATTGTCACTTTAATTGCGATTTGTGGGATTATTTTCAAGCTTGCTTGGTTTAATTGTCCTCGTACACTATCCACATCTATCTATATTGTTATGGGATGGCTAGCTGTATTTGTATTTAAGCCGCTGCTTACTTCATTAAGTGGTCCTGGCCTATTCCTCTTAATTATTGGAGGCGTTCTATATACGATTGGCGGAATCATCTATGCCATTAAACCAAAATGTCTTACTTTTAAGCATTTAGGTTTCCACGAGATTTTTCATATTTTCATCTTGCTCGGTAGTCTCTATCATTTCCTTTGCATTTATCTATATGTTATCTAGCAAATGGGGATTCCATTTGCTTTTTTTATTAGGAAGATAAATTTAATACTATCTATATAGAAACAGATGAATAGCTTCCATTTACCACATCAGAATTAAAAAATTTACACAGTCTCACAATAAAACCAACCAATTTTTCAAAATGGAAAAAATTGATCCTTGCTTATATATTAATCAAACCAAATGAATGACTTTTTAATTAAACAAAAGAAAAGACTGAACCGAGTCGGTCCAGTCTTAAATTGAATAAGAGAGCAGATTATTCGCAATCACAATCGTCTTTACGATCGTATTCGCGTTCACGTTCACGGCCACATCCAGCAAGTTTACACCAGTCTTCATTGCGACGACCATGATCATAACGATTTTTTTCTTTAATAACTTTTTTCTCAATTACATATTCATGATCAAAATGATGATTTTCAACTTCTTTGCAAACAACTGGTACAATGTGTTTTACACAATGACGGAAAGATTTTTCTTCTTTGCAATAAACAGTCGGTTCAACAACAACTTTGCATCTTTCTTTGCGTTCGCATTCTTTTTCACGACGTTGTTTTTTGCATTGACATTTTTCTTCTTCGAAGTAGTCATCTTCTTTGTCAAAGCATTTTTCTTTTTTATCAAAACATTTTTCTTTTTTATCGAAGTAGTCATCGTCTTTTTCGAAGTATCTATCTTCTTTTTCTTCTGGATACCATTTTTCTTCTTTATCCATGCAACGTGAATAACCATATTGTTTCATAATTTATGTCTCCTTTAATGTCAATAATATATTTTCTGCGATTATTGCTCATCAATAAATTGACCTTTCTGACAAAGATTTTTCATTTGCCGTTGACCATGATGATAATAATGTACCTCTCTTTGTTTGATTGGTTTGTAAATATACTGATGATAGTAATAATGATGTTCAACTCTTGTTACGATAACTGGAATGTCACATCTTATAGAGTCAGAATGTTTGACTTCTAGTAATTCATTCTGAGTAGGCTCAAATGTTTGAACGGAAGGATCAAATGTTTTGATTTCGTTCACATTATTTTCTACATTATAAGAATTCCATCTTTCCATTTCACCGCCTCCTTTCCTTTTCCTTTGAGCTTACAGTATAATATATTAATAACTTCAAATTTTGTTAGGGTTATTTTCTTATTTTATTTAAAAAGTTAAAACCTAAAAAAAGCACCTCTTACATAGAGGATGATGCCAAAGAGTATACCATTAAGTTTTCATCTTAAAAATCATAAAAACATAAAAAAACCTGAGTAAAAAACACCAAAGTGGCCTATTTTCTCAGGTTTTTTTAGTCTTTTAAATTCGATAAGAATTACCTCTTCAATCCCTTCTTTAAACAAAGAGATACTTTTATCCAATACCATCCTCTATAACATATAACCTTTTAAAGCCTAAAGCTTCTAATTGAATGGCTACAGTTTTACTACGATAACCTTTATCACAATAAATAACAATAGGTTTATCTTTATACTTTTCCAATTCAGGAAGGTGCTCATTAAGTTCTCGCATTGGAATATTAACTGCATTTTCTAAATGAGATTGAATGTATTCCGTATTATTTCTAACATCAATAATGACAATCCCTTTTGTCTTAGTAATTAACTGTTCAGCCTCTTTTTGAGAAATATACTGGATTGAAGGAAATTCTGAAACAGCCTGACTCATAACCGGTTGAATCGCTTCATGTTCTAAAATAGCTAATATCATTAAAAAAATAAAAACTAAACAAAACGCAAGCTTCCCAACAAATTGTCTCATATTTGTCACTTACTTTCTTTATAGATATTATTAGTATTTAGTTATCTTTCAAATCTATTCTCCAATCTAAAAAAGCCTAAAGATTATTTCTCTAGGCTTTTTGCTTAATCATATTTATAAAATAGCGATGAAAACTTGTATCTTTTGTTAACTCTGGATGAAATGAAGTTGCTAACATTTGCTTTTGTTGACAAGCTACAATATGATCATTGACTTCTAATAAAATGTCAACATCAGATTTTACCTGAGTAACATATGGCGCTCGAATAAAAACTAAAGGGATTTTATTCGAAGAAATCTTTTCTATCTCAACTTCTGTTGTAAAGCTTCCTAATTGTCTTCCATACGCGTTTCGCTCAACAGTAATATCCATGACTCCAAGATGAACGGTCGGGTCATTTTCTAAAGATTTAGCCAATAAAATCATTCCCGCACATGTTCCCCACACAGGCATTCCATTTAGTATTCGCTCCTTTAATGGTTGTAATAAGTTAAAATCTCTTAATAACCGTCCAATAGCCGTACTTTCTCCACCTGGAATAATTAAGCCATCGATTTCATTAAGTTCATCAAGGTATTTAACTTCCTGAGCACATACATCTGGGATTTGATTTAATAACTCGAGATGCTCAGCAACAGCCCCTTGAATTGCTAATACTCCTACCTTTATCATCTTACCATCCTCGTTTTGCATATTGCTCATGTTCTGGTAATTGACGAACATCAATTCCACTCATTGCTTCTCCTAAACCTTCTGAAACCTCTGCAATCACTTTAGGATCATTATAGTAGGTTGTTGCTTTCACAATTGCCTCTGCACGTTTTTGTGGATTATCAGATTTAAAAATCCCAGACCCTACAAAGACACCGTCACATCCTAATTGCATCATTAATGCTGCATCGGCAGGTGTCGCGATTCCTCCCGCTGCAAAGTTTACAACTGGTAACTTTCCATGTTCATGAACGTAGCAAACTAAATCATATGGTGTCCCCATATTTTTAGCAATAGTCATTAATTCTTGCTTACTAGCTGCTTGAATTTCACGAATTTCTTTATTCATTGTACGCATATGACGAACCGCTTCAACAACATTTCCTGTTCCAGCCTCACCTTTTGTACGAATCATTGACGCACCTTCCCCAATACGTCGTAATGCTTCTCCTAAGTTTTTAGCTCCACAAACAAATGGAACATCGAATTCAGTTTTATCAATATGGAATTCATCATCTGCTGGTGTTAAAACTTCACTTTCATCAATATAGTCAATTTCTAACGCTTCTAAAATTTGCGCCTCAACCAAATGGCCAATACGTACTTTCGCCATAACAGGAATACTAACTGCTTCCTGAATTTCACGAATCATTTTAGGATCTGACATTCGTGCAACTCCACCTTGTTTACGAATATCAGATGGAACTCGTTCTAAAGCCATAACAGCCACTGCTCCTGCTGCCTCAGCAATTTTTGCTTCTTCAACATTTACAACATCCATGATAACTCCACCCTTTAACATCTGAGCCAAGTTTTTATTTAATTGATAACGATCATTCATTTTTCAAACCCCTTTACATTATGTTTACTATCTCCTATAATAACTGTATCGAAACAATTTCGAATAACGTTAGATAGTTCACTTAATTTATACCAATTTTATCCTATTAGTGTCAATATAAAATAAAAAGGAATGATAACAATGTTCCCTGTACCGATACACTTAGATAAAAATAATGCTAATCCAATGTATATGCAATTAGCTAATCAAATAACTCAAATGATTCATCAAAAACAACTAGTTGCTAATACTCCACTCCCTTCAATTAGAAAACTGGCTTCTCACTTAGGCGTTAATACAGTTACGATCGTCTCTGCCTATAAACAGTTAGAAACGAACGGTCTAGTTCAGGCTAAAAAGGGAAGTGGCTACTTCATCATTGAAAAAGCACCCAAAACTTCAACTCATGTTCTAGATATACCAATGAAACAAATGACTCAGCAACAGATTCATTTACGTGCAAATGAAATTAACTTTGCAAGCGCCACCCCAGATCCAAGTATCTTCCCTATTACTGCTTTTAAAAATTATTTAAATATTGTTTTAGATCGTGATCAAGGTTATGCCTTTGGGTATCATGAAAGTAATGGATATGAACCATTACGAGAAAGCTTAAGTCATTACATGAAACGCCATCATATGATTAATATTGCTCCTGAATATATTCAGATTGTATCTGGAGCGCAACAAGGAATTGATATCATCGGGAAAGTGTTATTAAATGCTGGTGATACTATTATCGTTGAAAATCCAACCTATACAGGAGCCCTTGCTGCTTTTAAATCACGAGGTGTTCTAATCAAAGAAGTCTCTCTTGAACAGGATGGATTAAATCTTGAAGAACTTGAACACCTTCTTCAAACACATCATCCTAAATTACTCTACCTGATGAGTAAGTTTCAAAATCCATCGACTATTTCCTACTCTGAAGAAAAGCTTAGACGAATTATTAAACTAGCTGAACAATATGATTTCTATATTGTTGAAGATGATTCAATGGCTGAAATCTGCTATGATTCATCTATAGCTAAACCCAACTTTATATCACTTGATACTTATCATCGAGTAGTTTATATTAAAAGCTTTTCTAAACTCATGATGCCCGGCCTTCGAATTGGGTTTATCGCAGTTCCACCTCAATTATCCACATTGATTATGAATGCTAAACATCATACCGACATTTCATCATCTGGTTTAATTCAGAGAACTGTTGATTTATATTTACGCGAGGGAGATTGGGATCAACACATTGAACAAATGAAAGCAATTTACAAAAGAAAATATACACTTATGTTAAACGGTTTAAATTCATTAAAAAAATATGGGATTAGTTTTTTAGAACCAAATGGTGGCTTACATTTTTGGATCAAATTACCTTCTTATATTCAATCAAAAGATTTTTGTAAAGCCTGTCAAAGGCAATCTTTATTAATTATGCCAGGCTCTATTTTCAACGCTAGTCAAGACACTTCAACCGAACAGTATATTCGTTTAAGTTTTGCTGCCTGTAGTGAAGAACAGATTGTGCAAGGAATATCTATCTTGGAGCAGATTCTTGATTCATTCAATTTACCTAAAAAGATGACAATTCTTCCTCTAATATAATTTCTTATAAAGTGATGACACTTTTCTTTATTGACAACACATTAAATTATTGTAATAACAAAAAACAGATACTTTTATTACAATAATTGGATTTATCATCAACATATCTCATTCGTTTCGTATTAATATATAAGAAAAACACTATGAGGTATAGTTATGAATCAAATTACACTTGAAAATATTATGTTAATCTGTCAAAAATGTTTTTCCTACCTAGATGCTAGAATAGATGATCACCCGTCTCAAGTAGCCTATTTATATTGGCGATTACTAGATAATAGAGGGACTTATTCTAAAAAAGAATTATATGATCTAGTTACCATTGCTTTACTTCATGACATTGGTTCTTATAAAACCAAAGATTTTGATAAATTTCTAAATATTGATTCACCTTCATATGATCATGCTATTTATGGAGCATTATTCATTAAACATTTTTCCCCCATCTCGCATTTATCTGATATAATTTTATATCATCATTCAGATTACGAGAGCTACGAATCTCCATATAAACCTGAAACATCCCTTCTTTATTTTATCGATCGAATGAGTATTTTCTTTAATTATAGCTGGCAAATTGAAGATTTCTTTCTCTCACTAAATACAGAAATCGATAGTCAATTCATTTCAGAATTTCACGAAATTAATCGAAAGGAAAACTTAATAGACAATATTCAAACAGGTTATTTTAAACAATTGCTTCGTAATTTTTTTGCTAAGTCAATTCAATCACCCGAAAATGCCATTAAATATTTATCTATGATTAGTTATACGATTGATTTACGTAGTGAGTGTACGGTCTTACATACGATTATGGTATCAGCTATTTCAAATTTTTTAGCCCAAAAGATGAATTATAATCATAGTATGGTTCAAAAAATTTCATTAGCAGCAATGCTTCATGATATTGGAAATATTTCTACACCAATTAATATTCTCGAGAAACCAGGAAAGTTAACTAATGAAGAAATGGAGATTATGCGAGAACACGTTACTATTACGTACGAGATTTTGGAAAATTTAGGAATCCAAGAGGTTCAAGAATATGCCTCTTATCATCATGAAAAATTAGATGGGACAGGCTATCCTTTTGGTTTAAAAAAAGACCAACTATCTATTCCAGCTAGAATTATTATTGTTGCTGATATTATGGGAGCATTAATGGCCGCTAGAAGTTATAAAGAAAGCTTCCCAAAGGATAAAATTATTAATATATTATCTGAATTAGCAGCTCAATCAAAGATTGATCAATCGTTAGTCGATCTTGTAATTGATAAATATGACGATTTTTGTCAATATCTCTCATCTCTGTCGAATCCATATCACAAATTCAAAAATGAGTATATGAGCATCGTTACAAAGATGTCCCCATAAAAAAATTCCCGGAGAATTATTTCCCGGGAATTTTTTGTAAGCGGGTAATATAAACCTGTCTATTTTGACCTCCAACTTTGAGCTAAAA
Organism: Turicibacter bilis; assembly: GCF_024499055.1. Classification (NCBI taxonomy): domain Bacteria; kingdom Bacillati; phylum Bacillota; class Erysipelotrichia; order Erysipelotrichales; family Turicibacteraceae; genus Turicibacter; species Turicibacter bilis. The sequence goes on along the minus strand of NZ_CP071249.1, from coordinate 2,230,558 downwards.
TGAAGCTATCAAAGAAAAGGAGGTCAATTTTTTTATGAAAGAAAATCCGATCATTGTTCCTGTTCAGTTGAATCAACCTTCATCTGATCAGCGCTATACCGATATCCCTTCATGTTACTTCAAAATAAACGGTGCTGAAGCGACGTTTTATAACGGAGTTGATAAACATATCTTACATGCCGTTTTAGCGGAGATGTCTAAATATGCTCGTTAATTTCTCGAATGTTCAAAACATATTTATCGTTTGCGGTCACACCGATATGCGCTGTGGCATTGATGGACTAGCAGGTATCATTACGAACAAGTATAATCTTGATTTATTTAACGATGCCCTTTTCCTATTTTGTGGACGAAAAAAAGATCGATTCAAAGCCCTTTATTGGGATAAAGACGGTTTTATCTTATTATATAAACGGATTGAGAAGGGTAACCTTCAATGGCCACGAAACCAAGAAGAAGTCAAAAAATTAACGAGTCAGGAGCTTCGTTGGCTACTTGAAGGCTTATCTATCCAACAACCTAAAGCCATTAAACCAGCTCAAACAGGATGTCTGATTTAAATCATTATAAAATGGTAATAAAACCTGTATTTTCTATCTACTTTTGGGCATACTAAGCCTAACATGAATCATTTAGAAAAAGAGGTGGCACCGTTGAGTACGTTTGAATCAAAACTAATCAAAGAAAATCAGAACTTATTAAAAAAACTGGATCAACAAACTCAACGAATCACTCAACAAGATCAACAAATCACTGAGCAGACTCTAAAAATTCAACAATTAACGGAACAAGTAGAATTTCTAACAAAAAAGCTTTTTGGATCCTCAAGCGAGAAAACTAAAGTTGATCCCAATCAACTCTCACTTTTTGAGGATCCTCATTTAGAAAACCACGAAACAAAGACTGAACCCACAGAAGAAATCACGTATCGTCGACGTAAGGTATCCGGTCGTAAAGCCGAGTTAACCAAAGATTTACCGATTGAAGAAGTTCACTGTGAGTTACACGATGAAGCTTGCCAATGTGAGTCTTGTGGTGAAAAGATGAAACCGATAGGAAAGAAAATTATTCGTGAAGAGGTTTGTTTTATCCCAGCCAAGTTATATAAAAAAGTGTACTATTCACACGCTTATAAGTGTGATTGTCATGATGATTTCTATGAACCACAGCCCATTCAATGTGCTGAAGTCCCTAAAGGACCGATCCAAAGGAGCTTAGCTGGGCCTAGTGTTCTAGCCTGGATGATTCATCAAAAGTATGAATTAAGCCTCCCCCTTTATCGTCAAGAGAAAGAATGGAAGACGTATGGTTTAGAATTAAGTCGACGCACCATGGCGAACTGGATGATCAAAGTCGCCAATGATTGGTTACGCCCACTTTACGATTATTTCGCCAAAATCTTAGTAAAAGAAGAAGTTCTTCATGCCGATGAAACACACTATCAAGTGTTAAATCGAACGGATGGACGTGACCCAACCTCTCAAGCACGAATCTGGTTAATTCAAACAGGTAAAGAATGCGAAACACCCATCGTTTATTATCACGCAGATTTAACTCGTGCAAGAGTCGTCGCTGAACAATTACTCGATGGATTTAAAGGCTACCTGCATTGTGATGGTTATTCCGGATATAAGAACTTACCGAATATTGAATTAGTGGGATGTTGGGCGCATGCCCGTCGCAAGTTCAAGGATGTGCCAGGGAAGAATGGGAAAGCAAAACAAGCCATTGACTACTGTAACCAAATTTTTAAGATTGAACGAGAACTCCAGGAATTATCGCCTGAGGAGCGTTATGAGCAACGTCAGTTACAGGTCAAGCCAGTGATCGAAGCTTTTTATGACTTTCTAGGGAGCTTCATTCCCATGAAAGGTAAGTTACAAACTGCGGTTCACTATGTTTTAAATCAAAAGAAAGAACTGATGGCATTTTTGAAAGATGGACGATTAGAAGTATCGAATAATCGTGCCGAACGTGCCATCAAAACCGTGGTGATTGGACGGAAAAATTACTTATTTTCAACAAGCTTATCAGGGGCTGAAGCCAATACGATCATTTATAGCGTCATCGAAACGGCTAAGGAACATGGCTTAAATGTCTATAAGTATTTAACTTATTTATTTGAACACCTACCAAATGTTGAGTTTTTAATGAAACCAAAGCTCTTGGAGGACTTTTTACCATGGGCAAAAAATGTTCAAGAATATTGTAAAGGAATCTAAAAGAAAAGAGACCTCATCTGTACTTTCAGTCTACAGGTGAGGTCTTCTTTTTTCTATACGTGTTATTATTACCCGCTTACAATTTTTTTATTAAAATAACTTACTTAATTCAAAAATTTTATCGTCATCATATAATTTAAATTTTAATGGTGTAATCGTAATATAACCATTCTTAATCGATTTAACATCAGTCTCTTCTGGTTGATCAATATCGATTAATGGACCTGATAAACGATGTCCTCCTTGTTCTTCGACATAACACTCATCATAACGACTAATACCAACAGTTGCAACTTTGATCCCTTTAGGTTCTTCTAATGAGGGAAAATTAATATTAATTGTCGTATCTGTTAATAATGTTTGTGATAATAACTTTTCAAAAATGGCTGGAAAATATGACTTCACAATATCAAAATTTGAGTTAGTTGTTGAAATTGCCATGGCAGGATAACCACATAAATTAGCTTCAATAGCACCTGAGACCGTTCCAGAATATAAAACATCTGTCCCCACATTTCGCTCATCATTAATTCCTGATAAAATTAAATCAGGCTTTATTTTTAAATGTGCTAAAGCATACTTTACACAATCAGCAGGCGTACCATCTACACCAATCGCTAAAGTAGCTCCTTTAATCGAATCAGGATAAGACTTTAATGGGCGACGCATTGTGATTCCATGACCAACAGCACTATTATTAGTATGTGGAGCTACAATATAAACCTCACCATAATTAGAAACAATTTGTGCTAATGTATGAATTCCTGGAGCTTTAATACCATCATCATTTGTAATTAAAATCTTCATTTTATCATTCCTTAATGTTTTTTTGCCAATTCATCTAAGTCTTGAATCATTTGATCAATCATATCCCAACTATTTACACGAGCACCAGCGGCTTGAACATGGCCACCTCCACCATATTTTTTTGCAACCTCATTTACAGCAGCTCCACTCGAACGTAAATTTACTCGAATATCATTATTTTCTTTATCTTCTACAAAGAATGCCCAAATTTTTATTCCCTCAATATTCGCTAGTGTATTAACTTGTGAAGAAGCTGAATTTTCATCTATATTAAGTTCTCTTAATTTTTCATCTGTTAATTTAAGATAACCAACACCCTTATCTGTTTCTTCAAAGTTTAATAAAGCATACCCTTTAAAACGTACCATCGACTTAGATTGTGTGTACATATTTGAATATAAGTCAATCATATCAAAATCATATTTTAATAGTTGTGCTGCATAACGTAAAGTTTGCTCACTTACTCCACGGAATAAGAAGCGCCCTGTATCCGAAACAATTCCATTAAATAGGCAACGTGCCCCATTATCATTAATTTCTAAATTATTTTCAATTAATAAGCTTGTAATCATCTCACAAGTTGATGTATATGATGTATCAATCCATTCAATATCTGCATATTCATCTGAGAATGGATGATGGTCAATCTTAATCTTAAATGCTCCTAACTTCCAACGTTCATCTGAAATGCGTGCTGCATTTGATGTATCAGTAATAATAACTAATGAACCCTCATAAACTGAATCTTCAATCTTATCTGTTGTCCCTACATATTTTAGGTAATCTAATTCTTCACCAACTACATATACCTTTTTTTCTGGAAAACTTGTGCGAATTAATTCCGCTAATCCAAATGATGAACCATATGCATCTCCATCAGGAATAACATGACGATGAATAATAATTGTATCAAATTCTTCAATTTTCTTAATAATTTGTTGTTGAATTGTCATAGTTTTAATCCTCCTTATTTTAAATTATAAAGAAAAATAGAGGTAGAAGTCCACCTCTATTTTGTGCATTAAAAATAGTAATTATTTCAAAGAGTTAACAGCTTCTTGAATCGCTTGTTCTGGAGATACTCCACTTAATACAACCGCTTCAACAGCTTTTTCAGCTGCTGTACGAACATTGTATGAAGAATATGTATCTTTGAAGAATGAAGGATCATAGAAGTAATAATCAGCTTGTTCTGGTCCAACTACTTTTGTTTGATCATTAGATTCAGCTACGTATTTTTGATATGCATCAGAAGCAATAACTGATTCACGAATTGGTAAATAAGAAGTTGCTGTTGCAAATGCTAAGTTTCCTTCATATGAAGATAAGAATTTAGCAAACTCATATGCTGCATAAACCTCTTCTTGTGATTTATTTTGATTGAAAACAACAACATTTGTACCTTGTTGGATAACCGCACCTGTTTCTTTAGAGATTTGAGGAATTGGAGCAATACCAACTTCAAAGTCAGCTGTTGCAATATGTGAGTATCCAGCAGATGATCCAGTGTACATATAAAGCAATTCACTCATGAATGGTCCTGAAAGATATTTATCTTCACCTGGTAAACGCCAGTAACCAGCATCAGCATTACGTTTTAATAACTCTAAAGCTTCAATCGCGTATTTAGCTCCATCTTCAGCGAATAAGATGTCTCCATTAGAGTTTGTATACTGTCCACCGAATTGTTGTACCATTGTAATGAAGTAGTTTGCTGGTGCATCAATACCAAATGCAGTTTTTCCAGTTAATTCTTTGATTTTAGCAGAAACTTCTTCTACCTCATCCCAAGTTGTTGGTACTGTTAAGTTATTTTGATCAAAGAATGTTTTATTGTAGTATAGAACTTCTGTTGATTTATTGAATGGTAAAGAGTAGAACTTTCCACCTTCATATTGGCTATTTTCATCACGATAAGATTTAATGATATCATCAAAATCATTAATTCCAACTTCTTCATTTAAGATATAAGGATCTAATTCTACTACATTTCCTGATTGTAAATACTCAGCAACCCAGTCAGGATATGCTTGAGCAATAGCTGGAGCTGAACCTGATTTTAAAGCAGCTGTTGTTTTCGTTTTTAAATCTGTGTATTGACCTTGATATACAGGTTTAACAGTAATTCCTTTATCAGCCCCAATTGTTGTATTGAACTGATTTACTAACGCATCAACAGCTTCTTGATTTGTTCCTGCCATAGCATGCCAAAATTCGATTGTTACAGGACTTTCAATTGTTGTTACAATCTCAGTTGATGATGGTGCCTGTTCTTTTTTATCACTTGAACAAGCTGCTAATGTTGTTACACCAGCAACAAGTGATAAAGATGTCATTAATTTCTTCACTTTTTAGTCCTCCTATTCAATTAGCATTGAATTATGTATGTATAAAAGGATTATTTCCTTTAATACCCGCTATTAGCTCTTTTTTTCTTAGCATATCATTACCCTTTTAATCCTCCACGAGTAACTCCACTAATGATATATTTCTGTAAGAATAAATAAATGATGACAACTGGAATAATGATAATTGTCGCTGCTGCCATTTGTAAATGAACTTGTGAACCAGATTCATTCGTAAAGTGAGTTAATCCAATAGTTAAGACACGCATTTTATCATTATTTGTAATTAATAATGGCCATAAGAATGCATTCCAACTTGCAATGAAGTTTAAAATTGCAATTGTTACAATCGCACTAATGGTATTTGGAATCATGATTTTCCATAAGTATTTCCAATCACTACATCCATCAATCTTCGCTGCTTTATATAGCTGTTCCGGAATTTGCATAAAATATTGTCTTAATAAGAAGATATAAAAGACATTTGCAATATAAGGAATAATTAATCCTTGGAACGTATCAATCCATCCAAAAGCTGATACCGTTTGATAGTTTTGAATAATTAACATTTCACCTGGTACCATCATTGTTGCTAACAATAACGTAAAGATTGTATTACTTCCATAGAATTTATAACGAGTAAATGCAAAAGCTGCAAAGATCGTAACAAATAATGTTAAAACTGTATTTCCAACAGCTGAAATAACTGTATTTTTGAAATAAATATCAAATGGAGCCATCTCCATTGCTATTTTATAGTTTTCAAACTGAGCCACATTTGGTAATAACTTTGGTGGCACAGCGATTGATTCTGAATAAGTTTTTAAAGACGTTAAAATCATGAAAATAAATGGGAAAAGCATAATAATTGCTCCAAGTGATAGCGCAACGTAAATTAACACTTTAGCCCATACTGATGTAACCTTTTTTGTATTACTTTCCATTGAGCACACTCCCTATTTATAATGAACTAATTTTTTACTTACTAACATCTGAATTCCTGTGATAATTAAAATAATCACAAATAAGATGATAGATGCAGCGGCTGCTTTATGAACTTGAGATGATCCGTAGAACATGTCATAAATGTAATATACAACGGTCATACAGCTGTTAGCAGGTCCTGGCTTCCCACCGAATAAAGCGAATACTTCATTGTAAACTTTAAAACTTCCGATAACTGATGTAATCGTTAAGAAGAATACTGTTGGTGATAATAAAGGTAAGGTAATACGAGTGAACACTTTCCATTTTGGTGTCCCATCGATTTGAGCCGCTTTATAATATTGTGGATCGATATTTTGTAAACCTGATAGGAAAATAACGATTTTAAATGCTAGTCCACTCCAAATATTAAAGATAATTAATGCCCAAATCGCCATGTTTGGATCATTTAGCCATTGAATAGGCTCTATACCAAACATACTTAAAAATTGATTAATATAACCAAAATCACTATGGAATAGCCAACTCCATACAATCCCAATTGCAATTACTGATGTGACATAAGGTAAGAAATAAATCGCTTGGAAGAACTTACTTGCCTTAATCCCAGAATTTAATAATAAAGCAATAGCCAATGCAATAACCATTGATACTGGTACGGCAATAACAACAATTAAAAAAGTATTCAATAATGCTTTTTGGAAGTTTGGATCAGATAATACAAACTTGAAGGTTGATAATCCGAATCCAGTTCCTTCATCTGTATAATAGTTATATTTTTCATAGAATCCCATACGGAATGACATTATTAATGGATAAACTACGAAAATCAAAGTAATGACTAAAGTTGGTAATAAATATAAATACCCTAAGAAATTTTGTTTAATCGTAGTTTTAGTCGCATTTGATAGATTGGTTTTATTTTTCATAATTTCCACCTACCCTAAACGATGACCTGAAGTTGTATCAAATACATGGATTGCTTGTGGTTTCACAGTTAATTTTACAACATCTGAAACATTAACTTCATTATCAGAATCAATTAAGCAACGGACACTTTGTCCCTCGATGTCAACTGTCATTAACTTATCGCGTCCAATAACTTCTACCATTTTCACTGTTGCATTAATTCCTTCTTCTTGTGATAGGCGCCATGATTCTGGACGAACTCCGACAACTACATCTCCATTAGCTACTTCAGCGTCTCCTAAGATTGACGATCCAATGAATACCTTTCCATTTTCAACTTTTCCATTCATGAATCCCATAGGTGGTGTTCCCATAAACGATGCCACGAATTGGTTAGCTGGTTTACGATACATTTCTTGTGGAGCTTCTTTTTGCTGTAATACTCCATCTTTCATTAAAACAATGGCATCTGTAATACTCATTGCTTCTTCTTGATCGTGTGTTACGAAGATAGTCGTGATTCCTGTTTCTTGTTGGATACGACGAATTTCTTCACGTGTTTCTAAACGTAAGCGAGCATCTAAGTTAGATAATGGCTCATCTAATAGTAAAACGCGTGGTTTTTTTGCAATAGCACGAGCAATAGCAACACGTTGTTGTTGTCCACCAGATAACTCTCCTGGCTTACGATCCATTAAATGTCCGATTTGTACTAAATCAGCCATTTCCTGTGCAATCTTTAATGCTTCAGCTTTAGGAACTTTGGCATTCTCTAATGGGAACATAATATTTTGACGTACTGTCATGTGTGGATATAAAGCATAGTTTTGGAATACTAAACCAATTCCACGTTTTTCAGCTGGTAAATCTGTAACATCTTCATCACCAAAATAAATACGACCACTTGTTGGTTTTTCTAATCCCGCGATCATATAAAGTGTTGTAGATTTCCCACACCCAGATGGTCCTAAAAGTCCTGCCAGTGTACCATCTTCAATTGTAACATTCAAATTGTTAACTGCTGTAAAATCGCCAAAGCTTTTCGTAATGCCCTCTAATCTTACTTCCATCGAACTAACCTCCAAAAATTATGCATCCTTTTACGACTCATTTTATAGGGATACGTTTAAAATTTTATTGTTTTTTTGCATGATAGATTTTTTTGCATTCATTTAGTATTCTAAAGAATAATGTTAGTTTAAGTCAATGAAATTCCGGTGAAAAATTAAGATATTCATCAACTCCTGTCGAATTCTGTTAACTAATACCACTTTCTCTTACAATTATGTCCAATATCTCGATTATTATGAGGTTAGCAAAAAATTTTATTAACTCTTTTTCAAGACTCACACTTTCGCCTAAAAGTAATAGGATATCTTAGACCGAGAATTAATAATTCGGCGATAAGGAGGTTTCCTATGAAAAGTTTTAAACGCTTGTTTACATTTTTTAGTTTAGTGTTTTTATTCACTGGTGTTCTAGTTGGGTGTCAGCAATCATCGGAAGAATTAACAAAAATAAAAGTAGCCGAAGTCACTCATTCTGTTTTCTATGCTCCACATTATGTCGCTATTAGCGAAGGATTCTTCGAAGAAGAAGGACTTGAAATTGAATTAATCAATGCTGGCGGGGCAGATAAAGCAATGGCAGCTCTAATTTCTGGTGAAGTACAAGTTGGATTTATGGGGCCTGAAGCTACTATTTATGTTTATAATGAAGGCGGAAAAGATCAACCGATTAACTTTGCTCAAGTGACTCAACGAGACGGTAGTTTCCTAGTTTCCAAAAATCCAAATCCTGATTTTAAATTTAGTGATTTATCCGGTTCTGAAATTATCGGTGGACGTAAAGGTGGCGTTCCCGAAATGACACTTGAATATGTGCTTAAAGCAAACGGTCTTGATGCACGTCCGGATGATGAAACGGCAGAAGTCAATGTTCGTACAGATATTTCATTTGATGCTATGGCAGGTGCATTTACAGGTCTTGATGCTGAATACGTTACTTTATTTGAACCATTAGCTACAACAATGGAGCAACAAGGTAAAGGTTATATCGTTGCTTCAATCGGTGAACAAACTGATAACATTCCTTACACTTGCTATAGTGCAACTACGTCTTATATCGAGGCAAACAGCGACACAATCCAGGCTTTTACTAACGCTATTTATAAAGGTCAACAATGGGTAGCCTCTCATACAAGTGAAGAAATCGCCGAATCAATTCATGAATTTTTCCCTGATATGGAACTAAAAGATTTGGTCACTGTAGTTGAACGTTATCGTTCAATTGACGCTTGGGCTGAGGATCCTGTTTTAGCAGAAGAGAGTCTTAATAACTTAATGGACATTATGCAACTTGCAGGACAATTAGATAATCGTGCACCTTATGAAGCAATCGTGGATACGAGCTACGCTGAAAATGCTATTGCCAACATAAAATAATAATTTAGTAAAAGATTTAGTTCTTACTATACAGAGCTAAATCTTTTTATTTTACCGGCATTAGGTACAGTTTCTTAGTAGATTAATATTATATAGTATGACATATACGCAAAATGGAGGTGGCTTTATATGTCAACGATATTGGATATGAATCATGTGTATAAGGATTTTTATTCATTAGATGAAGAACGACAAATTCTTAAAGATATTAATTTCTCTGTGGAAGAAGGAGAAATCTTAGTTTTACTTGGACCTTCAGGATGCGGGAAATCAACGATCTTAAATATCATTTCTGGTTTACTTGAACCAACTCAAGGTTCAGTTGATACTCATGGAAAAAAAATCGGATATATGTTTCAAAAGGATCATTTATTCGAATGGCGGACTATCATGAAAAACATCACATTAGGACTTGAAATTCAACATAAATTAACCAATGAAGCACAGGAAGAAATTAAACGACTATTAGAGATTTATGACTTATGGGATTTTAGAAACAACTTTCCAAGAGAACTTTCGGGAGGAATGAAGCAGCGGGTTGCTTTAATTCGGACACTTGCGTTAAATCCAGACATCCTATTGTTAGACGAATCATTTTCTGGTCTGGATTATCAGACACGTCTAATTGTGACCGATGATATTTATAAAATTATTAAAAATGAAAATAAAACAGCAATCTTAGTGACACATGATATTTCAGAAGCCATTTCTTTAGCCGATACAGTTGCTGTTCTAAGTCATCGTCCAACAACGATACAAAGCGTCCACAAAATTACTTTAACCCTTGAAGGGGATAAAACACCTTTAACAGCAAGATTAGCTCCTGAATTTAAAGATTACTTCGACTTGTTCTGGAAGGAGTTGCAAAATGATGAAGAAAGAATTTAAAGGATCTCCTGGATATCTTAATTATTTAAAAGGAATAAAAAAAGAAGCGTGGCACATTCACTTGCTTCAAGTCTTATTTTGTATTGGTTTTTTAATCTTATGGGAGCTTTTAGCGAGCTACGGATTTATCGATGACTTCTTTTTTAGTAAACCATCAGCTATTTGGAACTTACTAATTAAGTATATCGAGAATGGAGAAATCTTTAGACACTTAGGAATCTCATTATATGAAACACTCGTTGGATTAATAATAGGGACACTTGGTGGACTATTTATTGCCATTTGTCTCTGGTGGTCTGACAAATTAGCAAAGGTTCTTGATCCATTTCTCGTTGTCTTAAACGCTCTTCCTAAAACTGCCCTTGCTCCTATTCTAATTGTTTGGGTTGGGGCCAGTGTAAAAGGGATTGTTGTGATTGCCGTAATTACTTCAATTACAGTTACCATTATGTCTGCTTATAATTACTTTACAACTGTTGACGAAGAAAAGATCAGATTAATGAAAAGTTTTGGTGCAAACAAGTGGCAAATTCTAACTAAACTCGTTCTTCCTGCTAACGGTATCAATATGATTAATCTTCTTAAAATTAACATTGGGATGACTTGGGTTGGGGTGATTGTTGGGGAATTTATCGCCTCACGTGCCGGAATTGGTTACTTAATTGTTTATGGTGGACAAGTCTTCAAACTTGATATTGTTATGATGGGAGTATTCGTTTTAGCTATCTTTACACTCATTATGTACCAAGGTGTTAGTATGCTAGAAAACTATTTAAGAAAAAAACAAAGTGCTAAGAAATAACTAAAAGGGTGATTCCCTATACTGAATCACCCTTTTTATTAACGAACTTAAAATTACTACTTAAAGGCTTTTAATTTAACAAAAGTAGAATCCGTTCCGAATGTTGATAAGTTATATAAAAACAAAGCACGATCAAAATCATGTTCACGAATATACTCGTATGGATTCATATTAAAGTATCTTAAATCAATAAGATGGATTTCTTCAAAGTTCATCGCTAGAAATGGAATAAAGTTATGAGCATATGAATCTTTAAAAACAATGAGTTTCTTTCCATTTTTTATACTACTTTTTACAATAGTCAATGGATGATTACCATTGATAAACATTGAATACTTATCTTTCTGGTTTAAGTAATCATAGTTGTACAATCCATCTAAAACTTCATTTTGAGTATCCCAAGTAACGGAGAACTCAACTTCATCGTTTGGAATATAAAGCTGAATTGTATCAGGTTTTAAATGATGATTATTAGCTTTTGAGTAATATGTTCCGTAAAACTCAGTTGACACTGTTTCAACTCGATAATCTAAATAAGGGGTCATTCCCCACTCATTCATGAGTTGTTGATACACATAATAAGCACCTAGGGTTGTCCAATGATGATCGGTTTTATAATAGATATACTCATTTCTATGCTCATTTAACACATTATATGCATTCATAAAGTCAATGGTTAACTCATTTTTTGCGGTTTCTAACATCCTGGCTTGATCAAACGTTGGAGCAAATAAAGGAAGCTTATCCTCATATATTTTCACCGCAGTAGGAACTAAAAGAGCCGTTGTGTTTAAGTTAGGCATCTTATCATGAAAGATATTAATCGCTTGTAAATTCTTTTCAAAGTATGAACCCTCCTGCTTAAAAGCTTCTAATAAATAACCATCCTTTCCAAAGTAAACTCCATTATTCTCACCCTTTTGTAATAAACGTTCCATATCAGACTTTAGTCCAACCCACTCATCCTTCATGACAAATTGATCAGTCATATACTTATCAAACTTCTGTGTATAGCTTCCCGATAATAAGCTTTCAAAAGAAAACTGTGGGAACTGTTGAAGGGGGCGATTTTCAGTTTCAGAAATCTCACGATCTTTATCAACCACGTTTGCGATTGATAAACCAAAAATAAAGATTAAAAATATGCTAATCATAACTTTATTTTTTATAGCTTCCATCTCACCTACCTCCTTTAAAACCTAAAATATAAAAATGGATTATACGATGAATCTACTAAATATGCTGTGGAAAGAGTTAAAATTAAGAGACATGCCATTGGAATAATAATTAATTCAATAACCGAAGAGTATTTAGAGCGAATTAATTTATAATAAATCACTTTTAATAATGGAGTTGAAGCAATAACTAAAATAATCAATAAAATCATATTTGAGGTGAAATAGTAAAGTGTCGTTTGATTATACAGTGCGACATCTTCTAGGCTAAACATGACCTTGAAATAGGCCTTTAAGTGTGTAAAGTTATCAAATGCAAATAACCCCCAACCGATCAGTAATAAAAATAACGTATAAATATGTCGGATGATTGTTGGAAACTGATTTAACCACTTCATTAAAAAGGCTTTTTCAAGCGTAATAATCACACCAAAGTAAAGTCCCCATAAAACAAAATTCCAACTTGCGCCATGCCATAATCCAGTTAAAAACCAAACAATAAAGACATTAAAATAAGTGCGCCACTTCCCTTTTCGATTGCCACCTAATGGGATATAAACATAATCTCTAAACCATGTACCAAGGGAAATATGCCAACGACGCCAAAACTCAGTAATACTTTGTGAAATATACGGATAATTAAAATTTTCTAATAGTTCAAATCCAAACATCTTTCCAAGTCCAATAGCCATATCTGAATAGCCACTAAAGTCGAAATAAATTTGAAGTCCAAAGGCAATCACACCAAGCCACGACGTTAAAACTGAAAGATTTGACGTCTCTGTTGATGAAATTTGATCCCACAACAAACCAATATTATTTGCTAACAAAACCTTCTTTCCAAGTCCAATGATAAATCGTTGAACCCCATCAGCAAATCGGGCTTGAGTCTCTACTCGATTGTTTAATTGATCGGCAACAGTCTGATATCGAACAATCGGTCCTGCAATTAACTGTGGAAACATCGTCACATAGGCGCCTAAGCTAATAATATTTCGCTGCGCTGGTGCATCCTTTCTAAAAATATCGATAGTATACGACATTGTCTGAAATGTATAAAAGGAAATTCCAATTGGTAGAGCAATAGAAGGAATATTAAACTGTGCCCCTAATAATTGATTAATATTAGAAATAATAAAGCCTGAGTATTTAAAAAACATAAGCAATCCTAAGTTAATAAATACTGATGATAAAACAACCCGCTTTGCTTTCTTTGGTTGATCAGCATAATATTCAACCAATAATCCATGAATAAAGTCCACCACCGTAGAAAATAACATTAATAAAATATAGATAGGTTCTCCCCAAGCATAAAAGATGAGGCTCACTATTAATAAAATAAAATTACGACAGTTACGTGGAACAATAAAGTATAAGACTAATGTTAAAGGTAAAAAAACAAATAAGAAAACTAAACTACTAAAAACCAATGATTCTCATCTCCTCTCCTATTATATAAAAAGAAGATTGAGCAAAACCCAATCTACTTTTCTTTATTTATTATTTTACTTGCTCTTCGAAAACCTTAACAATTTCTTCCACTTGTTCACTTGTTACGTATAACACATAATTTCCTTGAGTTTGAATCTTATTTGCTTTTACTAACTCATATTGATCTGGTAAATAACGAGACCACATTTCATCTTGATCTGATAAAACTTTTTCATATGAAGCCTTAATATTTTCAGTTGACTCAGCATCTTTAGCTTCTGCAACAATGATTAATTCAGACTTAACATTCATCATAGGCTGTAAAATATATCCTGACTTGATATCTTCTGAATTAAAAATCCCTTCATACATTAACATTTCTTCTTCATTTGTCATGTCAGTTAAAAAATATCCAGATAATACCCCATCTTCTAAAGGCATATCATAAGCTTTTGATAATGTTTCTTGAATTTTTGTTATGATTTGTTTTGGTGATGTTTCACCTGTTTCTCCACCTTGTTCTGAACCTTTACTACATCCAACAGCTAAAACTGTGATTAATAAAGTCATCATTAATAATTTAATCTTTTTCATTTTAACTTCCTCCATTATTTAGTTCGTTTTTACTTAGAAACTTTTCTTCGTTTACATTAAATTAGACGACTGTCTTATGTATATTGTTCCATAATTTCATAAAATAATTAAATTTATGATTAAATAGTAACTTAAAACCTCTAGCTATGTTAAAAATATGACGTATAAAAGAGACTCCTTCATGAACAATTAGAGTCTCTTCCTGATGAGATTATTAAATTTGATAGGTCTTTAAAGCCTGGGCTAACCTAATAGGGCTAACACTTTGTTCATCCCCATCGACATAATATTCATAATTTTTAAAAAGCCTTAATAGATTAAAAAATAAATCTAAATCATCATCCAAGACATAAGTCGAATATAATTCACCATTAACTTTCACAGTAATTCTTTGGCGAACTAGATGTGTAATTTTAGCATCAGCAACCTCATAATATAGCTCAATCGTTTCGAACTGTTCCGGTAAGCTTTTAAGGAAACTAATTAATTTCAAGGCATCTTCATCATAAGGTTGTGATTCATTCGAATTAATGACAATAGTATATCTGATTAAAACTGGCTTTTTTAGCTGACCATTATTAAATTCGATAATGTTAAGTGTTTCAGTTTTTAACATATTATCCCCCCTTAATTTCTGACGATGCACAATCAATCATAGGCACTACCTCAAAAAGTATATGTTCGATGATTTTCAGATATGCTTACATATTTGTTTAGAAAGTTGTCTTGCAGATTTTAAAACGAGGGAAATTCCAGTTCCGGGATGTGTACAATCACCTACAAAATATAATCCCTTTAAATCATCACTTTGATGGTGGGGTCTAAAGTAATTCGTTTGAGTTAAATCATGACTCAATCCAAATGCAATCCCTTCATAACAATTAAAGTGTGTGGCTAAATCTACTGGGGTTAAGTATTTTTCTACTTCTACTAACTCTTTAAAATGTTCAATCTTTGTTACCTGAGCTAAAGCTTTATAAATTTGTTCTTTTAATAACAAGATAGTCTGCTCATTCCACTCAACATTTTGTGCCTTTAAGTTAGGCACTCGAATAATAACATTAATCACCTCACCATTAGTTGGAGCCATCCCTTCATCCATACGACTTGGAACATAAAAATAAAAAGAGGATTCTTTTGGTAACTTTCCATCAAAAGCAGATTGAATATTTTCTTTAAATGCTTGATTAATATAAATATTATGAATATTTAACATGGGAAGCCTTTGTTTAAGTCCTAAGTATAAGATAAAAGCAGAACATGATAAATGATATTCTTTTGGACGTATAATTGACTGTAATTCATGCATCACATAAGGTACCTGTGCATTGGCAATAATATAATCTCCTTTATCAATTCGATCAGATAACTGTATACCCAAAACACATTTATCTTCAATTACTAAACTTTCAACAAGTGAATTCGTATGAATAATTCCTCCCCACTCTTTAATCAGTTGCTCCATGACTTCCACAAGACGATACATCCCTCCCTTTAAATGCGGTAATCCATAAAATTGTGACACACCTGGTAATAAAGTATAAATAATTGAACAATCATAGGGCGACATTCCAATATACATTGTTTGAAAGCAGATATACTCTTTTAATTTTTCATCCTTAATAAATTTAGAAACATAATCATAAACATTACTCAATGGTTCTAACTTAAAAATTTCTTTTAAATGTTTAAATGTAAAAAATGATGAAGCTTGATCACACGATTGACTTAAAAACGCTTGATTAGCAAGTTGATATTTCTCATAAATATCACTCATTAATTGAAAATAGCCTACTGCATCTTTAGTAGAAATAGATTCTAATTGCCTATTTAATTTAATTAAATCAGTAGAAAAATCATAATAGGTTCCATCTTTAAAAAAGGTATAATATAGCGATTTAGGATAGCTTATTTCTATATAGTCTTCTAATCTCAATCCTAACTCTTCAAAAAGCAAATAAAACTCTTGAGGCATCATAGAAATCGTGGCGGTTAAATCAAATGTATATCCCTTTTCCTGAATACGATTAACTCTTCCTCCTACCTTATCTTCTTTTTCATATATAACTACTTCATATCCAGCATTTAATAATCTCAAAGCAGTGGCTAATCCTCCAATCCCTGCCCCAATAATAATGACTTTTTCCTTCATTAAAATCACATCCTATTTTTATTAGCAACAAACACCCATTAATATATCCCTAAGCAAAAAAGGTAATACATCGGAATCCAATGTATTACCTTTTTAAAATTAATATTTTTGACGATCACGTAATGCTTTTTCAATTTGACGATTAGCATCTTTTGCTTTTAAATCTTGGCGCTTATCATAATTTTTCTTACCTTTAGCAATCCCGAATAATAGCTTCGCATAACCATCTTTAATGTATAACTTTAATGGGATTAAAGAGTATCCTCCCATTTTTTGAACTCCAATTAAACGAGCAATTTCACGTTTATGAAGTAATAACTTTCTTGTACGAAGTGGATCGTGATTAAATCTATTTCCTTGCTCATAATGAGAAATATGCATATTGTGAACAAAAGCCTCATTACGCTCAATTCGAACGAATGAATCACGTAAATTAACTTTCCCCGCGCGAATTGACTTAATCTCTGTTCCCTGAAGAACTAATCCCGCTTCAAAGGTATCTTCGATGAAATAATCATGCCCAGCTTTTTTATTTTGAGCAATTGTTGATCCCACACCTTTTGGCATCTCTTCACCACCTTTTAAAAACTTTATTTTTCTAATTCACCATAAGTAATATAGTCAACAACATCGACATTTGGTGAGTAAGTCTCCATTAACGCTTTGATAGATTCAAAATACTCTGCTTGTGCAGAGTCAATCAATGGTACTAATCGATAACCTTTAGTTGAAGCTTCAGCATAATTATAAGTCGGCATAAACTGAGGTTGACCTATTTCAATTTTGACCCCATCACCAATTGTTGTTTTCTTAATATCAATCTTCATGATACCACCTACTAGGCGTTCAAGTCCAACCTGACCTGAAATAAAATTACCTAATGAATAAGCAACAACTGTTTCATTTCCATCTTTCCCAATTAAACGATCCATCGGTTGTAACACATGAGGATGGCTTCCGATAATCACATGAACACCTTGATCGGCTAGCCATTGAGCTTGTTCAATTTGTGCTTCACTTGGAGTATTTGAATATTCCACTCCCCAATGCATCGAAACGACAATCACATCAGAGACACTTTTTGCTTTTTCAATATCAATCGCAGCTTGTTCATAATCAAACTCATTCGCTAAATAAGATTTATCGTCTGGGACACGATAACCATTAAATCCATAAGAATAGGCCAATAAAGCTAATTTAATTCCGTTCTTTTCAATGACAGAAATCTGATCACGTTTTTCTTTAGAATCAGTTGATCCAGCCGTAATAATTCCCTCGAACATTTCCCAATTTTTCTCGGCAGCTAAAACTCCAGATTCCCCTTTATCTAACGTATGATTATTAGCACGAGCAAACATATTGAATCCAACATTAATTAAATCTCTTGCAATTTCATAAGGACTGTTAAAATTAGGATAAGAAGATAATCCAACTTCAACACCTCCAATATTTGTTTCTTGATTGGCAAACCCAAAATCTGCTGGCTCAATATATGGTTTTACATTTTCCAATAACGGGCTGAAATCGAAGGTATCTTCTTCTAAGCGAAAATCATTATAAACTGTGTCATGAAGCAAGATATCACCAACTGCTACCATTGTTGCATCATAGACGTGAATTTCTGGCCCTTGTGAAAAAGTAATTTCAATGATACCTTCATAAGGATTAGCATCATAACTGATAGGATAGCCTTGATTCACATCATTTGAATATTGTGGCTCATTATACACAATTTCTTTAGGATTAATTAGTTGTTCTTCCACTAACTGATTTAAGTAAGCTTTAATCTCAGATTCCGATTGACTTGAAACATCTTCTCCTTTAGAGAATGTTAAAACGACATCACACTCTTCGTTTTTATTACATTTTTCCTGGTTGGCAACAGTACCATATGGTACTGTGTCAGAGTAGACATTCTGATAAACAATTGTAATATCGTTGCCTGCCTCATAGTGCTTGACACGGTCAACATTCCATCCAATCATATCCGGTAGAACAAATGATTGAGCTAATACCAATAAACCAACCATGACGAATAAGAACAAAATGACATTACGCCACTTAATTGATTTTAGTTTCTTCATCATGACTTCCTTGCTCCCTTTCAGCATTTAAACTATTTTTTATTTTTCCCTTGCCCTACTGGCTTAGATCCTTTTGATTTTTTACGTTTTGGTTTAGGATTCTTAAACGTACTGTCCGATGGTTTCGATGATTTACGAGAACGCACTGGACGATAATCTTTTGTATTCCCTTTTCTATCTTTCGAACGATCTTTAGAGCGATTATTTCTTGAAGATGACGTTCCACGCGTATCAATACGTTTGAATCCACGTCTTTGACGACTTTTACTCATTCCAACTAATTGGAAATCAATCGTACGCTCCTCTTTGCTTGCTGCTGCAACGACAACTTTAACAATATCGCCTATTTTATAAATGGCCTTTGTACGGCGTCCAATTAATGCTAAGTTATCCTCGTCAAATTCATAGTAGTCATCCGTTAAATCATTCACATGAACAAGCCCTTCAATGGTATTCGGTAATTCAACGTACATTCCCCATTTCGTTACCGATGAAACAACACCTTCAAACTCTTCGTCAATAAATTGAGTCATATACTCTGCTTTTTTCATATCTTCTACTTCACGCTCTGCGTCGATAGCATCACGTTCACGTTTTGAGGTTTGTTCACCAATCTCTGGCATGATTGCAGTGTAATAATCTAATGTTTCTTTTGATAAATCTTGATCAAATAAATAGCGACGGATTAAACGGTGAACAATTAAGTCTGGATAACGTCGAATAGGTGATGTAAAGTGAGTATAAAACTCCGCTGCCAATCCAAAGTGTCCTAAACTTTCTTCACTATAGCGAGCTTTTTGTAAAGAACGTAGCATCATGGTATTAATCGCGGCATGTTCTGGTTTTCCATGAACAGCTTCTGTAATCATTTGAAGTGCTTTAGGATGAACATGATCTTTTGTTCCTTTAATTTCATAACCTAAAGCGCGAGCTAATTTGTAGAAACGTTCTAGCTTCTCTGGTTTTGGATGCTCATGGATACGATAAATAAAAGGGACGTCCATCCAGTGGAAATGTTCAGCCACTGTTTCATTTGCTGCTAACATAAAGTCCTCTATAATACGTTCTGCAATTTCACGTTGGCGTAATACCACATCAATTGGGAATCCATACTCATCGACAAGAATTTTTGACTCTTCTAAATCAAAGTCAATTGATCCGCGGTCATGACGTTTTTCGCGTAATATTTTTGAAAGATCATACATTAATTTAAACGTTGGAACTAATGTAGCATAACGTTCACATAATTCTGGATCTTCATCAATTAAAATACGATTCACATGATTATACGTCATACGCTCCGTTGTTTTAATAATTGATGGGAAGATTTCATGACTTACCACTTCACCTTTTGGTGAAATCTCCATTTCACATGTAATTGTCAAACGATCCACTTGTGGATTTAGTGAACAAATCCCATTTGATAAACGGTGAGGAATCATTGGAATTACACGATCAACTAAATAAACACTCGTTCCACGGAAGAAGGCTTCTCGATCTAATGGTGATCCTTCTGTGACGTAATAAGAAACGTCAGCAATCGATACCCCTAATAAATAGTTTCCATTATCAAGCATACGAACATGAACAGCATCATCTAAGTCTTTAGCATCATCACCATCAATTGTTACAATGGTTTCACCACGTAAATCACGACGCCCTTTATAACTTTCTGGGTCTGGTTCATTTGGAATTTCAGCTGCTTGTTGTAATGCTTCCGGACTAAATTCAGGCACGATATCATACTTATATACAACTGATAAAATATCAATTCCTGGATCATTTTTATGACCTAAAATCTCAGTAACTTCCGCTTTAACAACATTGTTTTCTAAATAATCCACAATGCGAACACGAACTTTATGATCCTTTACTGCGCCTTTCGTTTTATTCTTTGGAATGGCTACCACTGCATGATAACGTGAATTATCTGGTTTAACATAACCGACCTGCTTGATTTCATAATACGTCCCAATGAAATCTTTCATTCCACGTTCGAGAACTTGAGCGATTTCACCTTCTAGACTATCTCCTTTAGAAGAAGGTAAGATTTTAACTAAAACTGTATCTTTATGTAAAGCACCATTTAAATCTTCACTACGAACATATACATCATCCATGTCATCAATTTCAACAAATCCAAAACCTTTTGGATGAATGGAAATAATTCCTTTATAATATCCTAAATCACGCGCCAAATCATAGCGATCATTTTTAGAACGAACAACAATCCCTTCATCTTCAAGGGCAACCATTAATTTAACAAATTGCTTAAACGCATCTGTTCCTTCAATTTGTAAATATTCTACTAATTCATCAATCGTCATCGCCTCATACTGGCTTGACCCTAATAATTCTAATACTGTATTGCGCAAGTAGCACACCTCCAACTCATAACTTCTATTCTATCATAACTAAACAAACATTTAACCATTTTTTACTACAATAAGATAAAGTACATCATCTTACTTATCTATCACTAGTTTATACAAATGTGCTTATTTTATATCACTATTATCATCTCTATATGATAAAAATAACCAATATTTACGAAAAGTGACTAATCTCATTACTTAAAATCATTCTGATATAGGGAATTAAATGTAGGCTAAGATCATAGAAATATTAAATCAAAACAATAAAGAACGGCTGAATGATCATCATTTAAACGCTCCTCAAATATACCTTTTATATCTCTTAGACCCTACATAACCTTTATTAAAAATAGACTAAAAATAAAAAAACTCATATTCTAATTGAATATGAGTCATCTATTACTTCATAAAAATAATTAATCCTAAGATTAAGAAAATCACTGAACAGATATATGTCGCACGAACAATATAAGCTTCTGCTCCACGTTCTTTTTGATTTTTAAACAATTCACTATTGCCACCAGAAAGAGAATCACTTAACCCTTGTTTAGAACTTTGTAAGGCTACTAAAATAATTAGGATTACAGAGACAATCATAAATAAAACATCTACAACACCGTATTGAAACATCCTAAACCCTCCTTAGACTATAACAAAACTGTACCATATCCTACATACAATTTCAACCATTATTTAAGGATGCGACAATATAATAGAAATATATTCCAATAATCATTAAAGAAGGTAAAGCGTATAAAATTAAATTCTTAACTTCTTTTCTGACCAGCATATAAGTTAAAATAATCGACTCACTTAATCCAACAATCACAAGTAATGTATTAGAAGTATCCGCAATTTCAAAAATACTCCCCGATAAATAGAATAAATCAGTCAAAGCAATAATGGCGAAATTAAATAAATTACTTCCTACAATATTCCCAACTGCTAAATCATAATTCTTTAAACGAATTAGACTAATCAAGCTTGTCATTTCCGGCAAGGATGTTGCAACTCCTAAGAACATCGCTCCAATAAACGAGGATCCAATTCCCGTTGATTGAGCAATTTTATCTGTTGTAATAGAAATGAACAGACTCGAAAATACAAGAACGATAGCCCAAAAAATAAATTGAAAAATCAATAGAGGTAAAGAACAACATGATTGATCACAGCTACTATTGGCGTCTTCTTCATCTGAGATTAATCTTAAATTAATATAATATAAGATACCGATAAAGATGGATGAAATACCTACATGACCAATGCGCCCCATCGTCAAACTATAAAAACTAAATAAAATAATGAGGTAAATAACCGTACTAATAATATTTGTTTTTGTATTCGATTTTCCAGTATGATTAAATAGCATAGCTTTTATAAAAAACAAATTCCCAACTGCTAAGATAAAAATATTAAATGTATTACTTCCTAAAATATTACCAAATGCTAAATCGGGATTATTTAACATCGTTGTGGAGGAAATACTAGTAATTAACTCAGGAAGCGATGTCACCCCTGCTAATAAAATTCCACCTATTAACGCCCCACCCATTTTTGTTTGTTTATCCAACTCATCCACACAGGATGAGATGCGAATGGATGATACAACAACTATGATTGATAAAACTAAGTATTGTAATAATAATACTCCCATATAACAGATCCCCCTACTACAACTATAATCCTTTTAATGTCTTTAAACTGTATGATAAGGATTCTGACGATATGTAGCCTTCTCATTTATTCTAAATACTCGACAAAAAAAGTTCGCTATACGCGAACTTTTTGCTTCCATTCCTTTAACGCTTCAAATGAATAACGACAAACAATCTTTAAAATCCCTGCAATCGGGATAATAAAAATCATTCCAACGACTCCAAAAATTTGTCCTCCAATAATAATAAGTGTTAATAAGATAATTGGATGGAAATCAATAGATTTTGAAAAGACAAAGGGTTTAATAAAATTCCCTTCAATAAAATTCAAGGCCATCACTCCAAGAACAACATAAACAGGTGTCCAAACTGAAACCATTAATCCAAAGATAGCAGCTGGAATCGTTCCAATAATTTGACCGACATAAGGGATAATATTCAAAAAACCGATTAATGTTCCAAATACGATGGCATTATCTAATCCTATAATTGAAAAATAAATCGAAGCAATGATTGATAAGGCTAATGAAACTAACAATGTCCCAGAAACATAGCCTTTAACTACTTCTTCTGATTCTTTTAATACTTCAAAAACTTTATTCCATTTCTGCTTAATTAAAAAAATCTTAATCTGATCTCGAATCTCATAAAAATTCTTTAAAATATAATATAAAACAACTGGAACTAAAAAAATCATTCCTAGTACTAAGGTAAAACTACTACTAAATGAAGATATCCAATTCCCCATCTGATTTAAGACCTTAGAAAAAATTTCAAATAATTGAGAGTTTTGAGAAAAGAGTTTGCTAAAATCGTACTCATAAAGATTCATATAATCAAATTGCCACGTATCAAGTAATGTCTGAACCTTTTCCATTAATGCTGGAATTCGATTCATCACCTCTTGAGTGTTAATCACTAAATAAGGAATGAGACTAAAAATAGCATAGATAATTGCACCAATAATTGAAATAAATGTAATCAAGATCGAATAAGAACGTTTAATTTTTAACCGGCAAAAGAAATCAACGAGTGGATTTAATAGATAGGCAAAACAAATTGCAATTAAAAATGGGCAAATAATCATATTCAACATTGAAAAAACAGGTTTAAGAATTGGGAAAATTAATTTAATAATATGGATAACGACTAGTACACCAATCAAAATAATTAAATAATTAATCCATTTATAATTTAAAGATTCATGTGATGGTTTCATCAGACTCCCCCTTGTTTTAACTATGACTAGTTTATCATACTCTAAATATAATTGTATTATTTTGGATAAAAAATAAGAATATATTTTAAGATAGAACTTCATATATATAGAAACAGAAATGTATTTCATCATTCTATATCAGTCTTAGTTAATCGATTGCTTTAATACTAAGACAGACTATAGTCCAGCTAAAAGTTTTCCGATATGAAAAACTTATCTGGACTTATATATATCTATGAGGTGAAATCTATGTCGCATTTCTAGGATTAACCTTAGCTATCAAAAACTCCGGTACTAAGACATCCATCATACAGATCGATAATAATAGCAGTCAATTTTTTATACTTTCCAAAAATAATTACCTATTATCTAAGACAATAAGATACTTTTATACATAAAAAAACCTCTCTTCGTCGGAGGAAGAGAGGTTTTGATAGAGTCATTCTCTTAAAAAATAATTAAATTATTTTTTTAAGTTGTAGAATGATTTAACTCCGTTGTAAACAGCTTGTTGTCCTAATTCGTCTTCGATACGTAATAATTGGTTGTATTTTGCAATACGGTCTGTACGAGACATAGAACCTGTTTTAATTTGTCCAGCGTTTGTAGCAACTGCGATGTCAGCGATTGTAGCATCTTCAGTTTCTCCAGAACGGTGAGATACAACTGCAGTGTATCCAGCTTTCTTAGCCATTTCAATAGCTTCGAAAGTTTCAGTTAATGTACCGATTTGGTTAACTTTGATTAAGATAGAGTTTGCAACGTTTTTCTCGATACCTTCAGCTAAACGCTCAGTGTTAGTTACGAAGAAATCGTCTCCAACTAATTGCACTTTATCTCCGATTTTCTTAGTTAAGTAATCCCATCCAGCCCAGTCGTCTTGGTCTAAACCGTCTTCGATTGAGATGATTGGATATTTTTCGCATAATTCAGCGTAGAAGTCACATAATTCTTCAGATGTGAATACTTTTCCACCTTCACCAGCTAAAACGTATTTTCCATCTTTGTAGAACTCAGAAGAAGCAACGTCCATAGCGATCATAACGTCTTTACCTGGAACATATCCAGCTTTTTCGATAGCTTCTAAGATAACTTTGATAGCAGCTTCATTTGATTCTAAGTTTGGAGCGAATCCACCCTCATCACCAACTGCAGTGTTTAATCCCATACCGTGTAATACTGATTTTAATGCATGGAATACTTCAGCTCCCATACGGATAGCTTCTTTGAATGTTGGAGCTCCAACTGGCATGATCATGAACTCTTGGAAGTCGATGTTGTTGTCAGCGTGCTCTCCACCGTTGATGATGTTCATCATTGGAGTTGGTAATTCTTTAGAGTTGAATCCACCTAAGTAACGGTATAATGGTAATCCAACGAAATCAGCAGCAGCATGAGCAACAGCCATAGATACACCTAAGATTGCGTTAGCTCCTAATTTTCCTTTGTTTTTAGTTCCATCTAATGCGATCATTAAACGGTCGATTCCACATTGGTCAGTAACATCCATACCAACTAATTCAGGAGCGATGATGTCGTTAACGTTTTTAACAGCGTTTAAAACACCTTTTCCTAAGTAACGAGATTTATCTCCATCACGTAATTCAACTGCTTCGTAGATTCCTGTAGAAGCTCCAGATGGTACTAAAGCACGTCCGAATGATCCACTTTCAGTTGTTACTTCTACTTCAACAGTAGGATTTCCGCGAGAATCTAATACTTCGCGAGCATATACATCAACAATATAAGGCATGTATGACATCTCCTTCTTTTCTAAAATTTTCACACTTCTTATTATAATACATTTTTTTGCATATTAAAGACATTTTTACTTTGTAAACGCTATTTTTTATAAATTAAACCAATCTAATCTATTCCAAATAACGTTCACATCAGTGATTATGAAAACGAATGTTTTATTTATATGCCGTGAATAATATGAACTAAATAAGCAACTTTTATGCTTCAAATTAAAAAAATAAAAAAATCCAGCATACGCTGGACTCAATTATTCTAAAATGGTGCCGAGTGCGAGAATCGAACTCGCGACGACGCATTACCATTGCGTTATTTTACCACTAAACTAACTTGGCTTTTTACAATTACATTTTAACACATTTTACCTATTTTTAAAATAAAAATACTACTTTAACTTAAAATAACTGGCTCTCTTAAATCAAAAGATTAAGATTAAATCATTTAAAGTGCTAGCATAATGAAAGAAACAACTTATTAAATTAGATATCTCATCGGTAAAAACATTTTTCTTATTAGGAAAAATAGCTAATAAATTAAGGAAGGCTCTTATTTAACTCCTATAAACGATATATAATGTCTTTAACACCTAGTCTTTATTTGGTTATGAAGGTAATCAACTGCAGATACGATTCAACTCGACGCTAATATTATTACTTATAAAGACTTAAACGATTTAGAAGTCCTCTACGATTAGTTTGATGGAGAGGTTCGTAAAGAAGAACTTTTTTATAAAGAGATTGGTTACGGATGAAGTCTTATAAATCTTTAAAGAGCTTTATCCTCTTTCCAAATTAAAAAATGAAAATGATTAATCACTATAATAACTCAGATGAGTGATAAATATATACTAACAATAAAAGGCCTTATTTTTAAAAAAATTACAAATTAAGGTTCTGTTTTAAAAGAGTGTTGATATTTCTTTAAAACATACTAATTTACTTAGATCATTGTTCGATAACTACAAGATACAGTAGTTAATATCAATGTTTTTAAATATCAACATTTGTCTAAAACACAGGATAAATTAAAAAGGACGCTGCTCATTAGCAACGTCCTTTTATAACTTATTAAATCAATTATTTAATAATTGATTTTCCTGTCATTTCAACTGGTTGTTCTACACCTAATAACTGTAACATTGTAGGAGCTAAATCTCCTAAGTTTCCACCGTCGCGTAATTCGATTCCTTCTTTAGTTACGATTACTGGAACAGGATTAGATGTATGAGCTGTGTAAGCTCCACCATTTTCATCTTCTAATTTTTCAGCGTTTCCATGGTCAGCAGTGATGATTGCAACTCCACCTTTAGCGATGATTGCATCTACTACTTTACCTAAACACTCATCTACAGCTTCTAATGCTTTAACTGTTGCATCGAATACTCCAGTGTGTCCAACCATGTCTGGATTAGCAAAGTTTAAAATGATTGTATCATGAATATCTTTGTTGATTTCAGCAACACAAGCGTCTGCTACTTCGTAAGCTGACATTTCAGGTTTTAAATCATAAGTTGCAACTTTTGGCGAGTTAATTAATACACGAGTTGCTCCTTCGATTTCTTTATCTACTCCACCGTCGAAGAAGAATGTTACGTGAGCGTATTTTTCAGTTTCAGCGATACGTAATTGTTTTAATCCGTTTGCTGAGATAACTTCTCCGTAAGTGTTAGCTAAATCTTGTAATCCGAAGACAACTGGTCCTTTAACAGCATCTCCATAAGACATCATTGAGATGAAGTAAACATCTTTAGGTCCTTTAGATGGATCTAATGCTGGCTTACCTTCTTTAGCATAGTTCGCTACGTTTTCTGGATTTGATAAAGCGATTGCGATTTGTTGTGCACGGTCAGGACGGAAGTTAGCGAAGATTACTGTATCTCCATCTTGAATTAATCCATTTGCATCAACAACGAATGGAACAACGAATTCATCTAAGATATCGTTTTTGTAAGAAGCTTCCACACCAGCTTTAGCTGATTCGAATTTTTCACCTGTTCCTTGAGTCATTGCATCGTAAGCTAATTGAGTACGATCATAGTTTTTATCGCGGTCCATTGAATAGTAACGTCCTGAAACAGTTGCTACTTTTCCAATTCCGATTTCAGCTAATTTAGCTTCTAAAGCTTCTACGTATTCTAAAGCTGATTTTGGAGCAGTGTCACGCCCATCTAAGAATGCATGTACATAAACTTCTTTTGCACCTTGAGCTTTTGCAGCTTCAACTAATGCATAGATATGTTCATTGTGAGAATGAATTCCACCTGGAGATAATAATCCCATCACGTGAACTTTTTTATCATTTTCTAATGCATGCTTGCATCCTTCAGCGATAACTGGATCATTCTTTAACTCACCGTTTTTAACTGCTAAGTTAATGCGAGTTAATGATTGATAAACAATACGTCCAGCACCTAAGTTTAAGTGACCTACTTCTGAGTTACCCATTTGTCCTTCTGGTAATCCAACACCTAATCCAGACGCCTCTAATGTATTATGAGGGTATGTATTGAATAAACGATCTAAGTTTGGCATTTTAGCTGCTTTAACTGCATTTCCAGCTGTTTCATCGCGTAAACCAAAACCGTCTAAAATAATTAATGCTACAGGTTTTTTAGTCATAATGTTACCTCCTTCATCTTATCTAATTTATAGTATACTAAACTTTAATTCACAAGTACAAGATTATCACTAATGTAAGCGGTTGTTATTTTTGTGCAAAATCATCTTTAGTATGAGCGAATTATATTATTATATGCAGTTATCATTGTATATAATAAAAACCTTATCCATAATTAAATATTACAAATAAGGCTTAATCTTCTGTTTCTAAGTTGAAACGATTAATAAGAATCATCTCGCTTTAGTTTTAATTTTCTTCTGAACGTTTTTGTTGATTTTCACGAATTTCCTCAGCCATTTCTGATAATTTACGCATACGGTGATTGATCCCTGACTTAGTCAACTTCATCCCGCGTTCCGTAGCAATTTCACTCAAATAACTTAAGTTTTCCTCAGGAAACTCTAATCGCAAATTGGCGACATACTGCAAACGTTCTGGTAACGAATTTATTCCATAAACAAGGTCAATTAGTTCAATATTATCAATTTGACGCTGAGCAGCTGCAATGGTTTTAGTTTCATTCGCAATTTCACAATTATTGAGACGATTCTCTGAATTACGAATATCTCTAAAAATTCGAACATCTTCAAAGTTTAACACTGCATTATACGCTTCAATTGCACGTAAGAAATCACTAATTTTTTCTGCTTCTTTAATATAAGTGATGTATCCTTTTTTACGTTGCAACACACGCGCATTCAAATCAAACACATTTAACAAGTCTTTCAAATCCTCTGCATGCTCTTCATCTAGTGTAAAAATTTCAAAATGGTATGAAGACGTTTCAGGATTATTAACAGAACCACCTGCTAAAAAAGCTCCACGCATATACGCTCGCTTACAACAATCATACTCAATTAAATTTTTAGCAATGCCTAAAACAAATCCCGTATCAGACATAATTCCTAATTCAGTTGCAATGTCACGAGCATTTTTCTTAATGCGAATAATATAAACATTATTCTTCTTAAGTTGCATCTTCTTTCTCGATAATAAGTCAACCTCAGTATCAAATAATTGCTTAATTAATTGTAACGTTCGACGTGCAATAGCTGCATTTTCTGTTGCGAAATCAAGAACTAAACCTTTATTTGATAATGAAATAACTCCATTCATTCGAATAAGGGCTGATAATTCTGCTTTCGCACAACAATCGTCTGACTGGATTTGAACTAATTCTTTTTTCGTTTCAGAAGCGAATGACATTGTATCACCCCTCCCTTTTTTCCTCTATATCTAATAATAACGAAAAGATAGTCGCTGCTACTTTTTTCGTATTATGACGAACTTCACCTACATTATTGTAAGAAACTAAACGACTTTTAATAACTTCAATATTCATTTTATGTAATTTTTTTTCATCTATTAAAACGACATCAGAATGTTGATCACAATAACGCTCATAAGTTTCATCATCAATTTCTTCATCATTCACAATGATTTTATCAATAAATGCATGTCCTGCATGCTCATGAAGTGCAAGCACATGATCAGATGCACTATATCCTGTCGTTTCTCCAGGCTGAGTCATGATATTACAACAATACACGCATTCTGCGGATGTTTTTACAAGTGCTTCCGAAATTTCAACTAGTAACAAGTTTGGAATAATACTCGTATATAAACTTCCTGGTCCTAATAAGACTAAATCGGCTTCCATAATAGCCTCCACAGCCTCATCAAGAGCTCTTGCATCTTCTTTTGTATAATAAACGCGTTTAATTTTTTTTTCGATTGTAGGAATGAGCGATTCGCCTTGAATGATTGTACCATCATCATACTCGGCACACAAGCACAATGGAGTGTTACATACTGGTAACACACGCCCTCTAACTTTTAAAACCTCACTTAATTTTTGAATAGCCGAAGCAAAATCTCCTGTAATATTCGTCATCGCTGCAATTAATAGGTTTCCAGTTGGATGCCCTGCTAAATCTGTCTCTCCCGTAAAACGATACTGAAATAACTCTTGTACAAGCGGTTCAACTTCAGATAAAGCAACTAAAACATTTCGAATATCTCCTGGGGGGGGAACATCAAAATCAGTTCTTAAACTACCCGAACTTCCTCCATCATCCGCTACTGTTACAATTGCGGTTATATCGATAGGGTATCTTTTTAATCCTCTTAAAATAGTTGATAAACCGGTTCCTCCACCAATGACCGCTACTTTTAAATCATATTCTGCCATACTTATTCCCCCCTACTTTTTATGCGCACGGTGAATATCGCGGTGTGTTGCATTTGTTTTATAATCATTTTCAAATGCATGTGATAAATATTCCGCAATTGCTACCGAACGATGTTGTCCTCCTGTACATCCTATTCCAATAATCACTTGCGACTTCCCTTCAGCTTTATACTTAGGAATTAAAAATTGTAACAAATCAATTAGCTTGGCTAAAAACGTCGTTGTTTCCTCAAAGCTCATAACATATTCATAAACACTTTCATCTAACCCTGTTTGTGGACGCATTGATTCAATATAAAATGGATTCGGTAAGAATCGAACATCGAACATAATATCCGTGTCAATTGGTGTTCCGTGTTTAAATCCAAATGACATGAAAGTCACACTGAAATAATCATTATCAATATTTCCATACTTTGTAATAATTTGTTGTTTTAAATCTTTAGCTGCTACTCCTGTTGTATCAATCTTGAAATCTGAAATATCTAAGATCGGCTTTAATAATTCTCGTTCAGTATGAATACCATCTAATAAATTTGTATCACGTGATAATGGGTGTGTGCGTCTTGTTTCTTTATAACGCTTGACTAAAGTTGCATCATCAGCATCTAAATATAAAACATGAACATTAACAAAATGACTATCTTGTAAAAAGTATAACATCTCATCAATGGAATCAAAATCTAATGATCTTAAATCAATAACCACAGCTAAATTAACGTCATGCTCACTTGTTCCCATAATCAAATCAGTTAACTTAGGTAACAATTTAGGTGGAAAATTATCAATACAATGATATCCAACATCTTCTAGACTATTTAATACAACACTTTTTCCAGCGCCACTCATTCCAGTTACAATTAATAAATTAATCTTTTTCATCTAGATATACCCTTTCCTCTATTGAAAATATTTAAATCGCTGCTTCTACCGTAACATCATAACTTGATATAATTTTAATTAAATCATACGAAGGTGTGTAAAATTGTGTTGATACCATCGGCCCATTATGACTAATTAAATGCTTAATAATGAAACGATCACCTTCAAACATCGGTAACTCATCAATTTTATCAATATCGTGCCACTCTAACGTTCCCTCACGATTTACCTTATTCAACACGCCAGTTGCATCTGTTCCTTTAATCGTATACAACATCCATTCTTTTTGATTAGATTCTTCTTCAACAACAACTGTTGTCACAGCCCCTAGCTCCACATTCTGTAACTTTAATCCTGTCTCTTCAAAAAATTCACGGCAACCTGTCTGAAGCACATTTTCACTAAACTCAGCTTTTCCACCTGGTAAAAACCACTTTTGTCGACTTTGTTTAAATAAAAGAAGTATCTTATCATCTTTCAATAATAAACTATTTGCTACACGCATCGTTTCACCCTCTTTCATTATGAATATTATAACATATAAATAAGAAAATAGAAAAAATGATAGTGGACTCAAGTGAATGGTATACTTCTCTGTACTATTTACATGTGATTAGAAAAATAATCATACTAAAACAACTATACATTATATGTTAAAATTAATACAATGATTATTCTTTTAACTCAATATCACTAAACAATTTAATATCACTCCAATAACCACACTCAATACGTATAACACGCAAACAATCTTTAAATTTTCCGAGATCGGTCTATTTTCCTTAAATAAAACTAATAAACCTGCTCCTGCCCCTGTACAGAGTCCCGCGACAACTGCTCCAAAACTAATCATCCCTTCAAGGTAAAGCTGCGTAATCAAGATAGATGAAACACAATTAGGAACTAAACCAATAGCTGCTGAAATAAAAGGTTGCCATTTATATGCTCTCAACAACCACTGCTCAAGCACATTCTCTCCAATAACCCAAATAACTACATTCATCAAACAAGTCATAATAAATAAAAAGACAACTACTTTTAATGAACGACGGATCGCACTCATAACTATATTAGATTCATGACAATCACATGCCTTTGAACACTTTAATAAGCTATACGTATTTCTCTTCGGTTTGACATCAAAAACTTTATCCACAAAGCTACCAATCAAAATAGCATAAATAATCTTTACCACTAACAATAAAATAATAAACGCCCCTTGATCCCGATACGTTAACATTAGCGGAATGGCCTCATCAGAAGTTGAAATAAAAACGGATAATAACGTTCCAAGCGTAATGCTCCCAGCTGCATATAAACTTGAAGCGGCTACTGAAGCCCCACATTGAGGAATACATCCACCAATAGCTCCAAGTACCGGACCAAGACGATGATTTTTTAAATACGTTGTTCGTTGATTTCCCATAAATTCAAAAACAACATAAACTATAACCAATAACGGCCATATTTTTAGCGCATCGATGAATGCATCCAATACAAATTCCACTTTATCACTCCTCTTTATCAAAAAATAAAAAAGAAAACTTAGTAATCAAATGAATAGTGATTATAAGTTTTCTTTTTATTACTTTTATTAATTTCTTAATATAAAGGATACATTTAATTTTGCGATGTGTTTGTTAGTTATTAATAATCTCTAATTACTATCGAAGATTTGTTTCAATATATTTGAAAGCAGACTGAGCTGCAATTGCACCGTCATTAACAGCAGTTACTACTTGGCGAAGTTCTTTACTAATAACATCTCCCGCTGCAAATACTCCAGGAACAGGCGTCATCATTGCATGATCAACTGTGATATATCCAGCCTCATCTGTTACTTCTAATTCTTTAATCATATCTGTAATTGGATCTAATCCAATATAAATGAAGGCACCCTCTGCTTCAATATCAGAAACTTCATCTGTTTTAACATTCTTAACTTTTACTGCTCCTAATTTCCCATTCGTTTCTTCAAATGACTCAACAACTGAATCCCAAACAAATTCAATCTTATCATCAGCAAAAGCACGCTCTTGTAAGATTTTTTGAGCACGTAATTCATCACGACGGTGGATAACTGTTACCTTCTCTACTAATCCAGCTAAATAAATAGCTTCTTCAACAGCCGAATCTCCCCCACCAATCACAACAACTTTTTTCCCACGGAAGAATGCTCCATCACAGACAGCACACCAAGAAATTCCACGTCCAGATAACTCACTTTCACCTGGGACATTTAATAAGCGATGTTTTGTTCCTGTTGCAACGATAATTGTTTTCGCACGAACTGTATGGTCACCACAATCAATAATTTTTGTTCCGTCCTCAGCAACTGTAACATTTTCTACATTTCCATATGCATATTCTGCCCCTGCCGCTTGAGCATGTTCAAACATTTTCATCGATAAATCTGGACCCGAAATTTTTTCAAATCCTGTATAGTTTTCAATCTCAAATGTATTCACCATTTGGCCACCTGGTGCTCCACGTTCAATCATCACAACAGATAAACTAGCACGAGCTGCATAAATAGCTGCTGTCATTCCTGCAGGACCAGCGCCGATAATCGCTAAATCATAAATCTTTTCCATTCTAAACACCTTCCTTTTTCACAACATTTAGTAAGTCTTTTGCTTCATTTATTATATAAGTAGGATTATAGGTTTTCAAATAATCTGCACCTCGCATCGCCCACCCAACTGCAACACTTTTAACTCCTGCGTGGTTCGCACATTCAATATCATGTGAATTATCGCCAACCATCAAACATTCATCTCGATTTAAATGATAATATTTTAAAACTGTTTCAATCGGTTCAGGATGTGGTTTTGGATGAAGAATATCGTCAGATGAAACAATTAAATCAAAGTAATCAAACATCTTCAGGCATTTTAATCCTTTAAGCGTCATATCACGCTTCTTTGAGGTGACGATGACTAATCTTAATCCTAATCCTTTTAAAGCCTGTAGCATTTCAATAATACCTGGAAAGACTTCAATCATCTCATCATGATTATTTTGATAATATTTACGATAACATTCAACAAACTTTTCTGGATTTTCTGGACAATATTTTTCACCTGTCTGTTGAAGCGTTGGACCAATACAATCGATAATCTCATCATCACTCAACGTGCGATCAGAAAGGAGTTCCTCAAACGCTTGGCGAAAAGAATTAAAAATAAGATTATTCGTATTTAATATCGTTCCATCTAAATCAAACAAAATAGCTTTTAGCATTTGTTCCTCCTCGATTATTAATCTCTATCTTATCATATTTTATTTTTCTACTCTTTATGACTGTTTTTCACATAGAAACTTTGATATGTTATTAAGTTCTTCTTAGCAAGGCGTCTATATATGACAAGAATCAGAACTAATACAATAGTTGTAATTGAAATAAATTGGGCCATACGAATTGATTCTGTTAACATTAGGCTGTCAGTACGCATCCCTTCAACCATATATCGTCCAATGGAATACCAGACCGCATAAAAAGCTGCAATTTCTCCCACTAATAATTTCGGTAACTTTCTTAAAACAAAGACAATAAATAAGAATCCGACCATATTCCATAACGATTCATATAAGAAGGTTGGATGATAATAGGCTTCATTAATATACATATTATTTACAATAAAATCTGGAATAAACAAAGATTGTAAAAATTCACGTTGAGCATCTAAGGTAGCCCCAGGAACAACACCACCATGTGCCTCTTGATTCATAAAGTTTCCCCAGCGACCAATTGCTTGTGCAATGATAAAGCTAACTGAAGCAATATCTGCCACTAGCCAAAAAGAAACTTTACGTTTTTTACAGAAGAAATATCCAAAGATAAAGGCTGCAATAATGGCTCCATGAATCGCAATTCCACCTTGCCAAATCTTAATAATATCTTCTGGATGTGACGAATAGTAATCCCAGCTAAAAGCAACATAATAAATTCGTGCTCCTATAATAGAAATAGGTAACCCGTAAGTAACCAAATCATAAAAGAATTCTGAGTTAATTCCCATTTTCTTTCCTTCTCTAATAGCTAAGAAAAGACCTAAAGCTACGCCGGACATAATGAATACGGCATACCAGTAAATTGTTATTGGCCCTAGTTGTAAAAACACACGATTTAAAGGTTCAATCGTTGAATGATCCACACCTATCTCCTCCATTTTTAATTAGTTTAAAAGTGAGGCTCCTATGTCCTCACCTGAACTAACTATTACTCTTGGTTTGTATATATTGATTTAATTGATTTGTAAATGCTTCTGCTGCGTTATACCCCATGACTTTTAAGCGATGATTCATTGCTGCTACTTCAATTAATGAAGCAATTGAACGTCCTGGGCGTACTGGAATTGTAATCTTTGTAATATCAGTATTAAACAGACGTGTTGTTTCATCTGATAATCCAATACGATTATAGATTTTCTCGTTATTCCAGTCCTCTAATTCAATCATTAATGTTACACGCTTTTTATGACGGTAAGCACGAGCTCCAAACATTTCTACAACATTAATAATCCCAATCCCACGTACTTCGATGAATTGTTGTAATAACTCTGGGGCTCGTCCAACAACAAGTCCTGGCTCTTTCTCAAAGATATCTACACGGTCATCAGCAATTAATTGATGTCCACGATGAATTAATTCTAAAGCTGTCTCACTCTTCCCGATACTACTTTTTCCTGTAATTAATACCCCAATCCCATTTACATCGACTAATACACCATGTACTGATTCAATTGGAGATAAAGCTTCTTCTAAATAGTTTGAGATTGCTGTGAATAATACTGTTGTTTCCTTCTCACTTCGTAATAAAGGAACTTTCGTTTGTTCTGATAGTTCAATCATCTCTTGCGGGATCTCAAAGTTTTTAGAAAAGATAATAACTGGCGTTTCATCTGTAAACAATACACGAGCTCGTTCACGACGAACCTCACTCTCTAGTGATTGAAGATATAACCACTCCTTTGTCCCAATAATTTGAACACGACGTTTAGCACTATCTCGGAAGTACTCAACAACACCTGTTAACTCCATCCCAGGACGAGATAACATTTGTTCTGTGATTGGACGATCTAACGAAAGATTTTCCGTTACAACCTCTAATTTTAATTCTTGTACTAAATCCTGAACTGTTACTACATTCATAACTTATTCACCACCAAAATTTGATTACATGTCTAATGACTATTAGAGAATTCCGTCTAATCATAACATGTGTTGATAATTCATGTGTGACTAGATATTAATTTTTAAAGAATCTTCCTTTAAAATATAGTGATTAATTCCCATTCGTAACAATGAAATAAAGACTGAAGCTAAAATAGCTAGCCCAAAAGAATTAATCTCAAATGAAGGTCCCATTAAATAATCTGCAACCCAGAGTAAAAATCCATTCACCACAACATAAAATAGTCCAAAGGTCATGATGGTTAATGGTAAAGTTAAAATGACAATAATCGGCTTTAAAATAATATTTAAAACGGTCATAACTATCGCTGTATTTAAGGCATCCCAAAAACTAGCAATATAAAACCCTTGAAACCATCCACTCGTTACCATTAAAACTAATGTATAAACAATTAGATTAATGCCAATTGACCTCATATCAAAACAGCCAACCTGTTTTGTATAAATAACTTGGGGTTGCTTTATATCTTCAGGACCCTTTTGTTTTTGACTATTACTTTGCTTAGCATTTCCATCTAAAAGATTTTCAATCACTTCTTGTTCATCAATTATTTCATGATTTGAATTTAGATCCTTCTTTTGATCCATGCTACACCCTCCTCAATCTAGCCAACTCTATTGTATCATAAGTCAACTCTATCACAACATTTTTAGTAATTGTTGTAAATTGAATTCATATTTAAGGATTTCATTAATATGAATTATTCACTCAATATTTTGGTAACTATATAGAAATAGAAATGTATTTTATAATTCTACACTAGCCTTAGTTAGTGAATTACTTTAATACAAAAGCATCCTATAGTCCAGATAAAAGTTTTTATGATCTGAAAAACTTATCTGGACTTATATATATAAAAAAGCCCGCTAACTTTAACCGATCGTCGTTAAAGTCAGCGGACTTTTTCAGAATATTTACGAAAACACGTATTCACCTTTTATAGCTTCAGCTAATGACCTAAATTATTGATTGTCGTAAGAACTTTCACTAACTGTCCATCCCTCTATAAGCATATAAAATTTAAACGGCTACTACGCTCCGTAAACGAAAGATTACCAGCCCAATCTGAGGACTTTAGTTTGTTTGTACTTTCGGCCAAAATCCCATGGATTTGTGTTGACCAGTAAATCTAAATCATTTCCAGTAATGGCACTTCCGCGATCTAAAACAATCGCTTTACCAATACCATCAATATCTACAATTGTTCCACATGGATAATCTTGTCCAGCGGCAACAATACGAACTGAACCATATGTACTATCATTATAGTAAATGGTTGAGCTAATATCTGGGTATGGTTTACACGCAACTCGTGTTCCACATCCTGCACAGTTTGTATCATATGCAGTCATATTAGCAACGAAAGATGTAATTGGACCCGTTCCAATTGCAATCGTTTTAGTTTGACCTTCGTCAACTACATTCGCCTTTACTTCAGTTTCTTCGACCTGTTCTCCATTCTTATAAACCTTTTCGATGACGTGTTCGACTACTTTTGGCGAACCTTCATTCCATACTTCTTGTTCCCCTTGTGGAATGTCGTCTGTGTAAACATACTCTGTATCTAAATTTATTTCTTCAAACACTGATTCGTATGCTTTTTCTACACGTGTAATTTCAATCTCCATATCTCCTTCAACTAAAGAAGTTTTAGCGACTGAAATCTCATCATTTGAACTTAGTTCAATACTACGTTGTTTTAATACATCGTCTACTGTTGATTCTGTTGTCATGACTAAAGTTTTGATTCCGCCATCATTAATAACTACGGATTGTGCACGATTAATCTCGATGTCCATTCCATCGTAGACTTGATCGTCAAAACTTACATTCATATCATCGAAATTTCCAACTCTTATTCCTTGCTCTTTAAGCAAGCCATCCACCGTTTGCTGATATGTGGTGAATGTATTCAGCTCTCCATTATCATTGATGTTTACTTCCTTCAAGTTGGATTGCATGACAGCGTAGATTCCAACTACAATTACGCATAATGACATAATAAATGCAATTAGATCTCGTTTCATCTCATGCGCCTGTTGCCTAAAATAACTACCATACCATTCATATGGGGGTGAGCCTTTTAGCAACAGTTCACCTCCTTCTTTACGTCCGATAAACAAGCAAGTAATCTTTCTAGAGTGAGCTTACGACGTGCTTATCATAGCACGTGGGCAAAAAGAAGGTCAACCGCCAAGCCAGTCTAAAGTTCAGTTTAATACATTTTTTATACATAAAGAACATATTTTTAAGGCAAAAAAACACAATTTGTTCGTTTTTCGCTATTTTCCCTTATTTTGTTAAACAAGTTTGTCAAATCAAGAAAAAACTAGATCCTTCTATTAGCTCTATATTATGGTATTAAAACATATATCCTTATACAATGAAAATCTCCCAAATTATATGGATTACTTGTTCAAGATATAATTAAATATTCAAGCTTTTATACATTGATAAATGATTGATATCAATCCCGTCATAATTAAAGTATGAATACAGAATAACTATAGAAGCAGTAACATTTGTTACAATATAAAAAATGACTACCCCTATCTAGTAATTGAGTATTTCTATAAACTAATAAAAACCCTATCTATTTTAATCTGTACCCTTTGTCAAGGACAAAGAAAAAAAACTAAGCAACTTGAAGCTGATTTCTGTATCCTACAGGAGTCAGCTTATTTAAATTCCATTGATATCTAAAGTTGTTATGGTAATCCATATAATCTTCAATTTCAATGAGTAAATCATCAAATGTCAGTTGATTTGTTATATCTGCTTCATCTTTTAGATGCCCAAAAAATGATTCTTGTGGAGCGTTATCCCAACAATTACCCTTTCTAGACATCGATTGTTGAATTCCCAATTCCTTTAATTGATTCGAAAATTGTGGACTCGTATAGTGCACTCCCTGATCGGAGTGAATAATCGTTTCTTTCGTTAATTGGACAGTCGGATTTTCTTCAAGTTGGTTCAGTGTTTGGAGAACAAAATCTATCTTTAAATTATCACTTAATTGAAAAGCTAAAACTTCATTCGTTGCACTATCTAAAATGGTCGAGAGATAGGCAGTCTGACCCTTTCCATATTTTAAATAAGTGATATCGGTTAATAGAACTTTGTAAGGTTCTGATGGCCTAAATTGACGGTTAACAAGATTTGGACAGACGCGATGTGCTTGCGTCGCTTTAGCGAGTTTACGATAGGGATTGCTGCGACGAACTTGACTCAATAATCCATATTTTTTCATGATTCGATGAATAGATTTTAGGTTAAAGGCGATGTTGAATTCTCCTTTAAGAACCATCGCTACTTGGCGAATTCCCTTGTTTTTTCGTCCCTTGAAATGAATGGCCTGTTGAATAACTTCTAAACGTTGTTGTTCCTCTTTTAATCGCTTTAAACGTGCTTCTTCAGCACATGACGAAAAATAACGATAATAACCTGATCTTGAAACACCAAGACTATCGCATAAATGAGAAATTAAAGAGTTAAATTTAGTTGATGTCTGACTCACTACTTGATGAATCATTTGAAACTTTACTTCTTTAGAGACTATTCGAGCATTTTTCTCATGAGTCTCAACTTTTTTAATAATTCGTTCTCAATCTTTAAAACTTCTAATTCAGCTTGCGTACGTAATAATTGTTCTTCTATCGTTAACTCTCGTTTTAGAGGCCTTCCAGAATTCTTGGTACGACTATCATCCAATCCTAATGGCCCCTGAGTTTTAAAGGCTTGTTTCCAACGTTTAGCTGCAGAATTCACACGCTGCATGCCAAGCATCGCAACATTAAATCCATAGTATTCGAATATCTCTCGTGGAAACTTTCCTTTCTCGCTCATCATAATAAAGTTCTCCTTAAATTCTTTCGTATAAGTAATCCCTTTTTCAGACACTGACTTAACATATTCATTTTGTTTGAGTTGTTCAATCTCTTGTGGTGTAAATAACTTCTTGCTCATCTAAAATCCTCCCAAAATCTAATAGTTTATATTATACCAAAAAGACCCTAGAGGGTAGACTTTTTTTATCTGTCTACTCTCTAGGGTACATTTTATTTAATAGATAGGGTTTTTATTAGTTCATCTGACGCTTTCGATCGCGAGTTAAAATTTTATTTAAATACTTTCCTGTATAAGAACCTTCTACATTAGCAACTTCCTCAGGTGTTCCCTTCGCAACAATTGTTCCTCCGCGTGTTCCACCTTCAGGTCCTAAATCAATAATATAATCTGCCATTTTAATCACATCTAAATTATGCTCAATAATGATGATTGTTGCTCCTTCTTCAACCATACGATTTAGAACTTTTAACAATCGTTTAACATCTTCAATATGTAAACCAGTCGTTGGCTCATCTAAAATATAAACAGTTTTATCCGTAATACGTCGATGTAATTCTGAAGCTAATTTAACACGCTGTGCCTCTCCTCCAGATAGCGTTGACGCTGGTTGACCTAATTTTAAATACCCAAGCCCTACATCACATAATGTTTTTAATTTACGTGCAATTTTAGGGTGATGTTCAAAGAATTCATAAGCATCTTCCACGGTCATGTCTAAAACATCAGCAATATTTTTACCACGATATGTGACCATTAATGTTTCGCGATTATATCGCTTTCCATGACAAACTTCGCACGGAACATAGACATCCGGTAAGAAGTGCATTTCAATCTTTAACACTCCATCTCCTCGACAAGACTCACAACGTCCACCTTTAACATTAAACGAAAATCGACCTTTTTGATACCCACGAACCTTCGCTTCATTTGTTGAAGCAAATAAATCTCGAATATCATCAAACACACCAGTATATGTGGCAGGATTTGAACGTGGTGTACGACCAATTGGTGATTGGTCAATATCGATAATTTTCTCAATATACTCCATTCCCTTTAACTCTTTATGTTGTCCTGGCTTATCTTTTGTACGATAAAGTTTCGAAGCAATTGAACGATATAAAATATCATTAATCAACGTTGATTTCCCCGAACCTGAAACTCCAGTTACAACATTCATCACACCCATTGGAATAGATAAATTCACATTCTTTAAGTTATTTTCTTTAGCTCCCTTAACTTCAATAAAGTTACCATTTCCTTTTCGTCGTTCTTTCGGTAAGTAGATTTGTTTCTTTCCACTTAAATATTGACCAGTAATCGAGTTTTCATTTTGCATCACTTCTTCTGGTGTTCCTTGTGCCACAATTTGACCACCATGTATACCAGCACCCGGGCCAATATCAATTAAATAATCGCAAGCCATCATCGTATCCTCATCATGCTCCACAACAATCAATGTATTTCCTAAATCTCGCATTGATTTAAGTGTTTCAATTAAGCGGTCATTATCACGTTGATGTAATCCAATTGAAGGTTCATCTAAAACATACAAGACACCTGATAAACGTGACCCAATTTGAGTAGCCAATCGGATACGCTGTGCTTCTCCACCTGAAAGCGAACCTGCCGAACGATTTAAGGTTAAGTAATCTAACCCTACATTAACTAAAAAACTTAGACGCTCTTTAATTTCCTTTAAGATTAAATTTGCAATTACTTTATCTTTTTCACTTAAATTTAAGTTTTCAATAAACTCTAATGCTTCTTGAATAGATAAATCAGTAAAATCATTAATATTCTTTCCATCAATCAAAACAGATAAAGCTTGTTCAGAAAGACGTTTTCCATGACATTTGTTACATGTTAAATCGGACATAAAACCTTCAATCCATTCACGCATAAACGAAGAGCTTGTCTCCATATAACGTCTCTCTAAGTTGTTAATAACTCCTTCATACGTATCGACTTTTTCTTGTTTAATTCCACTTTCAGACTGTAGCTGAAAATGAATAGGTTCATTTGTTCCATATAAGATAATATTCTTCTCTTTATCTGTTAATTGCTCGAATGGTTTATCTAAATCAATACTATAATGTCGACAAACAGTATCTAATAATTTTCGACTATAATTCTCTTCTTTTTCCCATCCACGAATAGCACCCTGTGCAATTGATAGCTTTGGATCGGGAATTAATAAGTCAACATCAATTTTCTTTTGGACACCTAATCCACCACATTCAGAACAAGCCCCAAATGGTGAATTAAATGAAAACATACGTGGCTCTAACTCTCCAACTGAGAAATCGCAATATGGACAAGAAAAATGTTCACTAAAGATTAACTCTTCTTCACCAATTACATCAACCAGTACTTTTCCACTTCCAAGTTTTAAAGCTGTTTCAAGTGAATCAGCTATCCTTGCACTTGCATCTGGTTTTAATGCAATACGGTCAACGATTACTTCAATCGTATGCTTTTTGTTCTTATTTAAATTTATTTCCTCATCTAGATCGAGCATCTCACCATCGACTCGAACACGTACATATCCATCTTTCTTTAACTGCTCAAATACTTTGGCATGTGTTCCTTTTTTTCCAACAATCATTGGAGCTAAAATTTGCATACGTGTACGCTCAGGATATTGATACAAGCGATCAACCATCTGTTCAACTGATTGTGCCTGAATTTCAATCCCATGTACAGGACACACAGGCTTCCCTATTCGAGCAAATAATAAACGTAAGTAATCGTAAATTTCAGTTACAGTTCCAACCGTTGAACGTGGATTACGATTAGTTGTTTTTTGATCAATTGAAATAGCTGGAGATAATCCTTCAATCGAGTCGACATCTGGTTTCTCCATATTCCCTAAAAACTGACGGGCATAGGCTGATAAACTTTCTACATAACGTCGTTGCCCTTCCGCATAAATTGTTTCAAAAGCAAGTGATGACTTCCCTGAACCTGATAATCCTGTCAAAACAACTAATTGATTTCGTGGAATTTCAACATCAATATTTTTCAAGTTCTGTTCTCTTGCACCTTTCACGATAATTTTATCGTTCATTTTAATTCACCTCATGACTTCTGAGTTAAGATTCATCTTCTTCAGCTAAATATTTTGAAAATGGTAAAAATAATGTAAATGTCGATCCGACATCGACTACACTTTCTACTGTTAATCTCCCACCCATTGCTTCAGCTAAACGTTTAGAAATACTAAGCCCTAATCCTGTTCCTCCAAAACGTCTTGAAATCGTATTATTTTCCTGCGTAAATGCCTCAAAAATAGATTCTAACTTATGGGATGCAATCCCCTTACCTGTATCTTGAACTTTAATACTTAAATAAGCATCTGTTTCGTTTTGATAATCTAATTCAAAGATAACTCTAATTTCTCCACTTTCAGTAAATTTAATCGCATTTGAAACTAGATTAATAATAATCTGCTTAATACGACCCTCATCACCATATAATTCATGAGGAATTTTTCCATCTACAATAAGATTAAAATCAATCCCTTTATTGGCCGCTTCAACAAGAAATAACTCTTCAACTTTATCAGCAGTTTGGAAAATATCAATCTTCTCAATACCTAATTTAACTTTCCCATCTTCAATCATTGAGAAATCTAATAACTCATTAACATGCCTTAACAATAAATCACTCGAGTATTCAATAATCTCTAATTGCTTTCTTTGTTTAGGTTGATCAATACTTAGCTTTAAAAGTTGAATGTATCCTTTTATTGCGTTTAATGGTGTCTTTAACTCATGTGAAACCTTAGCTAAAAAGAGAGTTTTAGCCTGGCTTGCTACAAGTGCACGCTTCCAAGCAAATTCTAATTCTTGGCTCTGTTTATCTTTTACATTTAATAACCGCTCATTTTCTAAATAAGCATTTCGCACCATCAAAAATGAAGGTTTCCAAATTGAACTTAGATTACGTGGTACAGTGTAATCTCCTTCTCCACAACGTTTTACATACTCAATCAACAAATAACAAGGTCTAATAATGACCACAAATAAGATATAAGAAACAAGTAAAAATAAAAAAATCAATAGAATGGTACTAAATTCAAATAAACTAATCGTCTCTTCAAGGACTGACCAAGTTAAAGAGCGATTCAGTTGATAGTAAATCATTTTTACATTATTATTCTCAGAAATATACCGATTAATATAATATCCTTCATCTTTCAAAATTTGAGAAGCTTGCTCAAAATCTGCACTCTCTAACT
This sequence comes from Turicibacter bilis, assembly GCF_024499055.1. Lineage (NCBI taxonomy): Bacteria > Bacillati > Bacillota > Erysipelotrichia > Erysipelotrichales > Turicibacteraceae > Turicibacter > Turicibacter bilis. The sequence goes on along the minus strand of NZ_CP071249.1, from coordinate 2,185,775 downwards.
TTTGCTGAATCTCAAAAGGGAGATTATTTTCATTATATAAATGATTACCTATATAGTACAAACTTCGAGTAAAACGCTCTTCTTGAGAAACGAATTGTTCTGATGTTAAAGTCTCGTAAGAAAAACGAATATACCCTAATATTTGATCGTTGTATTGTACTAGTTGATAGACTGACCAAGTAGTATTTTGACCATCTTCCTCATTTACAAGATATAAATTTTCGTCCATCTTAACTATATCTAATGTGTTTAATTTTTGCTGTAACCTCTCCCTGTTACATTCATGACAATAGAATGGAATAAATTTAAAATCGATAATCTTATAATCTTCTCGATAAAGTTTCTTAGTTTGATCCAAGGTATCATTGATGATGTCTATTGTTTTTAAGTATGCAAGATAGAAGGCTCTATCTTCTTGTAGCGGGATTGAAGCACCAACTCCAAGTTCATCAATTAAACGTTCAATATCATCATTATTTAATGATTCAATCAACTGTAAGTTTTCTTTAAGAATCTTTAATAATTTATACTCTTCAGATTTTACTAATCGGATATATTCTCTAGTATTAGCATCCATTTCCATTCCAATACGATTTACATCTTGATCAATCTCAAAAAGTCGTTGAGAATAATTCTTTTCATAATTCAAATAAAAAGTTAAAGCAAACGAGAGTATTACAACACAAAATATAGTCCAAAACATCATGGTTAAACGCCAAAATAATCTTTTCATTTCATCCTCTTCCCGTATAACTTCCTATTCCCAACTTGTTAATTTTAAAGTAACTTCTCTTTCATTAGCTGGACGCTTTAAAACACCATAAATTTCTTCACTTGAACGAATAACAACATCAATATTATATTCAGGTGAAAATGATTCTGGAATTAACTGTGCTAACAATTGGTGGAAAGATAGCTTTTCAGCTAACCCATAAAAATCGATATTTACCGTAATTTCTAAATTTGTTAACTTATCATCCATAAAATGAGCAATCCCGATAATTCCATAATAATGTGGATAATATTCTTTAATCACTTGCTTAAAGGCACTAAATTGGTTTGATAAATTTGAATCAAAAGCTAATGTATTGTTATCTGGCAATAAATAATACTTCTCATTAACTTTTTCCCAATTCTTAATTTGTGAATTTTTTTCCCCAACCAATGTTTTGGCTACCATATGTCCTGGAGTCACGGCACTTTCTTCTTGCACAATATATAATCCAATCATAATTGGAACGGTTTCAAATTGCTCTTGTGTTCTTAAAATATCAATCACACGTTGAGCAATCTCTTTTCCCTTTTCAATTAATGTATTCTCATCCAAGACAATCGTTTGATCATATCCCAACTCATTTTTCCATGTTTGATATGGATTCAATGCCAACCCTATGGTTACCCCTTCTAGAACTGTCTCATCTTCACTTTGAACCACATAGTTTTGTTCTAATAAATAAGCTAGATAGACTGGATTAACATCTATCCCGTCGATATTAATGATTTCATCGTTGGCTGGATTTAAACCAATATCCACATAGTCTGGATCTAATTCCAATTCTTTTTCTAACTCAACTGCCGTCATCTTCTTTGCCAATAGCTGTTGAACAATTGGCTTCGTTAAAATTTGCCCTTCTTGGAAGTAAACCTCTTTTGGATCAAAATAAGATTGAGATTCACGCATTAAGGCTAAATCAAACGTATCAATATCATAACGGTTCTTCATTTTTGAATATCTTGAATAAACTAATCCACGCGTTGGACTCGTCTTATAAGGAAGCATCGTACGATAATACTCACTTGTTGCTTCATTTGATAACAACTGCTTTGTTAACATTTCTTCTTCAGTCGTATTTTCTTGAACAGGTGGTACAGGAGGAGCAGAACACCCTATTAACACCACTAAACTGCATAGAAAGCTAACCATCAACACATAAATACGCTTCATTGAAACCCTCCTATTCACCAAGCATTTTTAACATCATTTCTTCATCAATCACTGTCACACCAAGTTCTTGTGCTTTTTTAAGTTTTGATCCACTCTTTTCTCCAGCAACCAAGAAATCCGTTTTAGCACTCACACTTCCTGAAACTTTAGCACCTAAAGCCTCTAATTTTACACCCGCTTCTTTACGAGATAATGTTGCTAACGTTCCTGTTAAAACAACTGTTTTTCCATAAAATTCATTTGCTTCATTAGCAGTAGAAACCTTAACACCTGTATAACTCATATTCAATCCTAACGCTTTTAATTCATTAATTAATTGAACATTAGCGTCCTGCGTGAAATAGTGAACAATACTATTAGCAATTACATCTCCAATTTCAGCAATTCCTTTGAAATCATCAAACGTTGCTTGCATTAAAGCATCAATCGTTTCAAAATGAGCAGCTAATACTTTTGCCGTCTTACTTCCAACATGACGAACACCTAAACCAAATAATAATCTTTCTAAACTATTCTGTTTACTATTTTCAATAGCAGTTAATAAATTCGTTACCTTCTTCTCTCCCATACGTTCAAGAGGTAATAGTTGTTCTTTTTGTAATTTATAAATGTCAGCTACATTTTCAATTAACTGGTTATCATATAGTTGTTCAACCACTTTCACACCTAAACCATCAATATTCATAGCATCACGAGAAACAAAATGACATAAACTCTCAACAATACGTGCAGGACAATCAATATTTAAACAGTAGTAATCCGCCTCTCCTGCTTCACGAATCAGCTCACTACCACAACGCGGACAGTCTTGAATCATTTCAAATGGTGCTTCATCTCCATGACGCGCATCAATAACCGGTTTAACAACCTCTGGTATAATTTCTCCTGCTTTCCGAATAATGACACGGTCATTAATACGAATATCGCGCTCCTTAACATAGTCCTCATTATGTAACGTCGCACGACTGACACGTGTTCCAGCAACACGAACAGGTTCTAATACTGCATTAGGCGTTACCATTCCTGTACGACCAACAGTAAAAATAATATCTTTCAGAATAGTCTCCACTTCTTCTGCTGGGAATTTATACGCAATCGCCCAACGTGGACTTTTCACTGTTGATCCTAACTTTTGTTGTTCATTTAATTGATTGACTTTAATCACAATACCATCAATTTCGTACGGTAAATCAAAGCGATTAGTTGACCACTTTTCAATATAAGCTAATACGCCATCAATTGAGTCACAAACTTCACGGTTAGGATTCACATTAAACCCTAACTCTTCAATCTTTTGTAAGCTCTCATCATGCGTCTGACACCCTAACTCTTCAGCACTCGGGACAGCATAGCAAAACATCGCTAATTCACGTTTTGCTGCAATACGAGAGTCTAATTGACGTAATGATCCTGCTGCCGCATTACGAGGATTCGCAAATAATTCTTCTCCTTTTTCAGCACGTTGTTTATTTAACTTATCAAGTGTTGCCTTTGACATATAAACTTCCCCACGTACCTCTAGAGGATCTTTATATGGAATATGTAGAGGAATCGTTTGAATTGTTTTTAAGTTTTCAGAGATATCTTCTCCTACCACTCCATCTCCTCGCGTTGCTCCTTTAACAAACTGTCCATCACGATAGTGTAACGTAACAGCTAATCCATCAATTTTTAATTCACATACATAAGAAATATTAGGTGATACTTTTCGAATACGTGCATCAAAATCACGTAAATCACCTTCATTAAACGCATTCCCTAATGAAAGCATCGGTTTTTCGTGTTGAACTTTATTAAATCCTTCTAATATCGCTCCTCCAACACGAACAGTTGGAGAAGTTGATGATTTTAATTCTGGATATTGTGCTTCCAATTCTATTAACTCTTGCATTAATCGATCATACTCACGATCACTTACGCTTGGCTTATCAAGCACATAGTATTCTTTATTGTATTGATTTAACAACTTCGTTAATTCTTCGACACGTTGTTTAGACATAACGACATCCTCCTTTTACCACTCATTTCATTATGAACGTTTCTTTAATGCTGGATGTGATCCCATTAACTTCTTAATTCCATGTGGAGCACTAAAGGCAATTGAAATCACTTCACCTTTCACTCCAACGACGACACCTTCACCAAATGTGTCATGCTCGACCTTATCTCCACTATTCCAAGACGATCCTGAATTTAAACTAACTGTTTTAATCTGACGTTTTGGTGCTTTTGATTCCATCGCTTCTTTTAAAGTAAATGAAGGACGTGGACGTGATTCAATTCCTGTCTTATTTAAATAGGTTTCTGAAATTTCACGAATGAACATGGACTCAGGATTGGCTGAACGCATTCCGTATTGATAGCGACTTTGTGCATTTGTAATGAATAAAAGATCTTCTGCACGAGTAATCGCAACATATGCTAAACGACGTTCTTCTTCTAAATCATCCGCTCCTTGTTCAATCGCTGAACGAAGTGGGAAGATTCCATCTTCAAATCCACAAATAAAGACAACTGGGAACTCTAACCCTTTAGCCGCATGAATGGTCATGAGTGTCACTTTTGACTCATTGGCTTCTTCTTCAGTTTCTGTATCAGTTTGTAACATTAAGTCATTTAATAAAATAATTAACTTGGTCATCGTCGGAAGATCGTCTGCACGCTCTTCACTTTCTTCTTCTGCTAAAATTTCATCTAAATCAACATCTTCAAATTGCGTAGCCATTGATTTAAACTCACCTAAGTTATCAATTCGACTGTCTGCTTCAATCGTATTTTCATTCTCTAACATTTCTAAATATCCTGTTTGACTTAACACTAAATCAATAAAACTTGCTAACGAATGATCCTCAATTTGTGCACGAAGCATATAAATCATTGTTTTGAAATCCATTAATTTATTTAACGTTGCTTTAGCAACTACACCCGTTGCATCTTGAATAGATGACATCAGTGATAACTCTGACTCCGCTGCAAAATGTGATAATTTATCAATTGAGGCTGCTCCAATTCCACGCTTTGGTTCATTAACGACACGAACAAACGATAAATCATCATCTGGATTACAAATTAAACGTAAATACGCCATTAAATCTTTAATCTCTTTACGCTTAAAGTAACTCTGTCCACCAACTAATCGATATGGAATATTTTGACGGAGCAATGCCTGCTCAATCGCACGTGATTGAGAATTCGTACGATACAAAACAGCAAAATCATGATAATCATAAGCATCACGTCGCATATATGCAATCTTATCTGCAATATAATTTGCTTCAACATCTCCATCAGAGGCACGATGATATTCAATGGCTTCGCCTTCTCCACGATCAGACCATAACTGCTTATCACGACGGCCACTATTATTTTTAATCACATCATTTGCAGCATTTAGAATCATTTGTTTTGAACGATAGTTTTGTTCTAATAACACAACTGATGCATCTGGATAATCACTTTCAAATGATAAAATATTTTCAATATTCGCTCCACGCCAACTATAAATAGACTGATCCGAGTCACCAACGACACAAATATTACGGAACTTCTCAGCTAATAATGTAACAATCTTATACTGAGCATGGTTCGTATCTTGATACTCATCGATGTGAATATATTGGAACTTATTTTGATAGAATGATAAAACTTCAGGATGTTTTTCAAATAAATGAACTGTTAGCATTAATAAGTCATCAAAATCAACACGATTATTTTTAAATAATGTTTGCTGATATTTTTCATAAACACGAATCACATCTTCATTTTCAAACTCTTTATTTAAATCACTTGGTGTCTTCAGTTCATTTTTAGCATTACTAATTTGCGATAAAAAATATTTTGGTGATTGACGTTTTGGATCTAAATTTAAGTCTTCCATCACTGTCTTAATAACACTTAATTGATCGGCATCATCTAAAATACCGAAATTCAAATCATAACCAATTAAATCAATATCACGTCTTAAAATACGAACACACATTGAGTGAAACGTTGAAATCCAAACATCTTTTCCACGCTCACCAATTAACTTTTCAACACGCTCTTTCATTTCGCGAGCAGCTTTATTTGTAAACGTAATTGCAAGAATATTATACGGCGATACTTGCTTTTCAGACATTAAATATGCAATACGATGGGTTAATACACGTGTCTTCCCTGAACCTGCCCCCGCCATTACTAATAATGGACCTTCAGTGGTTAGAATAGCCTCCTTTTGTTGGGGATTCATTTTATCTAATAATTGACTCATCATCTCACCTCTATAAAAAATTTCATCTATATAGATACAGAAATATATTTTACAATTTTGTATCTATCTTAATTCATTAACCGCTCTGATATTAAAGCAGCCTATAGTCCAGATAAAAGTTTTTACACTATAAAAAACTCATCTGGACTTATATACAGAAATGTTTTCTACATTCACTGTTGCAAACTAAATGTTTAAAGCTCATGCCATTCAAGGCATCCTATAATCTCAGTGGGTCCCTGCCATTCGAAGTATTAATCCTCAACTGCTAGGCCCTAAAAATTTTGTGATACATAAAATTTACTGAGACTTATCTATCTCATTTTTAATTTTACTAATGATAAATACAATCTGTTTTATTATAGCAATTTTATAGCCTAAATTAAACAAACATTCGTTTGTTATCAGCCATTTTTTGAGAATATTATCATAAAACAGACATATTTATTAGTCTAGCAAAAATAAAGTAAGCTTATGCAATTTTTGCACTTTACTTTTTCTTCATCAAAATACTACAAAAAAACTTAATTTACTTCTTAACATAAAAAACTCGCAGATTAATATAACACATTAATCTACGAGTTTTAGTTATATACGCAGTTATATCAATTAGATACGGAAGCTTGATTTTAATGAAACAATACGATTAAATGATAACTTACCATCTTTTGTACGCTTTGGATCAACATTAAAGTATCCGTGACGGAAGAATTGGAATTTGTCATGTGCTTGAACATCTTTCATATTTTCTTCTACGAATCCTTGAACAACTTCTTCAGAGTTTTTATTGATACGCTCTAAGAATGGTAATCCTTCAGTTTCTTCATTTTCAATTAATAACGGTTCATATAAATGGAAATCAGCTGGAATATTATGTGTTGCATCTACCCAGTGAATCGTTCCTTTTACTTTACGTCCTGTAAATCCTGATCCTGATTTCGTTTCTGGATCATATGTTGCATGAATTTCAACGATATTTCCTTCTTCATCTTTAATGACATCAGTACATTTAATGAAGTAAGCATGTTTTAAACGAACTTCGTTTCCAGGGAATAAGCGGAAGTATTTCGGAACTGGATTTTCCATGAAATCTTCTTGCTCAATATAGATTTCACGAGAGAACGGGATTTGACGAGTTCCCATTTCTGGCACTTCTGGATTGATTTCAGCATCTAAATATTCAACTTGTCCTTCTGGATAGTTAGTAATAACAACTTTTAATGGACGTAAAACAGCCATTGTACGAGGAGCTTTTAATTTTAAATCTTCACGAATGAAGTGTTCTAACATTTGTGGATCAACTGTACTTACAGCTTTTGATAATCCAACTTCTTGGATAAAGTTTGTAATTGCTTCTGGTGTATAACCACGACGGCGTAATCCCGCTACCGTTGGCATACGTGGGTCATCCCATCCATCAACAACACCTTCATCCACTAATTGTTTTAAATAACGTTTCGACATGATTGTATTCTTCATGTTTAAGCGAGCGAATTCAATTTGGCGAGGTTTTGCTTCTGTTTCACAGTTTTCAATTACCCAATCATATAGTGGACGGTGATCTTCGTACTCTAATGAACATAATGAGTGAGTAATTCCTTCAAATGCATCTTCTAATGGATGAGCATAGTCGTACATTGGATAGATACACCATTTATCACCTGTATTATGGTGAGTTGTATGTAAAATACGATATAATGCAGGGTCACGTAAGTTCATATTAGGAGAAGCCATATCGATTTTAGCACGTAATACTTTTTCTCCATCTTTGTAAACACCTTTACGCATGTTTTCGAATAACTCTAAGTTTTCTTCAACAGAGCGATTACGATAAGGTGATTCAACACCAGGTTGAGTTAATGTCCCGCGGTTTTCACGCATTTCCTCAGGTGTTTGATCATCAACATATGCCTTACCTTTTTTGATTAATTCAACAGCATGCTCATACATTTTCTCGAATGTATCAGATGCGAATAATAATTCGTTATATTCAACACCTAACCATTTAATATCATTGATAATCCCTTGAACAAATTCTTCATCTTCCTTAACGGGATTCGTATCGTCAAAGCGAAGGTTCATTTTTCCACCGAACTCTTTAGCTAATAAATAGTTTGTTAAAATGGCTTTCGCGTGACCAATATGTAAATAACCATTTGGTTCTGGAGGGAAGCGTGTAATAATTTCTTTGTGCTTACCACTCTCTAAGTCTTCTTTCATAATCGTCTTAATGAAGTTTGAATTTTCATTGACCATTTCCATAAAAAACACCTCGCTAAAATTCAAAACTAATGCAAATATTGCGCCTTTAATATATAAAAATCTATTTTTAGATTATATCACAAGTCTAGAATACATAGTAACATTATTCCACTATTTCCAGTGAAAAATTCGTCATTTGACCAAATCTTGAGAATAAGTCTTTAGCTAATTCAACATCTTGTAATAAACCATCCGTCCCATTAAATGATGTAATGAATAATAAAATAGTTTTCGTCTCTTCTGTAATACGAGTTCGAGGTGTATCGGATGTCGGTGTTCCAAATGGACCTACTTCGTCACAATACACTGGGATATTTTCAATATTAATATTTCCACGACCAATTCCTTCATAAGGTTCATCCTGGCCAATACGAATCAAAATATCTCCTTGAATCTTATCTTCATCTAATACAGCCACACTACGTTGCGTTCGAGCTGATAAAACATTTCCAATATCCACAGCATTATTAACAAAGTAAAGCCCATTACCTTTAATTAAACGACGAAGTAAAGCTTCTGTTGATAGACGATAACGTGACGGATCCTTCCCTAATGCTTTATATCCGGCACGAGCTGCCGCAATACGTGGTTGTTTTAACAGCGTCTCTAGCGTTAATTGTTCCATCATCTCTTTTTCTAGCTGTTCCATCTCTTGTTTTAATGACTCCTGTGTTGGTGTCACTTCTGTATCAAAAGACATGATGGCTAAACAGTAACCAGGAACTTTCTCCTTTAATTGTTTATCAAGTGTAATCTTCTTCATAAAAAACCTCCGATAATGTAACTTTAATTACCATTATACAATTTAAAAAAGATAGTTTAAAACTATCTTTTTATTCTTTTTTAAAAGATTCAGCTTCTCGATCCTGTTCTTCCTTCTTCAACAGTGCGTAAGCAATAGCCAATTCTTTTAATTTATTTTCTCTCTCTTTATCAATACAGTATTGATGAACATAAATCATCATGCCAAAAGAAATGATAATTAGAACGCTTAAGTTCACGACATCTACTAATAAATAATTCATTCGCTCAAAATAATATTGATTCGAAGATAAAACATAATAAACAATCAAACATAGTCCATACCACTTCAGCCAAGAAAATAGATGCTCTGGTGAAATCTGAGTGATACGTAGTTGATTAATAAAAAATAATAAGAGAATGGATATCGATAGCAATAAGAATAAATTAACAACCACTTTGATCACCTCAGACAACTAACAGTTACTAATAGCATTGACCATTTTTTGAGTTTTTATTCTTTCACTATAAAGTGTTCTAAATCTTCTATCGTTAAAGCTTTTGAATGGTAAAGATATAGCCTACAAACTAATCCTATTTTCTTTATTCATGTATAATTCCTTCGACTCAAAATGTTCATTTCATTATAACAGATCGTTTGTAAGGCTTATACAAAACCTGCTTCTACTATTTAATCTTTAAACGAATTTGATCGATCCGCTCTCCATCATCACTTAAAATCGAAATCACAACCTCTCCTTCAGCAATTCCTTGAACCGTACCACCTTGTGTAACTGTTGCCACCCCTTCATCACTACTTAACCACAAAACATTCTGATGACTTGCATCTAATGGCAAAAGTTCATAATCTAATGTAACAGATTCCCCTACCTTCAATGACCTCACTTCTGTTTTAATCTTTAGCTTTTCAACTGGAATCACGACTCTGACATCAAAATCAATCTCACTATTTTTGGATGATAAAATTCGAGTAATTCCCGATGAATTAGCAATAAGCTTATCTTGTTTAATGACTGCTATCGACTCATCCGTGCTTTCAAATTCGAGTGTGGATAACTCTAATTGAGATCCCCCTAATAATTGAGTCAATTCTACTTCATCTCCTACCGAAAGAGTGACATACGTGATCACCTCGTTCGGGCGATTAGATGTCTCTTCATTTAATAACATAAAATCATCTCTTGAAACATAAGCCTCACTCGTCTCAAAATTATACGTTATATCAGATTCTATCACTTCTTGTTCTGAAATTGGCATATCACTTTGAATTTTGAGCTGATCCTCCATTTGAGCTAACACTAAAACAGGATAGTTACGAATGCCCGTACTTTGTTGTTGATTTGAAGTTAAATAAGCAAGATTCCCCTCTGAATCCAAATGAACAGGAATCACTTGATTATTCTGTTTAATCGCAAGTTGATAATAATTATAATCCTTACCACCTAATGCTTTATCCATACGATAGTAATGCCCCGCAATTTTTTCACCCCAGTAAGGGTCAGAGGCATATTTAACATTCATCCCACTTCCTTTATTCCCAACGTGTGGACCATAGTATCTAAAATCCGAAACAGCATCAGTATATCCCCAAGATACATAGCGTTCTGCATGATAGAATACACCGTTACGGATACTCGTAAACTGTGTGGCATTCCCATATGGATTTTGATCCGTCGCATTCATCCCAAACGTATTATTCTTGTCAATCGCAATCTTACTTCGACCATAACCACTTTCATGTAAAGCCATTGAAAACTCTAATCCCCCATTAATCCCAAATAATTCTTGGGCTTCTAAAAAGCTTTCTCCCTCATCTACTAACTGACTCTCACCTTCAGTTGGTGGATAAGTAACAGCCTTTTGTGTATAACCTAACTGATTTAAATAAGTATTCAACTCATCATACGTATAATTTGTTTTTGAACGATACGGGAGGTATTGAAAATAATTATAGAAGGGTTCACTACTATTTATTGCTCCTACCCCATCAACTGAAATCGATTGCCAATCATCATAAAAATAAATCCCATCATAACTATAATAACTTTTTCCTTCTTCCATCCAGTGCGGTGCTTTACCGATAATCAAAGGTGTCTTTGCTAAAGCATCTCGAACATCTTGTGCTAAATAATGAATGAGATCTTCACCTTCTTTGGTATAGTACGAAATATTTTGAACTTGATTACTCGGAATAATACTGACCCATGTTTCAGTACTTGCCGAAGCATCATACACCGCATGACGATCAACCCAACCATCATAACCTGACATATAAATTTTAAACCCCTCTTTTGTTTCATCAACTAATAAGGCCTCATCAATATAACAGGCATTAATATACGTATCTAGTGTTTCAGAATTCGTTAAATTATGATTAGCTCCACAAGTCGTCGTTTTAAATTGAACAATAGTTGGGTCCATCGAAATCACAATCATGCCATCATTCAAAACGACTAAAACTCCATCATCAAACGTCAAGCCTTGAACCTTAGACTTTAATTCCTTTGCTTCTTCAAACGTTTGTAAACAAGCAACATGTTCATAACTTCCATCAGACTTTGCCATCACTACTTCATAATAATAAGGATCACAATAGGCACTAACAATCTTTGTACGTGTAGTTTCTGTTGTATTACTCATATTTGTATTAATACTGTAGTAATAATACGGGTTAAATAAATCAGACAAAGATTGAATCGAAAATAACTGATCAACGACTTGTATATAATTAACTAATCCACTGGGATTATAAGATCGAAGTTTTTCTAAAGTACTCTCTACCGTGGAAAAATCCTGATAATCACCTGAACCTAAATCATCATCTGCTAATATCTTTATTTGTGCCGATAATAAGCACAACAAACACACTACTAATATACATAATCTCTTCATCCTTCTAGCTCCTATATAAAAAATTACATGAAACTCATTAAAAATCTGATTTCTTAGTATGTCTCCTAAAATAAGATTCATACTTCGTTATACAAAAAAGCTCTAGCAATCAAAAGGAAAATATTGTATAATACTTAAAATCTTAATGATGGAGGTGTGATATGAAACGAGAACATTTAAAGAAAGGATTATTTCTCTTGATTGGACTGATGACAATCTATTGTTTTATGAAGTTAATCTATAGCCTATCCGCTCAAACCGGTCGAGAGTCTGGCTCCCTCTCAAATAGTTTATATTTATTCCTCAGTCAATTTGAATTCTTAAATAACTTTTTACGTCAATGGGATCAATTTGTTATTAAAGTACTTTATAAATTAAACTTAGAAGAACTTTATCCTTTTATCTTCTCTACCTATAGTAATTGGAGCTTTATCATTCGTAAATGGGCACATTTTGGGATTTATATGATACTTGGGATACTTTCAATGGGGGTCTTTACTTACGCCTTTAACTTCTATAAAGCCTTCTTAATTACATTTTATTGTGGATCACTCTTTGCCTTTACTGATGAAATCCATCAACTCTTTGTCGAGGGAAGAACAGGACAGATTAGTGATTTTGAAATTGATGTTTTAGGCCTAGTGACCGGCATGACCTTCTGTCTTTTTATCTTTGTGATTGTAAATTTGATCCAATTTATTAATAAACATCTCAGTAACAATAACTCAAAACAGCAATATTCTAAAGAGAAACCAATTATTGAACGAACCCCCTTTACATTAGACGATTAACAAACCAAACTAATAATATTAACCCTTCTAATGATATAAAAATACCCCCATAATAGAATTTAAAGTGATTCTTTATCAGAGATAGAATCACTTTTTTCATCTACTATAGAGGTGCTATCCATTTCATTTAACACCAGCTGTTCTTTCTAATTATAAGAATAGCTGATGTCTACATTTTTAAAGATAGAATTTGTACTCGTCGTTGTAAACTTCTAATATTAACACTTTTTAAAATCCCACCATCTTCACCATCTAATGTCCACTTAACATCTTGCTCACTCTCAACAGTCATACGATCCGTCTTAAATGTCACTACATATTCTGAATCATATTGAGTATTTAAAAAGTCATTTAAGATTCGATGAATATCAATCAGATTTTTCGGAGCACGAATTAACGTCACTTCAAATAAACCATCACTTAAATCAGCCTGATTTCCAAATGCATTTTTTATACCTGCGACAGAATCTGAGTTAGAAATCATTCCAAAAATATAATCCCCTTCAATCACACCATCACGGTGAGTAATCTTACACTTATACGATTGAATGGTAGGTAACTTTAATAATCCCTCAATTAAGTAGGCTAATCCGCCTAACATATTTTTTCGTGGTTGTGGCGTCTCATAAGCGACATCAGTAAAGGCTCCAAACGCAGCAACATAAGTAAAATATCGACTACCAAACTGTCCAATATCAATTGGCATCTGTTTCCCTTGAATACATAAATCTAACGCTTTAGGGATATTTTTAGGAATTCCAAGTGTGGTAGCAAAATCATTGGTCGTTCCAGTTGGAATGTACGCAATTGGTGTATTCGCATTTGCTTGGATTAACCCTGTGATGACTTCATTTAAGGTTCCATCGCCTCCACTTGCAACGACTAAATCATAATTTCTAGCCTCTTTCATTTTCTCCACTGCATCATATTTAGCTTTAGTGGGATACACGACCACCTCATATCCAGCTAAGCTCAATTGGCTAATAATCAGTAATAAATAGTCCTTTATTATCCCACGTCCTGAAGTTGGATTAATAATAAGTAATAACTTCTTACGCACAGAGGCACTTCCTTTCAAAAATTTAAACTTTAATTTTACATTATATTATATCACCTATTGTCAAAAAAAATGTCGTTTATGATTGTAGAGATTCTAAGTACACAAATAAAAGCCTGATTCAAAAATTAGAACCAGGCTTTTATTTTATTAAAATTGTGATTTTAAAGCTTCAACTTTATCTAAACGTTCCCATGGTAAATCAACATCTGTACGTCCAAAGTGTCCGTAAGCAGCTGTTTGTTTATAAATCGGCTTACGTAAATCTAACATTTGGATGATTCCTGCTGGACGTAAGTCGAAGTTTTGACGAATAACTTCTACAATCTTGGCATTTGATACTTTTCCTGTTCCAAATGTATCAACCATGATTGAAGTTGGCTGAGCAACACCGATGGCATATGATAATTGAATTTCAATTTTATCAGCATATCCCGCTGCAACTAAGTTTTTAGCAACATAACGAGCTGCATAAGCCGCTGAACGGTCTACTTTAGTTGCATCTTTTCCAGAGAATGCTCCACCACCATGACGTGCATATCCTCCGTATGTATCAACGATAATTTTACGTCCTGTTAATCCAGCATCTCCGTGTGGTCCACCAATGACAAAGCGTCCTGTTGGATTAACTAAGTAGCGAGTATTTTCTGTTACTAAGTTTTGTGGTAACACTGCATCAAAGACATGTTTTTTAATATCTGCTTCGATTTGTTCGTGACTTACTTCTGGTGAATGTTGTGTTGAAAGTAAAACAGTATCGATTGCAACTGGTTTTCCTGCCTCATCATATTCAACTGTTACCTGTGTTTTACCATCTGGACGTAAGTAATCTAAGGTTCCATTTTTACGAACTTCAGTTAAACGACGAGATAATTTATGTGCTAATGAGATTGGTAAAGGCATATATTCTTCAGTTTCATTTGTGGCGAAACCAAACATTAATCCTTGATCCCCTGCACCAATTGCTTCAATTTGCTCATCAGTCATAATTCCTGTACGAGCTTCTAATGCTTGATCAACCCCCATTGCAATATCTACAGATTGTTCATCAATAGCTGTTAACACAGCACAAGTATCTGCATCAAACCCATATTTCGCACGGTTATATCCAATTTCACGAATTGTTTCACGAACAACCTTTTGGATATCAACATATGAAGAAGTAGTAATTTCTCCAAATACTAAGACTAATCCTGTTGTCACAGACGTTTCACAAGCAACGCGTGCCATAGGATCTTTTGCTAAGATAGCATCTAAAATTGAATCTGAGATTTGATCTGCAATCTTATCTGGATGCCCTTCTGTTACAGATTCTGATGTAAATAATCGACGTTCTGACATACTAATGTCCTCCTTCTAATTACACTAAGAAATACTCTATATTATTAAGTTCCTGACGAGAGATAATAGCTCGGGCCGGTTAATATTTAAAAATCATTAACAAAATCAATCATTCATACCTATAATGGACAATTTAAGAAAAATAATCCACCTTTTCTAAGTAATTCTTTTTTCTTTAACAAACTAGTACATATAATCTATCGCTGGCCGCTCAGATCATGAGCATACTAGCGGATAACATGGAAAGAACAACTTATAGTTTCACCTACGGTGTACAGTTTATCTAACTTTTACTCTGTTTAAAGAGATAAGCTTACATATAGCTCATCTAATGCGGTAAAACCACAAAGGCTGGTCGGATTCACTACTGCTCATCACTCCTTAGCACTTGAGTGGATAACCCCGAAGTTGTCCCTTTAGGCTAACAAAAAAAGTCCGCTATAAGCGGACTTGAATGACTGATTCAAACCCTCTTATTGCTCGAGTTAAACTCGCTTGGGTCGGCACCTTCCTATTCAAGGAGGTTGCCGCGACTTCATAGGCCCCTATGCCTCCATCGCTCTTAATAAGAGTATATTATTATATTTATTTTTAATTTCATTATTCATTATAAGAAAAAACTCGTAACTTGTCAATTATTAACGGTTATTCTTTAAAATCTAATTCAACATTTGAAATCGAATCAAAGCGAGTTCCAATTTTTTCAGTCGTAATATGAATCTCTTTGACATCTTTTGAAACTGTATCAATGTGTTTACTTAATTTATCCCAACGTTCCTTATATCGCTTAAATTCATCTCCTAATTTATTTAACTCTTGTTGAATGACTAAAGCATGACGATCGCGTTCAAGATTATTTATAATGACTTGAATCGTTGTTAAAGTCGACATTAAAGTTGTTGGAGAAACTAACCAAACTCGTCTTTGTTGAGCATATTCAATTAAATCAATATGGTAAGCATTAATCTCTGCAAAAATGGCCTCTGCTGGCAAAAATAAAATCGCCTGATCCGATGTTTCCTCCGGTGTAATATACTTCATGGCAATATCATCAATATGCTTTTTCACATCTTGTTTAAACTGCTTGGTGGCAATTTTACGTTCTACATCAGGTAAGTTACGATCCATCATTCGCTGATAGTTTTCCAATGGGAATTTCGAATCAATCGGTAAATTTCCTAATGGGGCTGGTGCAAATAAAATCGCATCAACCATCGTTCCATTTGAAACCTTATATTGAGTCTGATACAAACGGTCATTTTTCTCTCCAAATACTGAAGCCAAAATTTGATACAACTGAACCTCCCCATATGTTCCACGGCTTTTCTTATCTGTTAACAACGTCTGCAATGAAACAATATCTGTTGATAAACTTTCAATCTTCTTTTGCGCCTCATCTATCTTCGCTAATCGAACTAAAATACTCTGAAACGTCTCATTTGTTTTATTAAACGACTGATCTAAACGCTCATTCACCTTATCATTAATACGCATCAAATTCACTTCCATGCGCTCATTTAACTTTTCAAAATCACGCTGTAGCTGTTCCGTCACCACCGTACTATGTTGAAGTAACTGTCCACGAATCGTACGCTCAAATTGGCCATAACGATCGAGCACTCGCTCATTATTTTGTCCAACGGTATCTAACATTTGAAAATTAGTTTGTTGCAACCTTTTTTCCATTCGCTGTTGTTCATCAATCACCTGTTTAATTTGCTGTTCAAGTAATGAATGTTGGCGTCTTCCACTACTTGGATTCTGCCTGATTAGTACTAATAACACTAAAACAATTAACATGATTAATAATAAATATACACCTATCATACCATCCCCTCTTTCAACACTTCTTTATTTTACCATAAATGAACAAAAAAAGAGGCTTGAAGATTTAATCTTCAAGCCCTTCTAAATTATTCAGTTTCCGTTTCTGATGAATCCATAACTTCAATTTTAACGCGTTTAATACGGCGATCTTCCACTTCAATAATGGTGAAAACTAAATTATGATATTGATACATATCACCGATATCCGGGATATCTTCAATTTTTGAGTACATCCAACTTCCTAATGAATAAGCATCTTCCGGAATATCTAAATCAATACCCATAATATCAAATAATTCATCTAATTCGATGTCTGCTTTTACTTCATATAACGTATCACTTTTCTTAGTAAAGAACTGTTCTTCCTCATCATGCTCATCATAAATTTCACCAACAACTTCTTCAAGAACGTCTTCCATTGTGACAAGTCCAGCAGTTCCACCATATTCATCTGCAACAATCGCTAAATGTTGCTTTTCTAATTGTAGACGAGTTAATAAGTCAGAAACACGCATTGTATATGAAACATACATCGGATCACGCATAATATCTGCAATCACGATATCTTCAGTCGATCCTCTTTCAATAATAGCAGAGAATAAATCACGCTCATATAAAATTCCTACAATATTATCTCGTGATTCATCATAAACAGGGATACGCGAATACTTTTCTTCTAAAAAGACATTTTTAATATGTTCAGTAGAATCGTGAACGTCTACAGCAATGACATCAACTCGAGGTGTCATAATATCCTTAACAAAAGTTTCACTTAAATCTAGGACACTTTGAAGCATCTCAACCTCATCTTGCTGTAATACCCCCTCTTCTTCCATTGTATCAATGATTACGTTTAATTCATCCTCAGTGACTGATGGTTCATCATCTTTTTTACGATATAACTTAGCAACAAAGTCTTTTAAAACCATAAAGATCTTAATTAAAGGCTTCATAATAATAATCATATAATAATAAATTGTCCCGATAGCTAAGGCTAAAGACTCTGAATTTTCTTTGGCATATGATTTAGGTAAGATTTCACCAAAGATAATAATAAGTATAGTCATAACAGCTGTGGCAATTGGGGCACCAGATGCACCTAAGTGTAAAACCTCCGTTGCTACAATGGTTGCCAGTGACGCTGATGCTAAGTTAACAATATTATTTCCAATTAAGATAGCTAATAAAACTTCATCAAATCGCTCGGCTACATTCAGCGCTTTTTTAGCACCTGGACGACCATCTTCCGCATATTGACGTAAACGAATTAAGTTTACGCTCGAAAAAGCAGTCTCAGAAGCACTAAAGAATGCTGATAAAATAATCATGATAACAAGTATTAAATAATACATGGACGGGTCCAAAACAATTCACACTCCTATAATTTACTATTTTTGTATGTAGATTAATATATCAAGTTCATAGTTATTTGTCAATAAGTCGACTGAGTTTATACAATTTCACTACAAAAACAACGATAAAAAAATAAACCTCTAACCGAGTATACTTTATAGTATACTAATCGCTAGAGGTTTCATGCTTTTAATTAATAAAAATCTAATGGATTTGGTGCATAACTTGGTTGGCTACCTGTATTCGTACGAATCTCGAAATGTAAATGAGGTCCCGTTGAATTTCCGGTATTTCCAGCTTCTCCAATTGTTTGACCGCCTTGAACCGTATCACCTGCTGATACACTTAAAGAGTTTAAATGTGCATATCGTGTGTAATATCCATTTTTATGGTTAATTAAAATATTATAACCATATGCACCACTATATCCGGCACTTACAACAACTCCATTGTCAGCTGCATAAACTGGTTGTCCAATATAAGCTTGAATATCGATGGCATAATGACCACTATAACATAAATATCCACATGTGACACTACGATTTGTTGTTGGCCAAACCCAACTTCCATTTCCAACACCTGAGACAACTTTTGTTCCACGCACAACAACCTTGTTCACAGGTTCTGATAATTGTTTTTCTTCAACAACTTCTAATGAAGCTTGTGAGCCATTTTCATAAACAATTTTTGTACGTTTTAAAGACTCACCATTTTGACCTTCTTGTTGAATCTTCGTTTGTCCTTTGACCATCGTATCATCATCAATATACTCTGTTTCATAAGCAATTGTTGAAATATCTACTTTTTCTTTTTCTGTTTCAACAGTAATCATTGGATTTAATGGCGTGACATCTAACTCCATTCCTAATAGCTCTGACCACTTTAAACCTTTAACCTGAGGATTTAATAAAATCAACTCTTCTTCAGTCATTCCATGGTCATTAGCGATGTACCACAATGATGAATCTTCATCAAAAATGACAGTTTCTTTTGGTTTAGCTTCACCGTATAATACCATGCGACGTGTCTCTTCTGGTGTTAAAATTTCATCTGGATTAGCATAAGCTGTATCAACTTTAACTGCTTCTACCACTTTAGCCCCAATATATTGAGATCCTGATTCCATTAAAGGTTCAATTGGATTTTCAATATCCATAATCTTCTGTATATCCTCTTCACCTGTATAATAAGCCATTAATTCTAATAATGTATTAGAAACAACATTAGCATCTTGTACAACAAAGGTTGATTCATCAATTGAAATCTTATAAGCCGATGCTTGGAAATTTGCTTTCTTAGCTACCGTTTTTAAAACAGCTTGATTATCAATTGTCGTAAGTGGTAATAAAGTTACCTCTTCTTCTAGACGAACATTTGTCGGTGACTTAATAACCACTTGTTCAGGATATTGCTTCGATAACTCTTTTTTCTGTTGAACTACAAATTCTTCATATTCTTCTTTATCTGTGATAAGTCCTACCACTTCATCATCTATATATACTCGATAAACAACATTCTGTGTTGCTAATGGCGATGCCTCTGCTACTTTTTGATGATTCCCTGTTAACATCATCGTAGCGATTAATACTCCTACAATTTTTTTCTTCATATCATTACGACCTCCATGCTTTATTACTAGTTGTAATAAAGTAGCTTTCTAGTCTTGGTGACTGTTTAGAATCTATAAATTTGTTTTACTTTATATCATTCTCTCTGTTCTTACTTTAATTGTTCCATATAATTATGTCCAAAATGTGTCCTAAAAGAGAATTTGTTCCCAAAATAAGCATAAACGAATGATTTTATCAGATTTTATACCTTTTTTCCATAAAAATGTTCCGAATTCTTCATATTTTTTATTTTACTTTTTGTATCCGCTTCCAATTGTTGTTTTTTGACTCATTGCAAAAAAAAGGCACCGCTTCAACAAAAACGGTGCCTTTTAGTCATTATTTTTTTAATTCAAAGATTACTGTTTCATAAGGTCGTAATTTAAGAGATGAAAGATTATAATCTGTTGCATCATAATTTGACAGAATCACTTGATTCACTTCTCCTTCAATAGCTCTTGTTACCTCTTCTTCACTGAAGTTTGCCACTAATAATAATTTATAGTTCTCATCTTCACGAATATAAGCAAAAATTTGCTCATCATCTGGTAGTAATAACTTATATTCTCCATAAATAATCGTATCACTATATTCACTATTTTTTCGTAAATCAATTAATTTCTTATAATGATAGAAAATAGAATCTTTATTATCTAATGCATTAGATACATTAATTGATTCATAGTTTGGATTAACTTGTAGCCAAGGTTGACCTGTTGTAAATCCGGCATGTTCTGATCCATCCCATTGCATTGGTGTACGCGCATTATCACGGCCATTTTTCCAAATAGCATCCATCATCTGCTCATGTGTATAACCTTTTTTCAAATTATCTCGATAAAATTGTAATGTCTCAATATCGTTATATTGATCAAGTGATTCGAAATGAACATTCGTCATCCCAATTTCTTCACCTTGATAAATATAAGGCGTTCCTTGCATTAAATGTAAGATTGAGGCAAACATTTTAGCGGTTTCCACACGATATTCTTTATCATTTCCCCAACGAGAAACAATACGTGGTAAATCGTGATTATTCCAAAACAATGAATTCCAACCTTCACCATTCAACGATGTTTGCCATTTACTCATAATTTCTTTAAATTTGATAAAATCAAATGTTGTTGGACGCCATTTTCCTTCTTGTGGATCCCAGTCAATAGAGGCATGTTCAAATTGGAAAACCATCGATAACTCATGACGTTTTGGATCAGAGTATAATTTGGCAATTTCAGGGGTTGCTCCCCATGTTTCACCAACAGTTAATACATCATAATTTCCAAAAGACTTATGATTCATCTCTTGTAAAAATGGATGAAGTTGTGGACCATTTCCTGTAATCTTACGATCAACCTCTTTTCCAATTAAATCGATTACATCCATACGGAAGCCACCAATGCCCTTTTCAAGCCAAAAATTCATCATTTGATGAACTTCTTCTCGTACTTTTGGATTTTCCCAGTTTAAATCTGGTTGACGTTTACTAAATAAATGGAAATAATACTGACCAGTTGTCTCGTCATATTCCCAGGCTGGCCCTGAGAACGTTGAGCCTAAATCGTTTGGTACTCCACCATCTTCTGCAGGATCACGCCAAATATAATAATCACGATATGGATTATCTTTTGATTTTTTTGCCTCTAAAAACCAAGGATGTTCATCACTTGTATGATTAACAACTAAATCCATCACCAAGCGAATCCCACGAGCATTTGCTTCTTCAATTAATTCATCCATATCTGCCATCGTTCCGAACTCCGGTGCGATATCTTGATAATCAGAAATATCGTACCCATTATCATCCATCGGTGATTTATAAACGGGGGATAGCCAAATCACATCAATCCCAAGCTCTTTTAAATAATCTAATTTTTCAATAATTCCTCTTAAATCTCCTACACCATTTCCACTCGTATCTTTAAAACTTCTTGGATAAATCTGATACACGACTGAACGATGCCACCATTTTTTCTCCATAAATATATCCCCCTTTTCATAACACTAATTAAAGCGCTTCAAGTCATACTCTTATTATATCTACCCTTACCTAGAAACACAATGAACAACTTCCTAAAACCGATTACCTATTTAAATAAAAAAAGCAGGAATATTTAATCCTACTCTTTATTGAATGACACTTTCTAATTCATCATTAATACAACCAACAGCCTCATCCATAATGGATTGAATCCGATCAGGCATCATTAAAAATTGTTGTGCAGCTTGCTGAAATGGTAAATAAACATAACTAAATTCAACTAGATTCGGAAGAGGCACTGAACGGTGTAATTGTTTTTTTATCACCGTATAATAAGCATCCTGTGAAATCAAATTCTCATAATCTACAGGGGCAATTGCACGATTCATTTCATAACGAGCTGCTGCAACCTCATCAGTTAACAAGAATTTTAAGTACTCAATAGCTAACTCTTTATCTTGACTCAAACGTGTCACTTGATACGTATCAATCCTCATATAAGTATACGGCAAAATTTCCTCCACAAAGTTCGGAATCGCTTGATATCCTAAGTTGGGATAAACCGTCTCTAAGGACGGAATTAAAGATGCTGGAGCGATCATTAAATCAGTTATATGATTAATAAATGACTGATATACATCAAACTCATCATTGTAAAGGAGTTTCTTATCAAGCAAATGAAGCATAGCGGTTAGCCCTTGTATCGATTCTTCCTTGTTTAGTCCAATATCATAAAAATTTGTATCACCAAAATTATCAATCCCAACCGTGTATCCTCCAAATCCAGTAATAAATGGATTAATATGATAAATACTCTGATAATCAATCGCTAAAGATACATCGGTATAATCATTTAATTGAGCAAAGGAGCTAATACCATCTTCAAATATTTCTTTATTATAAAATAGAATATCTGTTTGAGCATTATATGGAATCCCATAGTACTCACCTTTTACCTTAAATCCTGATTTAACAGTGGGTAGTATATTGAATGTTTCAAACACTTCACTAATTGGACTAATGGCATTCATCGCAACTAAATCCGAAATCAATGTGTGGGAAGCTGTAATAATATCAGGGGATTCAGATGAAGTAATATACAAAGGAAGTGTAGAGAGAACTTGTTCAGATGTGACAATTTTCATCTGTACATCTACATCGTACATTGATTCAAATCTTGGATTCAAATCTTTTAACACTTCGTATTCTTCACTGCTCACCCATACATGTAACACTTTTTCTGAACCTAATGTCAATTCATTTACATGGCGATATAAACCGATAGATACTAAGATAAATAAAATAACATATATAATCTTTTTCATCTGATTCCCCTTCGATTTTTATTAGTCTCTATATAAAATTTGATAAATAATTTACATCAACTACGAAAAAGTTCAAGAATTTAAACGTTAGACATATAAGCTATCTGTAGCAATAATAACTTTATGCTATGTGAAAACTTTACTATTTCTTATATCATTCATTATATCAAAAAAAGAGGAGGTAAACACCTCCTCCCTAAATTACATCATAATTTGTTTTATTCTGACACCACTGGTGATAATTTCAGGTTTTTTAAAATCTTTTGAAGTGCGACTAATAAGCGCGGTGCAATCATTTCATATATACCTAAAACAAGTAATCCTTTAATTGCATTGAATGGGAGATAAACAAATGCAATCGCCGCTCCATATCCTAAATCAAATGGTAATCCTGGAATAAATGATTCTAGCGTTACCCAACCAATTACATCTGTAAACCATAATCCACCGAAGTAAATTGGTGTAATAAATAAGTAGTTACAAAGTGTTAAAATAGAAGAAAATCCAGTAATCACTAATAAAAAACGTAATGATTTGTTTACGACTGTAGTTCCAGAAAGATATTTTTTTACAAGTACGTATAAACAAGCCATTGTTGTTGAGGCAATGAATGCTGTAATGGATCCAATATGCATAGGTGTTGCACTCATTCCTAACATAATATTTACAATTGATTTAGCAGCCGCGACAATAATAGCCGGAACTAACCCAAATACCTCAACTGTTAATAAAACAATTAACTCACTTAAATCAAATTTTAAAAATGGAACGGGTGGATAAGGGATTTCAATTAACATTAAAATAGCCCCTAACGCAATAAAAACTCCTAATAAAACAAGACTTTTTGTGTTACTTAATAAATTTTTAGAGTTATTCATATACTCTCCTCCTAAATTAAGATATTTTTGTAAATAAAAACTTTTTGTGAAATGCAAAAAGATCTCACGTTAATAAATCTTCGTGAGATATATCTAAAAAAGAGTATATCAAAAACGAATCTTCTCCCATCCAGACTATAACTGTCGGCTCTGGAATTTAACCAGATCAACCATACGGCTTGCGGGCTATACCGCCGGTAGGGACTTACACCCTGCCTCGAAGATTTATTAAATGAATTCAATTTACAGTGTCATTTTAGCTCTTAGTCATATATTTGTCAACTCTGATATTGATTTTTTTCTTATTATTACCATTTTCGACGTGAGTGAATCATGACCTTGTAATTTTGAGGATTTGCATAAGTCTCAACAAATTCAAGCACTTGGCCATTCATTAAAATAGACGTTAACTCTAAATAAATGAGTGGATCATGCAATGGCAGTTCTAATAATTCCGATACCTGTTCATCTGCTTTGATAGCCGAAACCATCTGAGAACCAGAAGCAATTTTAACATTCAATTCTTGATCCAGAAACGCATAAATTGAACTATGAATCACTGACTCTGGTAATTCTTTCACAACCGATAATGGAATATAAGTATGCTCAAGCGTCATTGGTCTATCATCTGCCATTCGCAGCCTTAATAAACTATGAACACGATCATTCACTTTAATTTCTAGATGCTTAGCTATCCGTTCGTCAGCTTCAATAATTTCATAATTCACAACCTTTGTATGAGGCCGCATCCCTTTACTACTAATTTCTGAAGTGAATCCAACTAACTCTGCAACCGGTTCATGTAGCTTATCATCAGCTACAAAAGTTCCAACCTTATCCTTACGATATAATTTACCTTCTCTTATTAGTGCTTCAATAGCTTTTCTAGCTGTCATTCGAGATACTTCATATTTAATAGCTAAATCTCGTTCTGATTGAATCATTGCATTAGGAACTAGCTGTTTAATATCGTCTTCAATTAATTGCTTAACTTTCAAATAGATTGGTTGTGACATTAAAAATTCTCCTTCTATCGAATTGAAAAGAGGCCCTAAAGAGCCCCCTCTCTTATTATTCATCTTCTAACTCTTCACAAATACGTTCATAAACAGTTGAAATATCATCGTAGCTAAATCCCTTTCGCATTAGCGACTGAACCACTTTTGTCTTTTTCTCATATCCCATAAGACGGTGATGCTTACGATAAAGTTTTTCAATTTCCTTAACCAAAATTGGGTTCTCTTCCTCACTATCTTCTACAAGTTTAATATTTTCAATTGCCTTGTCAATGACAGATCGATTAAATCCTTTGGTCATTAAATGTTGACAAATCTTTTGTTTAATAAAGTGAGGCCCGTATTTTGTATTCATACGAACGACCTGATTAGCAAGTTTTGTTGCATGCTCAATCTGTATTTCTTCTTCATAAACTGGCATGTATTGATTAATCAAACGATCAGAAATTCCTTTTTGTAACAATTCTTGTTTGACTTTATTAGGACCTTTCTTTCCCATAATCACCTGATGATTAATATAAGAACTGGTATATTGTTCATCATTCAATAATCCCACATCAACTAAACGTTTTAAAACTTCTTGGATAATTTCAATCTCATACTCTTTAGCCTCTAGTTTCTCATAAATTTGTGCTGTCGTATAAGATTTTCGAGATAATAAATTTAGAGCATATTGATAAGCACGCCCTAAATCTAGCTTTCCATTTAGTTCTGTAATTTGACATTCATCTAATTCTTTACCTTCAACCAGACGGAACTTTAAAACTAATTCCTCATGAACAGGCAATAAAACAACATGTTGATTCGGTGTTTGAATCGCTACTTCATAATCTTGAGCTTTTAAGTGTGTTAATTTTAACACTTTATAACTACTGCTTGTAATATTCATCACTATCTTTTAACACATCCTCAACAATTGTTTTTGCAGAATATTCACGAGATAATTGCTTAATATTATTTTTCATCTCATCAAGAAGTCCTTCTTCATTTAAAATAATTAACACATGATAAATCAATTCTGACTCACTTGAAACAATGACTGCTGCATTTTTATCTGAGAAGTATTTAGCATTTTCAAGTTCTTGTCCATATACTGGATTGTATAAAATAACTGGAACACCTTTAACCGCTGCCTCCGTTAATGAAATCCCACCTGGTTTTGTCACCATTAAGTCTGCAATTTCCAATAACTCATGCATTTCCGTACAATATCCTAGCACCTTTAAATTATGATAATCTTTTGACAATTGGACTATTTGGTCATATAACTTCGTGTTATTCCCACATACCACTACGACTTGAATTTCAGGTTGTGAAGCTAAACGTTCGGCAATATCATCTACATGTGAGACAACACCATGTGCTCCAGCAGCTACTAACACTGTTCGTTTAGCTGGATCTAAATCATATTTTCTGTATAGCTCTTGACGATTTAACTCTTTATAAAATTTCCCGTGAATCGGAATTCCTGTTAACATAAATTGATTTTGAGTAAGCCCATTTGCGACTCCCCAAGCAACCATACGATTATTAGCTACATAATGACGACGAGCCCCTTTATATAGCCATAATCCACTCGCATAATAATCTGTAATCACCGTATAAATAGGAATTTTAAATCCCTTTTCCTCTAACGTATATAAAGAAGTCACTGGAAAGACACTAATAATTGCATCTGGTTCAAACGAACGAATCTTATTACGTAATGAACGAATTCCAAATTCTAAGTATGGTTTTAATATCTTAGCTTGGAATGAATCATGAACTGCATAGCTTGATCCGTAATAAAGCATACGATAAACATCTTTTCCAATCGGTTTATAAGTTTTTAAATATGCTTTTTGTAAAGTTTTAGATAGGGTCGGAAATTCTTCAGAGTATAAATCATATTCCTCAACAACCACATTATTATGCTTTAAAAATTCCTCCGTTAATGAACTAGAGACTTGTAAGTGTCCGCTACCAAAAGGAGCAGTTAATATTAATACTTTCTTTGGATTTTCCATTATTTCCTCTCCTTTTTAATGAGTTTCTACTAATATAAAATGTTAAAAATCTAAACAATATGATAACATAAAATACATTTTGTATCCATTATTATTCAGAGACACTTTTAAAAAATTCTGTGACTTATATACCATCAGTTTCACCAAATTCCATTCAACTTATTTTTATTTTGCTCCCCCAAAAAGTGTATATTCTATCTATAATGTATAAAAAGTAGTCACCGTTTACACGAAAAAATTTTACGAATACTACGTTAGCTTGTATTTATGATGTTTTAACATTTTAATTTTAGACAACTTAATATAAATGATTTATCACCTTTTATACAGAAACAGAAGTATATTTTACAATTTCTAATCAGTCTTAGTTCATTAACTGCTAGAGGATGGGTTGC
Source organism: Turicibacter bilis (assembly GCF_024499055.1). NCBI lineage: Bacteria > Bacillati > Bacillota > Erysipelotrichia > Erysipelotrichales > Turicibacteraceae > Turicibacter > Turicibacter bilis. The sequence goes on along the minus strand of NZ_CP071249.1, from coordinate 2,158,088 downwards.
CTCCGCTACGGAGTGAGTTAATGAACTCGTAACTTTCCTCGACTACTAGAGCTTGAGTAACCTACCATTTTCAAACAAAATTTATTTACCGTTGGTAGGCCCCTCAAAGTTTTTACGTTGTGAAAAACTTCGAAAGGACTTACATAAAGTAAAAAGAGTGGATTAACCACTCTTTTTACTTTTGATATTTAATACCTAGATATTCGACAGTTGCCTTAACAACTGCTTCTCCCCACGCTTGCCAATTTTCAATCCACTCTTTATAATCTTTTGAATTATCTAAATAAGCATACTCAATTAAAATTGTTTCTGCACCATAGTTCGGAATCATTGTGTAATTCTCATTATAGTCTAATAGTGCTGAAGACTGTGAAAGACGACCACCTGTCTCACGAATGATATATAAAAAATCCATATAATCACTAGCACAACCATATTCAATTTCATAAGTTGTTCCTGTACATAAATAATACTTCTTATACGATCCTTCTGATACTCTAAACTCATTTTTTTCAGCATCACGAGGATCTTGTCCAGCCTTTGTTAAACTAGTTGCGATTCTTGAAGCCCAATCATTATCGGCAACAACTGAACTATAAATCTCAAACCCTTCTAACGACTTATCAAAAGAGTTTAAATGATTCGATAACATATATTTTGTTTGATAACGATAAACTTGTTCCACACGACCTTCATCAAAGAAGGGAGATTTCCCATAATCAAAATTTCCTGGACCCGCCGGATCTAAATCATCGGTACGCGTTAATTTGACCTTTAATCCATGATCCTCTAAACGCTTTGCAAGATACTTCGATAACTTGAGCGCTTCCTCTGCCTCCGTTAAATCACCCGCCACTGTTCCACCGTCTAAACCACCATGTCCTGGATCAATCAAAATATCATAAACATTCTCAGGTAACTCATCTACTTTCTCGACTTTAAGCGATAACTGACCATTTTTTGGTTGAAGTGTCACTTGATTAGCCTTTTCATTTCTCGTAACGGTATACCACGTTTCACATAAAGAGTCAGTCACATATACGGGTAGATTATTAATTTTTATAATATATTGATCCTCCGCTAAATGGGATAACTCAATCCCTTGATTTCCTTGAGATGAATAAGGCTCATCCACAACAACACGTCCTGAGGAATTAACGAGTTGATACGTTGAAATCTCCTCTTTTAAATCTAATTTTAAATGAAGTGATTCCGCATAAAAATCATGGTCGGCATAATTATAATGTTCTAAATTATTGTTAATCAAAATCAAATCCTGTTCTTCAAATACCAAATTAAATGGTTCAACATTTACTTGATTCACTTGAAGATCTGTATCTTTAACTGACGTTGACAAAAGAAGTTTATTAACGATAGTATCCATCTTTATTGAAACCGTTGGACTATCCTTGAACTTCTCCATTGGAATTGAGACCTCAAGAATAACGGAATCCTGATTTTGACTGATGATTTCTGTTCTTCCTTGCGAACTGATTTGATTAACTAAATCAACGGCCTCATACATTATTGATTTTGTATTAAATTCTATGTTCGAATTTTTTTGAATTTCATGTTCAAATGATAAGATATCATTTTCAATCTTTAAATTAGAGACCGATTGTTCTAACGTATCATTATCTGAAAATGTATTAATAACCTTTTTGACTGTATTTGAAAAAACTAGCCCCTTCTTCTTCGCTTTAAATGTTACCTCATAAGCTTCATTTGGTTCAGTTAATTCAACCTCAAACTTATTTGAACCCGATTCTAACACATATTTCTTATCATTTACTGTAATTTGAATATCTTTATACTTATCGGCAGCTAAGGATTCCCATGTTAATGATAATTTATACATGCTCTCTCCCTCAACCGGATTTAAATCATCCGTCAGTCCGATATTTACTTCTACTTTATCTGTCAGTAATACTTTAATTCCAAAACCAATCCCAAAAAGAATAGTCAAGCAACTAAGAACAAAGATGGTAAATCGTATCTTATTAATTCTGATTCTTTTTCTACGCTGATTTGGACGATAACTATATCCTTTATTATTTTTTTTCATTGCCATCTCTCTTTCAACTAAGCATTTCTTAATCTATCGTTTAAGATGCCTCATTTCAATAGATTATCAACTTGAATTCTCTCCATTTTCAAGTCTTCTATATAGAAGCAGATCCATCATTGACATGACTTACATCCAAGTTAATGCCTTAAAACATGATGGACACAGACTATCTATAGAAGCTATAATCATCTAAACTCAATAGATATAAATTCTGACAGTATTTTATCATAAATAGTTAGCTTAGTTATCATTTTACAAACTTTTTCTAAAATTTTGTATACGGGCAATTCCTTCTTTTAAAACTTCAAAATCACAACAATAAGACAAACGAACATATCCAGAATCCTGCGCTTCAAATGCAACACTCGGAACAACTGCTACTCGTTGTTCTTTTAATAATTCAATAGCGAACTCATATGAACTTAAGCCATAATTACTAGCATCTAGGTATAAATAAAAAGCACCTTCTGGTAAAACAACCTGTTTAAAATATGGTTTTAATTGTTCATATACATAATTACGATTACGCTCATAAAGAGAGCAAATGTTTTTAGTTAATTCCGGATGTTTCAAAGCTTCTAACGTCGCATACTGAGAAATCGTTGAAGCTGAAGCTACAAAGTTTTGATGAACAACTGCAACAATCTGAATGTATTCTTTTGGTCCTAATACGTAACCAATACGCCATCCAGTCATGGCGAATGATTTAGAAACTCCATTTAAAATAAACATACGATCTCTTAAATCCTGATAATCTGATAAAGAAGGACATTCAACTCCATCAAATACAATCTCACGATAAATTTCATCACTAATCACAAAAATAGGATGATCCTTAATACATTCATAAATAGCTTCATTATCTTCCTTAGAAAAAACTTTACCTGTTGGATTACAAGGTGAATTTACTAGAATCGCTTTTGTTTTTGGTGTAATCAGCTCACTTAATACATCTGATTTTACCTTCATCTCATTGGCAATCATATCATATAAAACAACTTTTCCTCCGTACATCTTAACATTACTGTTATACAGTGTGAATGATGGTGAGAAGATAATCACTTCGTCACCTTCTTCTAAAATTGTTTTAAGCACCGCACTGATTGGCTCCGATACCCCCGTTGTCACAACAATTTCACTTTTAGGATCGTAATCTTGATTGTAATGGGTTTGACAATACTCTGCGATAGCTTCTCTTAATTCTAAAACGCCGTATTGATGTGAATAACCGATTGGGCTTCTCATGATACGTTGATGTAATCCCTCATGAATTGTTTCATAAGTATGGTGTGATATATGGGGTTCCCCTAGCGTAAAGTCAATCACATTTTTATAACTATCAGCTAATACTTTCATTTCCCTAATAATTGATGGCTTAACTGTTGTTGCATGACTATTAATTTTAATCTTCATGTCATTCTCCCCTTTTTCTCACTCTATATTTAGTTAATAAAATAGCCATTTGGCTAAGCAAATGACTACTTTACATCCCTACTTATTCATCAAAGTCTGGATCAATATTTAAATCGAAGTAAAACTTCACCCCACGATCAGTATTCATGACTCCATACTTACTGTGATGCATCTTTAAAATTTTACTTGTAATTAATAACCCAAGACCTGTTCCTCCACTATCTCGGTTTCGTGACTTTTCAAGACGATAGAATGGTTCCCAAATACGATCGATTTCAGCTTCTGGAATAAAAATCCCTGTATTTTCAATCTCAAATCGAACTTTATCATCATAACGTTTCAGTGTCACATATATATGGTCTCCATCTGGAGTATAGCGAATTGCATTTGAATATAAGTTTGTTACAACTGTCATAATTTGCTCTGAATCTGCCTCAACATAAACATCATCTAAATCTAAATGAATATGTAGATGTTTCTCGCCCATTAGATGTTCCACTTTCTTATTTAAATGCTCAACCAGCATCTTCAAATTGAAACTACTATATTCTAAAAAATCTTCTGGATTTTCCATCTTCATATAATTTAATGTATCTTGAACCATCATCGTCATTCGATCAACCTCTTCAATGATCGATTCTAGCTGTAATTTCACATCATCCTGTGACATAGGTTTTGATTTTACTCGTGTTGCAATCCCTTTAATAATGGTTAACGGTGTTTTTAATTCATGAGAAATCGTTGAAAAGAAATTTGAACGCATTTGTTCAAACTCACGCTCACGTGCAATATCATCTTGTAAACGCTCATTCGCAACCTTTAACTTCGTTAACGTATTATTTAAATTATCACTCATTATATTAATATTCGTTGCCAGCTCTTTTAATTCATCATCAGATGTCACTTCACATTTTTCTGTAAAATTGATATTTGCTATATTTTCTGTTACCCGCTTCATATGAAGTAGCGGTTTTGTAATATGTTCGGTCAGCCAAATGGCAAAAAACAGAACTAAAATCGCGAGAATCATAAAAATGAAAATATAGTAATTCGTGAAAACTGATAACATTTCCCCTAAGACCTGCAAAGAATAAGAAACCTCAATAATCCATTGCTCTCCACCCTTAAACGTAATCTTCGTATAATAGTGATATGTTGTCACATTTTCTTCATTCTTGGATTCAAAGAAAATATCATTATCAGTTAAACGATCTAAATTTAACTGCGAAGTATTTGAACTATGAAGCTTGTATTGAACTAAATACTCGCTTTTAAGCTCATTCATATACGAAAAAAAGTCATTGGTGTGTCGCTCAAAATTGGGGACTTCTTCTTTTATATCGTAAACGAGCTGATAAATTTGATTTTGTTTATAACTTGGATAAGCAAAATCATAAAAATAATATTGGGCTGCGATGTCTAAACTAATCGTTGCAAAAAACAAGCCAAAAAGTAATAAAAAAATCTTGGTAGCTAAGCGCAACTTTAGATCACCTCAAATTTATATCCAACTCCAAATACCGTATGAATGTACTTCGCGTATGTTCCTAATTTTTTACGGATTTTTTTAATATGTGTATCCACGACTCGGGTATCACCGAAATAATCAATTCCCCATACCGCATCTAGAATACGATCACGATCTAAAGCAATACGGTGATTTTCAATTAAAAAGACTAATAAATCAAATTCTTTTGGTCTAAAATCGATTAATTCATTATCAATACGAACCGTACGTGATAATTTATTCACAACTAACCCATCAAAAGCAAGCTCATAGGTTTCTACTTCATCTTCTTCATTCACACGAGCTAATAGACGATTGATTTTTGCTACTAAAACTTTATTATCAAATGGTTTTGTAACATAATCATCCACTTTTAAATCATAACCTTTAACTTGATCTTCCACACTAGAGCGCGCTGTTAAAATCATGACTGGCACCTTAGACACTGAGCGAATCTCCTTTAAAACAGAAAACCCATCTCTTCCTGGCATCATTAAATCCAAGAGCACTAAATCAATTTGTTGTGAATGGAATAAACGTAGTGCTTCCTCCCCATCTTTAGCTTCAATCACTTCATAATAATCCGTTAAAAAATCCACTAAAATCTCTCTAATTTTCACTTCATCTTCCGCCACTAATACTTTATATCTTGTACTCATCCTAACACTCTCCAATAGTGAAAAAATATCTATTTAAAATTTAACATAAATGAATACATTTTGTACACACGAAAAACATAGTTTTTTTAATATAAACTAAAGAGTTTCTTTTCAGATAGGGGAGGTTTCCATGAAGCAGATGAGTCATCATAAAATAATCTCACTGATTATAATAAGCTCTTTAGTCATTGTCATCAGTTTACTGTGTTTAACTATAACCAAATCCATTATATCTTCTAATATCCTATCAGAATCTCCCACTCGTTATACTGAAAAATTACGATTCCTGGGACATAGTCAAATAGTAAGTGAAAAGTGTGAAATTATCATTACATTCGATGATAAAAATTATATTAATCAACTCAAATTAAATTATTCCAATTGTAAGATCATAAAAAATCAAAGTTTTATCCATTTAATCTGATCTATCAACTATTACATTTTTTTGACTAACATAAAAAAGAGAAGCAATCTTTAACTTAGATTACTTCTCTTACTATTAATTTTTATCTACTATTAAAGGTTATCGTCTTTTTTATCTCTTATTTTTCAGCAAGATTTGAAACTGATGCTGCAACTGAAACTAATTGTTCTGTATCCAATGTCTCAGAAACTAAGAAACACTCAACTCCACCTTCAACCCATGTAATTGAATTTTCACTTAACGCACCAATTGTTCCATTAATCATTACAGGTTGACCTGCAACAGATTCCACACCTACTGAATCATTATATGTAACAGGCTCTTGAATCATTGTGAAATCTTGATCACCACTAAATGTCATAATAATACGTTGACCTTCCTCAATGTCAATCGCTTGTTTATTAACTAACGTTGTTCCTTCCGGTAAATAAGCTGGGTATAACTCATCATCTAACACATTGATAACACCTTCACCCATTGTTTCTTGTGAATACTCCATTGTTTGTTGACAATCAAAGTATCCATCTGCAAGTTTTTCATCAAAATTAAATGAAGAGAATTTCATTGAAATACGAGGTTCTCCCTCACTATCAACTACGTAAACTTCTGCTGGAGTTAATGATTTTTTATCAAACGTAATTTTTTGAGAAACTAAATCACGATTTCCATGATAATTCGCTTTAGCTTCAAATGTATAATTCTCTTCTCCAGATTCAAACTTTACTTCAGCATCGTTTAAAATATCAGTCATTAATGATTGATATAAATAAACTTGTGAACTTGATAATGGCCAATCACTTTGGAACTTAAATTGCTTATTTAACGCAGGTGTTAATACAAAGACACCTTCGTCATTCTTTAGTATGATTTGCTCATTGTTTGTTGTTTCATTTTTTAACGTAACTTTGTAATTCTCTGGTTTTTGATAAGCTACCTCAACATTATACTGATACACTTGGCCATTATTATCAACTTCCATCACACCTGTTGCATAATATGACTTAGCATCTTCTAAGTTGCTCGTGAGCTTGTCAACAACGTCTTGCTGAGACATTTCTCCACATGCAGCTAATAGCACGGTAAGCACTACTGCGAACATTAAACATAATTTCTTCATCGCTATCCACCTCTTTATTAAGTTCAATTTCAATTAATACTATGAAATATTAAATTAATTTATGCTTTCTAATACATAAAACTCCCTTATTAATTAAATACTATAAATATCCAAAATAGGAAGGAGCGAAAACTATGTCGTTAATTCAACGTATTGCTTTGATTTTAACGGTAATTGGTGCAATTAACTGGGGTCTTATTGGATTCTTCCAATTCGATCTTGTTGCATTCTTATTTGGCGGACAAGATGCAATCATCTCACGCGTTGTTTACGCCTTAGTAGGAATTGCCGGACTTATTAATATTGGTTTACTATTTGCACCAGATAGACGTTACTAATTCAATAAAAAAATCAGCTAAATTTAGCTGATTTTTTTATGCCCAGATGACAAATGCAACCGCATAATTCTCACAGTGACTAATACTAATATGAACGCTTTCGATCGTTGGGCTTAATAAATAAGGCTTTCCTCGTTCATCATTCATAATACTAAAGTCTTTATATGATTTTCCATCACAATAGGATCCTAACGCTTTATATAAAGCTTCTTTGGCTGCCCAACGTCCTGCTAAAAATTCATTCTGCCTTTTTTCATGCTGGAAGGATTGATATAACCTAAACTCTTCTTCACTTAATAATTTATGGATAAAGCGTTCACGGTGGTTTAATTGTTTAATACGTTTAATCTCGATAATATCTGTTCCGATTCCCTTCATAAAAACCTCCAATAGTTATCTTCTTTATTATAACTTATCTTATTTCATCATAAAAAAAATCTCTAGATAAATCTAGAGATTTTTTATTACATCATTCCCATTCCACCCATATCACTTGGGGCTTGAACTGCTTGTGGCTTTTCAATTTCGACAACAGCTGCTTCAGCAGTTAAGAATGAAGCTGAAATACTCGCTGCATTTTGTAAAGCAGAACGAGTGACTTTCGTTGGATCCACAATACCTGATTTAAACATATCCACAAACTCATCAGTCGCTGCATTATATCCAAATCCAGGATCTAACTCTTTTAATTTATAAACAATAATTGAACCTTCAATTCCAGCATTTTCAGCAATTTGGCGAATTGGGGCTTCTAAAGCTTTTAAAACGATTTGAACCCCAGTTGCCTCATCGCCGATTGCTTCAATTTTAGCGACATCATTGTAAATATTCATATAAGCTGTTCCACCACCAGCAACAATCCCTTCTTGAACCGCTGCACGTGTCGCATTTAAAGCATCTTCAATACGTAATTTACGTTCTTTTAATTCAGTTTCAGTCGCTGCCCCAACCTTAATCACGGCAACTCCTCCACTTAATTTTGCTAAACGTTCTAATAATTTTTCTTTATCAAATTCTGAAGTCGTATTTTCTAACTCTGCACGAATTTGAGCAATACGAGCTTGAATATCAATTTGTGAACCAGTTCCTTCAACAATGGTTGTATGATCTTTTGTTACAATCACACGTCCAGCGCGGCCACATTGATCTAATGTTGTATTTTTAAGGTCTAATCCTAACTCCTCAGTAATTAATTGAGCACCAGTTAAAATTGAGATATCTTCAAGCATACGTTTACGACGATCACCAAATCCAGGTGCTTTAACAGCTACCACATTGAATGTTCCACGTAATTTATTAACAACTAATGCTGCTAATGCTTCATTTTCAATATCATCAGCAATGATAATCATTGGACGTCCTGTTTGAACTAACTGCTCAAGAATTGGTAAGATGTCTTGTAACGTACCAACTTTAGAATCTGTGACTAAAATGTATGGATTATCTAAAACAGCTTCCATTTTATCTGTATCTGTCACCATATAAGATGATAAATATCCACGATCAAATTGCATTCCTTCAACAATATCCATTGTTGTTTCAAAGCCTTTAGACTCTTCTAAAGTAATCACTCCATCATTACCAACACGTTCCATAGCTTCAGCAATTAATTTCCCGATTTCTTCATCTGCAGCAGAAATCGCAGCTACGTTAGCAATTGATTCTTTTCCTTCGATCGGCTTAGAATTAGCCTTTAATGCTTCAACAGCCACTTTCACAGCACGCTCGATTCCACGACGAATCGTTATTGGATTAGCTCCCGCTACAATATTTTTATTTCCTTCACGAATCATCGCTTGAGCTAAAACCGTTGCCGTTGTTGTTCCATCTCCAGCTACATCATTCGTACGGCTTGCAACTTGAGCTACTAAACGAGCTCCCATATTTTCAAACTTATCTTCTAATTCAATTTCTTTTGCAATTGAAACCCCATCATTAATAATTTGAGGCGCTCCAAACTTTTGCTCTAAAATGACATTTCGACCTTTTGGTCCTAAAGTTACTTTTACTGTATCCGCTAATTTATCCACTCCACGAATCATCGCACGACGTGCATCTTCAGCAAATAAAATTTCTTTTGCCATAATATTAAATCCTCCCTTAAATCAAAATTAATATATTAAACTAAATTTAACTTACTCAACAATTGCTAAAATATCATCTTGGGATAAAATAACTAATTCTTTTCCTTGATGTGAGACCTTTGTTCCACCAAATCCGTTATAGATAACACGTTGCCCCACCTCAACAGTTATTGGATGACGTTTCCCATTATCTAATAACTTTCCATCACCAATGGCAACTACAACTCCTTCTGAATGTTTTGGTTTTGAAGCTTCTCCCGAAAGAATGATTCCACTAGCTGTTGTCTTTTCAACCTCAACAATCTCAAGTACAACATTATTGTTTAATGGTTTTAACATGTATGTCCCTCCTCGTTTTAGCACTCTACCTATATGAGTGCTATTAAATAAATTATACAAAGATGAATAAATAATGGCAATACTTTAAACCAAAATCCTTTTTATTATAGTCTACCTAATGATTAATATGCTTAATATTAACATTTATTCCTATTCTTCTATCAAAATCACCTACTAAAATCAATTATTTGACGAATCAAAAAAAGCTAGGAAAATTACTCCTAGCTTAAAGCTCTAGCGTTCAACTTTATTTAACTTTATATTCATATGAGTTAAGCCCATTTTTTGAGCCATTGGCTCTAGTACTTTTACTAATGGTACAATTACAACTGTAGCTACACAGGCTTCTAAAAGACCATTTGTAAATACCAATCCAATTAAGGCCATTAATAACTGTGTTGTATCTAACCCTTGAGCAGCTGCATAACTTGGTCCAAAAAAGATATAAATCATTCCTAATACCATCGCCGTATGTAGAACTGTACACAATAGTGCTGTTACGCCTCCGCCAATCATATTTTTATCTCGATTTTTAAACCAACTATAAATTAAACCACCTAATACGCCTAACAATACACGAGGTACAATAGCAATAACTAAGCTCATGAAATTTCCGTGATACTCGCCAAGCGAATAAAAAGGCGTAAATACAAATGATAAAATCGTTGGATTAATCGTGGCATTGACAACACTCGAAATCCCAAAGACAAGACCAGTAATTGCACCCCCTTTGATTCCTAATAAAATCCCTGCTAAAATAACCGGAATATGCATGGTTGTGGCCTTCATCGGCCCAATTGGAATAAATCCAAGAGGGGTAAACATCAATAATACCTCAATACTACAAAACATGGTGACTAAAACTAAATACTTGGTTTTCTTACTTGATTGATTCATTTCTTTCTCCTCCACTGTCGCTTCTTCTGAATGCAACGTCTTGAATAATATTTTTAATCCCCCTAACGCTTTACTTAATTGATGTCAACTGATCATCATTAAGTCTCATTAGTAGAATTACTTCTCCTATTATATTTAAATCTGTGATTACTATCAATAACAAATCCATAATTTTCCTTTTATTTTGCCTGAACATAAAAAAAGAACCAAATACATTTGATTCCTTTTTATCAACGATCAATAATCTTCTTATCCCTTTGTTTTATGATAAATAACTTTCATTCCTTTAAAAGCTAAATCTGGATCATAAATATCAATCATATCAGTTTCATTATAAATGATACGCCCAAGTCCACCAGTCGCTACCACTTTAATGTCTTTACCAACAGCTTCCTTTACTTTTTTGATAATGTATTCCGTTTGACCGATATAACCATAAACTAATCCACCTTGCATACTCGTAATCGTATTACGACACATAATCGTCGCAGGCTTTTTAATTTCAATTTCAGGTAACTTTGCAGCTTGTGTCCATAAAGCTTGAGCAGAAATCTCAATTCCTGGTGACGTGACCCCAAACTCAAACTCACCATTTTCATTGACATAATCATAGGTTGTTGCCGTCCCAAAATCAATAACAAGCGCTGGACCACCATAAATATGATATGCTGCTGCAATATCAACAATACGATCAGCTCCCACCTCTCTTGGATTTTCAGTTTTCACACTAATACCGGTCTTAATACCTGGGCCGACAATGATTGGTTCAATATTAAAATACTTACGAATAGCATTTGTTAAAGAATGCATAATCTTAGGCACAACGCTAGAGATTAAAACATCCTCAACCCCCTTTGGATCAATATTCTTTGTTTGGAAGAATGAAAATAACGTAATTCCAAATTCATCTGATGTTCGTTGCAATTTAGTCGTTAGCCGAAAATTTGCAATTAATTCATCCTGGTCATAAACTCCTAGTGTAATATTCGTATTTCCTACATCAATAACGACTAACATACTATCCCTCTTTTCTTCACTAAAATCTGTAATAAACGATTCATAATCTCATAACCAAGTGCTTCTTTAGACATGACATCTAACTTCGTTATCCCCTCACCCGTTAAAATCGTCACCACATTCGTATCCTTTTTGAATCCCGCTGCATCTTCATTTAACTGATTTGCAACAATCAAGTCAGCACCTTTATTCACTAACTTCTTCGTAGCATTCTCAACTAAATCTTGAGTCTCCATAGCAAACCCACAAACAACTTGATTCGCCTTTTTTAGCTGCCCCATATGAGCTAAGATATCTGGATTGGTTACAAAATCAATCGTCAACTGATTACCTTGCTTTTTCATTTTATGATCACTCACACGCTCCACTCGGTAATCTGAAACGGCTGCTGACTTCACTAAAATATCATACTCATCTTTTAGAGCCTCAACTGCTTCAAACATTTGAATTGCTGTTCTAACCTCAACAACATCCATGAAAACTGGCTTTCTTAATGAAACAGGCCCAGTTACTAACGTCACATCCGCACCTAAATTACGAGCAGCACGTGCCACTGCATACCCCATCTTCCCACTTGAATGATTCGTCATGAAACGAACTGGATCTAAATCTTCTTGAGTGGGTCCTGCGGTTACGACAACTTTCATTCCTTTTAAAGGCTTGTCCTTAACTAATAAACTTTCAATCGCATCTTCAATATCCTCGATTTCTGCCAAACGACCTTTCCCAACATCTCCACATGCTAAATAACCACTATCTGATTCAACAAAAGTCATTCCATATTTTTTACAAATCTCAATATTATGCTGTGTGATTGGATTATTTAACATTCCTGTATTCATTGCAGGTGCAATGAGTTTTGGGCAAGACGCGGCTAAAAACGTTGTCGTCAACATATCATCCGCTAATCCATGAGCAAACTTCGCAATACAATTTGCTGAAGCTGGAGCCACAACAAATAAATCTGCGCGCTTAGCTAATGAAATATGATTCACATCATACTGGAAATTGCGATCAAACGTTCCAACAGATACACGATTATGAGTTAATGTTTCAAATGTCATCGGTGTAATAAATTCTGTAGCATTTTTCGTCATAATGACATGAACATCATAACCTTTTTTATATAGACTACTTGCAAGTTGTGCACTTTTATAAGCTGCAATTCCCCCACAAACTCCCAATACAATAGTCTTTTTGTTCAACTAAATCACCTTCTTCGTAATTGGTTCTAACACCTTCGTTAATGGTGCAATAATTAATGTAGCTAAGATGGCTTCCAGTACACTATTTGTCGTAATGATTCCTAGTAATAAGCCAAATAAAGCTGAAACTTCAACTCCTTTGGCTGCTGCATAACTTGGACCAAAGAATAAGTAGATCATTCCAAGCACTAAAATGGAGTGAATTAACGTACAAACTAAAGCCGTAACTCCACTACCGAATAATCTCATTTTATTATTTTTATTTTTAAACCAATGATAAATCACTGCAGCTAATACCCCAAGTAAGACACGTGGACCAATAGCAATAACTAAACTCATGAAGTTTCCATGATATTCACCTAATGAATAAAATGGGGTAAATACAAATGATGTAATCGTTGGGGTAATCGTATTAATAATCACACTACTCAATCCAAAAACTAATCCTGTAATAGCTCCACCTTTGACTCCCAATAAAATTCCTGCTAAAATAACTGGAATATGCATGGTTGTGGCACGAACTGGGCCTAATGGAATATATCCAAGTGGTGTTAACATTAAAACAACTTGAATACTACAAAACATCGTTAGTAAAACTAAAAACTTGGTTTTCTTTCTTGATTGATTCATTTTTCTTCTCCTCCACTGTCGCTTCTTTCGAATGCAACGTCTTGAATATTATATTTGACATCGTTAGTATGACCTTAATTGATGTTATAAAATCACCATTAAGTTTGACAAACGCTATCATCGCTCATAATTATACTGATGTATTGAATAGTTTTCAATAAAATAACATTATTTTACCATTATTCATCGCCTGTAAAAAGAAAAAAAGCTTATAATCAATTGATTATAAGCTTATAACGGACGAAATTTAAAAAGTACTAATGTTTTGCTTGTTCTTTTTGAAAAACATAGAAGAATAATGTCTCTAACTCCATATTTAAATCTACTTCATGAACGGTAATGTCTTCACTCACATTAATCACTGTAGAAGATAAATTTAAAATACCTTTAATACCTAACCCTTCTAATGATGTTGCAACACTTTGAGCAACTGTCGGTGGTACTGTTAAAATAACATAAGTAACACGGTGTTCTTCAATATACGATTTTAAATCATTTAAATGATAAAGAGGCAATTCACCTACACATTGTCCAACTAAGCTTTCATCTGTATCAAACCCTGCAATTAAGTTAACTGGTGTTCTAAATACACGTTTCTTAAACTTATCTGAGCTAAAATACTTTAATAGTGCACGCCCTAAGTTTCCGACCCCAATTAAAACACAGCTCTGTGCATCCTCTGTTTTCAATAAATTATTAAATGCCTCTAAAACAACGCGTACCTCATATCCATATCCTTGACGACCTAATTCACCTAAATATGAAAAATCACGTCGAATAGTAGCAGAATCAATCCCTATTTTTTGGCTTAATTCACCTGACTGAATTCGTTTAACGCCCATTTCATCTAATTCAACGAAACAGCGACGATAAAGTGCTAACCTTTTAATCGTTGCATTTGGAATATTTGATAACATAGAAAACCTCCTTTACCATATTTCAATAATAACATGAAAATAATTCAATGTGAATACTGTCAGAAGCATAAAACATCTATATGTTAAATTGTTTTAAAATTCGACTATTATTTCATCCAGTGTCCGTTGCTTATCTCTTCTTTAAGCATTATACTTATAAATAAATACAATAAAATCCGAATATCTACTGATAAGTTAATATATAAAGGAGAAACAAAATGATCTTATTACAAACTAGCAAATTGACAAAGCTCTATTCAGGAACTCCCATTCTTGAAAATGTGCAATTTGAAGTCAAAAAAGGGGAGCGTATTGCCGTTGTTGGACGTAATGGTGCCGGTAAATCAACACTATTAAAAATGATTGCTGATGAAATCGACTTCGATAGTGGAGAAATCCACAAGCCACAAAGTGTCGTCCTAGGCTATTTTGCCCAATCAAGCCACGTTAATTCAAATGACACCATCTATAATGAAATGTTAAGCGTCTTCGCTGAAACAATCAAACTAAAAGGCCAGCTTGAAGAGCTAAGCCTTAAAATGGCTGAAGAAGA
Organism: Turicibacter bilis; assembly: GCF_024499055.1. Lineage (NCBI taxonomy): Bacteria > Bacillati > Bacillota > Erysipelotrichia > Erysipelotrichales > Turicibacteraceae > Turicibacter > Turicibacter bilis. The sequence continues at coordinate 2,142,920 of NZ_CP071249.1, read as the reverse complement.
CCCAAGCAGCGAACAATACTTAAGAATTATTGAACAATATCAAAACTTAAATCATCGCTTTGAATTAATGAGTGGTTATACTTACGAATCTGAAATCAATAATATTCTCAATCGATTTAAATTCAATGAGATTGGCTTTGACCAAAAAATCTCAAACTTAAGTGGAGGACAAAAAACAAGATTGGCTCTTGCCAAACTCCTTCTTCAAAAACCAGATGTTCTAATTCTCGATGAGCCTACTAACCACTTAGACATCGATACAATCGAATGGTTGGAAGGATACCTAAAAAAATATTCAGGTGCCGTAGTTATCGTCTCACATGACCGCTATTTTATCGATCAGATTGCAACAACGGTCTATGAAATTGAGTATCGAAAATGTACGAAGTACAAAGGAAACTACTCAGATTATATAGATCAAAAGGCAGTTTCCTATGCATCCCTCATGAAGCAATACGAAAAACAACAAAAAGAGATTTCAAAAATGGAAGACTTCATTAGTCGAAACATCGTCCGTGCCTCAACAACAAAACGTGCTCAATCACGCCGTAAGCTATTAGATAAAATGGAGCGTATTGAAATCCCTAAAATCAACGATAAATCAATCGGTATTACATTTGAAATTGACCGCCGAAGCGGAAATGACGTCCTAAAAGTAGAAGATTTAACAGTTGGATACCCAGATCAAATCATCTCAGATCATCTAGACTTCCAAATTAATCGTCTAGATCGTGTGGCTTTAATTGGGCCAAATGGAATCGGAAAATCTACCATCCTTAAAACAGTAGCAGGTGACTTACCAAAGTTAGGGGGAGAAGTTTACTACGGTAAAAGCCTAGACATGGGATACTTTGATCAAGAGCAAGCAAACCTAACTTCTAATAACACCGTCTTAAATGAAGTTTGGAACTACTTCCCGACGCGACTAGAAAAAGATATTCGTACATTACTTGGAAACTTCCTGTTTACAGGAGATGACGTCTTTAAGACAGTTAACCAACTGTCTGGTGGTGAAAAGGTTCGACTAACACTTTGTAAACTCATGCTTCAAAAAAATAACTTCTTACTTCTAGATGAGCCAACTAATCACTTAGATATTGATAGTAAAGAAATGCTAGAACTTTCACTAGAAGACTATGAAGGAACAGTCTTCTTCATCTCCCATGACCGTTACTTCATCGATAAAATCGCAACCCGCATTTTAGAAGTTACTCCACATGGTGTAGTATCATACTTAGGAAACTACTCAGATTATATGGAGAAGAAACAACAATTGGCTGAGCTAGAAGCAGCTAAATTAGCTGAGGAGTCAAATACAACAACAACTAACAATGTAACAGATTACCAAAAACAAAAAGAACAGCGACGATTAGAACAACAGCGTAAACGTCAACTAGAGGACATCGAATCAAAAATCGCCGCCTATGAAGAAGAACTTGAATATAAAAAAGCTGAGCTTTTCCAAGAAGAAGTCTACCTGGACACACAAAAATCAGCACAGGTTCAAGCTCGAATCGAAGAACTTGAAGAGTTAATCATGGAATCTATGGAAACTTGGGAAGAATTAAGCTTATCATAAAAAAGTCGTCCAAATGGACGACTTTTTGAATATCCACAATATGTAGTGAATATCATGTAACAAAAGGAGGAATTTTCAAAAAAAGAGTCAAAAAATCTTGTTCACTAGCTAGGCAAATCAGATTAAACACAACGAAGGGGGAGTTAATCAAATCGCCTACCAATAAAATCTCTAGCTCTATCTCATATAAGATAGAGCTTTTTCATATACTTAAACATCACTTGAACCTCCCATGACTAAAGTCACGAGTGTTCTGTTGACATTCATAAAATGGAGGAATACTATGAAAACAAAAAGACTAACCTTAAGAAACGTTGAAATTACTGATGCAAAACTTCTAGCCCAATGGAAGAATGATCCTGATCTGCAAGAGATGTCCACAGGTCAAAAAGAGTTCACCACAGAAACTGAACAAACAGATATTACTAACAATCATGACCCCTACTACATTCTCGTAATCAATGAAACCAATGAGCCTATCGGATATATCCGTATCAATTGGTTAGATGAACATGCAACTTGTGCCTGGCTTAGATTTGGGCTCGGCTCACACCGAGGGCAAGGTTACATGAAAGAAGCACTTGAAACATTAATAACTACCTTATTTAACCAAGGTGTTCATCGAATCGAATCAGAAATATATGATTATAATACACCTAGCCAAAAACTACTCCAATCACTCAACTTTGAACATGAAGGCACACGTCGCCAAGCCTACTATCAAAACGGAACTTATCACGATGTTCATCTTTTTGGACGAATCAAACGTATCCCTAGTACAAATCTCCAAGATTATCTCACTTATGTAATTCCTTACTATCCACAACCTGAATCTCTTAACTGTATCGTCAAAAATCTTAATTTCTTTGACACCAAAACATTAAACCTTTCTAAACTTTATTTCCTAGCAACCTTCTCTGGATTACTCACTAAACTTCAAACAGATTCTAAATTTATGGCACAAACTTTATCACAACTTGTCTCCTTAAATTGGGATCCTGATCAAATAAAAGATGGTCTTTATAGCTTAGAACGTCAATTACACTCACCTCTGACAGAAGAAGAAAAAATCGTTCATGACCTCTATACCTTAGAACAGATTGGAGCTCCAGAAATAGCTAGAGCACTTTCACTCGAAGGAACACAACACCAACTCTTTGATAATATTCGACAAAATAAATTCGAATTTTTCACCACAATTGGGAAAGAAATAGGCGAAGAAAGACTAGCCTATACAAAAAAATTTCTACAACAACTATAAAAAAGTAGCCTTACGGCTACTTTTTTATAATGAAGTTAACTCCATTCCTGATAATCCATTCATATCCATTCCACTACGATGCCCTTTTAAATAAGCCATCGTTCCTGCAGCACCAATCATCGCTGCATTATCTGTACAAAGTGATAATGGAGGAACCGTTAATTTAATATGGCCATCTTTCGCAACAGCTTCTTCTAAACCTTTACGAAGTCCTTTATTGGCTGATACTCCACCAGCGACAATAATTTGTTTTACGTTATATTCACGTGCCGCACGCATCGTTTTTTCCACAAGAACTTCCACCACGCTCGCTTGGAAACTTGCCGCTAAATTTTCAGGAACAATCTCCTCACCACGTTGTTTTGCATTATGTACGGTATTAATAACTGCTGATTTTAACCCAGAGAAACTAAAATCGTAAGACTCTTTATCTAACCAAACACGAGGTAACTTATAAGTATCTTCACCAACAGCGGCTAAACGGTCAATATGTGGACCACCTGGATACGGTAAACTTAACGTACGAGCCACCTTATCATAAGCCTCTCCTACTGCATCATCTAACGTCTCACCAATCACTTCAAACTGATAGTGATCCTTCATATAAACTAACTCCGTATGGCCACCTGAAACGACTAATGCTAACAATGGAAACTCTAAAGGTTCCACTAATTGATTCGCATAAATATGCCCCGCAATATGATGCACACCAACTAATGGAATATCATGAGCAAATGCTAAAGCTTTTGCTGCATTAATCCCAATTAATAATGATCCAATTAAACCTGGCCCCTCGGTCACCGTAATCGCATCAATATCATCCCAAGTTACATTTGCTACCTTTAAAGCCTCTTCAAAAACAAGCGTCACACTCTCAACATGATGACGACTTGCCACCTCAGGAACAACCCCACCAAAACGTTTATGACTCTCAATCTGAGATGCAACTACATTCGATAAAATCTCAGTTCCATTTTTAATAACCGCAACACTCGTCTCATCACAGCTACTCTCAACCGCTAATACTAAAATATCTTTTTCCATGACTATCACCAACTTCTATCTAAAATTACGAGTCATTAATAATGCATCTTCACCATCTGCATAATACCTTGCACGAGTTCCAACCGAAATGAACCCACACTTCTCATATAAACGAATCGCTGTGTGATTACTCATACGAACTTCTAATGACATCGTATCACCTTCGTTTTTACACGCATCTTGGATAAATTGTTCAACAAGCAATCTTCCATAACCTTTTGATCGGTAATCAGGATTTACAGCAACATAATATAAATCTGACATTTCAAAAATAATCTGACCTACTAAATAACCAACAATTTGATGATCGATTTCAATAACAATCCCATAATGAAACATCTTCTCTTGCACATAATCTTCAAAATTAAAAGATTGTTTAAATAATACATCATGTAACGATGTAACCTGAAATAAATCTTCTTCTCTCATTAAACGAATATTCATCATTATAATCCCTTATTTTTTTGTTCTAACATCCAATTCATTTCTGCTTCTGGTAAACGATGATACTTCGGCGTAAAATGATGAATATTATCTACAGGAGTCTTTTCTAATGCTAAATTTGCTAAAACAGAGGCATGTGGCATATTTAAATTTTCATCTTCCACCTTAATTACCTTATCACCTAGAACAGACTCAATTAAATCCCAGTACCTTGCAACATCATTACCAAGGAAATACATTTTTTTCTCACTTTTTGATAAATTGTCTAATAAACCTTGTAATTCATAGTGTCCATCTGAAATAACGACATTCGATGACGCTCCTTCATAAACTCCAGCAAACACCGTTTGACGACGCGCGTCAAATAAAGGAATAATGTACGCGTCTTCTTTGATATTACGAGCTAAAATTTCTAAACTAGAAACACCTACTAACGGTTTATTTAATGTCCACGCTAACGTCTTAGCAACAGTCACTCCAATACGAACACCCGTATATGAACCTGGCCCCTCTGCAACAGCAATTAAGTCAAGCTCTTTAGGGGTACGATTAACTTTTTTAAATAAGGCTTCAATCGTCGGCATCAAACGCTTTGAATGATCATTTTTAGTAGCCTCAACGACTTCAATTAATATCTCATTATTCTCAACAAGAGCAACCGATAAAGTAGTATTTGATGTATCAATAGCTAAAACAAACATTTTTATAACACCTCACGAATTGATTCATAAAATTCCCCTACAGGAGTTAATTCAATACGGCGATCGTTCTCACCTTCACGATATACTTTAATATCTAGACGTTCTTTAGGAAGGATATCTTCAATCATACTAGCCCACTCAACAACACAAACACCATCACCAAATAAGTAATCATCTAATCCCATATCCTCAGCACCATTTTCTAAACGATACACATCCATATGATAAAGTGGTAAACGTCCTTGGTATTCCTTAATAATGGTAAACGTCGGGCTATTTACATTTCGTTTAATATCAAGACCTTTTGCAAATCCCTTCGTAAAAGTTGTCTTCCCTGCACCAAGATCACCTTCTAAAGTCAAAATCATACCAGGTTGAACCCAACCACCAATCTTCTCAGCAAGTAACTGAGTTTCTTCAACAGAATTTGTTTTAATTATATATGTCATACTATCACCTATAAGTTCTAAATAAAGATTATGAATTATTATGGATAAATTTTATCATAAATATCTTAATAAATTAGAAAGTTTATTCTAACTTTATTATAACATATCTCAGTAAACAGATTAGTACTAATACGACAATAAAATACAAAAGGATGAAGACTACGCTTCATCCTTTTGTATCCTGACCTAAACTAAAAGAACAATTGGTAAATAGCCAGTAACATAATAATCACACTAGCAATATACTCTGCATACTTCACAGTACTGTAACTTAAAAAATTATATGTTAAACGACATCCAAATTCAATAAATAAGATACTTAAAATTAAACAAGTTACTGATGTAATATAAATATTAAGCCCTGTTAAAGCAGCACCAATACCTAAACCCAAATTATTCAAACATAAAAATAAACCTAACATACAAGCTTCTCTAATATCAATAGATTTTGAATGGTCCTTATCAAAATTCTCTGCTAAATCAGCAGCATCATTAATAATCTTCACATCACTATTAGCTTTTATTTGCTTATATAGGGCCTGATAAAACATATAAAATCCAAATAAAAATAACAGTGCACTCCCTATCCATTGCGTAATTGAACCAATCAAAAAACCATTAAATATATTACCTATATACATACCTAGCATAGTACCCAGGCAAGAAATGAGACCAACAATTAAATTACTTGTAAAACAAATTTTTATTTTTCTTGCACCATAGCTCAAACCTATAATAAGACTATCGCAAGTAGCAGATGCAGAGAATAGTAGAATAGCTAAAAAGTTCATGTTTTATCCCTACCTTTAGTTTATTACGAGATACTATATGTAATAAACCTGGTAGAGGTTCTATCTATAAACACAAAAAAAGCACTCTAAGAGTGCGACTATTCGAATTGGAGCGGGTGAAGAGAATCGAACTCTCACAGTCAGCTTGGAAGGCTGAAGTTCTACCATTAAACTACACCCGCATATAGGTTTGGCCCAGCGACGTCCTACTCTCGCACTTGCGTACTACCCTCGGCGCTAAGGAGCTTAACTTCTGTGTTCGGTATGGGAACAGGTGTGCCCTCCTTGCCATCATCACTAGACCATTGAAAGATGTTGTTAATCTTCCAAAACTAGATATCTTCTTCAGTTTCTTTGGTTAAGTCCTCGATCGATTAGTATCAGTCCGCTCCATGTGTCACCACACTTCCACTCCTGACCTATCAACCTCGTCGTCTTCAAGGGATCTTACTTCTTTCGAATGGGAAATCTCATCTTGAGGGGGGCTTCACGCTTAGATGCTTTCAGCGTTTATCCCGTCCACACGTAGCTACCCAGCTATGCTCCTGGCAGAACAACTGGTACACCAGCGGTGTGTCCATCCCGGTCCTCTCGTACTAAGGACAGCTCCTCTCAAATTTCCTACGCCCACGACGGATAGGGACCGAACTGTCTCACGACGTTCTGAACCCAGCTCGCGTACCGCTTTAATGGGCGAACAGCCCAACCCTTGGGACCGACTACAGCCCCAGGATGCGATGAGCCGACATCGAGGTGCCAAACCTCCCCGTCGATGTGAACTCTTGGGGGAGATCAGCCTGTTATCCCCGGGGTAGCTTTTATCCGTTGAGCGACGGCCCTTCCATTCGGTACCGCCGGATCACTAAGCCCGACTTTCGTCCCTGCTCGACTTGTAGGTCTCGCAGTCAAGCTCCCTTCTGCCTTTACACTCTTCGAATGATTTCCAACCATTCTGAGGGAACCTTTGGGCGCCTCCGTTACTCTTTGGGAGGCGACCGCCCCAGTCAAACTGCCCACCTGACACTGTTCCCTGACCCGATAAGGGCCACGGGTTAGAACCCCAGTGACACAAGGGTAGTATCCCAACAGCGACTCCACCAAGACTGGCGTCCTGGTTTCTTCGTCTCCTACCTATCCTGTACATGTGCCACCAGTGCTCAATATCAAGCTACAGTAAAGCTCCACGGGGTCTTTCCGTCCTGTCGCGGGTAACCTGCATCTTCACAGGTACTATGATTTCACCGAGTCTCTTGTTGAGACAGCGCCCAGATCGTTACGCCTTTCGTGCGGGTCGGAACTTACCCGACAAGGAATTTCGCTACCTTAGGACCGTTATAGTTACGGCCGCCGTTTACTGGGGCTTCAATTCAAAGCTTCGCTTGCGCTAACCTCTCCTCTTAACCTTCCAGCACCGGGCAGGCGTCAGCCCCTATACATCACCTTGCGGTTTAGCAGAGACCTGTGTTTTTGATAAACAGTCGCCTGGGCCTATTCACTGCGGCTTGCTTTCACAAGCACCCCTTCTCCCGAAGTTACGGGGTCATTTTGCCGAGTTCCTTAACAAGAGTTCTCTCGCTCATCTTAGGATTCTCTCCTCGCCTACCTGTGTCGGTTATCGGTACGGGCACTTATTAAATTAACCCTAGAAGCTTTTCTTGGAAGCGTGACGTCAGTTGACTTCGCCATTCGGCTTCGGCATCACAGCTCAATGTTATGCCATGCGGATTTGCCTACATGACCACCTCACTGCTTACACGTGAATCCAATCACACGCTCAACTTAGCCTTCTCCGTCACTCCATCAGTTTAATAAGTGGTACAGGAATATCAACCTGTTGTCCATCGGCTACGCCTTTCGGCCTCACCTTAGGTCCCGACTTACCCAGGGCGGACGAGCCTTCCCCTGGAAACCTTAGGCTTTCGATGGATAGGATTCTCACCTATCTTTCGCTACTCACACCGGCATTCTCACTTCTAACCGCTCCACAGCTCCTTCCGGTACTGCTTCACCGCTGTTAGAACGCTCTCCTACCACTGACTCTAAAGTCAATCCGCAGCTTCGGCGGTCCGTTTAGCCCCGGTACATTTTCGGCGCAGAGTCACTCGACTAGTGAGCTATTACGCACTCTTTAAAGGATGGCTGCTTCTAAGCCAACCTCCTAGTTGTCTGTGCATCTCCACATCCTTTTCCACTTAACGGACACTTGGGGGCCTTAGCTGGCGGTCTGGGCTCTTTCCCTTTTGACCATGGACCTTATCACCCACAGTCTGACTCCCGATTATATCTATCTGGCATTCGGAGTTTGATTGAGATCAGTACCCCGAGGTGGGGCCATCACCCATTCAGTGCTCTACCTCCAGTAGACTTAACATCGAGGCTAGCCCTAAAGCTATTTCGGAGAGAACCAGCTATATCCGTGTTCGATTGGAATTTCACCCCTAGCCACAAGTCATCCAAGCACTTTTCAACGTGCCCTGGTTCGGCCCTCCAGTCAGTGTTACCTGACCTTCAGCCTGCTCATGGCTAGCTCACACGGTTTCGGGTCTACAACATCGTACTCTTCGCCCTATTCAGACTCGCTTTCGCTACGGCTCCGCATCTTCTGCTTAACCTCGCACGATATCGTAACTCGCCGGTTCATTCTACAAAAGGCACGCCATCACCCATTAACGGGCTCTGACTATTTGTAGGCACACGGTTTCAGGTTCTCTTTCACTCCCCTTCCGGGGTTCTTTTCACCTTTCCCTCACGGTACTGGTTCACTATCGGTCACTAGGTAGTATTTAGCCTTACGAGATGGTCCTCGTTGATTCCGACGGGATTCCACGTGTCCCGCCGTACTCAGGATTCCTTCCATGCATCTCACAATTTCACCTACGGGACTCTCACCCCCTACGGTTGGCCTTCCCAGACCATTCGGCTATCATGATTTGTCAATTATGAAGGTCCTACAACCCCGGATAAATCCGGTTTGGGCTCTTCCCACTTCGCTCGCCGCTACTACGGGAATCGATTTTTCTTTCTTTTCCTCCAGGTACTTAGATGTTTCAGTTCCCTGGGTCTGTCTCCTATATGGCTATGTATTCACCATATGGTGCTAGCGTATAACCACTAGCGGGTTTCCCCATTCGGATACCCCCGGATCAATGCTCACTTACAGCTCCCCGAGGCGTTTCGCCGTTTGTCGCGTCCTTCTTCGACTCCTAGTGCCAAGGCATCCTCCGTGCGCCCTTATTCACTTAACCTAAATCAAATCTATTGTTTGTTTCTTCTGAATGAAGATATCTAGTTTTCAAAGATCAACTTTGGAAGAAATTCTTCCAAAACTAAACAGAACGTCTCTTTCTCCATAGAAAGGAGGTGATCCATCCCCACCTTCCGGTAGGGATACCTTGTTACGACTTCACCCCAATCATCTACCCCACCTTAGGCAGCTCCCTCCTTGCGGTTAGGCCACTGACTTCGGGTGTTGTAAACTCTCGTGGTGTGACGGGCGGTGTGTACAAGACCCGGGAACGTATTCACCGCGACATTCTGATTCGCGATTACTAGCGATTCCAACTTCATGTAGGCGAGTTGCAGCCTACAATCCGAACTGAGATTGGCTTTATGAGGTTTGCTCCACGTCACCGCTTCGCTTCTCTTTGTACCAACCATTGTAGCACGTGTGTAGCCCAGGTCATAAGGGGCATGATGATTTGACGTCATCCCCACCTTCCTCCAGTTTGTCACTGGCAGTCTCGTTAGAGTCCCCAACTGAATGCTGGCAACTAACGACAGGGGTTGCGCTCGTTGCGGGACTTAACCCAACATCTCACGACACGAGCTGACGACAACCATGCACCACCTGTATCCATTGTCCCCGAAGGGAAAATCCTATCTCTAGAACGGTCAATGGTATGTCAAGACCTGGTAAGGTTCTTCGCGTTGCTTCGAATTAAACCACATGCTCCACCGCTTGTGCGGGTCCCCGTCAATTCCTTTGAGTTTCAGTCTTGCGACCGTACTCCCCAGGCGGAGTGCTTAATGCGTTAACTTCAGCACTGAGGTTCGACCCCCAACACTTAGCACTCATCGTTTACGGCGTGGACTACCAGGGTATCTAATCCTGTTTGCTCCCCACGCTTTCGCGCCTCAGTGTCAGTTACAGACCAGGAAGCCGCCTTCGCCACTGGTGTTCCTCCATATCTCTACGCATTTCACCGCTACACATGGAATTCCACTTCCCTCTTCTGCACTCAAGTCGACCAGTTTCCAATGACCCTCCACGGTTAAGCCGTGGGCTTTCACATCAGACTTAATCAACCACCTGCGCGCTCTTTACGCCCAATAATTCCGGATAACGCTCGCCACCTACGTATTACCGCGGCTGCTGGCACGTAGTTAGCCGTGGCTTTCTCATAAGGTACCGTCACACTCTAGCCATTTCCTACTAAAGTCGTTCTTCCCTTATAACAGAATTTTACAACCCGAAGGCCTTCATCATTCACGCGGCGTTGCTCGGTCAGGCTTTCGCCCATTGCCGAAGATTCCCTACTGCTGCCTCCCGTAGGAGTCTGGGCCGTGTCTCAGTCCCAGTGTGGCCGTTCACCCTCTCAGGTCGGCTACGCATCGTCGCCTTGGTAGGCCTTTACCCTACCAACTAGCTAATGCGCCGCAGGCTCATCCATCAGCGGTGCCAGAAGCACCTTTAAACTTTCGTCCTATCCGGTATTAGCGATCGTTTCCAATCGTTGTCCCCGTCTGATGGGCAGATCACCTACGTGTTACTCACCCGTTCGCCGCTCACCACCGAAGTGGTTCGCTCGACTTGCATGTATTAGGCACGCCGCCAGCGTTCATCCTGAGCCAGGATCAAACTCTCCATAATTAAATGTTTGTTTTTATCCTAAGCTTCCTTAAGAAACTTAATTCTTAAATAAATGTTTGTTGACGTTCTGTTTAGTTTTCAAAGAACTTCGTGTCACCTTGTTTTGGCGACTTTATTAGTTTATCATGTCTGTCTCTTTCTGTCAAACACTTTTTAAACTTTTTTAGTAATGGTGACCCGTACGGGATTCGAACCCGTGTATGCATGCGTGAAAGGCATGTGTGTTAAACCGCTTCACCAACGGGCCATTAAAAATGGCGGTCCAGACGGGAATCGAACCCGCGATCTCCTGCGTGACAGGCAGGCATGTTAACCGCTACACCACTGGACCTTTTTTCGACTTTCTAAGTTTATCATCGGTGCTGTTTTTTGTCAACACCCTTTTTGAAATATAGAATAAAACCTCAATTTGATTAATTCCTCTGTCTTTCGACTTCTATATAATATCACCGCTGTCGAAACCTGTCAACACTTTCTTGTTTTTTTTGAAATTAATTATAATAAATAGTTTCTTTGCCTTTTGTTGCTATATGTATTCGAATGATTCATTTTTATATAACACAAATTATAATATTAAGTATGACATATAAAAAAAGCTCATGGTTGTAGAATGAAGTTACCACACCAAATTCTTAAAAAGGATATCTATCCATGAGTTATTCCCATGTTAACATATTCGAACCTCGATTCATCAACGTCCAAAAGAAGTAAAAAGACGTGAAACGTTTGGACATGTGCTCCCCCCTTCATAGAAGATGAATAAATCCTCCACTGGTAGGGAACGGGGAGTAGGATTCTCATCTCTGTTGGTAACAACAAGGTATTTTCCTTTGAGGAGCAGTAGATACCACTATTTCGAGTCGTAGTAAAATTAACAGTTGTTTACCTACCTTTGTTGAACGTCAAACACGTTTTTATACGGCCATTAAAATAGAAATTCCCTCTGCTCAAACTAAACACATAAATATATTAGTCTATTTACTATAAGATATATAGTTGATCGCTATAATAATTGTTTACACTTTCTTAAATTATAAAAGAAAACTAATCCTAGTTTGGGTTTTATAGTATTGACTGTTACTAGATAAGTACCACCTTCCTTTCATATTATCAAAAAAAGATGTTAAGTCTCTCCTGTTACAATATCAGTAACTAAGAAATCCATAGAAAAATAATCATTTTAGAGGTCACTATTGATTACTTTTAAACTCTGCTCACTATCTCAATACACAACTTATTACTTCGTTTAGTGTTTCAAACATCTGATGTTTCAAATTAATTTCTCTGAACTTCAAGCTACTCTTCAAATTTTGAAAACTAAGCTGCTATTTTTAACACACATAATAAGTTCGTATACTATTATTCCTATTGAAAAAGAATTAATAATAAAATATAGCATTTAACGAAATCCCTTGAGATATTGTAACTTTTATCGCTTCAAATCACTTAGCTCATAATTCAAAACTAATTAAATTTAAAAGGTTCTATAATATTTGGTGTGGGTGATTCCCACACTTCTTTTATTTGGAATAAAAAATAAGTATAAAAAAAGAGACATCACGTCCCAAATTCTATACCATGTAATTGACCAAAAAAAACACGAAAGGATTGGGTTTATGTCTCACAATAATTGTATCTTAACTTTACTCGATTTAAAAGATAAAAATATTACTTTTTCAGAAAATTGGATGGAAGATGTTCAGATTAACGGGATCCGCTCTAAGGTCATTTCTGGTATCCTCTCTTTTCAACCGACCCATTGTTACAACTGTGGTCATCTCTTTGACTCACAAATCATTAAACACGGCTTCAAAACCTCTCGTATTAAGATGATGAAACTCTCTGGCTTTGATACCTATCTCGATTTAAAAAAGCAACGCTATAAATGCCGTCATTGTGATCGTACCTTTACGCTTAAAACCTCTCTCGTAGAATCTAATTGTTACCTTTCTAATCCCCTTAAACAAGCCATTTTCCTAGAGGCTAGCCATAAAAAATCCGAGTCAGATATTGCCCGTGAACTCAACGTATCCCATTCAACGGTCAATCGGATCATTCATACATCGTACGAGGAACAACCCCTTCATTTTAACTCTCTTCCAAAGGTGCTTTGTTTTGATGAGTTTAAGTCGGTCAAATCAGCGGAAGGGGCTATGTCATTCATTTTTTGTGATGCTTCTAATGGGAAGTTAATTGATATCGTTGAAGACCGTCGTCTAAGCACTTTAAAACCTTATTTCATGCGATTTTCTAAGGAGGCCCGTGAAGGTGTAACTCACGTTGTTATTGATATGTATGCTCCGTATATGACACTCATTAAAGAGGTGTTTCCCAACGCTAAAATTGTTTTAGATAAGTTCCACGTCGTTCAACTTTTATCTCGTGCCCTCAATAAAACTCGTATTCGCTTCATGAACCAAAACAAAGAATTCTACAATAAATTCAAACATTATTGGCGCCTTTTATTAAAAGCCCAAGAGGATATCCATTCTACCCACTACTTCTATTCTAACTGTTTCAAAAAGCAGATTTCTCAACAAGAAATCATCGACTTTTTACTCGCTTTAGATCCGGAATTAAAAGCCACTTATGACTTCTATCAAACCATCAAACAGGCCATCAAACTTCGCAACTTTGATGCTTTTCATCATGCCATTCAAAACCCCTCTGACTTACTTTCACCTGAAATGAAAACAGCTTTAAAAACATTAACTAACTACCAAGATTATATCAAAAATACGATTGAAACATCTTATACCAATGGAGTGCTTGAAGGGATTAATAACAAGATTAAAGTGATTAAACGCATGGCCTTTGGATACCGTAGTTTCTATCATTTCAAAGCTAGAATTTTGATTATCCATAAGTACACCTTTGAACAAAAAAATAAAAGGAATCAAACTGCTCAATGAGCAGCTTAATCCCTCACGATTACAGGTATAAAATTTCTTCACCCACACCAGTTGACAAAGAGCCATTTAAAAAACCCTAGTAGCTTAGGCTACTAGGATTTAAAATCAATGACATATTATAGATAAATTGTATTTTTAAGTAAACATAATAAATAAAAACGACTACCTAAATGTTATACATTCGTATACAAGAAATAAAAAAGAGTTCCTTCGAACTCATTATTATCTGTTATTATGGCGCGCCCAAGAGGAGTCGAACCCCTAACCTTTTGATCCGTAGTCAAACGCTCTATCCAATTGAGCTATGGGCGCTTTTTATGCTATTCTTGATGATGTTGATTAGACATTCATTATGGTGCGGCCGAGAGGACTCGAACCTCCACAGGATTGCTCCTACCAGCCCCTCAAGCTGGCGCGTCTACCATTCCGCCACGACCGCATACAGCTTATTCATGGCACATCACAATGAAATTAATGGAGCGGGTGAAGAGAATCGAACTCTCACAGTCAGCTTGGAAGGCTGAAGTTCTACCATTAAACTACACCCGCTTATTCGAATGGTCGGGAAGACAGGATTCGAACCTGCGACCCCCTGGTCCCAAACCAGGTGCTCTACCAAGCTGAGCCACTTCCCGTTTTTTAAAATGGCGGTCCAGACGGGAATCGAACCCGCGATCTCCTGCGTGACAGGCAGGCATGTTAACCGCTACACCACTGGACCTTTTGAATGGTGACCCGTACGGGATTCGAACCCGTGTATGCATGCGTGAAAGGCATGTGTGTTAAACCGCTTCACCAACGGGCCATACTTTTAATTCACCAATTCATTTTTATAATGGCGGAGCAGGAGGGATTTGAACCCTCGCGCCGGTTGCCCGACCTATACCCTTAGCAGGGGCACCTCTTCAGCCACTTGAGTACTGCTCCATTTTGTTTTTTTCTTGTCGTCCCTGACGACTTCTATATAATATCATGCTCTACAAATAGAGTCAACACTTTTTATAAACTTTTTTTATTTTTTTTATTTTATTAAAAAAAGCAGTAATATACACATATTACTGCCCTCTTTATTATTGTTTTTCTTTTTCCCAACGTCTTAGATGTGGGTAAGGATTAAAGGCCCATTCGCAACGTCCGTCATATTTATATAGACCAAAATGTAAATGTGGTGGGAACTTTCCGCTTGTCCCCTCCTTACCATAACCTGTACTTCCTACATATCCGATGACTTGTCCAGGTTCTACAATATCTCCTTCTTTTAAATCTCCTTCGAAACCTTGTAGGTGGGCATAGTATTGATAAGTATTATAAATATCTCTAATCCCAATTCGGTATCCGCCATAATCATTCCATCCCATTATTTCTACTACGCCATATGCAGTCGATAAAACAGGAGTTGAATAACATGCAAAGATATCTATTCCTTCATGGGATCTTGCTCCACCCCAGCTTCGAGCAGCTCCGTAGTTATCTTGAAAACTATAACTATAACGCTTTGAAACTGGTAATGATCGCTTATCTAACACTATCGTATCAAAATGTTCAAATAAACTAGCAATTTCTTTGATGACCATAACTGCTTGTTCTTTTTGATAGTAGGCTTCTATTGCACCTTCAAAGTCATCGAATGATCTTAAGTATTCGACCATCGTATACATAACATCATGTTCATTATTAATATCTGCTACACCATCTCCATCACCATCTTTAGCAATTCCACCAAAAAGGTTAATTGTATAGCTGTCATTATCATAATAATATGGATTCTCAGGTCCTGACCAGCGTTCATTAATCATACAGATGGAAATAGTATCGTACTTTAAATCCTTGCATTCTTCTCTAAATTTATAAATATTTCTTTCATACTGATCAACTGCAGCAATTTCATACCAGGGAACTCCCGAGGCTAATTCATAGTCTTTATACATTTTCATTCTAGCTTCATGATTACTATCATCCGCATTAGCAATGATACTAGGTAATACTATCATGACAAGTGATAAACTCATTATTAGAAATCTACGTTTCATGTCGTCCACCCATTTCTAGCCTTAATTTAAAGTACATTAATAAAAAGGGGCCGACTCGAAGTTAAGATTATTGATAATCACTAATTATGTTTAAGTTTAAGTTGATTGCCATTTGGCTTGCATTAGAAACATATTCATCATTAATATTTGATGGATGATAGGCATCTGAGTTAATCAATACAGGTATTTGTTTATCAGCAACTAGCTTCCAAAATTTCATATGTGGATAAGGGTATCTTTTTCCATCACTGTATTCTTGAATTCCTCGGCGTAAACCGTTGGCATTAAATTCGAGGGGCGTCTGGTATCTGTTCGCTGCCTCAATAATGATGTTACTAGCTTGTTCACAATTATCATCCCATTCCATATTATTAAGAAACATTAAATCTGGGTGTGCGACAAAAGCGAAATAGCCAGTAGCTAGTGCCTGTTCAATTGATTTAGCATATTCGATATACTGGATTGTATTTTCAAGGAAGTATGTATTAATATATTTTTTTTGGTCAGATACATAAATGTGTTGTCCTAATACAAGATAGTCAATTCCCTTTTCATTAATTAACTGTTCATAGTATGCTGATTTT
This sequence comes from Turicibacter bilis, assembly GCF_024499055.1. Classification (NCBI taxonomy): domain Bacteria; kingdom Bacillati; phylum Bacillota; class Erysipelotrichia; order Erysipelotrichales; family Turicibacteraceae; genus Turicibacter; species Turicibacter bilis. Next base: position 2,126,255 of record NZ_CP071249.1, on the reverse strand, counting down.
CGAGAATCGTATTCAATTTCTAGTCCAATACGTAGTTGAATTTGATTTTTAAATTGTTCTTTTAATTTTTTCATTGTTTCGATGTATTCATCTAATTCAGAATATTTCATTCTTAATCCAAAGCGATCATCTGGATATGGCGCATGATCTGAAAATCCTAATGTACTAAATCCTGCATTAATAGCTTCTTGGATATATTCAATATCTTCGCCACCTGCATGTTGGCAACGTTTTGTATGTGTGTGAAAGTTGGTTTTAATCATATTTTATCCCCCCCCGAAATATTTTTAATATGATGTTCCGTAAATCCAAAGTTGTAAAATTAAGAAGATACATAGGAAAAATGTACAGAATGATGTTCCTATGAATCCTAGTTTTTCATGGTTATTACCATATAGGTAGTAACAAAGTGCACTAATGATTAGCCAAAAGAGAATGAAATACATTGTCATCCCTAATCCACTAATAATTAATAATATGATTGTAATGACAATATTAATCGCTAATTCAGCCTGAAGTATTCTTTTTTTATTTTTAAAGTTTATTTTTTTTGATTGGATCAGGAAAAAGAATATTCCTATAAATATAACTAATATTAATAATAGTCCTAGTAAGAATGGCATTTTAACACCTACTTTTTTTAGATTTTATTTTATTATAGCAATAATGTTTGTTCAATAATTAAAAAGGGTGTAGAAATTTTAAGTTTTCTACACCCTTTTCATTATCCAATCGCAAAGGTAAGTTCAGCTTCAACGGCTACTTTATCTCCCAGTTTAGCCACTGCTTTACCAACTCCAATACTTCCTTTAACTTTGATGAGTTCAGTTTCTAATGTGAGAACATCGCCTGGAATGACTTTTTGACGGAATTTTGCTGATTTGATTCCAGCAAAGTATGCGATTTTTCCCTTGTTATCTTCTAAGCTTAAAATAGCGACTGCTCCGACTTGTGCTAAGGCTTCAATAATGAGTACGCCCGGCATGACGTGTTGTTGTGGAAAGTGTCCCATGAATTGCATCTCATTAGCTGAAACACATTTAACTCCTAAAGCACGTTTTCCTGGTTCTAGTTCATCGATTCGATCGATAAGTAAGAATGGATAACGGTGTGGGATAATTTCTTGAATTTGATTGCTATTTAAGACCATTTCTTCACCTTCTTATTTTCTTATATAATATAGAAAGAGTTTTTGATTATCCAGCGTATTTTTTAAGGACGATGCATGCATTATGACCACCAAATCCTAATGAGTTAGACATGGCATATTGAATGTCTTGTTTACGTCCTTGATTAGGGACGATATCTAAATTACATTCAGGATCTGGTTGTGAATAGTTAATCGTTCCTGGAACAAATCCATCTTGTAATGATTTAACGGTAATAATAGCTTCAACTGCCCCCGCTGCTCCTAGGAGATGACCTGTGTTTCCTTTAGTTGAACTTAGCATGACTTTTGTATCTTCACCAAAGACTTTCTTAACCCCTAATGTTTCTAGTTTATCGTTTAATGGTGTTGATGTACCATGGGCGTTAATGTAGTCAATGTCATCTGCTGATATTTGGGCGTCATTAAGTGCCATTTTAAAGCAGGCAGCTGCTCCGTTTGCTTCAGCATCAGGTGCTGTCATATGGAAGGCATCACAGCTTACTCCATATCCGATGATTTCAGCGTAAATAGTTGCTCCGCGTTTCTTAGCATGCTCATATTCTTCTAATACTAAAGCTCCAGCACCTTCTCCCATAACAAATCCATTACGTTCTGCGTCAAATGGGATTGAGGCACGGTTTTTATCAGTTGCTGTTGATAAAGCTTTCATCGATGAGAATCCACCAATTCCGAGTGGTGTAATTGACGCTTCGGCTCCACCTGTTAACATAATGTCTGCATAACCATCACGAACGTATTTGAATGCTTCTCCAATTGAGTTTGTACCCGCTGCACAGGCTGTCACAATATCTAAACATGCCCCTTTAGCACCTAACATGATAGCCACGTTACCAGCTGCTAAGTTTCCAATTGCCATTGGGATGAAAAATGGAGAGACGCGTTCATATCCCTTTTTAAGACCTTTTTCTTTTTCATTTTCGATGGTTTCTAACCCACCAATTCCTGAACTTAAGATGACTCCAAAACGGTTAGCATCGATTTCTTCCGGGTTAAGTCTTGCATCTTCGTATGCTTGTTTCGAGGCAATCATCGCTAATTGGCTAAAACGATCTAAACGTTTTGCTTCTTTTTTATTAATATAATCCTCTACATTAAGGTTTTTAATTTCCCCAGCTAATTTGACTTTGAAGTCCGTTGTATCAAAATGAGTAATTTCATCGATTCCACAAACTCCGTTTTTAATGTTTTCCCACATCGTTTCAACATCATTTCCAACTGGACAAACAGTTCCTAATCCAGTAACTACGACTCTACGTTTACTCATTAATTACACCTTCCTTATTTAAATTGCCATTCCACCGTCAACAACTAAAACTTGACCGGTAATATAGCGCGCTTCATCACTTACTAAAAATGCGACTGCATTGGCGATATCTTCTACTTCCCCTAGTTGTCCTAACGGGATATTTTCTAATACTTTTTCTGTAATTTCTTCTGATAATTTAGCAGTCATATCTGATTTTACATAACCAGGGGCAACAGCATTTACACGAATATTGCGTGATGCAAATTCTTTTGCTAGTGATTTCGTTAATCCGATGACTCCTGCTTTAGAAGCTGCATAGTTAACTTGTCCCACATTCCCGTTGATTCCAACAACTGATGATAAGTTAATAATCACGCCTGAACGCTGTTTTAGAATTGGACGTGTAATACTCTTACATACATTCCATGTTCCTTTTAAGTTCACATCAATAACAGAATCAAATGAATCTTGATCCATTCTCATCATTAGATTATCTGACGTAATTCCGGCATTGTTAATAATGATATCTAAATGACCGAAGTCTTTAATAATTTGTTTTGTCATTGCTTCGACTTCTTCGTAGTTAGCGACGTTTGCTTGATAGATTTGTGCATTCACGCCATATGCTTTCACTGAATTTAATGTTTCTTCTGCTTTTTGGATATTTCCAGCATAGTTAATCGCAACATCGCAACCAAGTGAGGCAAGTTTTGAAGCAATAGCTGCTCCAATTCCACGCGAAGCTCCTGTGACAAGGGCTACTTTTCCGTTTAATTTCATCTGATTCTCCTCCTAGCTATTTAATGCAGCAAGTGTTTTCTGTAATGAATCCATATCTTCAACGTTTAAGATTTTTACACTTCGATCAATTTTTTTAACAAATCCACTTAATGTTTTTCCAGGACCAATTTCGATGAAGGTATCAACACCGTTTGCTATCATTTGACGAATACTCGCTTCCCATTTCACGCTAGTGGCCATTTGTTGAACCATTAATTCTTTTAAGTTTAAGTCTGTCTGATAATAATCACCAAGTACATTTAAAACAATTGGGGTTTGAGGTTCTTTTAACTCTTTTGATTCTAGTAATTGCCCAAAAGTTTGAGCTGTTTCTTTTAATAAAGACGTATGGAATGGCCCACTTACAGGTAAAACTAAAGCACGTTTTGCTCCATGATTTTTAGCAATTTCACAAGCATACGTCACGGCTTGTGCTTCCCCACCGATGACAATTTGTCCTGGACAGTTTAAGTTAGCGAGCTCAACGATTCCTTTAGATGATGCTTCATCACAGACGGCTTGTGCTTTTTGTAGATCTAATCCTAATAAAGCTGCCATTTTTCCGTTATTTGAAGCAGTCCCCATCAATTCTCCCCTCTTCGCCACAAGTGAAACACCCTCTGTAAAATTGAAGACATGAGCTGCACATAAAGCTGAATATTCTCCTAAGCTAAATCCAGCTACAACATCGGCTTTAATTCCAGCTTCCTTTAATAGAGCTAATGCCATTTGAGAGACAACAAAGATAGCGGGTTGTGTATAAGTGGTTTGATTAATTAACTCTTTTGAATCTTCAAAGCAGATTTCTTTTAAATCGAATGGTAGTAAAGTATTAGCTTCGTCCATTAATCGACGTGCTGTTTCACTTGATTCATAAAATGATTGTCCCATTCCTACAAATTGTGACCCTTGTCCTGAAAACAGAAATGCGATTTTTGACATAATCAATTCTCCCTTTATCATTAACCAATTTTTAGATTTTGACTAACTGTTGACGCATGATTGTAGATATCTTCTATAATTTCAGAAACAGTTTGAACTTGTGAAAGCATTCCTGCCACTTGGCCAACCATTACCGAACCACCTTTTGTATCACCTTCAAGGACTGCTTTACGAAGTGAGCCTAAGGTTAAATATTCAAGTTCCTCCGCTGACACTCCTTGTTTTTCAAGCGCAATATATTCACGAGTCATTGAATTTTTTAAACAACGTACTGGAACTCCAACACTACGTCCCGTTACGACGGTATCTGTATCTTTTGCTTTGAGTATTGCTTGTTTGTAGTTATCATGCACTGGGCATTCTTTAGCTGTTAAGAAGCGGGTTCCAATTTGAACACCACATGCACCTAATGCCATAGCAGCAATGAATCCACGTCCATCAGCAATTCCACCTGCAGCGATCACCGGTAAATCAACGGCGTCTACAACTTGGGGAAGAAGTGCCATTGTTGTTAATTCACCTACGTGCCCACCTGATTCGTTTCCTTCGGCAATAATTGCATCAACTCCTAGACGAGCCATACGTTTAGCTAGTGCAACTGAAGGAACAACTGGAATTATTTTAATTCCTGCTTCTTTGAACATAGTGATATATGGACCAGGACTTCCAGCCCCAGTTGTAACAACTTTTACTCCTTCTTCAACGATGACTTTAGCTAAATCATCACAATGTGGATTCATTAGCATTAAGTTAACACCAAAAGGTTTATCTGTTAGTTCTTTACATTTTCTAATTTCACTTTTTAAGCGATCGGCATCCCAACCACCAGAACCAATAATTCCAAGTCCACCTGCATTTGAAACGGCAGCAGCAAGTTCGGCTAAAGAGATGTTCGCCATCCCCCCTTGGATAATTGGATATTTTATATTTAATAAAGTTGTCAAAGACATCTTTTTATCCTCCTTTATAATTGAAGTCTAAATAGAGACGATACATCCTCCCCATGTTAATCCGCCACCAAATCCGATGAGCATGATTTGATCGCCATTTTTAATTTGTTGTTTTGTGATGGCATCATTTAATGCGATTGGTATACTTGCTGCTGATGTATTTCCATAATCCGAGACATTTAAAAAGAACTGCTCGCTTGAAGCTTTTAAATCTTTAACAACTTTATCAATGATTCGTTTATTGGCTTGATGTGGGATAACTAAATTAATATCATCTAATGAAAGATTATTTTGTGTTAATAAGGTTGTTAAGGTTTCTTTTATTGCGGTCACAGCAAATTTAAACACTTGTTGTCCATTCATATAAAAATGAATAGGTTCAATTTCTTCTTGATGTAACGGGTTATTAACTGAAAGTTTAGTTGTTTTTAAAGCCCCTTGTTCATCACCTGATGAATTCAAATAAAAACTATGTTCAATACTATCGTCATATTCTACAACAGCCGCTCCTGCTCCATCTCCAAATAAAACACACGTTGAACGGTCTTCCCAATCCATAATTTTTGATAAAACCTCTGAGCCGATAACTAATGCTTTTTTGACTGTTTTGGCTTTGAGAAATTGTTCAGCAATACTTAAGGCATAAACGAACCCAGTACAAGCAGCATTAATATCAAAGGCAATCATTTGTTGATGATTCAATCTAAGTCTTGATTGAACGAGACAAGCCGTTGAGGGGGTTAATTGTTCCGGTGTGAATGTTGCAACAATAATTAACCCAATTTCTGAAGGATCGACATTACCGTGTTCGATGGCACGTTTAGCTGATTCATAAGCTAAATCAACGGTATTTTCGCTTGAAACAATATGACGATTAGCGATCCCTGTTCGGGTTGAAATCCACTCATCGGTTGTTTCAACAATTGACTCAAGTTGTTTATTGCTAAGCTTTGAAGTTGGAACATAAAGACCACTTCCAACAATTTTAATCCCCACTAAACTCACCTCAACTTTCTGATAAATTAACGATTGAACTGATCATATTCTCCAATCGAACGATATTTTCGATAACGTTTAGCTAGTAATTGCTTTGTAGATAATTTTTGTGTTTGAGTTAAATATTCTTCTAATTGAGGTTTTAATTGATCAAAAACATATTGTGGAAATTGATGAGCTCCACCAATTGGTTCCTTGATGATACGTTCAATAATCCCCATTTCTAAGTAATGATTAGCTGTCAGCTTCATGACTTCAGCCGCTTCCTTGGCACGTGAACCATCTTTATATAAAATCGAAGCAAATCCCTCAGGTGATAGAATTGAGTAGATGGCATATTGTAACATCCAAATTTGGTCACTAACACCAAGTGCTAATGCTCCACCACTTCCACCTTCTCCAATAACGATTGAAAGAGTTGGAACTTTTAAGCTCGACATATCTCGTAAACACTCTGCAATTGCATGACCTTGCCCACGCTCTTCCGCTTCTGGCCCAGGATAAGCACCTGGCGTATCAATAAAAGTAATCACTGGACGATTAAATTTTTCAGCTTGTTTCATTAAACGTAACGCTTTTCGATACCCTTCTGGATGGGGCATTCCGAAGTTACATTTAATGTTTTCAGCCGTCGTATTCCCTTTTTGATGAGCAATAACAGTCACGACTTGATTGCCTAGCTTTGCGATTCCGCCAATAATAGCTTCATCATCACGATATAAACGATCGCCATGTAATTCGATAAACGAATCAAAAATGTAATCGATGTAATCACGAGCTTTGGGGCGTTTTGGATGACGTGCTAATGTGACATGGTCCCAGGCTGTTAAATTTTCATAGGCACGAGTTTTATAAAGGCGTAATTGCTGTTGTAGTTCTTCAACTTCTGCATGATTTTCAATAGAAATCTCATCAAGACGAGCTTGAATTTCTGCGATTTTAGCTTCAAGATCTAGAATTGACATTACGCGTCACTCCCTTCATGTAATTCAACGAGTTCTGAGATTGTTTGCTTTAACTTTTGACGGCTAACAACGATGTCAACAAGTCCTTTTTCTTGTAAAAATTCTGCTGTTTGGAAGTGATCTGGTAGTGATTGTTTAATCGTCTGTTCAACAACACGGCGCCCTGCGAATCCAATCGCAGCTCCCTTTTCAGCAATAATAATATCTCCAAGTGTTGCAAATGAAGCCGTTACTCCTCCCATGGTTGGTTGAGTTAACACACTTAGGTAAAGCAAACCTGCCTGATGATGCTTCGCAATGGCTGCCGATGTTTTAGCCATCTGCATCAATGAATAGATACCTTCTTGCATACGAGCTCCACCTGAAGCACAGACAAGAATTAGTGGTAACTTTCGTGAGATAGATACTTCGATTAAACGAGTAATCTTTTCCCCAACAACAGATCCCATACTTGCCATTAAAAAATAACTATCCATTACACCAATCGCTACTGTTTGACCATTTATTTTTCCAATCCCTGTGATAACGGCCTCATTAATTCCGTTGTCTTCCATCAACTTTTGAATTTTCTTTTCATAGCCTGGAAAGTTAAGTGGATTAACCGTAAATAGTCGGTGATTAATTTCCTTAAATGTCCCCTCATCAACAAGACTTTCAAGACGTTTAGCTGCGGACATTCGATGATGAAAGCCACAACTTGGGCAAACCTCTAAATTTGAATTCAGTTGCCTGACAGCTAAAACTTCTTTACAAGACTCACATTTTGTATAAATCCCATCATTAATATCTCGTTTAGGTGTAGATGGTTTTACCTTCTTTTGACGTTGTAAAAAGAATCCCATGTTCTAACTCACCTCCAATTCATGCATATGTTTCTGAATAAAACTCGTATCATAATCACTTTCAATAAAGTTGGGATGTTCCATGATGGCATACTGGAAATCAATATTTGTTTCAATTCCTTCAACAACTAATTCTTCTAATGATCGTTTCATCTTAGCAATGGCTTCTTCGCGATCATCGCCGTGAACGATTAATTTTCCAACCATTGAATCATAAAAAGGGGGAATATGATATCCCTGATAAACAGATGTATCTACACGAACTCCAAATCCACTTGGAAGATTCAACGTCATCACTTGACCTGGTGATGGTTTGAAATTTTGAGATGGATTTTCAGCATTGATACGACACTCGATGGCATGCCCTGTCACTTTAATATCTTCTTGCTTGAAAGATAAAGGTAAGTTAGATGCAATCTTAATTTGTTCTTTAATTAAATCAATCCCCGTAATCATTTCTGTGATTGGGTGCTCAACCTGAATACGAGTATTCATTTCGATAAAATAAAAGTTATTGTGTTTATCTAATAAAAATTCAATCGTTCCTGCATTTTCATATCCAACTGTTTGGGCTGCACGAACAGCCATTTCCCCCATTTTCTTACGTGTTTCATCATCTAAAACGGGAGAGGGTGCTTCTTCAATGACTTTTTGATTACGACGTTGAACTGAACAATCGCGATCGTATAAGTGAACAACATTTCCAAAGTGATCAGCTAAAATTTGAAATTCAATATGGCGTGGATTTTCAACGAATTTTTCCATGTAAATTGAATCATCCCCAAATGCCATTTTTGCTTCTAACTTTGCCGTTTGAAATAAGTCTTCAAATTCACCTTCATTGTGGATAATACGCATTCCGCGTCCCCCACCACCAGCTGATGCTTTAACTAAAACTGGATAACCAATTTGAAGAGCGATCTCTTTTCCTTGATCAACTGTTTCAATTAATCCATCCGAACCTGGTACAACGGGAACACCGGCTTCAATCATCATTTCACGAGCCTTTGATTTATTTCCCATATTATCAATGACTGAACCTTTTGGTCCGATAAATTTTAATCCTAACTCTTCTGTTAATGCAGCAAAAGTACTATTTTCAGATAAGAAACCAAAGCCAGGATGAATGGCATCACATCCAGTGGCTACTGCTGCACTCAAAATATTATTCATATTTAAGTAGCTATCTTGAATTTTGGTTGGTCCCACACAGATCGCCTCATCAGCTAAGTCCACATGTAGCCCTCTATCATCTGCTGTTGAATAAATTGCAACAGTTTCGATCCCCATTTCTTTACATGCACGGATAATTCGGACTGCAATTTCGCCACGATTAGCAATTAATATCTTGTGTAGCATATTGACACCTCACCTTTTTACGAACTTCATATACTATTCAATAACCATTAAAATTTGATCAAAGCCAACTGCTTCTTCATTTTGTACTTTAATTTCTTTAATCACACCATCATATGGCGATTCAATTTCATTCATCACCTTCATGGCTTCAATAATACAGAGTGGTTGCCCCTTCTTAACAGTGTCCCCTACCGATACAAAAGGTTTTCCACCAGGTTCATTTGAACTATAAAACGTTCCAACTAATGGTGCTTTTACTTCCTTTCCACCCGTAGAGGAACTCACTTCAATTGTTTCATTATTCACAGCGACAATTTGAGTTTGAGTCACTGGTACAACTTCCGCTACTTTAGGTTGCGTCTGAGTCACTGTTTGAATAATTTCTTTTACTTCACGTTGAAGTGAAATTTTAAACCCTTCTACTTCGACTTGAAGTTGGGTCATATCACTATCCGAGAAGCGATCCATGAGTTGTAACACTTGATCCATATAATCAGGTTTCTTTTTATCTTTAGTAGATGGATTAGTTGTCGGGTTCATCTCAATTCCTCCATTAGTTTCAAATTCAAATACTTTATTTTTCAAATAGTTTGATTTTCAAATATAATATTTAATATAAAGGACAGATTAAACTCTGTCAATGATTTCCATAATATTCATTTGAAATTTTTATCTAGATAGCTAAGATTTCATTTTTTAAAGTTTGCATTAATTCATCTACTGTTGTTAATTCATTGACTCGGTAAGCATTCGACCCACAGAATAATAGGGCATCATCCACTTCACCTCGAACCGCATGAAGTAAAGCTTTACTAATACAATAAACTGTAGTTGCTGGATTACATGGTTTAACGCAGTTATAACATTTTTTGATTTTCTCACGTTGAATCCCATATTTAGCGCTAAAAGGATTACGAATCGCACGTCCTGGCATCCCAACTGGGCTCTTAACTAAAATGATATCTTCTTCTTTTGCATCGATAATAGCTTGTTTGAAATTTGGATGAGCATCACACTCCTCAGTTGCAATAAATCGAGTAGCCATTTGAACACCAGAGGCTCCTAATTCTAAGTAATGAGCAATATCTGCCCCATCAAAGACACCGCCGGCAACGATTATTGGAATTTCCTTATTGTATTTTTCAGCATATGGCACTGAAACTTCAATGACATCTCTGACAATTTGATCTAAATCAATCGTATCATTCTCAATATCTTCAGCTTTAAATCCTAAATGTCCACCAGCTTTTGGACCTTCAATAACGATCATGTCAGGAGCTACCTGATATTTACGATCATAATTTTTGAGTAAAGCTTTTGCTGCACGACCGCTTGAAACGATAGGTGCAAACATCGTTTGACTTCCTTTTAAGTGAGCGGGTAATGTTAAAGGTAAACCGGCACCAGAAATAATAATATCTACTCCTGCCTCAACGGCTGCTTCAACATGTTCTTCATAATGTTCCATCGCCACCATGAGGTTAATTCCTATCATCTTTCCCTTTGCTACTGCTTTTGCTTTTTGGATATGTTTTTTAATCGCTCTTAAATTCGCTTGTAATGTATTCGTTTCAAAATCTGGTTCATCATGACCAATTTGTGCACCTGATAAAACTCCAAGTCCTCCACTATTTGAAACAGCTGCTGCTAAGTTTGAACGCGAAATTCCAATCCCCATTCCACCTTGGATAATTGGAAGCTCAAGTGTAAATTTTCCGATTTTCAATGGTTTAATATCCATTTAACTCACCACCTATAATTATTTAGTATTTAAAACTACATAACATATTACATTTAACTGTTTATAAAACTATGTGAAGGATTATAACATAACTTTTTAGAAAAAGTGAATATTTTTTTGATAATCAAAATAAAAATTTAGATTTTCAAAGTTATTTCTCCATCATATAGAAGACTAATTTTATTCTTTTCACTTTAACGGTCGAGAAAAGGACAGTGAGCGTTAATCGGTATTTTCGATAAAAATAACGTCTATCTTTTTAGAATAAACAATATGCTTTATCAAAAGGAAGGTGTTATAAATGCTAAGAACAAATCGTGATCGTGTCGTAAAATGGTCAGTCCAGGGAAAGGTTCATCATCCAACTGGAGGGGGATATCGAATTACTCATGAAGGAATTCCGATGGTTTTACCGGCTACTGGGGGGATTTCTTATAATGTTCACATTGGAGATCTTGCTTTTGGATGGGCCGGTGATCATGTTGAGCCTGGTGTCTCTATCCGAAATGAAGATAAAAATGAAAATGCTGCATTAACGACATTTGCATGTATTGGGAATAAAGCAAAAATTATTAGTGGAGATGCAAAAGGTAAACTAGGTTATGTCACTGGTACTCATGGTGGAATCGAGCATACGATGATTCATTTTGATGAATGTATTTTAGAAGACTTATGTATCGATGATAAAATCATAATTCAAGCCTATGGACAAGGTTTACAATTACTTGATTATCTAGACATCAAAGTTATGAATATCGATCCCGATTTATTTGAACAACTCGAAATTGCAGAGTGCGACGGTAAAATTCATGTACCTGTTGTTGCTATCGTTCCACCCTATTTAATGGGATCAGGCATCGGTGCTGCTAGTTCATATACAGGCGACTACGATATCATGACAGCTGATGTGGATGAAATTAAACGGCTTCATCTTGATAAATTAAAGTTCGGTGACTTTGTCTTACTTCAAGATTGTGATAATACTTATGGACGCGGCTATTTAAAAGGTGCTGTTAGTATTGGAGTTGTTGTACATAGTGATTGTGTAAAAATGGGTCATGGGCCTGGCATTACAACAATCATGACTTGTAAGAAATCACTGATTGACCCTATTATCGATCATAATGCTAATATCACTCATTATATGAAGAAGTTAAGTCGCTCATGATAATAGGTGATTTCAATGAGTAAGATTGTCTTTTTCAGTATTCCGGCTGATGGTCATACCAATCCAACTATTGAGGTCGTGCGTGAGTTATCCGGAAAAGGCCATGAGGTAAAGAAGGTGATTAGATGAAAAATAATGTCTCCTGCCCTAAATGTGGAGGTACAGAAATTATAAAAATACCTGGAAAAGCAGGCGCTTATGGTAGCGGAAATAATATTATGATTGGAATGACTATTTTTAGTGCCATTCTTGTTAATCGATATGTTTGTAGTGACTGTGGATATTCTGAAGAATGGATCGATACTAAAGATTTAGAAAAATTAAAAAAGTATTATGCATCTAATTAATAAAGTTTCCCACATTGAATTTCCTATTATCCCCATGATAAGATAACATCTGAAAGCATTATCAAAAAGGGGGAATAGATATGAACTTCAAAGAAACATTAGAGCGTATGCATCATCAAAAATTATATTATTGCAATAATGAAGAACTCATGGCAAAGCAAGAGAAATGTTTAGATTGTCTATACGACTTCAACCAAACACGTCCAACCGAACTTCAAAAACGAACAGAGTTATTAAAAGAAATGTTCGCTGAAGTGGGAGAAGGATGCTATATTGAACCTCCACTTCATGCAAATTGGGGAGGACATCACGTTCACTTTGGAAATGGGGTTTATGCTAACTTCAATTTAACCCTTGTAGACGATACACATATTTATGTTGGAAACAATGTTATGTTCGGACCTAATGTTACCTTAGCAACAGCTGCTCACCCTATCCACCCTGAACTTCGAAGAAAACAAGCTCAATTCAATTCTCCGATTACGATTGGAAATAATGTATGGATTGGTGCAGGTGCTGTCGTTCTTCCTGGTGTAACGATTGGGGATAATACGGTGATTGGTGCAGGAAGTATTGTAACAAAAGATATCCCTGCTAATGTTGTTGCCGTAGGAAATCCATGTAAAGTAATTCGTGAAATCAGTCAACGTGATTTTGAATATTATAATGGTGATTTAAAAATTGATATTGAATAAAAAAAGAGAGCTCAAGGCTCTCTTTTTTTAGTTATTAATATAATTTTTAAAAACATCTGTAAAATCTTTTTGAATATATGTTTCACGTGCTTTATAAATCCAGTTAAATGAATATTCATTAACATTCGCGAAGACTTGAGATAGATCTCCTGTTTCAAATCGTTGTGAGCCACAAGCTTGTGCAGCTAAGTTTAGTGTTTGTTGAGATTTCTCTAGTAAAATATTATTTTCTTCTACGATATGAGCAATTTTAATTAATGCCTTATAAATATCTTTTAATTGTTCTAGCTGATTACGATTGACATCAATTGAAAAGTCAACGTTCCCCATTGTAAACTTTAACTCACAGTCTAAATCGACAGTTCCAGCCGTTTCAATCATGACATGTTTAATATCATTTTTATAGTAATCATATCGTTTCACTAAACGTTTTTTACTAACTGCTGCTGTTCCATCAACATGAATTAAAGCCAAGTTGGTAAAGCAGTACTCATCTGTTCGTGATTTAATTAAGAAAAAGATTTTCTCTTCATCCTCATGCATAATAAAATCATCAGCATCGACTTTATCATAGTCACTCGGACTAATAATTCTCCCAATATCACTTAATCCTAATGCGTCTGAAGCTAACTTCTTTAACATCTTATCCACCTCTATTATATAATTGCCCTATTCACAGATAGGTTAAAGATATTATAGCATAGGGAGCCCACAAATCAACCATCGTGTTTTTACTCTCTTCCTCTCTCAAACTTGTGTTATAAATCCCCATAAAGGAGTGAGAAAATGAAAGGAACATTTTTAACTTTAGTGTCAATGCATTTGAATAATCGGAATAATGGACATTCGTAACTATTTAAACGCGAAATGATAGACTGAAAAATAAAAGCTCACCTTAATGAAGGTGAGATTTTATTTGATTTATTATTAAAACGAAGTATCCTGCTACTAAGAAGATGAGCGTAATCCCAATAATGTTGTGGATAAAATTTTGAATCCCAATATCGGTAATATCTAAAAAGAAATAAAGATAAGGATGCTCGGGTTCTGGAACAGGTCGGTGAAAGAATGTACGACCAACAATATAAAAGAAATAGATGATGGGAATTAATAACCACTGAAATGGTATATACCAAGAGTAATCTTGATTCTTATCAAATAAAATCATGTCCATCACTACAAGAAATGGAGAGAGGTAATGAACAGCAATATCTGTTGAAGAAAATAACTGATGCATTGAGCCATATTTTAAACAGTAAGGAAGGATGATGAATTGGTATAATATAAAAGTAACGATAATCGCTGCCGTAATCCCACCTTTTATCCATGGTCTTTTTCTATTTGTCATCATTAAATATAAAAAGAAGAGACAGCACCAAAGGTTACTTTGTGTGGTGTAGTATAATAAGAAGCCTAAGTTTGGTTAATCAGCCGCCATATAAACACCCCCATAAATACCATAAGAAGTACTGATAAGTATTAGAATTCTCCAAATGAATTTAAACATGAAACTCCCTCCCCATCCCAAGTATATGAGTAAGGATTTCGAAAAATGTGAGGTTAAACTAATGAAACAACATCTAGAAGATTATATTGAAGTGATTAAACAACTCCCCCTAAAAAAGAAGTACACAAAAGATGAATTATTAATTCCTGAACTTTTGGTTGAAAAGTATGGTGATATTGAAATTTATTATGCTCCCCATAATGAGTATTTAAATCCAAAAGCAAAGATTTTCATTGTTGGGATTACACCTGGCTTTGAGCAAATGAGTACGGCAATAGCAGAAGCTCGTATAAGGATTGAAGAAGGCCTTTCACTAGATGAAATAAAATATCATTGTAAGGTAGCGGGACGTTTTAGTGGAAGTTTACGTCAAAATCTATTAGCTTTATTGAATCGATTAAATTTAAACGACTACCTAGGGTTAAAAGATGCCAATGAGTTATTCAATGAACATGATGACTTATTACATACCGTTTCACTTATCCCCTACCCTGTCTTTGTAAAAGGGAAGAATTATACAGGGCATACCCCAAAGTTATTAAAAACGCCTATACTTCTTCGTTATATCACAGATCACTTTGTGGATGAATTATCTAAATTAGATGATGTCTTGATTATCCCACTTGGTAAAGGTGTTGAAGAAGTACTTCTTTATTTATCAAATAAAAACTTGATTAATGAGCATCAAATATTAAAAGGGTTCCCTCATCCTTCTGGTGCAAATGCACATCGATTTAAACAATTTGAAGAACATCAAGAATCAATGAAATTACAGATTGAGTATTGGTTTAAAAAAGAGAATTAATTTGATTAGAAAAATGAAAGTTGAAGATATGGAGTCTCTTATAATTATATGCTTTTCTAGTACGGGGGTGGCACATCGCTTCATTCCGCTAGACTAGGAGAAAAAAATTATAATATCGTTAAACACATTTATTCATCAAATACTAAAACTTGTGTTTGTGAAGAAGATGCAGTGATTAAAGGATTCATCAGTATTAGTGATGATTCCTTTATCGGTACCTTATTTGTGGATAGTGCTTATCAAGGTCAAGAAATTGGTCAGGTATTAATAAACACTACCCTAAATCAGTATAAATTGTTAAGCTTAGCAGTTTATAAATATAAGGTGAATTCCATTTACTTCTATAAAAAGTAAGAATTTAAGATTATTTGTGAACAGTTCAAGGAAGATTGATAATATATAGAAGATATTTTACAAAAATAGGACCTCATTTGAGGTCCTTTTAATTAAACAGTGACAGTCCAGTTTGCGGAATATCACGTACTTGAACAGTAATCAAGCGTGTTGCCTTAGCTCCCTGACTATCCATCACTTCATATATGACTTGATACGTGCCTACATGATTGGTATTCACATTATTATGAATGACTTTAATTTGATTCGTAATATCTCCATCTTCTACATCATAAGCTTGAACACCTTCAAGCGGATCAAAGTTTGTTCCTTTTTTAACAATTCGATCATTTACTTCTATAGTTGGTATTTGATTAATGCTAGACGCCGGCAATTCAACCGTAATTATACGTGTTGCTGTCGTCGTTTGATTTTCCGAATCTGTGACCTGATAAACGAGTTCATATGTTCCAGGTGTGAAAATATCAACTTTGCCTTCAACAATAATTTGATCGGTAATATCACCATCTTCAGCATCATAAGCTTGAACACCTTGTAAAGGATTAAATTCTTCACCAAAAGGAATAGTTAAGTCGTCAACTCCACTCAGAATTGGTGGTTCTCCTAGAATGACTACATCAACAAAGACAGTTCCTGAAAACTCAATCATTCCACCATATTTCAGGTAATCAATAGTCTTCGTAAATTGATAAGATAAGGTTTGGTTAGTTGTGATGTTTTCCCATATAATTTGATTCGTTGATTCATCGTATGATCCACCATTAACAACAATATCTTTAACAATTCCATCTTCAGCTTTTATTGGATTAGTAACGACAACAGATTCACCTTTTTTTATAGTTTGTGACGGAAGATAAATGGCCTGGCTATTGATATCTCCATAGTGTAGTTCTGTGAGATTATTAATACTACTAATATCAGAGATCTGATTAAAAGAATAATCAAAAAAATCAAGCTCTTTAAAGTGGTCAAGTGGGGTAATATCATTAACCTTATTATGAGAAATATATAAATAGTGCATATGTGGTATGTTTTTTAACATCTGTAAATTAGTTACTTGATTATTATTTAAATTCAATAGTGTTACATTTTTTAAATTAGCCAGTGGTGCAATATCTTCTATGACGTTATCATTTAATAATAATATCTTTAACTTAGTTAAGTTACTCAGGGGAGTTAAATCCTGAATATTATTTTCATGTAACTTTAAGAATGTGACATTTTTAAAATACTGTATTCCTTCTAAATTACTAATACCCGCCTGACTTAAATCAAGGGTTTGGGGTGCATTCTCAGCTTCTGCTATGGAAATCTCATCATTTGGTGATTTTTCTAATTGACGTAAAAGAGCAACTTTTAAATCTGAGTCTGGAAATTGAATGACATCACTAGCTTGAATACTGAAAGAAAAAATTAACAATAGACTAAAAATACTTATCATAGTAGATATTTTTTTCAACATGTATTGTTCCTACCCTTCACAAGAATGTTATTTTTAATATGTTAATTTTAAAGTAACCTTATGAATGAATTTAAAAAAAGGAGTCAAAAATGACTCCTTTTATGCTTCAATTCTTAAATTCTTATGGTAATATTTTTTATCCTCATCTGTAATTTCACGAAGAACACGACATGGATTTCCAACTGCGATTGAATTAGCTGGAATATCTTTTGTAACAACACTTCCTGAACCAATGACACAGTTATCCCCAATTTTAACACCTGGATTAACAACTGTATTCCCACCAATCCAAACATTATTTCCGATCGTAATTGGTAAAGCATATTCATATTCTTGATTACGAGGCTCATGATGAATCGGGTGACCAGCTGTAAATAAGCTAACATTCGGAGCAATAAATACGTTATCCCCAATTTTAACTTTGGCACAATCCAGAATCGTTAAATTATAGTTCGAGTAAAAGTTATTTCCGATTTCAATGTTATATCCATAATCACAGCGAAATGGCGGTTCAAAGTAGAAATTTTCCTTTGTTTGACCTAATAGCTCGCGTAACAAGTTATGACGCTCTTCAACGAGCATTGGATCCATATTATTAAATTTGAACAAGACTTGCTTTGTATATTGGCGCTCTTTTACTAATTGCTCTTCACCTGCTAAGTATGCTTTTCCAGCTAACATTTTATCTTTTTCAGTCATCTGTCTTCCCCTCCAATGGTAGTGCCTAACTACATGAATTTCATCATAACATATCCCTATATATGCAACAATAGTTGCTGTAAAATCAGTAACCCGATACAGAAAAAGGCACCCTAATAGGGGTACCTTGAATTAATCCATATAATTATTTGTTTCAGTGGGTAAACCTTTATATCGTAAACGTGATTCAATAATATCTTTAATAATTGAATAAATGACTGCAAACATCGGAACTCCAATGATCATTCCTACTAATCCAAACAGTTTTCCTGCAACTAAAATTGCGAATAAAATCCAGAAGGCTGAAATTCCAATTGAATCTCCTAAGATTTTAGGTCCAATAATATTTCCATCGACTTGTTGAATCACAAGAACAATGACTAAGAACCACAATGCTTGGATTGGAGATACGAATAAAATGATAATGGCTGATGGGATTGCACCAATAAATGGTCCGAAAAATGGGATAATATTCGTAATCCCAATAATCACTGAAATTAATAAGACATACGGC
This sequence comes from Turicibacter bilis, assembly GCF_024499055.1. Taxonomy (NCBI): domain Bacteria; kingdom Bacillati; phylum Bacillota; class Erysipelotrichia; order Erysipelotrichales; family Turicibacteraceae; genus Turicibacter; species Turicibacter bilis. The sequence goes on along the minus strand of NZ_CP071249.1, from coordinate 2,107,712 downwards.
ATCTTAAAAATAGCTAAGATGATAAAGGTTAAAATCCCAATAATCAATGAATCAACAATTTTTCCACCGATGAACTTACCAAATGTTAAGTTGGTACGATTCGCCAAGTCTAGAATAATTGTTGTATGCTTTTCATTAAATAACGATGTCACAACTTTTTTTCCTAGTCCAAAGAATTTTTCCTTGTCCATTAATAAGTAAATAGAAATGATAATACCTAAGACAATGTTCCAAATACTTGAGGCAATAGACATCACAGCATTTCCGACAATCGGTAAAACGTTTGTTAACAACTGAATTACCCAGTTTGTAATCTCTGCGAATTTTTCACTAATGAGTGTCATATATTCTTGATTAATATTCATTTCTTGCAACTGCGTATCAACAATAATAGTTAGCTCTTTAACATATCGTGGAATATCGTTAATTAATCCACGGACACTTTCAATTAATTGTGGAAGAACAAATTGCATAAAGACATATAATATAATTCCTGCGGTAATATAAGAGAGTAAAATCCCTAGACCTCTTATCGATGACTTTTTAACTTTATTTAGCCCTCTCATTTTAAATACTTTATTTTCATAAAACTTAAGAATAAAGTTTAATAAATACGCAATAATGAATCCGATAATGAAGGGTTGAAAAATACCCATAATTTCATTTAACTTGCCTGCGAAGCTTTCAAGCTTTGAGATAATATTATAAAAAATAATACTTAAACTCACAACAATAAACGCATATACTGCAATCGTGTTATATTTCTTATTCCAGTTGAATTTCATATGTCCTCCTTATGACTTTTTAATTAGTCTTCCTAATCCGCTATCTAATTATAATTATATATCATAAATAAGGTAAAACTTATACCTATGTTCCTATATTTCTACTATTTTTCTATATATGTAAAAAACCACCCGAAGGTGGTTTTTATTATTTCAATTTAATAGCTCCAGATAATACATCATATCCTGTATAAGCTAAAGCAACTGCAGCTGTTATTAAACGATCATGAGCCAAATCTGTTACCGTTGCATCAACCATTTGTTGAGAATGTCCTGTAATTTCACAATCAGCAATTCCGATATACGGATGAATAGTTGGACATACATTACTAATGTTTCCAATGTCTACTGATCCTGTTCCTTTACGATGTTTATGAATCTCTGTAATTCCTAATGAACGAAGGTTTTCGTTAAATGTCTCTGAAAGCACAGCATTTGTTTTTAAATCATCATATGATAACTCATAGTTACTTACTTCTAAAGTTGCTCCTGTCATTAAAGCGGCTCCTTGAGCAATACCTAACACTTTTTCCTTAACAACTGCTACATATTCTTTAGTTGCTGCGCGGATATAAAACTGTGCTGTTGCATGTTCAGGTACGATATTGGCAGCAACCCCACCATTAGTAATAATTCCATGCATTCTTACATCTGGTGTCACATGCTGACGTAAAGCATCTACTCCATTAAATAATTGAATCACTGCATTTAAAGCATTAATCCCATTTTCAGGAGATGCAGCTGCATGAGACGGACGACCTGTATAATCAAACTGTAAAGCTTCCATCGCTAAAGATGTTCCACTTTCTGTCGTAAATCCCGAAGGGTGCACCATCATAACAGCATCCATCTTGTTAAACAGTCCAGCCTCTGTCATAGTCACTTTTGCTCCATTTGTTTCTTCGGCAGGTGTTCCGAACACATAGACTTTTCCACCGATTTCATCGATAACTTTACTTAAGGCAACTCCAGCCCCGGCACTGATTACACCAATCATATTATGACCGCATCCATGTCCTAGTTCAGGTAAGGCATCGTATTCACAAAGGTATGCCACTGATAAACCTGGTTTCCCACTATCGTATACAGCCTCAAATGCAGTGTCTAACCCTGCCACTGGGCATTTAATTTCGAAATCATGTTCTTTTAAAAAGGTTGTTAATTTTTCAACTGCTTTGTATTCTTGATTCCCTAATTCCGGATTATCATGAATAAAGCGATTCATGTCTACTAAACGTTCTTTTAATGATTCCCCGATTGATAATAATTCTTTTTTCATTATACTGTCTCCTTATGACCATCCCATTAAGATGGCAATTGTAATAAAGATAATTGCTAATCCACCAAAAATTAATTGAACTGGCCAAACCCATTTAATCCATTTTGCCCATGGAATTCCCGCTACACCTAAACAAGCCATTAAAACAGCACTTGTTGGGAAGATAGCATTTGAGAATCCATCACCAAATTGGAAAATTAAAATTGAAGTTTGTGGTGTAATACCAACTAACTCACCAAGCGGTGCCATGATTGGCATCGTTAAAGCAGCTTGTCCTGATCCCGATGAGATAAAGAAATTGATAAACATTTGAACAAAGAACATCACATATCCAGCAACTAACGATGGCAATTGTCCAATGAAGTTTGATAAGTTATAAAGAATCGTATCAATAATTTGTCCGTCTTGAGCAATGATAACAATTGCACGTGCAAATCCAACCACTACTGCTGCACTAATCATATCTTTTGCTCCGTGAATGAATGAATTGGCCATATCATCTAAACTTAAACGCCCAATGAATCCACAGATAATTCCCGTTGCAAAGAAGATAGCCGCAATTTCTGGAATTCCAAATCCAAATTGTAAAACACCTATAACGATAGCAGCTAAACATACTAAGATAGATGCTAAAATAACTTTATGTTTGAATGTGAATGGTAAATGTTCAGATTCTGCGTCTTCTAACTCCTGACGACGTACCTGATCAATTTCGTAAACTGGACTTAATTGTGGATTACGTTTAATACGGCGTCCATACCACATTAAATATAAAATTGAAGCTACTGTTGTAACCGCCCAGATGATCGTTCGGAATCCAACCCCTGTTCCTGCTGGCACCTGTGCGATACTTTGAGCAATTCCTACCGAGAATGGATTTAACATGGCTGTTGCGAATCCAACAATACATCCCATATAAGAAATTGCCATCGCCATAATACTATCGTATCCTAAGGCTAAACATAAAGGAATAAGCATCGCAATAAATGGAATAGCTTCTTCCGTCATTCCGAAGATGGCCCCACCTAATGAGAATAATCCCATAATAACCGGAATCATTAACATTTCTTTTCCTTTAAATGATTTAACGGCATTTGTAATTCCAGCATCAATAGCACGTGTTTTTGTAATAATTGCAATTGATCCGCTAACTACAAATAAGAAAGCAATAATTTCTGCCGCTCCTACAATTCCATGAATTGGGGCTTGTAATACACTAAATAATCCTTGTGGGGTTTGATCAACATAAGCGAATGAACCATCAACAACGACTGTTTTCCCTGCATCATTGACGATACGCTCATATGTTCCTGCAGGTAAAATCCATGTTGCTAATGCTACGATAACTAAAATAAATGTAACAATGACTAAAGTATGAGGGACTTTAAATTCTTTTGTCTCCTCTTTACCATCAACTCTTGGTTTTCTTAAACTAAGCATATTTTTTTCTCCCTCTTATTTTAAATTTTAAATAGTGTTTAGTTGAAAGAGGCAAATAAAAAAAGCCTTGAGCCATTCACTCAAGACCTTCAGAAAAGAACAATAGATCATCCTTATTTCCGATTCTCAAATGATAGCTCTCCACGATTATTGGGACGACTCTAATCAAAACATTCAAAAAGTCCTGAGGCCATTCTCAAGACTTTTATCATATAACCGTACTAAGTTAGGATGATTTAAATCCGGAATGATAGCCCTCCACAATAATAAATTGTGACAATGTTAAATATCTTCTACTTAACACCAGCTCTATAACCTTAAAGTATCAGTTATAGGCTTCGGCGAGAATCCCTTTCCTATCGCGTCAACATCTTCACTCTTCGATAGTACTCTTAATTACCGCACCTCTATCTAAAACCTATTTAATTTACAATGTCATCTTATCTTATTTTATACTCAAAAACAACATTTTTTTATTAAATAGTATAAGAAACACTTATTTTTTATTATTAAAACATTAAAATTTTATATAAATTAGTTATAAATACCATATAATGTCGAAATTAGCATTTTGTTGTTTGATGCTTGTTTTATCATTCTCTATTTTATAATCATATAGTTTAAAAGAAGACTATTTCGTTTATTTTTTAAATATTAATGTGTATTCATGATGATTTAAGGCTTTATTTTTTTGAATATTTTTAATGAAACATAAAAAGCTGTTGCTACCCCTAACAACAGCTTTCTACGTACCCTTGTAATGATGAACGACACTAACCTTAATTAGAGTGCATAACACTCTCCCTAATTAATGATAGATATAGAAACTTATTTTATATCGATTTTATTTGTAAGACATTTCAAATATGATGTGATTCTTCCAAGATTTCATCTAAATTGACTAAGTCAATTGGATAATCTTCTAAACTAATTTTATTATTAGTTGAGTTATTCGGAGTATCATTTACTTTCGTATCCGGAATGTACTTATTCTTTTGATCGATACAAAATGATAATCGTAATAAATAAATCATCCGATGCATTTGATAATCGTTAAATTTATTCACTACTACGTCCTCCTGTTTCCATAACTATTATAAGTAGTTATTTATTGTGGAATAAAGAAAAAAGAGGTCACAGATTTATTGAAAAATCTGTGACCTTTTACGTAATAGCATCAAGTAAAATACGGTATTCATTTAAATCTTTCTGTTGACCAAGAACATCATTCATAATCCTTTTATATAATCGATTTTGAAATTTCGTATAAATAAACTCATCTAATATCTCTTTATCAACTAATTTTTGAATATCCTCTAACAAAATCAACATGGACTCAAAGTCTTGAGTTTCCAAATATAAATCTAATCCCCACTCTAAAGTCGCCTCTTGTTGTTCAAGAGAACCTTTATGAAAAATAATATCTTTAACCTCGACTAATAAACTATGAGCTTTTTCATAATTGCCTATTCTAAAATAAACTTCGCCCATCAAACATTTGGTAATCGAGCGTTGCTTAACTGTTTCACGGAGAGGGAGTGCTATCTTCAAACAATCAAGTGCTTGTTGATATAGTCCTGAGTCTTTAAAGCTACAGCCTAAATTATGATAAGCATAACCCAAATAATCTTCATAAAAAGGATTATTAATCAATTCGAGTAATAACTCTCTTCCTAACTCATCTCGACCTTGTCTTTTTAAAATAGTCGATTTAATTAAATAAGCTGCCGCTTTAGGCTGTAGATATTCACTTTGTTCTAATACCGGAGTAATCCACTCTAAACTTTTTTCATACTTGCCTTCATTTAAATAACAAAGAGAAATATAATATCGAATGCGATTAATATTTTGCCCCCTATCCCCCTCCTGACAATTAATAGACAGTTGTAAGATAGAAATAGCTTCTTGATATTGCCCTAATGTAATATAATTAGTTCCTACTACCTCATATAAAGAAGCAGGATTTTTAGCAACCTGGATACAGTATCCAATTGCCTTTAATAAATGAGCATTGGCTACTAATAACTCATCATTTTTAACATAGTGTAATCCAAGTAATGTTTCTATTTTAATTTTATATTCAATTAACTCAAAATCTGATGCAATCTTATTAAAAGTTTCATATTGATTTAAGGCATCTTGAAGATTACAATGCTGCTCTAGCCATTCTCTTGCTTGTTCAACAGGTGATTTTATAAACTCAGTATAGGAATAGTCTTGCTGATAGTGACAATTACTTAATTCACAAATTGCATCATAAACATTTCTTAGCATATTTTCATTTAAGGAGCGCTTCTCTGTCTCAATCATACTAATATAATTACGTGAGAATCCATAAGATTCAAATGCAATTTGCTTCAACCCGTACTTATCTCTTGCCTGACGAATCTTTTCTCCTATTGTTAAAAACATTTTATCACACCTAAACTATAATGATACTCTTATTAGATTAAAAACTAATCCAATGGATAATTATAACTTTTTTATATTTATTTTACCACTCATTTAAATGTTAATACTTTTCGAGTATTCAATAAATTTTAAATCCATCTGTCTAACAAAGCTGTTATATTCTTGAATAATTGTACTATGAATTGATATCAGCTGACATATTTTCATTTACTATATACATACAGAAATATTTTGTATAGCAATCTAAATGTTTAATATTTATGCCGTCCAGGACAGACTATAGTCTGGAGCCAGCCTGACATCTTCGAAGAAAATGTATCCTCAGCTGCTAGGGCTTGGGTCACCTGCCATTTCCAACGGAAATGTATCCTCCACTGGCAGGGCTTGGGTCACCTAGCAATTTCTGAAAGAAATCTATTCCTCAATTGCTAGGGCTTTAAAAGTTTTTACGATGTAAAAAACTTATGGGAGCTTATATCTTAATCAAGTTGGTTATAAACCTCGCGACCTTCAACGATGGATAAATAACAATTCATTTCCTCGTCAAAGATTGCAATATCTGCATCTTTTCCGATTTCTAAACTTCCTTTACGATTGGAAACTCCAATGGATGTCGCTGGATTTAATGAAGCCATGTGAATAACTTCGGCAACAGTAGCATTTGTATTTTGCAAGAAGTTATAGATGGCTTTGTTTAATGTTAAGACACTTCCCGCTAAGTTTCCACTTTCTAATCGGGCAGCTCCATCTTTAACAACTACCGGCTGTCCACCAAGATCATATTGCCCATCCTTCATGCATCCTGCGCGCATACTATCTGTAATTAAAACAATCTTTTCTTTTCCTTTATTGTCTAATACGAATTGAAACAATTGTTTATTCACATGAATCGTGTCAGCGATTAACTCAGTAAAAACATCACTAGTTAAAGAGGCTCCGACTACACCTGGCTCACGATGATTTAATGGTGTCATTGCATTAAATAAATGTGTCACATGCGAACATCCTAAAGAAAAGGCTTCTTTGGCTTGGTCATATGTTGCATTTGTATGTCCAATCGACAACGTAATATCTGTTTTTTCTTTCACATCTTTTGTGAATGAATAATCTTCATCCATTTCAGGTGCATATGAAACTAATCTAATCACATCTGTATAGTCTTTGATAAATTCATAACTCGGTTTAATAACATATTGTTCCGGTTGAGCCCCTTTATAAATCCTATTGATAAAGGGGCCTTCCATGTGAGCACCTAATACTTTCGCCCCGTTTAATAATTGTCCCATACATTCACGAACCACATCTAAAGCACCATAAATATCTTTAGGACTCATCGTCATCGTTGTTGGTAAAAATGATGTTACCCCATTCTTAGCAATACCTGCACTCATTAATTTAATCGCTTCCGTTGTTTGATCCATCGTATCTGCTCCGCAGCTTCCATGGACATGAACATCGATTAATCCTGGAGCAATATACATACCCTTAGCATCAATCACATCACAATCGATTGGCACTTCTGTTTGAATATGCTGAATTATTTCATTAAAAACTAAAACTTTATTTTCAATAACCCCATTTAGTGTTACTAATTTCCCATTAATAATTGCTTTCATACTCCACCTCATCCTATTAATCTTTGTTTAAAACAAACTCAAAATTATCATTATTACACCTCCCCTATCTTCCATGACTGTTTTTTCTACAATCAATCGATAACGATTTATTCATGACAGTAATCCCCGTTAAGCTGGATAAATTCCTTTCTTTAGTTAAGAAAAGAAATGTTTAACATTTTGTTATTTCGTTCCTTTACGAACAAAATTGTTCTATAACTAAACTATAGTTGAAAATGATATTTTTCAAGTAGTAAAAAAGACTTTTCTAGCTATTTTAATGTGTGAAAAGTCTTTTTTTATTCCATCAATTTAGTATTTAACACTCAAAATTTGATAGCTATCTAGGTGGCCATAGACTTCAAAATTAGTCGTTAATAAGTTAGTTAGGATAATACTTTCCTCACCCTTATTTTCTCTTCTCACTAAACTTAACTGGTGATCTTTATCAAATCTTAAAAATAGTAATTCTTCATTTTCAATTTCTTGTGGATAGAAATCAAAACCAGTTAGATCATTGGTTAGCTTCTCGGTCTTTTTCGTGTTTAAATCATACACGTAAATTTGATTGCTTCCTGGTACAAAGGTAGTATATTGATCTTTCACTTCTATACCAGCTGAATAATAGAGCCTCGTTCCGTCCTGTGAAAAGGATGGACTCATGGCTACGATACCTGGTTTTGTTATATTCTCGATTTGCTCATTCATCGGATTAAATAATTGTAACTGCTTATTCTCATTCATCATACGCCATGTTCCATTAATAACTGCAATGAGATCATCGTTAGTTGGATGAATGGCTAAATTATCGGGATACACCAACATCTTAATTTGATTAAACGTTTTAAACTCTTTTATCTTCACATCATAAACACATAATGGAACACCATCCATTCGTTGCGAAGCTGAATTAGGTTCACACCAGATATATAACAGCTCACCATTTGTCGATAATTTAGCAATAGAAGGGTCCATTCCAATGTCGTCTTTTGTAATGGGAATATAATCAATAATTAAAGACTCCGTTTTCTTATTTAAATCATATTGAATGATTCCTAAAGGTGAGTATTCTCGAATTAGATATTTCTTCGCAAATAAAAGTCCTTGAGAATTAATCGTTAATTCATCATAATAATACTTTGACTTCTCAATTAAAGAGATGACTTTGTTTTTACTCATATCGTATAAAAATATGCCACCTTCTGATTTAGAGAAGATAAGGTTATTACCATATAAAGTGTACGACTTAACATCAGACATTTGAAATATTGTATCAAATGGATCATTTAACTTTGATAGATAGACGTTTGATTTTAAATCTTGGTAAGCAACAAACTGTTTATTATCAAAGATTTTAGGATTGAAAAAATCCTCACCTTTATTCAAAGTTATTACTTTATTATTTTGCTCCAAATGAATCGCCACAATTTCGTTCTCTTTAATCGCCACAACTGAAGAAGCAGCGAAGACGGAAGTGGATGGTAGCATAAATAAAATGAATAATAAAATAACTTTTTTCATGATAGCAACTTAATCTAATGACTCTGAAATGGTCACTAATATTTCACTTTCTAATGTAGCAAGGACATCATGTTCTACCCTAGCATCAAAGGATAAAAAATCTCCAGTTAATAACTCATAGCTTTGACCATCACTAAAACTCATTCCTATTTCGCCTTTAATCACATAAATGGTCGCATATCCATTATGACTATGTTTCGGTAATCCTCGCCCAACATCAAAATTAAAATAAACGGTACGGATTTTAGAATCACTTGCGATGACTCGTTGATCTTCATTTAAACTTTTCAACTTATAAAATTGATTTTGTTCACTCATAATAGACCTCCATTTCATCAACCTTAGTATGCTTCATGACCATCGTGTTATGAATGACCAAAATTAGGCAACCATCATACAATAGACTAAGGAGGAGATGATATGAGTACTTTTAACCCAAATAAATTGTGGATTAACTATCGCTTGTCTAATCTAAATCAAATTCAACCAAGACGATATACGTTAACACATTCCGATCAGACAGGTGAATTATTTTTAGTCATTGGACCTGATTTTGCTTACGAGAAGTTCACAACAATGCGAGATGAGGTGGCGGCAGAGTGGATGACGAATAGCTCAGGTCAATATTATTTTTATGTTTACATTCGTGTAGATGGAATTGATGGCACCAAATCGTCAACTAAACGAAATGAAATTTTTATGAAAGAACTCCCTTTAGCATTGAGTGCTATTAAACATGGAGATCCTCATTTGTTTCATCTTTATCCACAATTTGAAAATGCCCCTATCTATGTCTTCTTTCAATCACAGGATTCAAAATTAAATCGAACCGAATGCTTTGGTTCTTTTAAAGACTATTAAAGCATTTTAACGAACCCAGTACACTCGTGAACTCGTTTGTATCTTTTTTTGATCATGTCCCAATCCGTCCCTGTATATTGGCAGAATGACTGGACTGGAATCAGTCCTGAAACTTGTGATCGAATCCCATTATTTCCATTTACATAGACGTGTAAATATGTACTTAATTTCATAAATTGTTGCTTTAGGTACCAACGTTGCACCCATTTGTCATCACGGGTCCATGCTTCAAGATAAGTAATCTGTTTTTCCTTTAATCTTTTTTGTGCCTCATTCAACAAAGAAGTGCCAATTCCTTTACGGCGATAATCTGGATGTACAGCTAAATGCCAAATCATAGCCCCTAACGTCTCATGTGCTGTGCAAATAGCATTTGGTTCTTCTTCACACTCAATATCAAGCAATCCTATAACAACTCCGTTTTCTACTGCGACCAATTCAATAGACGGATGTTGATATCTTTCCTTCTCTCTTGCCACAATGTCATAATAAGCCGTATCTAAAAAAGATAACACGCGACAACGTACCCAACTGGTTTCATCTTCTATTTGATAATCCCTAATTTCCATTTAGCTCTCCCCTATCTATATAAAAAACATTAGAATCTCTAGATACTACATATACTTTCATTATACTCACTTGCATCATGAATCATGTTTTTCTTTCCATATATAAAAGAGGTATCGCTAACGATACCTCTTTTCATTTTACTCTTCTACACATTTAACTGTTGTGGTTTGGTTTGATGTTGATAACTGGAAGACTTTATCCATGACAACTGTCACAACAATAGCTCCGAGAGCCAACGTTACCCATCCTAATCCTTGTTTATATAATGGAAGGTATTCACACCATGTTGTTAAAGCTCCTAAACGAACATTTACTTGATTTAAGGCATCTACCACACTTATGATTCCAGTGACTAAGATTGTTACACTATAAACTAAACGACTTTCATTGATAAATCGATTCATCATCGCTAAAACGATTAACATGATTGCCACTGGATAGATGGCATTTAAGATTGGAACTGAAATTGAGAGGATTTGATTTAATCCCATATTAGCTAAAGTAAAACTTGCAAAAGCCAACACCGTAGCCCATACTTTGTAGCTCATTTTTGGAGTTAATGAAGCAAAATATTGTCCACAAGATGTGATTAAACCAACACATGTTGTTAAACATGCTAATGTGAAAACAACTGCTAGTAGGATAGCCCCTGGAGTTCCGAAGATATCAGTCATAACATGCGTTAACGTTTGCGCGCCATTTTCAGTAGCTCCGTAAACAGCTCCGCTCATTGCCCCTAAATGTCCCAAAATCGAATAGATAGCGACTAATAATCCCCCTGCAATTAACCCGGCTTTAACGGTCGTGCTAACAACTCCTTTTTCTTCTTCTAATCCTTTAGTTTTGATTGCTAAAGCAATGACAATTCCAAAGTTTAAAGCTGCAATTGTATCCATTGTTAAATATCCCTCTAAAAATCCTTTAACAAATGGCGTCGTTGCATAATCTCCTGTTGGTTCTCCATAACCACCTAGTGGTTTAATAAGTGATCCTACAAAGATAACTGCAATTAAAGTTAAAAGAGTTGGGGTTAACACCTTTCCCATGCGATCGACTAATTTAGTTGGCGCTAAAGCTAACCAATAAGCCACACAGAAAAAAACAGCTGTAAATAAGAAACGTGCTAAAGTTACTGAAAATTCTGCTGGTAAATAAGGAGCGACTGCCATTTCAAATGGTAAACTTCCTGCACGAGGAATTCCAAGCCCTGGTCCAATTGATAAATAAATTAAGACGGTAAATACAGAAGCAAAGACCGGATTCACACGGTTAGCTAGATTATATAACCCCTTTGACTTAGCAACAGCAACAACTCCAAGTACGGGAAATCCAACCGCTGTAATAAAAAATCCTAACATTGAAACCCACATCTCTGTTCCTGCACTTTGTCCAAGAAACGGTGGGAAGATTAAATTTCCTGCCCCGAAAAACAATGAGAATAACATTAAACTAACTAATAATAAATCTTTTCTTGATAATTTATTCATGAAAATGCCTCCCTTGTGGATTAATCTTTGTTCCCCCAAAAACTAATCTCTAACTTTGATTTTCTAGATTTCACTCAATAATATCACCTAAAATATCAGACTCCAATTGAATCACTCCCTCCAAATACTTAACAACCTTTGAATCAAAAACTTTTCTCATTGCTAAAACATCCGCATAGTAAGTAGTAAAGATCTTCACCTTCCTCAATCAATGAGATAATTTCAGAGAATAAAAAAATCCCATGAATATAACATTCATGGGACGAAAGTTCTCCGTGGTACCACCCAAATTCTATAAGCTAAAAAAGCCTATAGCACTCTACACGTCTCACCTATTTAAAGGTTTTAACGGCTTTTTTTGATAACGGGAAAAGACGCCCGGAAAGACTTACTCTTGATTCAGCCTTACTTCTCAGAGATGATTTTCAGTTAATCCGTGACCATCGACTCTCAGCAAATGTCGACTCTCTGTGGGGTATTAAACTAACTTACTCTTTCTCTTCAACGAATTTGATTTCTTGTTGTGATTATCTTAGCACCTCATAGACACGAAGTCAACACAATATTTACATTTTATTCCATTTATTTGTTAAATTACTAATAACCTACTCTGATTAAAACGTGTCTATAAAAAGAATACTTTCTACATGAAATAACTCAAAAGATATTCCTCTACTTAACATAACTACTATTGACAAATAGATCCTATCAATTATTAGCCTTTATATGGATTTTTTTTCGTATAGTGAATATCTAGCGTGAAATGTTATAATGTAATCTTACCCTGCGGTCGTTAACACCCTGGGTTTTGAATATTAACTATGAGGTGAGATTTATGACTGGTGTTGAACAAATTGTTAAGGATACAACTTTAACATTTGAACAGAAAGTCGTAGCATTAGCACGTTATGCTGAAAATAGTGTTCAAGTCTTAAATATTTCAGAAGAAACACAAGCGTTACGTGATGCGGGAATTATTTGTGATTTATTTGAGGGAAATGTCCCATATCGTCCACGCTATATTCTTCCTAACTATGAGAAATTCATGAAAGAAGGATGCCAATTCTTACAACTAGATCCCCCTAAAAACATTTGGGAAGCAACAAACTACTTATTAATTTTCTATAAGCATGTTCCTTCGATTACAACAATGCCTGTATATATTGGAAACATTGATTACTTATTAGAACCATTCATTACAGATGAAGAAGAGGCTAAATTGGCAATTCGTTTATTCTTCACACAATTAGATCGCACAATTACAGACTCATTCTGTCATGCTAACTTAGGTCCAAAACCGACAAAAGCAGCTAAGATTATTTTAGAAGTGGAACGCGAACTAGAAAACGCCATTCCTAATTTAACGTTAAAATATAATGAAGAAACACCAGACGATTTAGCTATTGAAGCGATTAAAACTGCTTTAGTAACAGCTAAACCAAGTTTCGCTAACCATGCGATGTTCACTGAAGATTTAGGTGATTACGGAATTGCAAGTTGTTATAACGGTCTTCATGTTGGTGGAGGGGCCCACACATTAGTACGTATGCGCCTTTCAAAACTAGCGGAAACAGCAACTGATATCGATGATTTCTTCAACAATAAATTACCTCATGCCATGACTTGTATGGCAAACTATATCAATGAGCGCATTCGATACATCGTTGAAGAAAGTACATTCTTTGAAACAAACTTCTTAGTTAAAGAAGGATTCATTTCAAAAGATCGTTTTACTTCAATGTTTGGATTAGTAGGACTTGCTGAGTGTGTGAATACTTTATTAAAAGCGGAAAAATTAGAAGATAAATTTGGTCATTCACAGATTGCAGATGATTTAGGTGTGCGTATCATGGATGCCATGGAAGACTTCATCAATAACTTTGAAAGTAAACATTGTACTGTGACAAATGAGCGCTTATTATTACATGCTCAAGTTGGAATCGGTGATGACATTAATACAAGCCCAGGTTCTCGTATCCCAATTGGAGAAGAACCAGAGTTGTGGAAACATTTAAAACAAACGGCTCGTTTCCACAAATACTTCCCATCAGGGGTTGGGGATATCTTCCCATTCGAATTAAATGCAGCCAATAATCCTGAATTTATTTTAAATATCATTCAAGGGGCATTTAAAGAAGGAATGCGTTACTTCTCACTTTACTCATCAGATGCAGATGTGATTCGTATTACAGGATACCTTGTTAAACGTAGCGAAATTGCAAAATTAGATCAAGGAATTGCTACACTTCAAGATACCGTTGTGCTTGGACAAGGACAAGTTCGTAATGGAAAAGTGTACGAGCGAAAAGTACGCTAATGAACGGTTATTTAAATAAAATCATTCCTTTCAGTTCTGTTGACGGCCCTGGAAATCGTACCGCCATCTTTTTACAAGGATGTAATTTTGACTGCGTCTACTGCCATAACCCTGAAACCATTAATCATTGTATTAACTGTAGTTTCTGCGTCAGTTTCTGCCCGGTTGAAGCACTATCTGTCAATCGTGAAGAACGACGTGTTCTTTTCAATCCAGCACTTTGTGTTGAGTGCGATGCCTGCACGAAAAAATGTCATCGTAACAGTACTCCTAAATATAAAGTCCAATCAGCCGATGACATCATGAAAGAAATTGAAAACTATCGTCCATTTATTCAAGGGATTACTGTTTCTGGCGGTGAGTGTACACTACAAGCTCCATTTTTAATTGAGCTTTTCACCAAAGCAAAAGAAATTGGATTAACATGCTTCATTGATACCAATGGATCAACGGATTTAAGGGAGCATCCTGAACTAATGGCTTTGACAGATGGGATTATGCTTGATATAAAAGTATGGGATAAAGAAACTCATCGAAAATATATAAAAGCTGATAACGATATGGTCCTTAAAAATTTAGACTACCTTGTGGATTGTGGAAAACTTTATGAAGTTCGTACGGTTATTGTGCCTGAACTCTTTAATAATGAGGAAACCATTCGTGAAGTCTCTAAAAAAATTAGTGGACATAATATTCGTTATAAGCTGATTAAATATCGTCATCTCGGTGTTCGGAAAAATCATTTAAATATGCAAACCCCAACGGATGATGACATGAAAAAATTAGAATCTATCGCTCATAACTTAGGCGTTTTAAATACAATTATTGTTTAACTTAAAACGGAAGTAAGCCTAATTGCTTACTTCTGTTTTTTTTATCTTTTTAAAAGCTCTTAGTGAAGGCTTTTTATGATGACCTATCTTTTTATAGTAAATTTGTAGTATAATGCTTTAAAAGGTGGTGCTATCATGACAATCCGTATTCAAAAATTAACCTTTTGGTTTTACATTTGGTTCTTCTGTTCATTATCTTATTTATCTAATTTAGGAATCTCTTTAAATCAACCCAGTATCATAATCCTAACACAGCTTCTTTTATTCCTGATTTTCTTAGGAATTTCATTAGTTGTGCTTTCTAAACGCCAAAAAGAAATTAAAGAGTTAACAAAAGCTCCTTCATTTCAAGCTCTTTATCGTCGTGAAATAATAACAGCTTGCGTTATTGCATTCAGTAGTGTGATTGATATCTTTTTCTTAACTAATATTTCTAAACTTATTTACTTAATTGCAGTATTTTATCACTTATATTGGTTTATTAAAAATTATTCATTATCAACAACTACCAACAAGTAAAATAAACCTCTATCAACTATCGATAGAGGTTTATTTATTATCCATCAGTCACTCTCAGATTAATTTATTTCGTTTAACGACAAACAAAATTAAAGGTGTGAATTTAAAATAGTTACCTTATTATAAGTCCCCTAGTCATAATCCCCACTTATAATGATAGCCGTTCTAAGTATGTACTGACTTTATGTTACAATTTAATTAAATGTATTGTCACTACTCTTGACTTATATGCCTGTCATTTCCTTATCCCTCAGTGCATATCATTTATATTGGATATATATAAATACTTGAATCTATCATCATGAATCTTTATAAAAGGAAGTGGTATTATGGGGTGGTTTAATGGAAGAACAGCCGCAATCTGCATTATTCTATTTATTGTATTCGCCCTACTATACACAGACTTCTTCGATGACATAAAAAGATGAGACTAAAACTGGTCTCATCTTTTTTACTATTTAATAATATACGTATGATCAAGTGGGCCATTCCCTTGGCCTAAATCTAATCCTTGTTTCAATGCCCCTGTAATATAATCTTTCGCAAATTTAACACTATCTTGTAGTGAACATCCCGCTGCTAAATGGCATGCAATGGCCGATGATAAGGTGCATCCTGTCCCATGTGTATTTTCAGTCAACACACGTTCACTATTGAATCAATACTCTTGTTCATTAGCATAGAGTAAATCATCCGCATCACTCACAGAGTGTCCACCTTTAACTGAAACGCCTCCGTTTAATTGGCCTGAAATAGTTTTTGCTGCATTTATCATGTCTGCTTTTGAAGTGATTTTAAATCCGCATAACACCTCAGCCTCTAAAAGGTTAGGTGTTATAATTGTGGCTAACGGGAGAAGTTGATGAATGAGCACATCCGTGGTATTTAATAAAAATTAATACGATTCGCCTTTTAATGGTTTTGTAAAACAGATAATACGATTCGCTTCTTCAAACCCAACACAACGATGAAAGTTTAGGCTTTCTTCACTAGATAATTCACAGTCACTTGCTAATTCTTCACATCCTTGTTCACGTGCCCATTTTTCACATGCAGCTAATAATTGTTTTGCACCACCTTGTTGACGATAATTCTCAACAACGAAGATTCCTTCTAAGTATCCAACTGGACTACTATGTGTCCCTTCTACATAATCATGTCTTAAATTAACCTGAGCAAAACCAATGGTTTCATTTTTATCAAGTGCTAAAAAGTAGGCTCCTTTATTCTCTTGTATTGTTTCTGAAATTTTTAGTGCCATAGCGTGCATTGAGTGATGGGGCCATAAAACTAACGCTAATCTCGCTACATCTAATACATCATTTAAATTTGCTTGTTTAATGTTCATAAAGTCTCCCTCCTAACCCTTTCAAGACTACTCTCGTTGTGGTCTGTTTTAATATGATTTATACAATTTATCTCTTTAAAATTGTATAAATTATCAATCTTAACCATAAAGTTATACAAATAAAAATCTCATACAGTTTTGTTACTACTAATATTACAATATCTACTTCCTCTATATGTAATCGATTACACACTTAATTAATATAAAAACGCATCCACTAATAACAGTCAATATTATACAATATATATAAAAGTGCTTTCAATCAATATACATAAAGCCATTAAATTATGATATAATGACTTCAGATATGGAGGGGGGATATTTAAAATGTATTGTTTTAAACCAAAAGCGGATTATTCTAGATTAGATTTTATGCTTTATCACTGTGGTAACAATGATTGTGAAAAGAACCAATCATGGGGGCCTGGAATTCGTGATTATTATAGCCTATATTATGTAACAGAGGGGTCAGGCTTTTTAACGATCGATGGACAGGATTATACAATCGTAGAAGGAACTTGCTTTCTAATTCCACCACAAGTTATTGTTAGTTACAGACCAGATTTATTGAATCCATGGTCCTATCATTTTATTGGATTTAATGGTCAAGCCGTGGATGATTACTTAGCACGTATTGGATTATCTGTCTCATCTCCTATTTCAAATTGTGAGAATGGTAAGAAAGTTGAAGCTTGTTTTGAGTACATTCTCGAATCAGTTAACCATCCAAAGAGTGCAGATTTACAAGCTATTAGCGGATTCTATGCTTTAATTGGAACACTCTGTGATCATACTGAACCACAAATCCCTAGAATTCAAACAATCAGTCGCCAAGCTGACTATATTCGTCAAGCTATTGAATATATTGAAACAAATTATTCACGTCAAATTACAGTTGAGGAAATCTCAAATCATGTTGGAATCAACCGAAAGTACTTAACTAAATTATTCAATGAGAAAATGGATAATTCTCCAAAGAATTATCTCATTCAATATCGAATTAATAAAGCTTGTCGTCTATTAAAACAATCAACATTAAGTATTCAAGAAGTTTCGCACTCTGTTGGATATACAGATGCACTTGTATTCTCAAAAATCTTCAAAAAAGTTGTAGGAACTTGCCCACGAGAATACCGTAGTGCGAACTTTACATCTTAACAAAGGAGTCGTTATGGCAAACTTAGATTTTATTTATAAGCGTAAAAGTATTCGTAAATTTAAAAATCAATCCATTCCAAAAGAAGATATCTTAACTTTATTAGATGCAGCTACTCATGCTCCATCACCAAAGAATCAACAGAATTGGCACTTCGTTGTGTTACAAAATCGTGACATTATCAAAAAACTCACTGAAATCGTCTCTGAAAGTCATATTGCTATTGCTGAAATAGCTCGTTCTGAAACAGAAAAAACACACTATATGAAATTATTAAAATACTATACTCTATTTCAACATGCACCTGTTGTTATTATCGTGTACGCTAATGACTATGACATGATTGAGTATGATATTTTAAAAGCAAATGGAGCCAGTGAACAACGCTTAGCTGAAATCATGGCACCTCAATCAGCAGCTCAAGGAATTGGAGCGGCTGTTGAAAACTTCTTATTAGCTGCTACAGAAATGGGATATGGAGCTTGTTACATGACGGGCCCAACACACGCTAAAAATAGAATTGAAACATTAATTAATTTTAACAAGCCTGGTTATCATCTTATGTCTTTAATTGCTTTAGGCGTTCCTGAGGAAAATACGCCCCCTGCACCTAAACGTAAACCACTTGAAGAAGTAGTAACCTTCATTGACTAATAAAAAAAGATGACTTGATGTCATCTTTTTTTGTTAGTATTATTTAAAAATGCTAGCATTTCATTTTATTGTTCTAATACAAAGATAGCAGCTTATAAATCTCTCCTCTGTTCAAAATACATTTCAAATTGAGCATGGTCACCTATGCTATGTAGTGGGTTTACAAACTCATAGCTTTCTTCCGCTGATAGGGAATGGGTCACCTACCATTTTCGAAAAAAATGTATCCTCAATTACTAGGGCTTTAAAGCTTTCGCTATATTAAAAACTTATCTGGAGTTATATAGCTAAATAACCTGATAAAATAAACCGTGTTTTTTACAATAGAAATAAAGCTTCCCATGTTTACGTTTTTGGAATCTAAATTGCATATGCCACTCAGGGTATTGTTTACTCATTAAGATAGTGTCTCCTGTAACAAAAGCGGTGAAGGTAATGTAGTGCTCTTTTGTCATTTCATGATTGGATGTAACGTATAATTCTCCATCGATTTCTTCAATGTTTAGTTCATGTCCAGCTTCTACTTTTTTTGGTACTAATGATTGTAATGTTTTTCCACAGCAAGATAAACTTGCTTCTGCTGTTGCTGTCATTAAATTTCCACACTGTGGACATTCATAAAATTTTAAGTTTCTCATATTTCCTCCTATTTGTTCATTAATTTTCAACTCTCCAGCTAATAGATGATCGACACTGACTCCAAAAATAGTTGCAAGTTCAGGTAATAATGAGACGTCTGGACAGCCTAGTCCTCGTTCCCATTTACTAATCGTTTTATCACTTATATTCATTAATTGGGCCACTTGCTTTTGGGTCATATTTTTTTCTTTTCGTAATTCATAAATCAACACACCAATTTTTTGATAATCCATCATTCTAGCCTCCTTTCAATTCTTATCAAAAACTAAAGCACACCCTATATCATTTTAACAACTTTTATGTCTTATTCAATAAACGCTTCGTAGAGTTAAGGATAATCAAAGAAACTAGCCCAACTGTAAAACTATTTTTTAGTCGGAATCAATGAAATAACCTAATTACTTTTGGCGTCTAGGTTAGGATTAAATATTTTAAAGTCACCTATTCATCCTTTCCCAAGCACTGTTAAATGAAAATGACAAAGCGCAATTTCTAAATCAATATACTAATACACCTTCTGCTTCTAATACAGTTAGCGGTGGATTAAAGTCTTGGTTAAAAAATAGCTTGGAGAACTCTAATCCCGGTATAAATTTTGATCAATTGATTCAAAATATAATCTCCCCCAATACAGTATTTGATTTCCTTGAAAACTTATCATATATCATACAACCATTCAAAGCTCTAATAAAGTGATCAGACTAATAATTGATTAATTTTAATTCTATCCTCTTTTTATTTTTTATTTACATTTTAATAGTCACATCATATAATAAGAGTATTGAATAGGCGATGGAGTTCGCCATTAACCGCGAAAGCTAATGACTCCTACTCTTTAATTCTTTTTATTGTGGATTAAAGAGTAGGAGTCTTTTTTGTGAGTTATCAGTTAGGAGGTAAAGATATGACACTTATCATTGTATTAATTAGCTTATTGATTATCGGAATATTGGCTCATTATAGTGGGAAACTTATTGAATATATTAAGTTACCCTCTTTAATTGGAATGATGCTTATTGGGATGTTAATTGGTCCATCATTCCTAAACTTAGTACCAGATGCCACACTAACTATTGCACCAACACTAAAAGATATTGCCCTAGTAACCGTGCTATTTATTGGAGGGTTAGGGATTAGTGTAGCCCAAATGAAACAAATCGGTCGCCCTGCCATCTTATTAAGTGCTATTCCAGCAACACTCGAAGGGTTTACAATCGCATTAATGGCTATGTTATTTCTTAAATTTAGTTTTATTCAGGGAGCTATTTTAGGATTTATTATTGCAGCTGTAAGTCCAGCTGTTTTAATTCCATCAATGATTGATTTAATTAATCGTAAAGTTGGCCAGGATAAAGCTATTCCTCAAATGCTTCTCGTTGGCGCAAGTGCAGACGATACCATTGCTATTACTTTGTTCACTACTTTTTTAGGTATTTATATGCAAACAACAAGTGGTGAAGCTATTTCTGTTCCGATGCAACTGTTAATGATTCCATTAACCATCATCATCAGTGTAGCAGCTGGATTTATCGTATATAAGCTTTCAAAACCAATCATTGAAAAGATTTCTTCATCGATTGGGAAAGTCATCGTCGCGTTTGGATTATGTTTATTGATGCGAGCCATAGAAAAATATTTTCATCTTGAAATCTTTAACTCATTATTAACTGTCATGCTTTATGGGTTCTTTATTCGTAACTATGTTGTGGATAGTTCCCAAATGATTCTTAATCAAATGAATCGTATTTGGAAAACTGGTAAACTTTATTTATTTGCCTTTGTAGGAATGGCAATTAATCCAACATTAGTTGGAGAGTTTTTCTTGATTGGATGTGGAATTCTAGCTATCTCATTAAGTGTACGCTCAATTGGTGTGTTAATCTCATTAATCGGGACTAACTTATCATTTAAAGAACGTATCTTTTGTGTCATTGCTTACCTCCCTAAAGCAACGGTTCAATCCGCCAAAGCTGCCATTCCAATGCAAATGGGAGTTGCTGGTGGAGAAATTATGCAGGCTATCGCTATTTTAAGTGTGTTAATTACTGCCCCAATTGGTGCTATTGGAATTAAATTAACAAGTGACCGTTTACTTCAAACAGAAAATTAAAAAGGGTTAACGATTTATCATCGTTAACCCTTTTTCTTATTTATTTTATAAAAAGATTCCTAAAATAGCGCCTGTTAATAAAGTTGAAATTGTTCCACAAATTAATGCTTTAATTCCTAGTGTTGCAACCTCACCTTTACGTTCAGGTGTTAGTGACGCAAATGCACCGACTTGAATTCCAATAACTGAGAAGTTCGCGAAGTTACACAATACGACCGATAAGATTGCAATCGTTCGAGGGGATAACACGTTTATAACATCAACCATTTCTCCATAAGCAACAAATTCATTTATACTTAGCTTCGTTCCAATTAATGAAGCAAAAGTAAATGCCTCGTCTGGTGGAATATGAAATAAGTAAGCAACTGGTAAAAAGACGTAACCGAATAATGTTGATAGACTTACCCCAAATAATCCTAAAAAGGCATTCACGATGGCAATAAGTCCAACAAAGGCAATTAAACTTGCACCAACATTAAGAGCTAATCCAAGTCCATTACTCGTTCCTTCTGAAATAGCATCAAACAATGTTTCAGCTTCAGAACCAACAATTTCAGTATTTGCTGTTTTTGACGTTTCTGTTTCAGGCAACATCATTTTTGAAATCATTAAGGTACTAAATGGAACAGTAAAGACTGCGATTAATAAATATTTGATATCAATTCCCATCATACTATATCCACCTAAAATACTCGCTGAGGCGGAACCAAAACCACCGACCATGACAGCAAATAGTTCTGATTTTGTTAACTTCGGTAAATAAGGTTTAATGACTAATGGCGCCTCTGTTCCACCTAAAAAACTATTAGCTACTGCACAAAAAGTTTCAACTTCTGTAGTCTTCATTAAACGTGCAATAAACTTCCCAACATATTTCACTAAAAATGGGATGATTTTTAAAAAGTATAATACTGAAATTAATGCTGACGTAAAAACGATAAGCGATAAAACATTAATAGCAAACACATATCCTTCAGCAATTCCTCCAATAACTGCAATTAAACTAAAGATGCTATTCATGCTGCACGCTACTTTCTATTAACGGTTGCGAATCTCGTTTAATTTTTCTTCAATCATTGATAAAACTTTTTTCTTATCTTCTTCATTATTAACATAATCAATTTCATCAATATTGATGACAAGTACTTCGCTAGCATCGTAATGTTGCTCAATCCAGTTGTCGTATCCTTTCCATAACTCATAGTAATAAGATACTAATCCTTCATCTAATTCATATTCACGTCCACGTTTTTTGATACGTTCAATAATTGTTTCAAAGCTTCCTGATAAATAAATCATTAAGTCTGGCGCTTTTTTGGGTAATCCTTTTAATTCCTCCATCATGTTGTCTAAAAGGGATTCATATAAACTAAATTCTAATTCTGAAATACGACCTAGTTCTTTATTAACTTTAGCAAAATACCAATCTTCATAAATACTACGATCTAGTACATTATTATCATGAACTAAAGCTTCTTTAATACTTTTAAAACGGGTATTTAAAAACCATAATTGTAATAAAAACGGATAACGTTTCGCTTGGATTTCCTCTTCTGATGCTGTATAAAATAACGGTAAAATTGGATTATCATCCACACTCTCATAAAATACTTCTGAATTAAAATGCTCTGCAACAAGTTCTGCTAAACTTGTTTTCCCAGCTCCAATCATAGCTCCAATTGTAATCAACATTCTTCACCCTTACCTTTCATAAACTTACTTAAAAATACAATAGTTTTTTTGAGATAGCAACTCTTAGATAACGCCCCTCAAAAAATAGCACGGTTTAAATCATAGCACAAAAAAACAACAAAATCACACATAATATTCTGTCCAAATTTCACCATAATTTTTTATCCACAAGTTATTTTTTGACAAAAAAATCATCTTCCCTTTCGCAAAGAAAACGATTACAAACCGCGTTTTTCAATCTCCTATTTTGTCAAGAAAAAATTAAAATTTACTCTTTTTTAAACGACCAATTTAAAATAAAATTTTATTTATCCACAAGCAAAAAAATTAAATAAAGCTGTGTTTCATCGACAATTTTATAGATAGATGATTTGTTAAAATTCATGTTATTCAATAACTATTAATGGAAAGGGAGAACATGATTATGTATCAACTATTAAAAACTCTTAGATTTATTAGTATTATCGGTAGCATTACTAATATTTTTCTCTTATTATTGAATCTGTCGATTATTCTTATCTTTAATTCACTCGAACATATTTTAGCTCTTTCTTGGAAAAGCTTTTTTATTATTACAATGATAACTTTAATATCTTCTATCCTAGGATACTTCTTACACGGACAAAAAATAAAGATAAAGAAAAGAGTCCATAATGAATAACCCAGTTGCCTAAAAACTTAATTAAATAATACATAGCCTCTCTTGTATGACGTCTGCTTCTTGTTGTATTCCAGTATTTAAAAAAGTTGTATTCATAAATTCTCTCCTAAATAGATAATAAACACCCCTTGGATACATTTGACTAATTGTTAAATAATTTTATTTTTTCTATTAAGATTATAAAAAGCTCCTAGAGATTATCTTTTAGGAGCTTTTACGTTAATTCTTATAAATACCTTTTAAAGTGCCTTGATCTAAAATATGCCCATCCATTTGATGATACAACTCGTTATAGTTGAATCCTTGTTTTAAATCAAGCATTGTGTCTAACGCATAGACATGAATTTCATAAACATGAGGTGCATCTGGTGGCGCCATTCCACCGTAATAACTACAGGCTTCTACTGGGGTACCGTCACTTATCCAGCTATTAACACCTTGAATAAAATCAGTCGCACTTTGGCTTTCATTTTCTTGAAGTTGTGTTTTTGTAATATTGGCAGCTGTCCAATGAATCCATGAGAAACCACAGACTGGAAAGGCATCCTTATCTTCTAAAACTAATGCATACGAAACGGTATTAGCCGGTGCATCTTCAATTTTTAAAGGTAACGAAACAGTCGGCATCTCATACTCATTCATTGGTCCACGTTTCCCGTAACGATCATGAATGACACCATTAACAATACCTTGACTACTTAACTTCATTAAATCATCTCCTTTCAACACTGTCTTTATTATACCTAACGCTGAATTAAATTAATACTTCATCGTAAAAAAAGTCACTCAGGAAGAGTGACTTAATTAATCTTTAAGAATCCAAACTTTTTCATAAACTTGACCAAATTCAATGTCACAAATAAAGCCATTACGGTCACATAAATAAAGTTTATTTGTAATTGGATCTTTTTTTAATTGACCTGAAAGAAAAACCATCTCATCATAACACTCGACTTGAAGTTTTTCCCCTAATTTTACACGTTCAATAAATTCACGAGTAAAATAGTCATGAATGTGTAACTCATCATTATTCACAACAAATAAAACATCATTAAACATTAAACAACACCTCTGCTATTGTCAAAAATATTTCTTTATAAAACAAGTTATCATTTCTTCTTCACCTGAAATTAAAACTTGGTATTACCTAATTCATAACTATAACACATAGTAAAATACAAATTAAGCAATATGCTAAGCAAATAGATTTCATGAAAAAAGCTAAGTCAGTTTTTTACTGACTTAGCTTTTTGTTTAAAGGAATGAAAAAACTCTCTACTACAGGTACTTAAGTTTATAATTATAATATTTACCTCAACAGAATCACTCAAAGATTTTATTTAAGGTATTCTCTTTCTTTAACGTATATTTTCTCCTATTCCCCCCATTAAGAAATTCTTAAGATTTTCTTCATAATTTTGTTACGTATTTCTTAATATTTACACTTTATACTGAGTTTAGGATTTAATTGTGAGAATTAAAAAGGAGGATCTTCATGCTAGAGCTGAAAAATGTAACGAAGCGTTATGGAAGAAAAGTTGTACTTGATGACGTTTCAATAGAGTTTAAAAAGGGATATATTACTTGTTTACTTGGTTTAAATGGGGTTGGAAAAAGTACAACAATGAAATCAATTATGAGATTAATTCCAATTAATAAAGGTGAAATTTTAGTTGATGGAGAGAAAATTACTCAAAAAAATATTAATAAAATAGCATACGTGCCTGATATTCCAATTCATGATCTAGGATGGACAGTTCCACAAAACTTAGAGTTTGCTAAAGTCTTTTATCCAGGATTTGATACCGAAAAAGCTGAACGTATGATTCAATTGTTTAAAGTCCCAACAGATAAAAAACTAAAGGAATTATCTAAAGGAAATTTAGCCCGTTTTAATATTATTGTAGGAATGTGTCAAAAAGCACCTTATATTTTATTAGATGAGCCATTTAGTGGAATCGACGTTTTTACACGTCAATCATTCATTAGTATGTTAAAGTCTGAATTTTTAGATGAAGGTCAAACCGTCGTAATTACTACTCATGAAATCGATGAAGTTCAAGATATAGCAGACTATGTTGTTTTATTAGAAGAAGGTCAAGTCTTTGCTAATTTCTCTAAGGCTGATGCACAAGCTGAAGGGTTAACTATCGTTGAAAAAATGAGAACTTTATATTGTGAGGTGTAATAATGAAATTTCTAACATTAATCGAAATTGAAATTAAAAAAATCCTACCTTGGTTGGGCACTTTATTTATCGGACTAACAGCTTTATCAACTGGAATGTTCTATCGCTCGATTGGTAATTACAAAAATGAGATGCTACCTGAAATCATGAGTAGCTCAGTTTCAGAATATGTACAATCTAATGGAAAGCTAAGCTTAGTTCAAATTTTTGATAGTACAGCTTTCTTGCCCTTATCCTATATTTTTGCTGCTATCCTTTTAGTTTGTGTTGCCTTCTACTTATGGTATAAAGAATGGTTTGGAGCATCTAAACGTATTTATATGCTTCTTTCTTTAAAAGGACAACGTTTCTCAATTTTCTTATCTAAGTTAGTCATTATCCTACTGTCTGTTTTTTGTTTTTATGGGGTAATCTTGATTAACTTAGGTATTGGCGCTTTGTTGATGAATGCTTTACTGCTTGATGGAACGGTAGCTAATCAATTAATGACAACGATGTTACAAAAATCTTATTTTATTGGGATGATATTACCACTCTCTATCAGTGATTTTATCTATAAGATAGCGTTTATTATCTTAATGTTTAGTCTCATTTCAGTTTTTGTCTTATGCGATCGTTCAAAAAAAATCTTTGGATTAATTGCTGGGGCTATTTTTGGCATCGCTAATATCGCCTTGTTTATTTATACAAAAACATTGTATTTATATATCGATGAGCGATTTTTTGTTGATTATGGATTTGTCTTTGGAATGAGTACCGTTAGTATTTTAATTTGCGCATGGCTTTTAAATAAAAAAGTTTCAATTTAGGTGAGGTGAAAATATGAAGTTATATCATATTATTGGATTAAGTACAGCTAGTTTATTATCATTAGGTGCTCTAGGATTGATGGTACAAACTGAAGCGA
This sequence comes from Turicibacter bilis, assembly GCF_024499055.1. NCBI lineage: Bacteria > Bacillati > Bacillota > Erysipelotrichia > Erysipelotrichales > Turicibacteraceae > Turicibacter > Turicibacter bilis. Next base: position 2,080,717 of record NZ_CP071249.1, on the reverse strand, counting down.
CACCATATAATACAGATTTCCGTTTAGAAACATTAAGTGGGAATGTTACAGCATTAAATGGAATTCAATTAGAAAATATTACAAAAACAGGACCTAATCAGTTTTCTAAAGTCATTATTACAGGAGAGAATGCTTCATTGACACCAACTAAATATGATACGTTTCATGGAGTCGGAGAAGATGTATTAGAAAATCGAGAATTATACCGTCACTTAACATGGCCGGAAACATTAGAAAATGATAATTATTTGATAACGGCCAACTTTAATTACTCTTACCTCTATACGAATACTGAGCCTGTTCTTCGAATTCGTTCAAAAAACAAGGACACAGGACAAATTAATATCCAAGAAGTTTCACTAGATCAGCTGCTATACGGTGAAAATATCATGACTGAATTTCTAACTGAGAATAACGGAAAATACTACTACATTGCGAAGGTTTATGATCAACGTGGGAATAAAAATGACCGTATTCTCACTTATGAAATTGATCCAACCACATTAAAATTAAGCCTAAAGTATGAAGAAGAACTTTCTGAATGGTCGTCAATATATGTTCACAATGGCGTGATTTATAGAAATCCTAATGAATCAAATCATTTAATGATAACAACACTCGAGACTAACGAAACAAAAACTTATAAAATGAACGGAGTTGATGAATACGTCTATATTGAAAATATTACTACAGTGAATAATGAACTATTTTTCCTAATTGATTCAGTTATTATGAAAGCATCTTTTAATGATGACAATCAGGAAATCAATTTAACTCCAACTCAAACACCAAGCTTTATTGAATCATCAACAAATGAATTTGAATCAATATATCCACAGAGTCTCACTGAAAATAATGATTTAGTTTATACAATGTATGAATCATACAATACTAATTCAAGTACACAGTACTTATCAGTGCTAGATCCTTCAACCGATAAAATTATTTATGAAGGAAAAATCATGATTCGTCCTGATCAAGGGTTAGTTAATAATTATCAATTAAAAACTGTAAATCAAGACTAATCAATCTCCTTCCCCACCCTTTAACATAATCATAATAAAAACACGACTTCTATGTCGTGTTTTTATGTTATAACATATGAAAAAGAAGCCATCACAACACAAAAGGTGTCTAGATGGCTTCTTTTCCCGGGTTCTCATATCTTATTTATTAAAGACGTTTTGGGTATCTTTTACTTTAAAATACCATTATATATGTAATGATATTTTAGTACTTATGGGAGTTTCGTTCAAAAATAATCTAAAATTGGGTAGTCTTTCAGATTATTTATACTAAGTAAGAAATAATATGAGTTGGGAGCTCTTATTCCCTACCTATTGTGCATAACATACCCTATTAAAATTAGGAATGATAATAGAATCTTGTACTGTATAATTGATATAAATACCTGATCCATGTTCACAATGTTAGAATCAATTAGAGAAAATAAAACGGCTACTTTATATCCGATTATCTTATCATATAGTGTATTGATTCTATTAAAATTATAATACATTTTGCATCATATTGTCAATTAATGCCGAAAATAAATAAAGTTATCTTATCAGTAACCAATCATTTAATTATACGTTGCTAAATACTGTAGCTTATTGATTAAAAGATAAAAGAATTATTGAATGTGTATAATTACATAAAAAAAACAAGTCTGATTTTATATTATGACCATTGAAAAAACAAAACATAGATTACCCCCCTGTCGTAAATACGTTGCATTAATTAATGAATCACTTTCTAAAAAATTTCAAAACTTATCTATTGGATGACATGTCTGCTGAGGAAATTTTCATTCTTCATAATTCTTATCAGGTAATTATGATTCTGCAGCAAAGATTTATTCCCTGAAACTACAATTGATGCCTTCTTCTTAGAATATCATAACAATCATAAGGGTGATTTTATTTCACTACATCAAAAATCAAGTTGTTATTATTGGTTTAATTACTTGCAATTGCGCTAAATTAGAAGATGAAAACGCAATCATATCGAAGTAATAGCCCAATAGGTTACTATTCATTAATTATGTTAAAAAACAACAATTTTTTTCGAATTTATAAATAATTTGTCGGATTCGGTAGAAACTATTACTGGTTATTAGTTAACCAAACATCTAACTAGAGTTCCTCCTTTTATCTGATTTCACGCTCCTATTCAAAAAGTCCATGCTAATTGATTATTAGCATGGACTTTTATTGATGAAAAATATAAAACTACAGCTGTTTATTTAACATCAATTCAACTGGTAATAAGTTAGGATTTGTTCGTACTGCAAATTCAACAAACTTAAATCGGTCAGCACGATGCTTAGATATTGTGTATTGAAATAAACGACCATCTGACAAGTAAGTATAACTTTTAACAACAACAATCATTTCATCATCTTTAATATCTAAGTATTTGCGATCAAGCTCCGATACTTTTTGTACTGTAATTTCTTTCTTAGCATAGCCAATTTGAATATTTAATTCCTGCTCGATGTATTTATAGATAGAATCTGTACAAATTTCTTCTGTTAAGCCATCAACGATATCACGTCTGATATAGTCCTGATCTAGGATTACACGTTCCCCATCAATTCGACGTGTTCTTAAAATATTCCAAACTTCTTGTTCCTCTGTTAAATTAAGCTTATCCATAATATATTTATTATTTTTAACGACTTGAAATTCTTCAAGAATAGTTTGACTTTCCATATGCTCTTGTTGCGAAAGTTCAGAGAAACTTGTAATTTTTGCAATTGGGAAATTTAGTTTATGAATATCACTTACAGTTGCTAATTTTCCACGTGCCTTTGTAATGTATCCATTTGTTACAAGCATATTTAACGATTTACGAATCGTATCACGTGACACCTCGTATTCTTTCATTAAATCAGCTTCTGATGGTAAACAATCTCCAACCTTATAAATATTATTCTCTATTTTATTTAAAATATCATCATATATTTTAACGTATTTACTTTTCATTATTAATCACCTTATTTATTCTATCATGTGCCCTATTATATCTCAATATACAAAAAGGACCGCACCATTATGATGAAGTCCCCTTTATTGTTATACACCTTCAAACTTTTTATTTTTCTATTTTGAAAAGATTTGATGCTTTAGTATAACTATTATTTAGTTTTTTTATAGAAAATAATTGATTCATATGGACGAAGCGTCATTTGATTAGTTAAATTTTGTGATTCATAATTAGAAAGTAAACAAGTATAATCATCAAAATCTTCGATATTTAATGTTACTGTTGTATCTTTTCCATAGAAATTATTTAAAACAATTAAAACTTCATTATCTAATAAACGGCGATATGCATAAACAGCTTCATGATCAACTAACATTGGCTCATATATTCCATCTGCAATGACATTGTACTGTTTTCTTAATTGGATTAATTTTTTATAGTGGTTATAGATTGAATTCTCATCAGATAAGTTACGTTCAACGTTAATTGTTTCATAATTATCAATGACTCCTATCCATGGTGTTCCTTCACTAAACCCTGCATTGACATTGCTATTCCATTGCATTGGTGTACGTGAGTTATCACGAGAACGAGCCATGATAATATCGTATGTTTCTTCTTCTGTATGTCCTTGCTCTCTTAAGATATTATAATAATTTAAGCTTTCAACATCACGATATTTATTAATATCATTAAAGTAAGGATTTGTCATTCCAATCTCTTCACCTTGGTAAATATACGGTGTTCCACGTAAACAATGAATAGCTGTTGCTAACATTTTTGCTGATTGTTTATGATAGTTTTTATCATCTCCTAAACGTGAAACAATACGTGGTTGATCGTGGTTACACCAGAAGACTGCATTCCATCCATTCCCCTCCATCATACTTGTTTGCCAGGTGTTAAGTAAGTCTTTTAATTCAGCAAAATCAAATTCTTTTAGCTTCCACTTATCTCCATCCTTATAATCTACTTTTAAGTGATGAAAATTAAACACCATGCTTAATTCTTTTTCATCTGGATTTGAGTATTTTAAACAGTTTTCAATTGTTGTTGAAGACATTTCTCCTACAGTAATAATATCCTCATGCTTACCGAATGTATTTTCATTTAATTCTTTTAAATATTGGTGAATACGTGGTCCATCTGTATAGAAGCGACGCCCATCACCAATATAATCATTTTCAAGAAGATCTGGTTTGGAAATTAAGTTAATAACATCTAATCGGAATCCTTTAACTCCTTTTTCAATCCAGAAGTTTACAACATTATAAACTTCTTGACGTAATTCAGGGTTCTCCCAGTTTAAATCAGCTTGAGTTACATCAAATAAATGTAAATAATATTCATCAAACTGTTCAACATATTCCCATGCGTTTCCACCAAATTTAGAAACCCAGTTTGTTGGCGGATTCCCATTTTCACCTTTTCTGAAAATATAATAATTTTTATATTTTGGATCTCCTTGTAAAGCTTTTTGGAACCAAACATGATGAGTAGATGTATGATTAAACACCATATCTAACATGATTTTGATATTACGTTTTGTTGCCCCTTCAACTAAAGCTTCAAAATCTTCCATTGTTCCATAAGCAGGATCAATATTATAGTAATCTGCAATATCATATCCATTATCATTTTGTGGAGAAACAAAGAATGGTGTTAACCAAATATAATCAACGCCTAATCCTTCTAAGTAATCTAATTTTTCTACGACTCCACGTAAATCACCTAATCCATCATTATTCGAATCATTAAAAGACTTTGGATAAATTTGATAAACAACACTATTCTTAAAATCTTTCATACTATAAACTCCTTCTTTATTGCACGAAATGGATAATACAGACTCCCCTTTTTCCCTCAAGAGGAGAATGAAATTAGGTATTACTATAATATCCATGTACTATTTATTTTTAAATTATTTTAATTTCTTTTTAGCAAATACAATTGTTAAAATGAATGGGATAACAACTGCTGCAAGCATCGCAACTGCGAACATTAACATATGTTGTGGTTGAATTGATAAGATTCCTGGTAATCCACCAATTCCTACTGAGTTAGCCATAACTCCTGTTCCGACTGAAATAACTGCTGCTACTGCAGAACCAATCATACCAGCTAAGAATGGGAATCCATACTTCATATTGATACCGAAGATTGCTGGTTCAGTTACACCTAAATAAGCTGAGATACAAGCTGGGATAGAAACTTGTTTTTCTTCCTCATTTTTACGGTTAACATAAATCATCCCTAATACTGCTGAACCTTGTGCAATATTTGATAAAGCGATCATTGGCCATAACATTGTTCCACCAAATTCAGCTACTAATTGTAAATCGATTGCATTTGTCATATGGTGTAATCCTGTAATTACTAATGGTGCATAAGCAAATCCAAATACTCCAGCAAATAACCAAGAGAATGTTGATGTTAATCCTGCATAAACAACATTAGAAATCCAAGAACCAATTGCCCATCCAACTGGACCTAAAACTGTATGTGCTAATAAAACAGTTGGCACTAAAGCAAAGAATGGAACAATAATCATTGAAATTGCATTTGGAGTAATCTTTTTGAAGAATCTCTCTAAGTAAACTAATGTAAATCCGGCTAACATTGCTGGAATTACTTGAGCCTGATATCCAATCATATCAACTTTTGCAAATCCAAAATCCCAAAATGGAGCAACTGCATCTCCACCTACTGCATAAGCATTTAATAACTGTGGAGAAACTAATGTAATCCCTAGTACAATCCCTAGAATTTGAGTTCCACCCATTTTTCTTGTTACTGCCCATGTAATACCTACAGGTAAGAAGTGGAAGATTGCTTCGCCAATTAACCATAAGAAACTATGTGTTCCTGCCCAGAATTGTGAAACTTCGATTAAGCTCTTCGTTCCATCTTCAAACATTTTGATATCACCAATGACATTACGGAATCCTAAAATTAAACCTCCGATAATAATCGCTGGAATTAATGGTGAGAAGATTTCAGCTAAGTTTGCCATTAAACGTTGAATCCAACTCATATTTGATTTAGCAGCTTCTTTTACATCTTCTTTACTTGCCTCTTCAATACCAGCAATACTTGTAAACTCATTATAGAATGTAGAAACTTCATTTCCAATAATAACTTGGAATTGACCTGCTTGTGTAAATGTTCCTTTAACTAATTTTAATGCTTCAATTTTTTCAACATCTGCACGTGATGGATCAACTAAAACAAATCGCATACGTGTTACACAGTGTGTTACCATTGAAATATTATCTTTACCGCCAACAAATTCTAATAATTGTTGTGCTTCTACTTGATATTTCCCCATAGTAGACCTCCTAAGTATTTAATCAATTTCCAAAACCTTTTGCAACATATACGTATATGAATACGTTTTATTAAGGGTATTTTCTGCTATATATACGTATTTGTTTACTACTTTATCGCGCTTTCATTTTATCTTATACGTATACCTTTTGTCAACAATCGTTTTTGCAACGTTTTCATCCTTTTATTTCCATACGAAGGGTTATAGATACATTTTATTAACTTATTAGAAAAAAGGCAGATGTGATAAGATGACCTTTTATTGTTCAATAAGATTATAAAATTGCTCGATTCCATTACATAGCAAACATATTTTAAAGTTCATAAATAACTGGTTGCAATTTTAAGCTGATTTCGTTATTAACTTGGCCTTGCTGATTATAAAATTAATTTAACTTTCATATTGTAGTCTTAACTATAATCAGAAAAATGATTTAGTAAAATTTTCTTTAGTTTTCCATATATAATCTAACTTTGATAAAATGCCATATCTGTCATTGAGTTCGATTACATTCAAATAAAAACAAAAAACCAATGCCAAATTGACATTGGTTTTGTATTGCACTTAATTAAAGAAAGCTACTCATAAATTCATTAACTAACATGTGTTTTAGATTTCGCATTATCTTTATACACAGTAGTTTTAGTTAATGCACTACAGCGTTTCCTATGTAATTCATTAAGACTGTGTAACTGAGCAGGTGCTAATTTCATAACACTCGCCTCCTTTAAGATTAAGTTACACACTTAATATTCCAGAAGTTCATTTATTTTATGCACTTATTTAAGCAGCTGATTTAACGTCGTAATTAAGCTTTCAATAGTGGTATTATCAACACCTTGGAAGCTACGTAATGCACGAAGAGGTATTTCTTTAACCATCTCTAACTGGGCTTCTTTATCTACATTTTCTTCTCCAATAACCCCAAGTAACTCATAAATAACTGGTCTTAGCTGAGGGTGTGAAACTAACTCGTTAAATGTTGTATTCCATGTCACCTTAAACGGTAAGTCTATTGTACTTGTCACAGTAATCGTCTCTTCTAATTTTATATCCCTTGAAGATTTAGCAATCAAAATACGATATTGTCCTGTTGGTACATACCAGTCTGAAATTCCCGTATGATAATAAGCAAAATCACGTTTTGTTAAAGTAAATGAAACAGTTTGAGTTTCACCTGGTTGTAAGGCTACTTTTTCAAATTGTCTCAACTCTTTTACTGGACGGATGGCTGTTTGTGTTAAATCTTGTACATATAATTGAACAACCTCTTTACCAAAGACTTTTCCTGTATTCGTGATATCGACACTTACTATTAATGATTCATCATCACGAATATGATCTTGATTAACCACTAAATGACTGTATTCAAATGTGGTATAGCTGCATCCGTGACCAAATGGAAATAGAACTGGTATTTCCTTTGTATCATAATAGCGATAACCAACAAATACTTTTTCATCATAGTAAATTTTATTATCAACGACTTTATATGAAAGATATGATGGGTTGTCTTCTAAGCGAATTGGGAACGTTTCAGCTAGTTTTCCAGATGGATTCACAACACCAAATAATAAATCCACCGTTGCCTCTCCAACGGCTTGTCCGCCAAGATACATCTCTAAAATCGCAGGCACTTCATCTACCCACGGCATCTCTACTGGCGATCCATTGTGTAAGACGACAACCGTGTTCGGTTGAACGGCTGCCACTTGTTTAATCAACTCATTTTGACAGTTTGGTAACTTCATATGAGTTCGGTCATAAAACTCTGACTCTGATGAATCTGGTAATCCTGCGAAAATAACAGCCACTTCACTCGACTTTGCAAGCTCGATAGCTTCATTTAATAAATCTTCTCTTGTCTCATCAACATCAGTCACAAAACCTTGAGCAAAATGAATATGCTCCATTCCCTCTACAGCATCAAGCGCACTACTTACTTTAAAAGAATTAATATGTGAGCTTCCCCCTCCTTGATAACGAGGTTCTTTAGCAAAGGCACCAATAAATGCAATCTTAGTATCAGTCGCTTTAAGTGGTAATACATCATCATTCTTCAATAAGACGGCACTCTCTGTTGCAATATGGCGCGCTAATCGATGATGTTCTTCTTTATCAAAAATGGCTGGTTTTCGATTATCCACAAATTCAAAAATCTTACGTAAAATACGTTCAACACTTTTATTTAATACTTCTTCACTTAATGTTCCATCTTTAACAGCTTGCAATAATAATTGATCATTTGTTCCGTTGCTACCCGGCATTTCTAGATCCATTCCTGCTTTTAATCCCTTTACTCGATTATTAACTGCTCCCCAATCACTCATGACATAACCATCAAAGCCCCATTCATTTCTTAAAATATCGGTTAATAAATAATGAGATTCAGATGTAAATTCCCCATTCAAACGATTATATGAGGTCATTACAGTCCAAGGTTTTGCTGATTTTACCGCTCGTTCAAATCCGGGTAAGTAGATTTCCCGTAATGTTCGTTCATCAACCTCTGCACTTGCTGTCATTCGATAACTCTCTTGATTATTACAAGCAAAATGTTTAAGGCTTGTCCCAACATGTTGACTTTGAACACCTGTAATATGAGATGCTGCCATCTCCCCTGTTAAATAAGGATCCTCTGAAAAGTATTCAAAATTTCGTCCACCTAAAGGAGAACGCTTAATATTAATCGCCGGTCCTAAAAGAACAGCTACATTTTCTGCCTGACATTCTTCTCCTAAGGCACATCCTAATGTTTTTAATAAATTTCGATCAAATGAACAAGCAGTCGTTGCTCCTGTTGGAAAACAAACCGCTTTAATACTATTGTTGATATCTGAAAAATCTGCTTCGTCCGATTGTTTTCTTAATCCATGTGGTCCATCACTCACCATGACAGTTGGAATACCGAGATGTTCAACTGATTTTAATCGCCAAAAATCTGCTCCTGAGCACATCCACACTTTCTCTTCAAGCGTCATCTGACTAATGATTGTTTTAATAAATCTCATTCTTAATCTCCCCCCTATTACAAAACATTATATTCAGTAGTTAATTAACTTATTTACATTAATAAAATTTCCATACACAATTTAACCAACTTGTAACTTTAGAAATGATATCTCAACTTTCTCAGTTGAAAAATAATCATACCTCCTTAATCTTCTAAGGGAGGGCATCTATCGAGTATCGCTCTTGACAATTTATTCTTTTTACTGGATGACATAAAAAAAGACATCCTTTCTGGAAATACTAATGGTAACCAGCCAATAGAAAGGATGTCATCATTATGTTACCACCATTTAAAAAATTTATGCTTTTACCCAAAGAAATGCAAGCAACTTTTTCTGAACTAAAAATCAGTTCCCATTTACGCCAAGCTAACATTAAAAAATCTAAGGGGTTCTCTTGTCTTTACCTCTTTACGTTGATTTTTCTATTAACTTTTCATCATAGAACGTGGTTTCAATCTAAATTCTGTGATCGTAAAGCTTCTGATTTACCAGGAAAAGATGTGGTCTACCGCTTTTTAAGTACCTCTACTTACAATTGGCGTCGCTTCTTGCTTTCTTTAAGCTCTTACGTGATTTCACTTTGTACGAAACTCACAACGGATGATCGTGTTAATGTTTTAATTGTAGATGACTCTTTATTTGAACGTCATCGTAGTAAAAAAGTAGAGCTACTTTCAACGGTTTATGATCATGTCAGTCATAAGTATCTCAAAGGATTTCAACTGTTAACGCTTGGATGGTCGGATGGATATTCATTTATCCCTTGTAATTTTTCATTAATGGTAAGTGCCAAGAAGTTACTAGTCAATCTTTCATCAGAGATCGATAAACGCAGTAGTGGGTATAAGCGTCGTATAGAAGCACTGATCGATAAACCCACTGCCACTCTAAACTTGGTGAAACAAACTTTATCTCAAGGCATAGCAGCTGATTACCTCTTAATGGATTCGTGGTTCACAGAAGCTCCCTTAATTAAAGAAGTGATGAATGAGGGGCTTGATGTCATTGGGATGGTTAAAAAGACTTCTAAACGATTTTATCAGTATAAAGGAAAGAAATTCCCACTTCAAACATTGATAACACACTGTAACGTCAATCAAAAGATATTTTCTCATCAAGAGGGAAGTCTAGGATCCATTCAAGTTAAATTAAATAACGGCATTCCAGTTAAGATCGTCTTCATTCGTCATCGAAAATATAAAACAGAGTGGTTAGCGATTTTAAGTACAAACACAAGTTTAAGTGATGAAGAAATCATTAGGATCTATGGTTACCGTTGGGACATTGAAGTGTTTTTTAAGTGCAATAAATCTCACTTAAAATTGAATAAAGAATTTCAATGTCGTTCATATGACTCAATGATTGGACATACAACGATTGTTTTTACACGTTATATCTTTTTAGCGTGGGAGAATCGTAAAACGAATGACCCTAAAACATTAGGAATGATTTTTTATGACTACTGTTCAGAAGTCAAAGATGTGGATTTAGAAACAGCATTAAAAGGACTTTTAACGATGGTTCAAGAAATCATCGACCTAGGAGAAAGAGAAATTACAATTAACACAGAAGTAGTGAAAAAACAACTAGACAATTGGATGATGACTTTACCTAATTACATCAAGGGGTTATTAGGCTTTTCGTTGTGCGAAAGTTGAGATGATATACTAAATTCAACAAATCATTGGAGGGATTTTAATGGAAATGACTAAAAAAGACACAGACTTAAATGAAAGTTCATTAGATTCAAGGATGAGTGATAAACAAGCAGAATCAACGATTGAAGAAAGCTTTCATGAAGAAAAAGCTGAAACAAATGAGTCAGAAACTAAAACAAAACCTTCTTTACTGGACTCAATTGTTCAGTCATGCAAAGCATATATAAATAACTTGTTAACTAACTTACGACATGATAATCGTTCATTGGTTACGGGATTAGCTGTTGTCAGTGCGATTTCATGTTTCTTAACCGCCTCTTTTGCCTACTTCACTCAAAATCATCCTACATCACAAAACACTTATTTATATGACCAATCCCCATCTAATACTGCAGATTTTTACTATCAATATTCCATCGAACCTTATGGAAATTATCCACAACCTTTTTATTTTGAATCAAACAGTTATCCAACCATTATTGATGAGATTCAAAACATCTTTGATGAATTATTTGGCGAATCATCTCATCATTTTTTTCAATCTTCTAACGAATCAAATTTTCCAAATAGTAAGTTGCAAGAATTTTAACTAATAACTCCTTATTAATCAGCAAATTCAAAGCATTGAGACTTTATATAAGCTTAATGCTTTTTACTTTTTTAGGGTATATACCATTTTGATTATCATTCAAATAAAAAGCCACCTTGACCTAATCATGCCTAAATTCACTTAAAAAGATAATCTATCATTTGTAAAAAAATAAGATTCATATTATATTTGAAAATTAATAGACAATATAATTTTCTTTACTATAATCTCAAAAAATGCCATACTTTTAAGTAACAAAACTTGAAGGAGTGAGATGATGCAACGCATTCAGATTAAAGATACAGAACTTTCGTTGTGCCCTATTGGATTTGGAACAGCTAATGCAGGTGTGGCCTGGGATCATGAAGATGCATTTAAAATGTTAGATCTGTACGTAAGTCTTGGAGGAAATGTTATTGATACCGCACGAATCTATAATGATTGGGTTGAAGGAGAAATCGGTCGTTCAGAGCGAGTGATTGGAGATTGGATTCAGTATCGAGGTGGACATGATGATTTAGTCATCATTACAAAAGGTGGACACCCAGCTCTTAATACGATGCATGAAAGTCGATTAAGTAAAGAAAACATGAGAATCGACTTAGAGAAAAGCTTGAAGGCTCTTCGCATTGACTGTATTGATATTTACTTCTATCATCGTGATGACTTGAATCGACCCGTTTCAGAATTGATTGAGACAATGGAAGATTTCGTACGTGAAGGAAAAATTAAATACTATGGATGCTCAAACTGGACAACCGCTCGTATGAAAGAAGCAATGGCTTATTGCAAAGAAAAAGGATATCGTGGATTTGTTGCAAACCAAGCCTTATATAATATTGCATCAAGCCAAATGAAACCCTATCCAGATGAGACAATGGTAACCATGGATGAAGAAATGTTAAAATTCCATCAAGAGTCAAACATACTAGCCATGCCTTATTTTAGTTTATGTAGTGGATTCTTTACGAAATTAGCAGCCGGGGTTGATGTAACAACTAGTCCTTACTATACAGAGGAAAATATAAAATTAGCTGAACACTTACAGGTGTTAACATCGAAATACAAGGCGAGCTTAACACAGATTATTATGGGATTCTTCTTTGTCCAAGATATGCCGATGTGTGCTTTAGCTGGAGCGAGCCGCGAAGATCAATTGATTGATTTCATGGAAACTCTAAACAAACAATTTAACTCAAAAGATTTTCAATAATTCCTAGAGGGGATGAGAGGATGAGAACCTTTTATATTAAACAAAAGATTTTTACACTAAGAGATCGTTATTATGTTTATGACGTGGACGAACAGCCGGTCTATGAGGTAACCGGAAAATTTTTCTCGATTGGGGATGAATTAACCATCAGCGACTTAAATGGAAAACCATTATTTCGTATCAAACAACGCGTCATGTCTTTCTTTGGGGCATATGACGTATATCAAAATGACATTCTTTGTGCGACCATTAAACGTCGTGCAACATTCTTCAGACCAAAGCTTGATGTTGAAAGTAATTATGGTAATTTCGAAATTCATGGGGACTTTTGGGATTATGATTTCTCGATTACGAAAGATGGTCATACGATGGGAACCATCGAAAAAGAATGGTTCACATTCGGTGATAGCTATAAATTAACAGTGACTCATGGAGAAAATGAGACCTTCTTCATCGCCATGGTCATTGCAATTGACAACTGTCTTCATAACGAGAAAAATAACAACTAATTAGAATAAGAGTAAGGAAAATGGATAACATAATAATTGGCTACATGTTTTAATATGCTAAGTAATTCTATAGCCTTCTTTCTACTTCCTAAATCCTCAAAAGTCCACGAGACCTTAACTCGTGGACTTTTATTGTATGATTTACATTTATTTAGAACAGATAAAATAATTGTAATTGACATAGAAACTATTATAATAAATAGGAAATCCTCATTTAAAAGGAATAATAAAGACCTATATTAAAGGAAAGTCCGAACTCTTTGACTTTAAAAATTCACCTAAAGATATACAGTTAATCCATTCATTAAATAAAGAAGACCATAGTGATTGAGATCCTAACCATATTACCTTCTAATTTTTAGTCTACAATCTAAAAAGCTTGCATATAATGTATGGTACTCTTTGTACATATCACTATTTTTTAATATAAAATCTCCTTTTTTAAAATTTTTATTTTTGGAAATTTCCTTTATCTTTCAAACCAAGAAGAGTTTTTCTTCTTGGTTTTTTAGTTTAAACATACAGACATATGATGCAAATTTTTATCATAAAAATTACTATTAATGTGCAAAACTACTTCCAATTAATTTCCAGTTATAAAATACCAATGCAAAAAGAAAAAACATTAACTCAAATCCTTGTATAATTAAGTCTCGCACAACCAATTAACAAGGGGGAATTGAGTTAATGTTCATGGACAGTATTATATCAGATTCAAATTCAATTTTCAAATTTCTAAAACAGCTTGACTTAGATTTATTTTTATCTAAACCTCAGTTTAATCATCTTAACCAGTTTCTAAACGTGATGATTCAGGAAAATTATCAGGGGAAAATCTCTGCCGTTAAGCATTGTCATCGGACAACTTTTGGACGATTTTTAAATGATAGTCCCTGGGATGATGGGGCGATTTCTAATCAAATTCAAGCCTATCTTCTCTCTTGCCTTTACAATCGTTCACATCAAACAGGAAAACCTATTTACGTATTAGTAGATGATACAACATGTGTTAAAACGAAGCCTTCGTCACAGGCGACTTATCCTATTCAAGGATGTGATTGGCACTACTCTCATCTTCATCATCAATCCGTTTATGGTCATCAATTTGTTACTGTGATGCTTCAATGTGATGATGTCATCTTACCGTATCAAATCATTCCGTATGAGAAAGATAAACAGAGTAAAATTGAACTCGTTAAAGAGATTCTCACCACTTTACCTAAACCACCTCATAAAGGATACATCCTAGCTGATAGTTGGTATTCGTGTGAAGCCTTATTCCAAATCGCTAATCAATTAGGCTTTTATTACTTAGGAGGTATCAAAACGAATCGAATCATTCTGCCTAAAGGCTATCGTCCGAAAGGGATTCAACTGAAACAATTTGCGAACACCTTATCCCTCAAAGATCTCGACTTAGTGACTGTCGGATCTGAGCGTTATTATACTTATCTATATCAAGGAAGGATAAGAGGGGGACATGTCGTTCAAATCATTTTAAGTTGGCCTCACACGGCTCCTTTGGAAGAAAAAGCTTTACGTTGTTTTGTGAGTCATGATCTAAAAATGTCTGCCAAGCAACTGCTTAAACACTATACTAAACGTTGGCCCATTGAAATCTTTTTCCGAGAAGTGAAGCAAAATTTTGGAATGGGACAGTATCAGATTCGAGCCTTGAAAGGAATTAAACGATTGATGTTAATGATTCAATTCGTTTACCTTTATTTAAAGCGCATGACTCCGAACAACAGTTGTCTGGGTGAAAGTTTACGCCAATGTCAACGAAAACAAAAGCAAGAATTAGTAAAAATAATTTATCGTAAAGCCCAAAATGGAGTGGCATTAAAAACCATTTTTGAAGAGTTGAAAATTGCGTAGGATCAGTGTATTTTCATATGATGGAAAATTTTTCTTTAAAATTGCACATTAATAGAAAATTAGATAAAATAAATTACTATTCACACAATATAAGTATGTAGAAGGAAACAAAACTAATAACGATAAGATATATGAACCAGAAAATACTCTAACTCATTTCTAAAAAATTGTTAATTTAATCCTTTAAATAATAGGCTATGTTAGCTTTCTTCGTGATAAATATGGCATAAAAATAACCACACATTAGTATTTTCAATATATTGAATTCTAAGATGTGGTTATTTTTATAGATTGCTTCAAATTGTTCGTGCTTTATTAATTTTGTAATTTAATTAATTCTCAACTATAGTAATATACTTTATATCATATATCTAAGTTAATGCTAAATTATGTATTGTTTATATTTAACATACTCTTTTTCACTAAATTCAATATTGAATATTACTCCATCCTCTATATATTCAGAGTCTAAGATAGTTGCATTCTCCATTATATTAGATATCATCTTTCCTTCTGAATATGGAATTTTTAACTTAAATCTTATATAATCTTCAAATACTTTTTCACAAATAGATTCTATTAATCTATCTATTCCTATATCTCTTTTAGCTGAAATTAATATTTTATTATTATCTAATTTATCTAAATCAATTAAATCAATCTTATTATATACATAAATCATAGGAATATTATCAGCTCCTATTTGGCTTAATGTTTCATTAGTAACATCTATCTGATTTTTATAATTAGGATTAGATATATCTATAATATGAACTAATAAGTCTGCATCGCAAACCTCCTCCAGTGTTGATCTAAAAGCTTTAACTAAGTTATGAGGCAAATCGCCTACAAATCCAACTGTATCATACAGTAAAAAAGATTTGTTATTATGTAGTTTAATATTTCTAACATAAGTCTCCAATGTTGCAAATAGCATGTTTTTTTCAAATACTTTTTTATCTTCTTTATTAATAAACTTTTCAACTAATACATTCATAACTGACGATTTACCTGCATTAGTATATCCTACTAGTGCTACATTAGGTATGCTAGATTTTTTTCTTTTGTTTTTTTGAGTATTTCTTTGATACTTCAATATTTCTAATTCCTTGTTTAAACTAGCTATTCTATCTTCTATACGTCTACGGTCTAGTTCTAACTTCGTTTCTCCTGCTCCCCTATTTTTAGTACCAACTCCACCACTTTGACGACCTAGGTTTTCATTGGCACCAATTAACCTTGGGAGTTCATACTGAAGCCTTGCAACCTCTACTTGCAACTTAGCTTCTCTTGTTTTTGCTCTATTTGCAAATATATCTAGTATTAAAGCTGTCCTATCTATAATACTACACTTTACTTCTTCTTCAATATTTTTTATCTGTGATGCAGATAATTCATTATTAAATACTATTATTTCAGCATTCATCTCTTCGATTAAATCTCGTAATTCTTCAATTTTACCACTACCCATATAGAAAGTTGGATTTATCTTCTTTAAATTTTGCTCCATTTCTCCAACTATTTCTATATCACAAGCTATACATAAATTCTTAAGTTCTATTATAGATTCCTCAAAATTATTTTTGTTATTTATATTAATTCCTACAATTATTCCTCTTTTTCTCATTTTCATAATCTCCTATAATTTTATATTTAAACTTAAATATTTAAATATCACGGGATTATGACTTTTAATTATGTTAAGACAATAGCCACAACCCGTGCCTTATCCTCTTAATCTTATTGAATGTATACATCCACGTATATTCATTTTATTACCTCCTAACTTTTACCTACTTTACCGACTATAATTTTTAAATCAATCGTTATATTTTCTATATCACATTTAGTTAATTCATTTATTTGTTCTTTGCTCAAACCAGATGTTAATGGCGTCATTTTTATAAAATCTTCTAAATTATATATATTTGTTTTATAAGTGATTCTTTTATCATAGACGATTTCCAAGTTATCTTTAAATGAATTTATAACATTTTTATTAGAGTAAGTGTCTTTTTTTATTTTATCTTTTATTTTAGACCTTATCTCTTTTAAGTAGTGTTCATCTGGAATTACTTTTATTACAACTCCACCTTTGTTTAAAACTCTAGTAAATTCACTATAATTCGATGGTGAAAGTATATCTATTATTATATCAAATTTACCATTTTCAAATGGTAGATTTGATAAGTCTGAGACACTCCATAGTATGCTATTTTCGTATCTTGTAGCAAGTGAAATTCCTTCTCTTGATATATCTATTCCAAATAATTTACACTTACTATTTATTTTTTCATCTGAATATAGTTGATTTAAATAATACCCTTCTCCGCAACCAACATCTAGTACAAAATTAGCATTCTTTTTTGACGTATATTTATCCACTATATCCATTATCTCTTTAGAAAGCTCGTCATATATACCATATTCATATATTTTACTTCTAGATTCAAATAATTTTTTATCATATATTGTCTTAGCATTATTCTTTACTAAATTAACATATCCTTTTTTAGATATATTAAAGCAATGGTTATTTTCACATAATACACTACTTTCTTTTATAGATTTTATAGATTTTTTACACACTGGACATCTAAGTATTGATATATTTTCATTAAGTAATTCTCTTAAAACTTCAATCTTTTTTAATTTTCTCATTGTTCATAACCTTCCTATTTCTATTATTCATATAAAATAGCACGAAGTTATGACATTTTATTAAATTTGTTTAACGATAGCCACAACTCGTGCGCTATCCTCTTAATCTGATATATGCAAGCATTATAGCCACCTCCTTATTTTAGTTAATAAAAAAATCCGCTTGAATATAATTAAATACTCCAGCAGATATATGTCTTAAATATATTTATATAATATATATGTAGGAGTTATATCTATTATTTTTAATTTATTAATCATTCTATATAAATTTATCATAAATCTAACTCCTTTCTTGTTTTATCAAATTTAATAGTAACATAAATAATATTCACTGTAAAGTATATCGAAGTTCACAATATATAACAATTACGAACCTTATTATATTGTACAAAATATTCTATTATTTTCCAATCGCAAAATAGTTTTATTAATATGGAGTAAAGTTTCTTATTTTAAGTTAACTCAATAAATCTATTTCTAATAGTAGTTCTAGTTATACATGTATCCTTAGTCGCTACATTCACTAACATGTCTTTAATTCGGTCATTCTTCTTATTTTTTTTACTTAGTTGCAAAAATTTAAACCACGCTAAATAATTATTGATATATTTTGTAGATACACCATTAAAAGTCATTAACCATCTCTTAAAGCTACTGTGAAGAGCATTTATATGCTGTAAATGATAAACAGTATCTATCATTGATTTTCCTCTAGGAACTTGCTTTAATTCTACGTTTAACTTATCCTTTATTCCCACATATGATTTATGTGAATCTACACAAAAAGTAGCCCCTTCGCATACTTTATTGTCAAAAAAGTTAACTATTTGATTTGTTGTAATTCTACCATTACAAACAGCACCCATAAGGATATTTCCTTTTCTATCAATTGCGGTCTCTATACAAATCTGCTCTTTTGATATTCCTCTTTTCTTCTTATCATTTTTACCTTTACCTCTTTTTCTAGGGTTTCTAGGCATTACAAATGTAGTACTTTTAGAATGATTACCCTTAAAAGACTCTCGAATAAAGCATTCATCTACTTCTACTATGCCTTCAACTTTATCATTTTTTAATGATAGATTGATTACATCAAGTATTCTATGACGCATATAGAAAGAGGTTTTAACACCTACACCAACTTCTTCAGCACATTTTCTTACAGAAAGCCCTAATATCATTAACTCACAGTATTTTAACCATTTATCTAAACCTAATTTTGTATTAGAAAATGGAGACATAGTAAACTCATCAAAACTTGTACGACAATGTTTACAGATATATCTTTGTCTTCCGTTAGACTTCCCATTTTTATTTACATCTTTACATTGACATTTTGGACATTCATATCCCTTGGAAAATCTACTTTCTTTAACATTCTCTCTAATTTCAGAAGAATTAAATAAAGTACTTAATACTTCTTGTGCTACTGAAATTAATTCTGTAAGTTCATTCTTTTTTAAGTCTTTTATTATAGCTTTTATATCCTTTTTTGACATAATATTAGATATCCTTTCTGTAAATTAACTGAAGTGTAGTTTATGTCCATATTATAATCTATTTTCCATATAATTAATCACAAAGTTAGCTAACATAGCCAAATAATAAAATATTTTTCGTTATAAACTGTAACTATATAGGAGGTTCTTTATGACTCATGAACAAATCTTAGAAATCTTAAATTTCCGTCATGCCTGCAAAGAATTTGATTCGTCGAAAAAGATTTCAGACTCAGATTTTGAAATTATCTTAAAAGGTGGTCAATTATCACCAAGTTCAATGGGAATTGAACCATGGAAGTTTCTTGTCATTCAAAACGAATCGTTACGAGAAGAGTTAGCTACTGTTTCATGGGGTGGAAAAAAACAAATCCCTTCCTGTTCACATTTAGTGATTTTATTAAGTCGTATGCCTAAAGAATTAAAACATGATTCTTCATACATTCATCATTTATTAACAGATGTTAAACAAATGCCTCAGGAAGCTATTGAAAACTTCAAAGGGGTTATTAAAATGATTGAAGATACACGTTTTCAAAACAATGAGCAAGCCCTCTTAAATTATTCATGTTTACAAACATACATAGCCGCAGCAAATATGATGACAGTATCAGCTATGCAACAAATTGATTCTTGTGCAATGGGGGGTTACGATCAAGAAGCCGTTGAAGAGATATTAATTAAGCACAACTTATTAAATAAAGACGAGTTTTATCTAACATTAATGATAGCCTTCGGTTATCGCATCAACGAGCCTACACCCAAAACACGTCAATCGCTAAATGATTTAGTAGTTTGGGTAAAATAAAAGGACTGATTATTCAGTCCTTTTATTTATAAGTAAATTGACATTAAGATAACAATCCCCAGATTTAAAAATGGAATCATATGATCGACAATATAATCAACCATAAAATATCCTTTTTTCTCAATACCCGCTAAAATTTGTTCTAAGCAATAATTCCCAACTAAATAGGCCATCGATAATCCAAAGGCTACTAAAGTTAACAATGGTTTATGATAAACAAATGCCCCAACAACAGGATGAAAAACAAAAAGAACGCCTGTTAAGATTCTTAAATTATTAATTAAGACACTTGCATCAACCATCTTACCGGCTTCATCGTACATTTGAGTTACTTCTTGAACCATATCAATATTAATTTCATTCACCGCTTGCTTAACATGTCCTACATATTTTGAATAGGAAACAAATCGCTTACGCTTAATAATAGATTGAACATTTTGAACCATAAAAAAAATAAAACTAAATAAAATAATTGATTTTAAAATAAACATACGCTTCCCTTTTCCCTCTATCAGTCAAATTTCGATAATATACATCTATCATAAAAAATTAATTTCAGATAATCAAGTCTCAAGCTAATTTTTATTCATTATTTCATATAGAGTCCGACTAGTTCCATCTGTGGATTATAACTTAACGTAAGTTGTAATGTCCCCTTTTCATATTTGGCTAATACAACAACTACAGCATACTCCTCTTTTCCAGCGATAATATAATTAGAAATAGCATCAAAAGTTCCTAACTTTTCATATAATGGAATCCATGCCTGTTTAATAACATCGGCACTTAAATCATTTTGTAAATCTAAACTTACCGAATCTGTGATTGCTTGATACTCGCCTGCATTTAACTGTTCTAGAACCTTCTGTGCTGATGACTTTAAAGTGGCTTCATCGTAATCGTCACTTAATACTGAATTAGAACACCCAACTACCCCTAGCACCAAAACAAATAAACAAAGGATTTTTTTCAACCTAATCCCCTCCCCCCTTCAATCTTATGATTAAAATGAAGATATAATTAAATAAATTTTATAATCTTTACAAACAAATCCATCATATTTATAACTATTTTCCAAGCTAAAATCTTAAAACATCCTAAATATAAGCCTCCTATAAAAGCCATAAAGTTTTTATGCTGTAAAAAATGGATTACTTCTTAGCTAATTTTGTCGAATTTATGATACACTAGCGCTAGAAGTTATTTGGAGGAGATTATATGAGAAAGTTTATTATTGATACGGATACCGCATCAGATGACGTGATTGCAATTATTACTGCACTTCGTGAACCAAGTATTGAGGTTTTAGCATTAACCGTTGTTGCTGGAAACGTTGGCTTAGAACAATCAATTCAAAACGCTCTAACAGCCATTAAGGTGGCTGATACTTATCAACCTGCTGTTTATGGTGGGATGAGCAAACCATTATTCCGTAATTTATTCACAGCAGCTGATGTTCACGGTGAAGATGGTCTTGGAAATATGTTTTTACCGAAATCAAATATTCCAATCGAATCTGAACATGCTATGGATGCCCTAATTCGTTTAATTGAAGAACATCCATATGAAATTGAATTAATTACGCTTGGCCCATTAACAAATATTGCAATGGCTGCCTTAAAGGCACCAGAAACAATGAATAAATTAAAATCGATTACGTTAATGGCAGGAACAGGACTAGGACCTGGTAATACAACTGAAACTGCTGAATTCAATGTCTATGTCGATGCAGAGGCACTTTCAATCGTATTAGGACTAGATGTTCCAAAACTATTTGTCGGTTGGGATGTCATTGAAAAAAGAGCATTCATTACTGAAGATGATTTAGCCTATTTAGAGAATAGTGATTCTCCAATTGCGAAATTCGCTGTTCGCTGTACAAAATCACTTCATGACTTCTGTAAAGGACTTGGTCTAAATGGATTTGAATTAGCAGATCCAACCGCAATGATTTGTGCGATTTGGCCAGAGGTCATGACCAACTGTATTGAAGCTCACGCAACTGTGGAAACAAAAAAAGAAGAGAACTACGGACAAATTTTCTTAGACCAAGAATCAGCGACACCCAACTCTACTACTTGTATCGACCTTGATGGTGAGCTATTAAAAACATATCTATTTAATACTTTATTAATGAAGGAAAACAAATAAAGAAAAATTTAAAAGAATAGATTTTAATCAAAAGCTCAACCATTATGAGAGACTATGGTGTTTTTACAAAACATAGTTCCTCGCTTTTTTGATAATAAATTATATCAGTCTAGATAAGTTTTTTACATCGTAAAAACTTTTAGCTGGACTATAGTCTGCCTTGCACGGCATAGCCATTCCATATTTCGGTTGCTGTATTAAATGTAGAAAACATTTCTGTTTATATATAGATTTTTACTTTCATAAAAAGCGATAGCCTCATGACTATCGCTTTAATTTATGAACTGATAACTTACAAGGCAGAATATCTAAAAGGCCTTGTAACGAATCGAACTAACTTATAAATGATGTACGCTGGAACCCCATATTGAAGCCCAATCACTACAACAAAGAATGATAATTTAACAATAAAGATTAAAAGCATAAATAAGCTAACTAATAAGCTAATTAAAGCACTCATCATTGAGCCCTCCTATAATGAAGTTATATCCTATCTATACTATGCAGATAAATATGAACGTGTGCTATCTTTTTTTATATTACCCTCGCTTTTAAAATCACTAACTCTTTGTTAAAATGAATTGATAAACATTAGCGCATTAAAGAGAGGAAGTAGATTTTATGAAACATAGACACTTAAATAAATGGATTAAACAGCTACCAACGCCTGCTAAAGCTCTCGTTATTATCGGTTTAATTATTTTAACAATAGTATTCGGTGAACCTGCGATCGATAAAATCGAGCAACTATTTAATAATAGTAATATTCAATTAGAAACTGTGACATTAAAACGCGTTGTTGATGGTGATACAATTATCGTCACTAATCAAGCAGGCTCTGATCTTCGTGTAAGACTGATTGGTATAGATACGCCTGAGAGTGTTCATCCAGATGCAAATAAAAATACTGCTGAAGGTCAACTTGCGAGTGATTATACAAAAGAACAACTTAAAAAAAATCAAACATTATATTTAGAATATGATGAAGAACTTCATGATCAATATGGACGAACATTAGCTTATGTATGGTTAACTAATAACGTTGATTCAAATGATATTGAGGATATCTCAAATTATATGTATAATGCTAAATTAATCATTGATGGATACGCTGTTGCAAAGAAATTCCCACCAAATATAAAATATGCCGAAATCTTTAAGCAATTAGAAACTAAATAATAATAAAAGGACAGATTAAAATTGAGTCTGTCCTTTTACTTTCGATATTTTTTTAAAAACTGATCATTCCATTTCATATGATGGCGAATATAAGGACTCATACTTTTCCCTTTTAAATTAGCAATTAACATAGGTGTTAAAGAAACTAGAGCATCTCGGTACCCTATTTGAATCTTTTCAGTGATAGAGGCTTGATTAAAATTCAATGTTCCAGATCCATTAATTAACTCAAGTGATGATGATGGATAGATTTCTATAATGTTAAACTGTTGATATAAACGCTTATCAACTTGATCAGTATAGTTTAAGTGAACAACAATAATCAAATCTAAATCATGATTCATTAATGGAGAAATAGGAACATTATCAGCATTTGCAGAAGAATAAAGTGGATTATTAATTCCTCCATCAGCATATTGCTTCCCCTTGAAGGAAACAGGTGGGAAAATATATGGAACTGCACATGAACCGAGCGTAATATCAATAATCTCCTCTTCAGAATAATCATTTAATCGAAAATATTCTGGATGCCCATCTGTCACATTATAAGCACAGCTATATACATCGATATTGGTTTGATGTAAGATACCAACATCAACAAATTCCTTAATATAATCCCTAATTCCTTTTTGAGAGATCAGACCTAATGCACCTAAATCAATACTATCAACTATTGGCTCTCCCTTATGAATTGTAATTTTTTTAATTAAATCACCAATATCACTGATCTTAAGTCCATCCCCTTTAGTTACAATTTTTGAATAAGAGAGCGACTTCCAACTTTGATCAATCAAATCGCGATTTTTCATGCATAAACAAAGAGCATTTAATGTTCCAATAGACACGCCTGATACGACATCGATATTATCAATTAAGTCTAAATCCCATAATGCACGAATTACCCCCGCTTGATAAGCTCCTTTAGCCCCTCCACCTGCTAGCACTAATCCAACCTTTAATCTAAACAACTGCCGCCCTCGAAATATCATTACTAACACCTCACATTTATTGTTATTATAGTGTATGTAGGTGTTTGCCATCTAATATATAAATTTGATGAATTGATAAAAAAAGTCTAACTAGTTGTTAGACTTTTTCATTTTATAATAAGTATATTTAATTAATCCACAGACTACAAATAAAAAGACAATAATAATGATACTTAACAGCATAAACAATTGTTCTGGTAATGCTAGGATAACAGGATCTGTTCGATAATCAAATACCCAGTAATCATTTCTAAAAAAAATCTTATGGAACATTGTAAATGTATTAGAGAAATTAAACGTAATTAAACAAATTAATACTCCAAAAACAATGAAGACTAGATTAGCTCCTTGATTGAAAATTGATAAAATACATTTATCTTTATGCTGATGCTTCATAACAATAAAGATTCCCAGGGCAACAATAAATAATAATACAATGATATATAAAGCTAGAAAAATATTTTTAACATCTGCGAAATGAATCATTCCCGCTTCACTCATTACGAAATCTGGTAATTCTAAATAACCTCCGCTTGGCCTTTGTAAGTAAGAAATAATACTTTTATAGTTTAACATTAACTTTTCTGCTGATAGACCTGTGATTAGCGATAATTGATACTTATCAATCACATATTGATAAATTGGAGTACAATTTAATACGATCAAAACAATTGTTGATACGAGCGCTAGAAAGAACCAAATGGCACCTACCCCTTCTACAACTATTTGTTTGATTGTCTTCCTCTTTAACATTTTTCAACGTCTCCCTTTTTTTAACAATAAAATTCCGATACATCACACAAGTGGAAAGATGATTGCTACTCCTCACCTAACCTTTAATCCAACTTGTTCTGATGTTAAGTTTACCATCTTTTTACTAATATCGTCTATACAGAAACAGATGAATAGCGTACATTGGCTACACCAGGTTTAAGCTTATTAAACAACTTTAATAAAGATTTCTACTTCTTATACAACATATTATTAATCACTTACTTTAATAATGCTTAATTTTTGTGATAGTTTTATTCAATAGATGATCGTGAGTATAGACACCCTATCGCTAATAAATCATTGGTTTATTCCTGAATCGTTCATCTAAATTAAGTAAACATTTATCAAAAATTAACTAACTGATATCCTAATATAGAGCAATCACTCATACAACTTCTCATTTGTATCTTTTATGTTTTACAGATAGTGTAAATATATGTCAATTAATGTAGAGTGGTATTCTATTAGAAAACATGTCAAATAGCTTGAAATATGATAAAATAATACTATTATCGCTAAATGCTTAAATTGTTTCAAAAGGGAGTGGTGAATTTGGATTTCAACCAACTAGCATCAACTTTGGATACCGATATCCGCATCAAGCGTGCTCAAGCAGTGAGTATTGAAATTGAAAGTTATATCGGTCATGGACCGCTTGAAGTGATGGAATTCGGATGTGGAACAGGTCTAATCTCCTTAAATCTAAAAAAGAAAATTTCAGAAGGGTTAATGGTGGATAGCTCTAGCAAAATGATTAAAGAGCTTGAACAAAAACTAGTCGACCAAAATATAACTAATATACAAACTTATACAGGGGATATCTTAGAATCAGACTTTGATCGAAAATTTGATATCATCTATAGTTCCATGGTGATGCATCATATCAAAGATTTTCAATCGGTCATTAAGAAATTAGTTAGCTATTTAAAAACAAATGGAAAGCTGATTATTGTCGATTTACTTCCTGATAACGGGGAATTTCATCGTGAGCATGAAAACTTTGAGGGACACCATGGATTTACGATTAATGAAATGGTTAGTGCCTTAACAGAAGCAGGACTAAAAGAAGTTAGTGGACGTAAATTCTATTCAAGTTATAAACCAGTTGAAAATAAAAAGCATCCCTATAGTTTATTCAGCGTTGTAGGCATTAAATAATCACATACAAAAGGCGTCGTTTTTAAAAACGACGCCTTTTGTATTTAGTTATCAACTTTAAACTGTGTTACAAACTTAAGAATGGCTTGTTCTAATGTTTGACTTTCATCTCCTCTATAATAGAAATGTCCTGATTTACAAAGTTCAATCAATTCATAATTATCGCCCGTTAATTTCTTTTTCAAAATTTTCGTTGTTCTATTTCTAACAAATTCATCACATTGACAGTGAATGAATAATAACGGCTTTTTAATCATAGGTAATTGTTTTTTCGTCTCATATATTAAGTGGAATAAATCTAAATATCTTGGAATCCATTTAAGATAATCCCCCCACGTTCCTTTTGAAATACTCCAAGCCCGATAACTGGCTAATACATATTCATCATCTTGACTATAATGTCCTGTTAATACCTTAAGTGAACAAACAAATCCTTTTAAGCTAACCTTAACCGATAACGGAGTTGCCAAACAGACAACCCCAACGACAGCCTCATGCTTTTCACATACTAATAATGATAATAACGTCCCCATTGAATGTCCCACAAGAATAATCTGTGGATATTTCTTTGAAATCTCTTCAATCTGGCAGTTAACGTACTTTATCCACTGCTTACGATGACTTTTAGCAAACTCTCGTGCACTGCCACCATGTCCAGGGAGTAAAATTCCGAAAGATGACATTCCTTGATCTAAAATCTTTTCAGCTAATCCATGAAATTGATACGGTCCTTCTAAAATCCCATGAATAAAAATCACTGCTGTTGTTGCTCCTTCTAATTCACATGAAAATGGTTGATGAGCTACCTTCTTTTTTAAATTCATAATATCATTCCCTCTTTAATCTACCCTTAGTCTTACAATTTTTCTCAATAATTATTCTTAATTTTGTTACATTATGAACAACATTACCACTTTAAAAAGAGCATAAGTGATATAACAAGGGGATTATATCACTTATGCTCTTTAAATCATTTGTAATTTCTTTGATACAATCTTCTGCTTGTGGATAAAGTCCTGACTTTTGAACTACTCACGACTAAGGTTACGGGTATATAGGGGCTATTTAATCAATTGATTCTCTAATTCAAAAAATAATCATAACCTTCTAACGCATCCAGCACGTGATATTGTGGTGTATACGGACTCCCATTAGCATGTGTTGTCACTAATGCATATTCGTTCTTGCCATCCGTAGCATAGCTAGCTAAACATAGGGCAGCTTCTTCCGTATAACCTGTTTTTCCACCTAAGACTTCTCCTCCATCAAAAACCGGATCTCCCATACGATCAAACATACGGCTCGTAAAAGTTAATCGGCTCGAACTTGTAGTTGTATAAGATTTAGCAGAAAAAATCTCTCTAAACTCATCATTCTTTAAAGCAACTTTCTCTAAAATAGCTAAGTCCCATGGTGTTGAGTAATGATTATCGTCATGAAGGCCTACGACATTTGTGAAATGAGTATCTTCCATTCCCAATTCTTGAGCTTTCTCGTTCATCAGTGCGACGAATCCTTCCTCTGAACCAGCGACTACTTTTGCAATCATAAGTGCCGCATCCGCTCCAGAAGGTAGCATCGTTCCATATAATAAATCGTCATACGAGACGCTTTCTCCATTTACGAATCCTGCAATCGCGGCTCCCTCTTCTGCAAGCGTATTATAATCGATATCAATAGTAATCGGTCCATCTGGTCTATGTTCGATACCCACTAAGACAGTCATCATCTTCGTCAATGAAGCTGGGTAAGTTCTTTGGTAAGCATTTTTCTCATAGATAACCTCATTGGTCGTTAAATTAACAAGTAGCGCATAATCACTCACAAGATTTAAGTCAATATCTGAAGCGGTTAACACGTGATTAGTCTTAAATCCATACCCATGATAAAGCATAAATAATAGCTCCTCATGATTGAGACCATAAAATAAATTATAATGATTATATAAATTAACGTCCTCTGCTATTGGGGCGGCACTTACTTTCAATAAGAAGCCCCCCACTAATAAACTGGCAATGACTAGCGTTTTTGATATAACTGATTTAAACATAAAAAAAAATCAACTCCTCTTATATGACTATTAAACCATATAATTGAAATTGATTCCTTATGAATTTTTTGTAATTATCTTACTTAATTCGCCAATAAGAGCGTTATTGATGCTTTTCTTGTAATTTTTTAAAGAAACGATAAATACTCTCTAAGGCTTGAACTAAATCTTCACGGAATTCTAAATCTTTTAATGCCGCGTTGACTAATTCCTCATGGAATTCTTCATGAATTTCAAAAACCTTTTGCCCTTTTTCAGTTAAATCTAGCAAAACAACACGACGATCATTGACATCACGCTTACGTGTCACATAACCTTTTTCAACTAAACGGTTAACTGAAGTTGTTAAAGTTCCCATCGTAATCATTAAACGTTTAGAAACTGTCCCCATTGTGGCTGGTTCACACTTACGGATGGCTTCAATAACATGAATCTCCGTCATTGTCACATCGACCGCATCGTGCTCAGTTAAGTTACGTTCTTCTAAAATTAAAATTTGGTTAAAAACATCTGTTAATAAATCATTAACTACTTTTCTTGAACGTTCCACCCTTGCACCTCCTAATTTAAAGTCAAGCGAAATCGCTCATATTTTTTATATTTCCAAGCAAAACACAACCGCTTACATTATATCATCTATAAATTTAGATTGAGCGAAATTAAATGAATTATGACCGTTTTTTTATTTTGTTTAAAAAACTAGGAGAATGGGTTTAATCACTCTCCTAGTTAAGCTCAAATTATTGATGGCTTTCGATATATTCAACGATATTTTTTACGCTTTTCATTGATTTTGCATCTTCTTCAGCGATTTCTAAATCGTATTCTTCTTCTAATGCCATGATTAATTCTACAGCGTCTAATGAGTCAGCTCCTAAATCTTCTAACGTTGATTCAATTGATACTGCTGCCTCATCTACACCTAATTCATCTACAATAATTTCTTTAACGCGATCAAATACCATTTTAACTTCCTCCTTCATCTAACTATAGTATTATTATAAATAGTTTGAAATACAAAGTAAATACTTTTTTAAGCTTTTTCTACTGTATATTTAGATTTTAATCCTTGAGTGAAGTTAGAGTACATTTCGTTTTGTTTTTTAGATGTTAAGTATTGTTGAATTTGACCTTTTACATCAGTGAATGGAACAATATCTTTTTTATCTAATAATTTGATTAAGTGGTAACCGAATTGTGTTTTAACCACTCCTGAGATTTCTCCGATATTTAAAGCGAATGCTGCTTGCTCGAATTCAGGAACCATTTGTCCACGACCGAAATCTCCTAAATCTCCACCACGTGATCCAGATGGACATTTAGAGTTTGCGCTTGCTAATTCATGGAAGTCTGCTCCACCTTCGATTGCTGCTAATAATTCATTAGCTTGCTCCTCTTCTTCAACTAAGATATGAGCCGCACGAATCATTTCTTCTTTGAATTGTTCTTTATTTTCGTTGTAGTATGCTTCACATTCTTCATCTGTTACATTGATTGTTTTAAACATTTGTCCAATGCTGTGTTGGAAAACAAATTCACGATATAATTTTTGGAATTCTTCTGTTTGTGTTAATCCTGACTCAATTGCATCTTCAACAACTAATTGACGTGCAATTAATTCGTCTAATAAATCTTGTTTTTGTTCTTCTGATGTAATATTAATATTTTGTTGAGTACGTAATGCTTCAACTGTTTCATTTAACATTTCTTCAGTGATAGCATAATCTTTAACTTTTGCTAATACTTTTGACATGATCGTAACATCCTTTCGGGTTCTTTTTATAGACCTATTGTATTATTTATTTCAACTTTAGTAAATATATATACCAAATTATTCATCGGTATTTCAATATTATCCACAATTCCCTATATATAAATAGGAATAACACCTTTTTAACATCCAAACATTTCATAGCATTAGTGTAATAAACTAATCCCATCATGTTCGCACTTAATATTACAATCTGTGAATAAAAAAGAACGCTCGATTCTTTGGTCAAAATTATGAGAGCTATAATAAAGATAAAAAACTTTCATCTATTGTACTTATACTCGATAATAACTATTATCTGTTTTTAGTTCTTTATAAATAAGGCACTCGTTTTATTTTGATGCTTTAGCATGGTATCGAGATGTTGAATCGTAAGATCTTGTAAATTGATAGTTTTTACAATCGGCTTTTCAAGTTCGCTCACCCAAATCTTCCAAAGTTCAACTGTTGTTCCAGGCTTCATATTTTGATAAAGATAACAAAGTAAGGCCTCATAGTGACACTCACATGACCCTAAATGAACATCATTCAGATAAGATTTTTTCGTATGAGTGCGAACTACTTTATCATTAATAAAATCACTAGAATGGATCATGAGCTCATCAAACTCTTCCTCTGTTTCATAGATTAAAACTTCTGAATCTAAAGGTAAATCATATTCATTCATCATCAGCCCTCTATCAACTGCTTCTTTAACCATCATTCGATGCTTATCTGTATTATCCACACCTGGCATTTCATAATCTGAAGCAATGAAGTTAAAATAACTCATCAAACTCTCCTCTCATGATTAAAAATCACCTTACCGTTACATCGATATTGTAACATTTTTTTCCATTTGTGTGATATACTATGCCTAAAGAAAGGAGCAGAATAACATGGAAATAGTAGGAGAAACAAACTTTATGATGAGTTTCTTTTCTTCCATCTTATTTAGATTACCTAATCTATTAAACTTGATTAGTTACTTCTTAGTTATTTATGCACTCATTCTATTGATTAAATGTTTAAAAATTTATATCAAAAATAATTCGAATTAATCTAAAGCCAAGGTGCAGTAAATAAACAAAGAGGGATTACGTCTAGTTAGACATAGTCCCTCTTTGTTTATCTAAAAATATTATTGTGCTTCTGGAGCAATCATAGTCAGAGCTAATCGTTTACGTTGTAAATCGACTGAGTCTACCCACACTTTAACGATATCTCCAACTGAAACAACATCCATTGGATGTTTAACGAATTGCTTGCGCATTTTTGATAAGTGAACGAGTCCATCTTCTTTTACTCCACAGTCAACAAAGACTCCAAAGTCTACGACGTTACGCACTGTTCCTTGTAATTCCATTCCTGGTTTTAAATCTTCTAATTTTAAAACATCAGAGCGTAAAAGTGGTGCTTCAATATCATCACGAGGATCACGGTTTGGTGCGACGAATGCATCTAAAATATCATTTAATGTATGCTCCCCTACTCCTAATGTTTGAACTAAATCCTGACGATCTGCTTTCTCAACCGCAGACTTTAATGCAGGAGTTCCTAAATCATCTTTCGTAAATCCTAACGTTTCAAGCACTTGTTCTGCTACTTTATAACTTTCAGGGTGAATTCCTGTTTTATCAAGTGGATTCACTCCATCAATGATACGTAAGAATCCAATCGCTTGCTCATACGTTTTCGCCCCTAAACGAGCTACTTTCTTTAATTCTTCACGCTTTGTAAACTTCCCAACCTCATCACGGTGTTTAACAATATTATTCGCGATAGTTGCTGAAAGTCCCGCTACATATTTTAATAACGCAGGTGATGCCGTATTAACATTAACCCCTACCTGGTTAACCGTTGTTTCAACGACGAAGTTTAACGAATCATTTAATTTTGATTGCGTCACATCATGCTGATACTGTCCAACCCCAATTGATTTTGGATCAATCTTAACAAGTTCGGCTAATGGATCTTGTAAACGACGTGCGATCGATACCGCTGAACGTTCTTCGACCTGTAAATCAGGAAACTCTTTTCGTGCCAATTCTGAAGCAGAATAAACCGATGCCCCCGCTTCATTTGTAATAATATAATAAATTGGATGTTTAATTTCTTTCAAAACATCAACGATAAAGCTTTCTGTCTCGCGTGAAGCTGTTCCATTTCCGATAGAAACAATCTCAACTTGATACTTATTAATTTTATCAATGACCTTCGCACGAGCTGCCGCCACTAACTTTGGATCAGCCGTTGAACCTTTAGATTTTTCATGTGGATAAATCACATCAATATCTAAAACTTTTCCTGTTTCATCAACAACAGCTAATTTACATCCGGTACGGAATGCAGGGTCCACTCCTAAAACCACTTTTCCTTTCATTGGTGGTTGTAATAATAATTGGCGCACGTTTTCTGAGAAGATATGAATCGCTTGGTTTTCAGCCACTTCTTTTAAATTGGCACGAATTTCACGTTCAATCGATGGTTTAATTAAACGCTTATAAGCATCTTCAATCGCTAATTTCACTTGTTTTGTTGATTCTGTCACTTCGCGAACAGGAATCACTTCTTTTACTAAGTAACGATGTACCCCTTCTGCATCATCTAAAATAGAGATACGTAAAATTTTCTCTGATTCTCCACGGTTCATCGCTAAAATACGGTGAGGAACAATACGTGAGATGGGTTCACTGTAATCATAATATTGTTCATAAACTTTACGCTCATCTAATGATTCATCACGTACTTTCGATTGAATCTCACCTTTTTTCGTCATATACTCACGAATCCATTTACGATAATCAGCGTTATCGGCAATAATTTCAGCAATAATATCACGTGCCCCTTGTAAAGCCTCATCAACGCTTTTAATTTCTTCATTGATATATTTTTCAGCCTCAGCTTCAACACCGCTTACTGGATATGTTAATAAATAGTGTGCTAATGGCTCTAACCCTTTTGCTTTCGCCATCGTTGCACGCGTTTTTTTCTTCTCTTTAAATGGACGGTATAGATCCTCAATTTCTGTTAACTTCTCTGCTTTTAAAATTTGTTTCTTTAATTCAGGTGTTAACATCCCTTTTTCATCAATTAAACGAATGACATCATCTTTACGTTGTTGTAAGTTTACCCCGTACTCATACGTTTTAGAAATTTCACGGATTTGTTCTTCATCAAGGGCCCCTGTTACCTCTTTACGATAACGAGCAATGAATGGAACCGTCGATCCCTCTTCTAATAATTTAAGTACTGCATTAATTTGGTTCGTTGTAATATTTAATTGTTTCGCAATTTGCTTATATAAATCATTCATAAATTGTTGTTCCATAGAAGAAAAGCCCCTCCTTTTTATATACGCATCAGTTGATAATTATTTAAAACTTTAAGCGTAATGCTATAAATATAAACTTTCATTTGTTTTCCTAAACAAGGACGTAAAATATTGTATCATAAAAATGAGACCTTCTTCACATTTTAAGAAAAATATTCCAAACATAGTAACGAAGAAAGACAAATCTACTATACGATAAAAACAATAATTAATAAATGACATACTACAAATAGTAAAGTTAACTTTAGATTTTTGATTGACCTGTTAAAAAGGAGTGCATTTCTATCAAGATTAATAAATAATGAAGAGCACCATATTGAAAAAATAGAAATAAATGACGAAATAAACACAATAGCAATTCTATTTGTAAACTTAATCGTATTAAAATATGTACACTATAAAATTGAAAAAGAAATGTAATATTTGAAATAAAGTGAGGGATTAAACGATGATTGAATACTGGGACATTTATGATGAAAACAGAAATAAAACAGGGCGAATTTACCGTCGAGGTGATGAGATGCAATCAGGTGATTATCATCTCGTTATCCATGTCTGCATTTTTAACAGTAAAAATGAACTCTTAATTCAAAGACGTCATCCTGATAAAATTGGTTGGCCGGGAATATGGGATATTTCTGCAGCAGGTTCAGCACTACAAGATGAGGATAGTCGCATGGCAGCCATCCGCGAAGTCAAAGAAGAACTAGGAATTGAGATTAATCTTGATGGCTTACGTCCTCATTTTACGATCAACTTTGACCAAGGATTTGATGATTATTGGTTCATTGAACAAGAGATTGATCTTAAAGATATCACACTCCAACCTGAAGAAGTAGTCGATGCTAAATGGGTTCAAGAAGATGAACTGATAAAGCTACTTGAAGCTGGTCAATTCATTCCTTACTGGTTTGGAGCAAATATTTTCAAAATTAGAAAATTAAACGGATCATTCTAATACTGAAGGTAATTTAATGAAAAAAAACTGATAAATAGACTTATTTAGCACTTTCTTTTTAGGTTTTATTTATATTGATTTTTATAATTCAAAGTAAACGATTGCTTTCTATTCTTTAGGTTGTTATAATGCAGACATAATTTGAATTAAGATGAGGGATAGAGATGAAAAAAGCTGTTATTTTTGATATGGATGGATTAATGATTGATAGTGAACGAGTGACTTACGAGGAATACTGTCGTAAGCTAGAACAATTAGAGTATCACTTTGATGAAAACATGTATCGCCGTTGTTTAGGCAAAAATAAACAAAGTGTCTATCAAGTATTTATCGATCACTATGGAGAAGATTTCCCAATCACTGAAGTTTGGAACGATGTTCATGTATCTTTAGATCATCGACTACAACAAAGTGTGCCACTTAAAACAGGAATTTTTGAATTACTAACATTCTTAAAAGAAAATGGATATAAAACAATTGTTGCCACAAGTAGTTCTCGCGCGCGTGCTAATATGATCTTACAAGCAGCTAATATCGGCCATTATTTTGATGATACAATCTGTGGCGATGAAGTCAGAAATGGAAAGCCAAATCCAGAAATCTTCTTAACTGCTTGTGAAAAATTAGGTATTACACCAGAAGAAGCCTTAGTGTTAGAAGATAGTGAGGCGGGAATTACAGCTGCTCATGCTGGAAACATCGATGTCATCTGTGTACCAGATATGAAATATCCAGCAGAAGAGTTCGCCTCTAAAACACTAAAAATCGTAGACTCATTATTAGACGTTATCGAACATTTAAAATAAATAATAAAAAAGCTGTTATCGTATCAGATAACAGCTTTTTTATAGTGATGGTTTAAACATACTCTCCCAATATAAATAAAGGCAACGAGCATTTGCCTAGTATTAAGTTTAACACTCATCTATCATACAAAAATAGTTTGTAGAAATTATGTGGATAATGACGAATTATTGTAGAAACCTCCAAATTCCTTCTATTACTTTAATGATTAGCTCCCCATTCCACGCTCCCAACTCAATAAACGATTATCTTCAAATTCCCTCTCATATGGATTTTTTTGAATTTTAACATAAAAAGCCACTGAAACAACAACTTCAGTGACTTTCATATTAAATTAGTCCTAAATCTTTACAAGCGTTATAAATCCCATCTTCATACACTGGTTTTGCCACGTAATCAGCATGTTTTTTTAATTCTTCGTGGGCATTTCCCATTGCGACTCCACACCCAACTGTTTGTAACATTTCAATATCATTCAATCCATCTCCAAAAGCAACGGCATTCTCAGGTTTTAATCCTAATTTGTCTAAAATAACTTCAATGGCTGTTGCTTTTGATCCAACCTTCGGTAATAAGTCAATTCCATTTGGTTGCCAGCGAACAATACGAACCTCCTCAATTGGTTCAAAGATATGTTCATTTTCCTTTGTTACTCCCGCTACCATTTGATAAATTTTATAATTCGGTTTCTCTAAATTTGTTTCAATGATTGGATAAGGTAAGTTCATATTATCAAGTGCCTCGAGTAATACTTCTTGATTTTCCCCGGATAACACATAATGATGAGTCGGCATCCATAGTAATGGCACATGATTTTCTTTTGCCACTGCTACAATTTCATCTAATAACGCTTGACTATATGGCGCTTCATACATGACACGGCCATTCATCACTGCATACTGACCATTTGTACAAATAAAACTATCAATCTCTAGTCCCTTTAATAATTCCTCAATCATGAACGGTGAACGTCCTGTTGCAATAAATGGTGTAATTCCATTCTCTTTTAATAAACGAATTGCCTCAACCGTTGAAGCTGGCACTAACTCCATATCAGACGACTGATTTTTCTTTGAATGATTATCCACAATTGTCCCATCTACATCAAAAAATGCAACCTTAATATCCATCTTCAAACCTCCTATGTCTCAATATCCATAGAATACTACAAAAACACACCGAAATCCACCAAATAAAATACAGAAACAACAGAATTCTTCCTTATTTTTAATCTATTTTACTTAGTAAAATGAGAAAAATATCAGGCAGATGTATGAATGATCATCTGTTTACTTATACTGAATTGTAAAGGAGGAGAATATTATATGCCAGTAGAATCAGTTAATACGCCATTACAAGCACTTACCTATATTGCTAGCAATCTCGTTATCTTACTTTCCGTCGTATCAGTTTTGACGTATCTCTTCTTAAAAGGATATGACTTCGTAATGAAAAACAATTCATCTAAATAAAAAAAGGCCTACGTTTAATTAATTGTTAATTAAGCGTAGGCCTTAAGTTTTTAAATTGTTCGTTCATAATTACTTACGATTACCTTCTTTATCAAATGACATATGAACACGCCATTCTGTCAATCCTACAACTAATAGCGCCATAACAATAATCTCAACTAAATTTATGATGATTAATTCCCAAATAGCTAATGTTCTAAAATAAGAATTTAAAAACACACCAATAACTAATAAGATACCACCAACAATCAATAATAACTTTGCGGCAAACTTATTAGATACTCGCCATGTCTCAACTGTTTGTTTAACTGATAACACACGATAACCAAGCCTTCGATGCGGTAAATCAGATTCAAGATAAGTCACAAGTCCAAAGAACATAAACAACAACGGCGCAATAAATATACTAAACTCTTGCATTCTAACTCCCCCTTATAATTATAATTCCTCCTATATTATACCATATTTATATTATATTTAGGCAGAGCTCTAAAGTGCACAAAAAAATCCGACAAATTTGTCGGATTTTTCATTAAATCGTCTTAACAGTTTGATTCACTGAATCTTTTAATACTAACTGTGAAGAGTATCCTTGATATAAGATCGTTAACAGTAATGCACTCACAATATATGAAGCAATAATATAAGGAGCATTATAAACAATTGAATACACCCATGGATTTTGAGATCCGGCATATTCAGAGAAGAAGACTACACCAGAAATAACATGACATACAAATCTAGCAAATGAAGCAA
The DNA here is from genome assembly GCF_024499055.1 of Turicibacter bilis. Taxonomy (NCBI): domain Bacteria; kingdom Bacillati; phylum Bacillota; class Erysipelotrichia; order Erysipelotrichales; family Turicibacteraceae; genus Turicibacter; species Turicibacter bilis. Next base: position 2,043,194 of record NZ_CP071249.1, on the reverse strand, counting down.
CACCAGTTGCTACCCAAATATAAATCATACGTTTCGATCCTGTTGTGTGATTGACCTTTGAAGCAAAGAACCCAACAAAACCTAACACAGCATATGGTAATGGATAATCAAATAATAATTGAACTGGGTGAATAACATAAGCACCCGTTAATAATTGCAATAATCCCATCACAAATCCACCTGTAAATCCTGCAACCCATCCATAACGGAATGCAATAATGGCGAGTGGAACTAATGAGATAGAAATTGAGCCTCCATTTGGCCAAAACCATCCCATAAAAAGATTAGCCAAGTAATCAAGAACAAAAGCTAAGGCTACTAGAATACTAATCTCTACTAATTTTTTTGTTTGTGAATTTCTCATAAAAAAATCCTCCCTATAATCAGGAGGCTTTACGGCATAATTTAAAGTATAAGAATATCCTTTTATCATCAAAAGGCTCGTCTACTTCCCTCCGCTAGTCCTAACTAGTTCAGGTTCAAAGGGTTATGCAATTTGCACTCTCAGCCGTAAGGCACCCCTAGTAATCTATTTCATAATAAATTTAACATATTTTTCCTAAATAATCAAATAATTTACTTCTCATATTCCTTTAATATTTTTTGATGAGCAGCAACTAGTGGATATTCATATAGATTCTGCTCATTAATCCACAGATTTGAATCTTCAGCAATTTCATCACTATATCCTGTTTGTACATTCACACAGTAACTTTCCATTTCCCAAATACGATGAGAAAACACATGAGTAAAGGTTCCGATTGGTTCAATGCAGTCGATTTCTTTACAAATTGGGGATAACTTTTCTAACAAAAATTCTCTTGGTTCTTTCTGTCCTGTATATTCAAAACTTAAAAACTCGTAAAAATTAGCAAGTAATCCCGTTTCAGGACGTTTATTCACTAAATATTCACCTTGTTGATTTTTAACGATTGCTACAACAAGTTTTGTTTTTGTTTGAGCATTTACTTTTGTTTTAACAGGTAATAAATCATCAATTCCCTGTTTAAATGCCTGACAATGTTTTTGTACAGGACAGTCTAAACATTTTGGAGATTTTGGTGTACAAATTGTTGCTCCTAATTCCATTAATCCTTGATTAAAAGCACTCGGATCTTCATGGGAAATAACTTCTGAAACAACAGCTTCAAAAATCTTTCTCGTTTTCGCTTTAGCGATATCTTCAAAAATACAACACACACGACTCATCACACGAAAGACATTTCCATCAACGGCTGGCGCTGGAATTCCAAAAGCAATACTGCTAACAGCACCTGCTGTATAAGGTCCAACCCCTTTTAACTTAAGTATTTCTTCATGAGTTGTAGGGAATCCTCCCATCTCTTCAATCATTCGTGCACTTTCTCGTAGATTGCGAGCACGCGAGTAATAACCAAGACCTTCCCATGCTTTTAATAACGTTTGATCATCAGCTTCGGCTAGTTCTCTTGTCGTTGGAAATAGCTTCATAAAACGTTCATAGTAAGGAATAACCGTCACAACTTGTGTTTGTTGTAACATAATTTCTGATACTAAAATACGATAAGGGTCACGATTGATACGCCAAGGCAGATCACGCTTAACTTTATAATACCAATTAATTAAATCATCTTGAAATGCTTTTATATTTAAATGCTCAGTATAATTCTCAAGCAATATGTTCACCTACTTTTCTTCATAATCCTAGTCTAACAGATATCAGATTAAATTAAACGCAAAATACTACAAAATTCTTACGTTCAACAAAAATAAAAAGCACCCGCAGGACACATAGTACATTTCGGTGCTTTTCATTTAAAACTAACGTTTAATTGGTGAAATTATAGTTTTTAAACCCCTTCTATAATTTCATCTTAATAAGTATTATACTCGTCTATTCACTAAAATGCTAGTGGTATTATCAACCACACAATTGTTCGTTTAATACTTTTGCAAGTGGTCGAATATCAGTCCCTTTTAAAAACTGAAACTCAACCTGATTAATAGCAGATGCCCATACTTTTAGTTCCGCATCCATGTCAAAGGTTCCTGCACTTTCACAAGAAAAACCAGTTAACTTAGAATAAGGTAAAACCATGTACTCTTTCTTACGACCAGTTACACCTTGAACATCAATAATTAATAATTTCTTATTCGTTACAATTAATCGATCTCGAACTGATTTATAAGAAAGTAATACTTCCTCATTACTACCAATTAAAAACTCAAACATACCTAACCCATCATCTAATTTAGTAGACATAAGACCGACAATCTTAGGGGATAGTTCTGGCATCAATGATTCCTCCTTTATACTCGATAAATCAATAATTTATTAAATTACTCTACATCATTATATTGTATTTTAAATCTTTTTATTCAATAGACTATACATTAAAAGGTGCCTTATGGCACCTTTTAATTATTCTTTAGATAAAACAACAGCATCTTGTTTATCTAATTCTGTTAAATAAACGTTAACAACTTCTTTTTGAGACGTTGGAATGTTCTTTCCAACATAATCCGCGCGAATTGGTAATTCACGATGACCGCGATCAATTAACGTGGCTAATTGAATGTTTTTGGGACGACCATACTCAAGTACTGCTTCTAAAGCGGCACGTACAGTACGTCCTGTATATAAAACATCATCAACCAAAATAACAGTCTTCCCGTTTAATGTCATCGGTACTGTACTCTGGTTTACAATAACTTCTTTCATTTCACGTGTAATATCATCTCGATATTTTGTAATATCTAACTCTCCTAACGGAACAGTAACACCTTCAAATACTTCAATTAAACGAACAAGACGTTCAGCTAAATATGAACCACGCGTCTTGATTCCAATAATAACAACATCATTTAAATTATCATTTTTCTCTAAAATTTCATGAGCAATCCTTTTTAATGAACGTGTAATCGTATCTTGGTCAAATAACACTTTTTCCATTTGAATTACAAGACCCCTTTCTTTTATGACATAGGTTGTCTTTAGAATATCACAAAACATATAGATTTTGAATATGAAATACAAACTAATACTTTAAAACCTCATGTAATGAAATTTTATCAAGCTGAACTTTTGAACACTTCATGGCAATCAAGTAAGTCATCATAACCGTAAGTCCCCCAATAATAGTTTGAGCCATTGTAAAATCCGTTGGAATTGCCATTGGAAGTTCGGAAGCAATCAGCGTCATAATATAATCGACTCCTGCTCTAGTTAGGGGAATACTCAATAAATAAGCTATCATCACAAAGGGGAAATAGATCGTTAACACCATTTTCGAAATCTCATTCTCACAGTATCCCATCACTTTAAGAATCGAAATCTGTTTCTGATTTTCATCAATAATGAAGGTTGTAATCAATATCATCATAATGCTACCCAAAATAACAGCAACAACTACCATAATCATTAACGAGACTTGAATCATGTCCATCCCAACTTCTATATTTCTCGCTAGATCATCGATGGAAAAAATATAAGAAAGGTTTTTATCACTATCCGGTCGATCATTACTCCATTTTCCATTATAAACACCCGCTTCAAGATCTAGATTTCTAATTAAGCCATTAAGACTTGTATAGAGCATCGGACCATTGTAGTGATTAACAATCCCAACCACCGGATAACTGAGCACCTTTCCTTTAACTTGAAGAGACAGTTCATCACCTATTTGTAATGAATAGGCACGAGCAATAAACTCGTTAATAATCACACCATCTTTCGCCAAAGAGGTAATTTCTTCGCCCGCCGCATTATAAAGCGGATTGATAAAGTTATAAGGATCGATACCGTACAAACAGAAAGCTGTATTTTTCTCATCTAAAATCGGTTCTACCATATATTCTAAAAATGGAGTTTCTGTCTCAGTAAATGGTTTGTTAATTAACTTGTTGTACTTAATTTGATAACTGTAATTAACGTTTTTAAACGCCTTATCCACAATATTCTCTACTGACTTAAAAGCGATTGAGGAAAAAACAAGGAAACTACTTGCTACTAGCACAATACTAAACAATGAAAGTATTTTTCCAATATTCCTAAAAGCCAATGAATATTTAAATCTTGTTTCAAAATCAAATGGCTTTAAAAACTTCATTAACCATTTAGAAACTGTTGAAATTTTCAAGTAACTACTTTCTCTCATTAACTTCAATGGTTCATCTTTAAGTAAAACTAATAAGATTACAAAACTTGCAAATCCAACAACAATCATCGGATAGATAATACCGCCTAACACTAACTCTTTCTTAAAATAAAAGCGAATCAATGGAACAATATAACTTGTCATATAAGTATTGGTCAACATAGCTGCTACACCTATCCCCAAAAAGAAACCGATTAAACTACCAATGATGGTAGCAAGGAGCGGATAGGTGACATAACTGACTGCAATCTGAAATGAACTATATCCTATGGCTTTTAAAACACCAATTTGAACACGTTCTGCATTAATTCTCTTTTTCATGACTAGCACAATGACAATGACAGACATCATCAATAATAATCCTGTAAAGGTCATTGATAATAATTGATTACTACTTAAATGAGCATTAACAGTACTAATTCTAACATTAATATCTTTGCTCATCGCATAAGACACTCCTTGAGTATCTGAAATTTGAGAGACAACAGATTCTAAGTCATCTACATCATGATTGAAATAACCACTATATAAGACCCATTGCTTTTCATTAAAGGCTTCATAAGCTGTTTCTGTCACAATCGCAATCGTCTCACGGGCTGGCTCATACAAAGGGTTGTCATAATTAAAAATAGGATAAATATAATCAGGAACGGCAACAAAAGCTGAAATGACAAATGATTTATCATTTAATAAGATTGAATCACCAATACTTAATCCATTAGAATCCGCATACGTTTTAAAAATAGCTACTTCATCGTTTTTGATTGGTAACTCTCCATCTAATATATACGTTAGATTAACTGAATCAGTCTGCTTAATGACACGATAATCATACGTTTGTCCATTGACCTCTGTTATCACATCACGATAAAATCGACCTTCAAAGGTCACATCAAACTCATTACTTAAAATCTCTAATTGATCATCATAATAATCAATTAACGTATATTCATATTCTTTCATTAACTGACTTTTGGATTGATCAGCTAAAGCAGAGACACTAATCCCCTTCCTTGAAATCATCTCTTTAATATCGTTAGTTGTTGGAGCAGATAAGACAACAAAGAAATCTTCCTGATTCATTTTCTGAGTATAGTCAGTTAAGAAATAACTAACTGATGAGATTGATCCCTGTAAAGCGACATAAATAAAAGAGGCCATCATAATTAAGGCAACAATAGATAAGAATTGAAAAGGTTTCTGACGAATAGTTCGTAATAGATTCTTTGATAACATTAAGCCCAACTCACTTCAGAGGCACGCTTTTTATGAGTATTATGTCTAACTTCAACAATCTCACCTGACTTCATGCGGACCACTTTATCTGCCATATCTGCAATTCCTAAATTATGAGTAATTAAAAAGATAGTCGTCTGAAACTCTTCATTAATACGCTGTAATACTTCAAGCACTGTTTTACCTGTTTCCTCATCTAATGCCCCAGTTGGCTCATCACAAAATAAAATCGATGGATTTTTAGCAATCGCTCGTGCAATTGCCACCCGTTGCTGCTGTCCCCCCGATAATTGATACGGAAACTGACTAAATAAATCATCAAGCATCACTTCTTGTAACACCTTTTCAACATCTAATGGATGATGACTTAAACGGGCTCCTACTTCTACATTCTCAAACACAGTCATATTCGGCATAAGATTATACTGTTGAAAAATAAACCCTAATTCTTTTCGTCGAAAATTTGTTAGTTGAGAGCCTTTCATCTTTGTAATCTCTTCTCCATTAACAATAATCGTCCCATCATTCACATCATCAAGACCTCCACTAACATGAAGAAGTGTTGATTTCCCTGAACCCGAAGGACCTAATACAACCACAAACTCCCCTTTATTAACTTCTAAATTGATATCTTTTAAAGCAGCTGTTTCAATATCACCTGCTCGATAGTTTTTGCATACGTTTTGAATAGAAATTAACATCATCTCACCTACCTCATCTAAAGACATTCTAGATTCAGTATTAACATAAAAAGGAATTTTATACCTTTTATAACCATAAATATTTTATTTTTCAATGATCATTTCATTCTTGTCTACCGCTCCATTTTAAAAGGCTATAAAAAGATATAGGTTTCTAAAGTTCGTTTATGCTAAAATGAAAAGGATAAAAAGATGAGGTGTTACATAATGTCCATTATATTAACTACGCTAAATTCAAAATATATTCATACTAACTTAGCCATTCGTTATTTAAAAGCAAATGCTCCAGAATTCGATATCACACTAAGAGAATATACACTGAAAGATACACTCGAAAATATTCTTGAAGATTTATTATCACGTAAACCAAAAATCATTGGATTCAGTGTTTATATTTGGAACGTAGAAAAAACGTTACAATTAATTAAGCTTTTAAAAGAAAAAGATCCCACGTTAACTATCTTCATGGGAGGTCCGGAAGTTTCTTATGATTTCGATGTTTGGTTCTCAAGAAGCCCAATTGATTACATTATTTATGGTGAAGGTGAGCTCTCATTTAAAGAATTAATGGAAGCTTTACACGGAAGACGTGAGGTGTCAGAGGTACGAGGAATTGTCTATCGTAATCTGGTGACAAATGAGCCTGTGCAAAACCCAGCTGCACCAATTCTTGATCCGAAAGAAATATTATCACCATTTTATTTTGAAGAAGATATCCCACACTTACCAAATCGTATTCAATATATTGAAACGTCTCGTGGATGTCCTTACTCATGTCAATATTGTTTAGCTTCTGTGGATAACAAAGTTCGTTATTTTGATATGGAAAAAGTCAAAGATGAAATCCGTTATTTAATGAAAAATGGCGCAAAAACATTCAAATTCTTAGATCGTACCTTCAATATTAATAAAAAATATGCACTAGAGATGTTTAATTTTATCATCGAAGAGCATTTACCAGGAACACAATTCCAATTCGAAATAACGGCTGATATCATGCCAACTGAATTAATTGACTATTTAAATGAGCATGCTCCTGCTGGATTATTCCGTTTTGAAATTGGAATTCAATCTACTTATGAACTCACGAACCAATTAGTTAAACGTCGCCAAAACTTCGATAAACTGACAACAAATATTTTACGTATTAAAGAAGGTGAAAAGATTATTCTTCACCTCGATTTAATCGCCGGATTACCAGAAGAGCCTTACGATCGTTTCGAACAATCATTTAACGATGTTTTCGACTTACGTCCAGAAGAATTACAACTTGGTTTCTTAAAAATGTTACGTGGAACAGGGCTTCGTAAACAGGCCAATGAATTTGGATATGAATATGATGAATTCGCTCCATATGAAATGAAACGAAATAATGCATTATCAGAAGAAGACGTCCATAACATACATTTAGCAGAAGAAATTTTAGAGCGATACTGGAATGCACATCGCATGGATTATACAATAGCTTACTTAGTAGATGGACCATTTAAGGCTTCGCCTTTTGCATTCATGCAACAATTTGGAGCCTATTGGGAAAATCGATATTCTTGGATTAAATATCAACTAAGTGATTTATTTATACGATTATACGATTACTTAGAAAGTATCTCTTACGAAGAGTTACAAACCGTTCTTTCATACATGAAACTTGATTATTTAGCACAAAGTAAAATCAAACCAAAAATTTGGTGGGAAGATCGTCTAAACAAACAAGAACGTCGTCAAATTGTTAATCGTCTAGCTGAAAAATCGGAAAAAATGATTGATTTACTTAAACATCACCAAATTAACTTACCGGATATGTTCAAATATGCCGTTGTTGAACCGATTTATTTAGATGAAACTTTAAAACCAACAGATGAACTTCACTATCTAATCGTCGTTTACTTACCAAATCATCCGACTTACTATTATATTATCAAAGAAGTAATTTAGATAGATTAATGCTCTTCATTAAACACAATAGACTTAAAATTATCCAACGTCCTTCATACAGGCTGATATAAACCTTAAATTTTTTACGATGGGCAAAAATGACAATTTCTTATATGGATAATAACGTTTTAAACCGCAATAATTGTTAAATTTTACACATCTTTAAATTTATTAATGATATAATCATGTTTGAATAAATTAATATCTCGTTATGCTTTTCAACTATTAAAGGGAGTGCAACCATGTTTATCTTTAAAAAGATTAGAAATCTACTTCATTCCACCCCGACACGTTTAATTGCTGGATACTATTTCTTATTCACGGTCGGGTTTGCCATCTTACTTTGGCTACCATTTAGTCTTCAAGAAGGAGCGTCAATATCCTTTCTCGATGCCCTCTTCGTTTCAACGAGTGGACTTAGCAATACTGGATTATCACCTATCTCTACAGTTGAAACATTTAGTCTTCCAGGAATCTTAATTCTTGCATTAAATCTCCAAATTGGAGGACTTGGACTTATGATGATTTCAACAGCTATTTGGTTATTAGCTGGTCATAAAATTTCAACTCGGGAACGAGCACTTATCATGACTGATCAAAATCAAATCAATCTAAGTGGGGTTGTCAAACTCGTTAAATCGGTTTTAATCTCATTCTTAGTGATTGAATTTATCTTTATGATTATACTCGGAAATTACTTTTACTTTGCAGGATATTACCCCGTTTACTGGATAGCCATGCTTGAAGGATTCTTCACAACTGTTTCATCGATTACGAACTCAGGATTTGACATTACAGGAGCGTCATTAATTCCTTTCCAAAATGATTATTTTGTTCAAACTTTACTTATGTTTTTAATGTTCTTTGGCGCAATGGGATTCCCAGTTATTCTAGATATTCAAAAATACTTCAACTGTAAAAAAACAAAGCAACGATTTAAATTCTCAATTTATACTAAACTAACAATGATTACAACGATTATTTTATGGATTGTTGGAATTATCGGATTCTACATTTTTGAATACAATCATTTCTTGGCAGATAAGGGGCTTATTGAAGGATTCTTCTATGCGACATTCAATTCATTAAGTACTCGTAATGCTGGATTTGCAACGTTTGATATGAATGCTTTCTCAACTGCTACTTTAACAATGTTCTGTGGTTTAATGTTTATCGGTTCTTCTCCAAACTCATCAGGTGGGGGAATTCGTACCACAACATTCGCTTTAATGGTTTTAGCTATTTTATCATTTGCTCGCGGAAAACAATATGTTAATATATATGGAAGAGAAATTGAGACACAGACCGTTTATAAATCATTCATGATTTATATTGTTGCTACTTTAATTGTTTGTCTCTCGACACTTCTTATCTGTGCAAGTGATTCATTCTCATTAATGGAAATCTTCTTCGAAGTCTGCTCAGCCTTCGGTACAACAGGATTATCAATGGGAATCACAGGTAGCTTAACGGTATTTGCTAAAATTGTCCTTATCGCCACTATGTTCATCGGACGTATTGGAATCATTACTTTCTTAATGATCTTCCGTGCAAATGCTCATCCAGCTAAAGTTCGTTATCCAAAAGCAGACATAATAATTGGATAATTTATGAATTTGAACATTTTTGTACAATGAAAGTACTTTCATATGGTAAATTAAAGGTAGGAGCTCATTTGATTGAGTGACTACCTTTTTTTATTACTTCCATTATTCAAGTATGAAAAATTAACAGTGCTTATCTTTTTTTCTTTGAAGCAATATATAATTAGATTTAAAGTTAGGTTATACAGTAAATGATTAGATTAATTTATGCTAACCAGCTAAAATGAAGTTAGTAGGTTATTTCTTATCCTAATCTCCATGATTACGATTTATTTACCTAGTAGCATGATTAAAAAGTAAGCAAATTAGCTCATACTTTTAATAATAAATTATATTAAGTAGATTCATTTAGTAATACTTCAATCAAGTGATATAACATAGAGAAACATCCATCTGTTTTAATTTTAAGTTATTTAAATTATTGATAAATAACACTAAAAACATTATGATATTATTAAATGATACCGTTTTTACAAAAATAGGAGGAGATAACATGGTACTTGATCGTTCAAAAGATTCTAAACCATTGTACTTACAAATTAAAGATATCTTAAAACACAAGATTATCAATAATGAATATGCTGTCGGAAGTACAATTCCATCAGAGAATGAATTAGAGGATATGTTTGGGGTAAGCCGTATGACGATTCGTCAAGCTGTTAATGAATTAGTTAACGAAGGTCTTTTAAGAAAAGAACGCGGACGCGGAAAAGGAACCGTCGTACTATCAAATGCAATTGCTGATAAATTATCAACAGTAAAAAGTTTTACTCAAAAAATGCAAGAACAAGGATTAGTATTAAAAAATAAGCAAATTAATATTTCATTAGTCACACCAGATGAAACAGTTGCTGCTGCATTAAATATTGATCCGAGTGAACAAGTTTTACGATTAAGCCGTATTCGTATGGTTAATAACGATATTATTATGTTCTCCATCTCTTATATTCCAGGATTTTTAAATTTACCATTCGATGCTGAATTATATGGATCACTTTATCAATTACTATCGGCACAAAACATTCAAATTTCTCATGCTGAAGAATATATCGAGGCCATGCTTGCTGATGACTTAATTAGCCAAGCACTAGAAATTTCATTAAACGATGCAGTACTAAAACGCACTCGTATTAGCCAAGACCAATATAATCGTAATATCGAATACACAACAACATATTACCGCTCAGATAAATATAAATACGTCGTTGAATTAACAGTCTAACTAAAAGTCATCTCTGAAGAGATGACTTTTTTATTTGATTTAAAATCAGTCAATGACCCGCTTCACAATCATCGTGACCAATGAAGTCATATCCATATCCTTATACGTTTCATCAATACGCTCTTTCCAAGATTGAACATGGATCTCGTGATCACTCTCTCTTACTTCTATCCAACCTTCTCCTCCTGTGTGAAGAACCAATATAAATACATCCTATCCTCTTCGACTTCTCCAAAGATATTTTCAGTATACATTTTTAACTTTCTATTGTCTCTAATCCTTCATCCATTCTTAAATTCAAAAGTTTCATCTACTCCTTGTCTCGATTCTCATCCCTTTTCTAACTCTAAAATGTATTAACTCCACTTTCATACTATCACCTCTTAAAATACATTTTTCACCATACTTATGCCATATCTTCAGTTTGGTATACGATCTCCGAATGCAATCATACTAATAGTAGCAACTCAAATTAAAGAAGGTGTTAAAATTGGAAGAAACTCAAAAACTTAAAGTCATCCCACTTGGTGGTCTTGGTGAGATTGGTAAAAATATGACTGCTATTGAATATGATGACGAACTCATTGTCATTGATTGCGGAATCGCCTTTCCTGATGAAGATATGTATGGAGTTGATTTAATCATTCCAGATATCTCATACCTTATTGAAAATGAATCGAAACTTAAGGGAATCTTCATCACACATGGTCATGAAGATCATATTGGAGCTATTCCCTTCATCTTAAAACAAGTCAATATCCCCATCTATGGAACACGACTAACCATTGGTTTGATTGAAAATAAACTAAAAGAGCACGGATTACTAGCTACAACCTCACTAAATATCATTAAACCTCGTGAAAGTGCTAAGTTTAATCATTTAGAAGTGGAATTTATTCGTAACACCCATAGTATCGCAGATTCTTGTTCACTAGCCATTCATACCCCTGTCGGAATCATCTTCCATACTGGGGATTTCAAAGTTGACTTAACTCCAATTGATAATGAGCCGATGGATTTTGAACGTATCTCTGAACTTGCTAAAGAAGGAATTCTTCTTCTGATGTCGGATAGTACAAACGTTGAGCGTAAAGGCTATACGATGTCCGAACGTGTAATCAGTGAGACTTTTACAAAACTCTTTGAACATGCCACAGGTCGTATTATTGTCGCCACGTTTGCATCAAATATTCATCGTATGCAACAAATCATTGATGCATCTAAACGATATAACCGTAAAGTTGCTTTTAGTGGACGTAGCATGGAAAATATCTCTAAAGTCGCCACTGAACTGGGCTATCTTCATATCGATGATGACCAACTTGTTAATATCCATAATATTAATAGTGTAGCAGATGATGAATTAACGTTAATTGTGACAGGTAGTCAAGGCGAACCAATGGGCGCTTTAGCACGTATTGCTTTCTCTAATCATCGCCACATTAAGTTAAAACCAAATGACCTATTCATTATTTCAGCTTCACCAATTCCGGGAAATGACAAATTAATTGGACGTGTCATCAATGAGCTCTATCGTAAAGGATGTAACGTCATCTACAAAGATTTAGAAGCTGTTCACGTATCAGGTCATGCCTGCCAAGAAGAACTCAAACTAATACTTAGACTAACCCATCCGAAATTCTTTATGCCGGTTCACGGAGAATACCGACATCTTGTTCATCATAAAAATCTTGCTGAAAAGGTTGGAATTCCGAAAGACAACATTCTTGTCTTATCCACAGGTCAAGTTCTTGAGCTAACACCTTACAGTGCTGAAGTTAATGGGCGTGTTCGTACAGGAGCTATCTTCGTGGATGGAATCGGTGTTGGAGATGTTGGAAATGTTGTCTTACGCGACCGCCGAATGCTTGCCGAAGGTGGAATGTTAATCGTTGTCGCCACAATTGATAAAGAATCAAAAACATTAGTCAGTGAGCCTTATATTGTAACACGTGGATTTGTTTATGTTAAAGAATCAGAAGATTTAATGAACGAAGTCAAACAAATTACTCAAACCGAAATTGAAATGCTTCTTGAAAATGAAACAAATGAAATTCTCGTGATGAAAAACCGTATTAAAAAAGCACTCGAACGTTACTTGTATGAAAAAACAAAACGTCGTCCAAGTATCTTCCCAATTATCATGGAAGTCTGACATAAAAAAAGGTATCTGAATTTATTATCAGATACCTTTTTCTATGATTTCTAGTAAAGCATTAGGTCCTTTATCGAGTAATTCTTCAAGTTTTCCGCCTTGTTCACAATATGAAATTACAGCGAACATTCCTGAGATTGAGGCATACTTGTCCCAGAATGAACCTGTATTTGCTTTCGAGAATGCTTCGGGAGTTAAGGCATATTCTTGTGTTAAGTAATAGCGTAATTTTTGATACACTGACTCACGTCTATTGTTCATTTTGTCTGTATGCCAATCTAATGATAAGACATCCTCTTTATATGATAGGAAATGTGCAATTCCTTCATCAAAGACAAGTTGTTTTAAGACATTAACCTTTGGTAAATGCTTAGAGTATGGATATCTTTGGCTCATTAAGACATGTGAAAGCTCATGCGTTAGAAAATCAGCTGCAATGAAATCAAGTTCCTCTAAACTATCAGCATACGTACATAAACGGACTAAATCTAAAATAATGCAACGCATTCCAGACTGATCTTCCCTGACGACTCCATCATAAGGTTTCGGTGATCCAGCAATTAAATAAATTGCAGTTGTATCTGGAATTTGCATATCACCAAATACTTGGTGCCATAATGCTTCATTTAATGGTTTGAAATTATATAATCTATTTTGAATAGTCTCATATAAATGAACTAATAGCTCTTTATTCACATATGATGGTTCTTCAAATGTATATTGTCCAGGTACAATTGTATGATAAATCCAATGTTCCTTTACTGCATCTAAATTTCCATGTTCTAAAAATGAATCAATAATCTCAGTTTTAATAATCATTAAGGCTCCACCCCCTCTATTATTTTACCATAATTTTATACCCAACAGGGTCCACTCGATAAACCTCTACAAAATTTATCCAAAATTATTAGTACATAGGGAATCATGTTCCTAAATACCTATCATAAATAAGGTTTAAAATAATACTACATAAAAAATGTTTACTACTAAAATCACAACTAGCATTTGACATAATAAAAAAAGGACCCCTGAAATCAATTCAAGAATCCTTTCTACTTCTTAAGAATTTTTATTAAGATTAACACAGATGGCTATCACACTTAGGATAGCTATTGTACCAATCGCAATTAGCTCGATCCAATTTTTTGAATACTCTAAGCGTAAATAATCAATCTTCACTTCAGAACCATACTCACCATTTGAGATAATCCAAAACTGAAGATTTAACTTACTTTCTAATTCTTCTTTTGATAATGCCTTCTCTAAAGTTTTATTAATATCGTAAGTAAATGTACTTGTCTTATTTGTTGGATATTGTAAATAATAACCTCGATCACTGCTTTCAACATAAACAAGCAATGACCATAATTGATCAGCTTCTTCGACCTTTATTTTGAACTGAGGTTTTTTACTCAAGTCAACCTCGAAGTAACTCGTCTGCATTCCTCCGTTACCATTAGGATTTAAATTAAGCACATTAGCTGTTCCTTGATAATAATTAATTTTTGCCAGAGCATTAAGTCGTGATTGCCAGTGTGTAATTTTTTGAGTCGTAAATGATGATTTCCATTCACGTTCTTTAAGAGGTTGTAATCCCTGATTAAAAATACGAACACTATTAACTGTAACATCTGAATCATCACTATCTCCAACAATCGCTAACTGCACCTCATGTTTCCCTAATAAACTAAACCTTCCTGAATTTAATTTATTTAAAGCGTAGCTCATACTTGTAATAATATGTCCAGATTCAGTACTATCCTTTAACAAATAAAACTCTTGATCTGTGGATACATCTTTCAAAATCAATGACCATGTTCCTGTGAATCCTTCAACTTGTAAATCTAGCATTGGGACTTGGCTAAAGTCAATCTCAAAGGGTTCGCTAATTGCACCACCATTACTTTTACGACCAATTACAACCTCTTTATATTCCTCACGTAATTGAATAGACCCCTCTTTATAAGATGTCCAATTTGCAAGATCGTGAGCATGAGCATTAATTAAATAGGGATTTTCCTCTTTCTGAATAAAGATTCGAGCATATGAATAATCTTTAACACCTGTATTCGTTGTTACCTTTGCTTCAAGTAAATGATAACCATTAACTAATTCATCGACTTTAACTACATAAGGTTGTGTATAAGTCACATTTTTAAAGACAGGTCGACCATCAATATAAATCGTAATATCCGAAACAGCTGCATCATCCGTTGATTTAATTTCTAAATCAATTGGATAATTATCAGAAATCGGTTCGTACTGTGAGATTCCCACAATATTTGTTGCTACAGGCACATTAGCAGTGACACTATGTTCGACTTTACGATCAATTTTGTACTGATTATCTCCTTCGTCTACTGGAATTTCAAGCACAATAACTGCTTCAGTTGACTTAATTTGAATCTCTGTTTCTTTCGTTACATTTTGTTCAATAAATGTATGACTGACTAAATCATATAAATCAACAGTTCCGTCAGTTGTAACTCGGTAATTAACGACCTTTTCTTCATCATGAGGGTTAAATAATAAAAATAGTGGATTTTGTTTTTCCTTATCGACATAATACTCATTTGTATTTAAATCGGTCTTTAAAATTCCTTCTACATTTGTCGGTTCAATCATCGCAGCTAATAGCCCTAAATAAGCACCACTTAAAACAGATAATCTTTGATTGGCTGTTTCATTATCTTTTTGTACTTTTTCCATCGGAATTAAATTACCGTAAACGGGATCATCTACATCATAAAAAAGGTTTAGATTTTGAGTCACTTGTAATAAGTAACGACCAACTTCAACAGCGTAGCGTTGATCATACTTTAACATAGGTACTAAGGCTGTTGCTCCGACAATACTTTGAAACGAATATGGTGTTCCTCCATACTGTGTACGCTCCCCGATTAATCCTGTTGCAAAATCTCCATTAAATGTTCCATATTCATGGCGATAGTCACTTTCAGTGAAGAAAAATTCCATATATTTCGCGGTATTAAAATGATATTCTTCAACTGAATTCAAACGTGCTGATAAATATGGAAGATATAAATAAAGCAGTTCATAGCCAGGATTTCGTTGGAATTCGTCCATATAATTCATACACAGCGTTGCTGCTTTAATATACTTTCGATCATTAAACTTCTCAAATGCATAATATTGAAGTAAAGCAATTCCTGCTGCAGCATCCGGTTCTATCCATTCACCGTTATCAAAAGGACATTTATTTTTAAAGTCATATCCCGTATATCCAAAATCAACAATTCCATCTGAGCCACCTAAATCCATCACGACTTCATACCATGTATCCGCAATATTTCGAAGCATTGCATCGGAATCTACAGTCGCCTCATAACGATCCATTAACATGAAGTAAGCTAGGGCAGGATAGATTTGTTGCCAAAAACTCAACTCCGTACTATCCATATTTTGATAATTCAATAGAGTTCCTTCACCATTTTCAATATTGTAGTAAGACTCAACAAACTGAACTAAATTATTTAATTGCTCCTCACCAATTCTCTCCTTATTAAGCTTCTCTGCTGATAATAAAGCACCTATTAAGGTTAAAGCTTGTGTATATTCACCTTTTCTTTCTTCATCTGTGTAACTCACAATCCCAATGGATTCTCGCCCCGTATTCTTAGATTCTTTTTCAAGAAACATCAGATTATAGTCCTTCATATTAAATAACATCTCGTTAAACTTTGTCGCTCGTTCACGCCAATCTGTATACTGATAGCTAACTGGTAGATATGGAATATCATGTGTTGCCTGAATATATTTATAAAGAGTTTCTGACTTTGTTTCTTGTGCACTTACGGTTTGAGATCCAAAAGCAACCGTCATTATAAAACAAATAGCAGATAATCCAAATAAAAAAAGTCGCTTCAACTTCATCCCAATCACCTCAAATAATTGTTAATTTACTTCAATTAGTATTTACGATTATAAACTAATTATGTAGAAATTGGGCGAACTAACAAATCAAGAAATCAAAAAAGCCATCTTCTAAAAGAAGATGACTTTTATCTATCAAGTTAATATTAGAATTCTAATAATCCTAAGAATGATTCAACATCTAAAGAAGCTCCACCAACTAAAGCTCCATCGATTTCTGGTTGAGCCATTAAACCAGCAACTGTGCTAGGTTTAACTGATCCACCGTATTGGATACGGATAGCATCAGCAGCTTCTTGACCATGTTCGCGAGCTACAACTGAACGGATGTATCCGATAGTTTCGTTAGCTTGCTCGTTAGTAGCAGTTAATCCAGTTCCGATAGCCCAGATTGGTTCATATGCGATAACTGTTTCTTTAACTTGCTCTAATGATAATCCTTCTAAAGCGCGTTTGATTTGAGAATCAACTACTTGGTTAGTTGTTCCATTTTCACGCTCTTCTAAAGA
The DNA here is from genome assembly GCF_024499055.1 of Turicibacter bilis. Classification (NCBI taxonomy): domain Bacteria; kingdom Bacillati; phylum Bacillota; class Erysipelotrichia; order Erysipelotrichales; family Turicibacteraceae; genus Turicibacter; species Turicibacter bilis. Next base: position 2,025,802 of record NZ_CP071249.1, on the reverse strand, counting down.
TTCCCCACAGCAAACGATTGGAACTAATCCGTTAGCAAATGCTGCATGAGTTTTTTTGTTAACTGTTTCATCAGTTTCGTTGAACATTTCACGACGCTCACTGTGTCCTAAGATAACATAAGTTACTCCTAAGTCTTTTAACATACCTGGAGCGATTTCTCCAGTGAATGCACCGTTAGCTTCGAAGTGCATATTTTGAGCACCAATACGTAAGTTTTCTCCTTGATGTTCAACTAATGAACGTAAGTATAATGCTGGAGCACAGATAGCAGTTTCTACTTTATCTGAGCTTGGCACTTTATCTGCTACAGCTTTGATGAATTCTACAGCTTCATCATAGTTTTTGTTCATTTTCCAGTTTCCTGCGATGATTGGTTTTCTCATGAAACTCACCTCTATTAAATATTTTAGTATGTATCTTGTCGGAAAAAAGGAATTCACAAAAAGGTGAATTCCTTTGAGTTTAGTTTAAAAAATTATTTACATCCGCATCCACAGCATTTATCGCTTAATGAAGCAACACCTGGTAATTCTTTACCTTCTAAATACTCTAAAGAAGCTCCTCCACCTGTTGAGATGTGAGAGAATTTGTCAGCGTATCCTAATTGCATTGCAGCAGCAGCTGAATCTCCACCACCGATGATTGTGATAGCACCTTCTAAGTTAGCGATAGCTTCACATACACCGATAGTTCCTTTAGCGAAGTTAGACATTTCGAATACACCCATTGGTCCATTCCATACAACTGTTTTAGCATCTTTTAATACATTAGAGAATAACTCAACAGTAGCAGGTCCAACATCTAATCCCATTTCGTCATCAGCTAATGCATCAACTGAAACTACGCGGAACTCAGTATCGTTAGAGAATTCTTTAGCAGCAACTGTATCGATAGGTAAAACTAATTTGTCTCCACCTTTTTCTAGTAAAGCTTTTGCTAATTCTAATTTATCTTCTTCACATAAAGATTTACCAATGTTTTTACCTTGAGCTTTAAGGAATGTGAACATCATTCCTCCACCAACTAATACTTTGTCAGCTTTATCTAATAAGTTTTCGATAACTCCGATTTTATCAGATACTTTAGCTCCACCTAAGATAGCAACCATTGGACGTTGAGGCGCATCAACAGCTCCACCGATAAATTCGATTTCTTTTTCTAATAAGAATCCAGCTACAGCTTCTAAGTTAGCAGAGATTCCAACGTTTGATGCATGAGCACGGTGTGCAGTACCGAATGCGTCATTTACGAAGATATCTCCTAAAGAAGCCCAGTATTTACCTAACTCAGGATCATTTTTAGATTCTTTTTTACCATCTAAATCTTCGAAACGAGTGTTTTCGAACATTAAAACTTCTCCATCTTTTAACTCAGCGATAGCAGCCTCTAATTCAGCTCCACGAGTTTCAGGGATGAATTTAACGTCTTGTCCTAATAACTCAGCTAAACGCTCAGCAGCTGGACGTAATGATTTAGATGCTTTATCTTCTTCAGATTTGATTTTTCCTAAGTGAGAGAATAAAATAGCACGTCCACCATTTTCTAAGATGTATTTGATTGTAGGTAATGCAGCTACAATACGGTTGTCATTTGTAATTTTTCCGTCTTTCATTGGTACGTTGAAGTCTACACGTACAAGGACTTTCTTTCCATTTAACTCAACATCTTTAACAGTTTTTTTGTTCATGTGATGAGTCCTCCTTAAATTATTTTTCACAATATTATTTTAACGCTTTTTTACATATAATTCAAACATTACCTTCTATTAAAGCGCTTTTATATAATGGTGAAGCCAATATAAAGCTTCCGCTACTGTGCGCTGTCTTATTTTTTCACGATTTCCATTAAAAATGTATGATTTTAAGAAAATTTGACCGCATACATTAATCGCGATATAAACTAGACCAACTGGTTTTAACTCACTTCCACCACCTGGTCCTGCAATTCCAGTTACACCAACTGTGATATCAGCACCCGTTAACTTTTCTAAATTGAATGCCATATCGTGTGCAATCTCCTCAGAAACTGCGCCAAACTCCATTAAACGATTCACATCAATGTTTAAACGATTTAATTTTGACTCATAACTATATGTCACGATTCCTTCTAAAAAGACGCTAGATGCTCCTGAAACGTTCACAAGAGTCGATGAAAGAAGACCACCACTGCAACTTTCAGCCGTTGCTATTTTTAATTGCTTTTCCTTAAGCAAGCGCACAATTTCTGTTGCAAGATCTGTATTTTGATCTCCAATATAGTAATCCTTCATAATTTCTTTAAACTCTTCATCAAAGGCTCTTAAATCCTCTTCATAAGCATCCACTGTAGAAACAATATAATCTACTTTATCAGGAGCACAATAAGGTGCAATATTTAGATGAGGGTAACGTCCATATAAGTGTAAAATCATTTCTTCTGCATAAGACTCTCCAATTCCACATAAACGGTAGCTATTACTAATCTTACGCTCCTTAATCTGATCAATAAAATAAGGTCTTACACTCTCTGAAAACATTAATTCAAGCTCTGCTGGAGGTCCAGGTAATAGGAAAACTGATTTATTATCCTGCTTTAAAAATAATCCCGGTGCTGTTCCATTATTATTGGGTAAAACTAGTCCTTCTTTAAACTTATAAGCTTGACGATGATTATTATTTGGAATTTCTCTATTGCTACGTCTGAAATACTCACAAATACCTTCATAAATCTCATCGTCATAAACTAGTTCTGTTTTAAAATACTTTGCAACCCCTTCACGTGATAAATCATCTACCGTTGGTCCTAATCCACCAATAGTAATCACTAAATCCGCATAGGTATATGCAATCTCTAACCCTCGAGCAATTTCATCCTCTAGATCAGGAACTACTTGTTGATGAGTTACTTTTCCACCTAACTGTTCTACTTGTTTTGCAATAAAAGCACTATTCGTATTAATCGTTTTACCAGACAGCACTTCATTACCAATCGCTAAAATCGCAACATTCACACCGCTCACCTCTTGTTTAACATGACCTATTTCAGTTTTTTTATTCTAACTTAGAAAAATCCATCTAACTCTATTCTAATGAAAATAATAAAAAAAGCTATCCCGAAATGGGATAGCTTTCCAAAAATATCGCTTAACTAAAATTATTTAATTAAAGAAGCGAAGTATCCTAAAGTACGGATTAATTGGTTAGTGTAAGACATTTCGTTGTCATACCAAGCAGCAACTTTAACTAATTGCTCTCCGTTAACTTCCATAACTTTAGTTTGAGTAGCATCGAATAATGATCCGTAAGAAATTCCGATTACGTCAGCTGAAACGATTTCATCTTCAGTGTATCCGAATGATTCGTTAGCAGCAGCTTTCATTGCTTCGTTGATTTCAGCAGCAGTTACTTTAGTGTTTAAAGTACATACTAACTCAGTTAATGAACCAGTGATTACTGGAACACGTTGAGCTCCACCGTCTAATTTTCCGTTTAATTCAGGAATTACTAAACCGATAGCTTTAGCAGCTCCTGTTGAGTTTGGAACGATTGATGCAGCAGCTGCACGTCCACGACGTAAGTCACCTTTTCCGTGAGGAGCATCTAATGTATTTTGGTCATTAGTGTAAGCATGGATTGTAGTCATGAATCCTTTTTGTACACCATATTTGTCGTTTAATACTTTAGCCATTGGAGCTAAACAGTTAGTTGTACAAGAAGCTCCTGAGATAACTGTTTCAGTTCCGTCTAAGATATCTTGGTTTACATTGTAAACTACAGTTTTGATATCTCCTGTAGCTGGTGCAGAGATAACTACTTTTTTAGCTCCTGCTTCTAAGTGTAATCCAGCTTTTTCTTGAGAAGTGAAGAATCCAGTACATTCTAATACTACGTCTACTCCTAATTCTCCCCAAGGTAAGTCTGCAGGGTTACGCTCAGCAGTTACTTTGATTTCTTTACCGTTAACAACGAAAGCACCTTCTTTAACTTCGATTTCTCCGTTGAAACGTCCTTGAGCTGAATCATATTTGAATAAATGAGCTAATGTTTTAGCATCAGTTAAGTCGTTGATTGCAACTACTTCGAAGTCATTGTTTTCGATCATTAAACGTAAAGCTAAGCGTCCGATACGCCCGAATCCATTAATCGCTACTTTAACAGCCATGTGAAGATTCCTCCTAAGATATTATAAAATTGGTCATTTTTCACATTACGTGTATTTTAACACACATAATATATTGTGAAAAATTACTACATTTTTATTCTAACAATTTGTACCATGATAATCAAGTTATAAACTAATGTAAGCGTTTATAATAACAAATGCTTAACAAAAATGTTTAAGAATTTTTACTTAAAAATGAATATATTACCACTCACAACATTAAAATAGAGTATGGCCGACGCAATGCTATATTTTTTTGTCCAGTTGTGGTAAAATGTGCTATAGAAATTTTTATAAAAAGAGGGGTGCCTTATGAGTAGTTATTTAGTACCGACAGTCATTGAACAAACAGCTCACGGTGAGCGTGCATATGATATTTATTCTCGCTTATTAAAAGATCGTATCATCATGTTAAGTGGTGAAATTAACGATTATACAGCAAACATCGTTGTTGCTCAACTTTTATTCTTAGCTGCAGAAGATCCAGATAAAGATATCAACCTTTATATTAATAGTCCTGGTGGATCAGTTACAGCAGGATTTGCTATCTTTGATACAATGAACTACATCAAATGTGATGTATCAACAATCTGCGTTGGGATGGCAGCGTCAATGGGTGCTTTCTTACTTTCAGCGGGTGCTAAAGGTAAACGCTATGCTTTACCTAACAGCGAAGTCATGATTCATCAACCACTTGGTGGAGCACAAGGACAAGCCACTGAAATTGCCATTGCTGCAAAACACATTTTAAAAACTCGTGATAAATTAAATAACATCTTATCTGCTCAAACAGGTCAACCACTTGAAAAAATCGAGCAAGATACTGAACGAGATAACTTCATGTCAGCTGAAGAAGCTGTAGCTTACGGTTTAGTTGACCAAGTTGTTGTTCGTCCAGTGGACATTTCAGCAGATAATAAATAATTCAAAAAGTAGAGATTAAATTCTCTACTTTTTTTGCTAGAAAGCTAAAATATAGACTCTAAACAAGATAAAATAAATCTAAGTAATAATAACCCAATCATAACATCAAAAAATATACTAAACATATCTATTTTCTTCAATTTTTTCATTCTATCTCTTAACTGATTAAAGTTGACTTTAAGCAATTTTAAAGATGAGATATTACAATTTGTTCTCCTTTCATGAATCCATCTAATGAAACATTAAAGAAATCACTGAAAAGAATTAAACGATGAAAATCAGGATAAGAAATGCTATTTTCCCACTTAGAAATAGTTTGTCTCGATGTATTTAAAAGTTCCCCTAATTCATCCTACGATAATCCTCTTCACTTCGTTAAATCCAATAACCTATCATTAAACTTCAATAGGAATCCCTCATTTCTAAAAATTGTTGATACAGCAATAACATTCATCTTAGCTCCCCCTCCATCAATAGTTATTTACAATCTTTCAATTTTTTAACCATTATATATTTTCCATCTAAAAAAAGAGATTTCATAAGTGAAATCTCTTTTTCATGGCTATATTTTAAGAAGTATTGTCATTAAACAAGGAAATCCAAACGTTAACTAGCGTAAGGAATTCTTAATCTATTAAGTTGTTTAAACAACCTCTGTCTCCAAATCAACATTTGTCTAAAACATAGCTTTTTCATTTTTAATAGTTAAGTTACCGCTTAGGCTTTTGTTCCTTTCGCTCCTTTTGTTCCTGCACCCTGTAAAGCAAGAACGTTAGATTCGAATGAGAATGTTAAGCTTTCACGTTCACGTTGACGTTTTAATGCTAATTCCACTAAGCTAGTCATTAATTCTGTGAAGTTACGGTCTGTTTTTTCCCATAAGTAGAATGATAATGATCCTGGAATTGTATTAATTTCGTTAACATATACTTCATTATTTTCAGCATTGATTAAGAAGTCGATACGAGCAACCCCTGCACTTCCTAACACGCGGAATGTTTGTACCGCAAGATCTTGAACGTATTTTGTTCCTTCATCCGTTAAACGAGCAGGGATAATACGATTTGTACTTGCCATCCCTTGAGATTTAGTTCCTCCAGTTTTAGCACCTTTAGAACCTCCTCCCCCCTCATATTTATCACGGAAGCTTAAAAATTCATCAGAACCCATAACTTCTTCTAAAACAGAAGGTTTAGCAGAAGAGAAATCTCCGATAACCGAACAGTTAACCTCAACTAATTGAGTAACCATTTCTTCAACGATGAATTTTTTATCATAGCTAATTGCTTCTGTAATTCCTTCTTCTAATGACGCACGGTCATTTGCTTTAGAAATTCCAACACTTGAACCTAAGCTAGCAGGTTTAATCATAACTGGATATGTTAATTTTTCTTCAATAGCATCTAAACAAGCTTCTTGGTCAGCAAACCAATCTGATGAATAATACCACACATAGTTTGTAATCGGTAATCCTGAATCACGTAAAATGTTTTTCATAAACACTTTATCTTGACCAACAGCAGCGGCAGCTACCTCACATCCCGAATAAGGAATTCCGTTTAATTCAAAGAATCCTTGTAAGGCTCCATCCTCACCATTTGTTCCGTGAATAACTGGAATCGCAACATCGATTGTATTTACAACATTGTTTCCGAATTTTTTAGCAGGATAACGTTCAATTTGAATTTTACCATTATTAGGAACAATGACAATACGTTGACATTTTTTTAATAATGCATCCAAATTTTTATATTCTTTCACATCAAATAATGCTTCACCTGTGTACCATTCGCGTTTTTTAGATAAATAAACTGGTACGACATCATATTTTGTTTTATCGATGGCATGCATTGCTTGGTTAGCAGAAATAATTGAAATTTCGTGCTCTACCGATTCACCACCGAAAAATACACCAACTTTTAACTTCATGAGGAAGCCCCCTTTAATCTAAGTTTAGTATCTTCTTCAAGTATACCGTATCTGAACGCAAATACATACGTCTATTTTATCAAGAAATCACTGTCATAAGAAACAATTTTTTGCTTTAATTACTCAAAATATGTTTCTAAATCTTCCGTATAAACTTTATACGCCTTTTCAATCTCTTCGATTGAATTCTTTCGAGACAATGGCGGTAGTTCTGAAATATCAAACCATCCAATATCCTCCGTCTCATGATTACATTTTGCCTCTCCCGCTACGACATTCCCCAGGAAATATAGACAATATACATCATATAATGATTTTTTAATATAATGTCGTCTGTCAAACACCGCTAACAGTTTCGTACAATCAATTACATAACCAGATTCCTCGAACGTTTCCTTAATAGCTGTTTCCTTCGGTGTGCAATCAATATCACACCATCCACCTGGTAGTGACCAAAGACCACTATCTTTCTCTTTAACGAGTAATAGCTGATGATTTTTAATAACCATTGAACGAACGGCAGGTTGTGGGGTTGGATATATGAAATCTTTATATAAGTTGCATTCATTCATTGGTAATGATGTATAATCGTGTAACATCTTCACACTAATCTTCTTTAACTCTTCATAATTATCCACTGCATACGGATCTGTTGAAAATGATAATCCAATTTGTGCAATTGACTGAACTTTTTTAATAAACTCTAAAAATTGATTATCCATCCCGCTTCCCTACTTTCTATATGAAAATAAATAACGAACTGACTATTCAGCGAATAATTCAGGCAAATCATTTTCAATTAAGACAAACGCTCCTGGTTCAACGACTTCATACATTACTTTGAATGCTTCTGTTAAATTCTCAGCTACTGTTACACGCTCTTCTGGGAATCCAACTTCTTTTAAACCTTCTTGAATTGGTTCTGTTTGTTTTTTACCAACTAGAATAACATGATCACATGTATCTTTCATATATGTTCCAAAAGCTTTATTTAACTCATATTGTGCTGTTCCTAAATCGACCATCCCTGGTGTTAGCACAATGCGTTTACCATTCATTTGTCCTAACACTTCAAGTGCCATCTTAGATCCAACTGGATTTGAATTAAAAGCATCATCAATAATCGTAAAGTTCCCATTACGACGTAACTCTAAACGATGAGTCACAGGTTTCATTTTACGAACAGCGACTTTCATTTTTTCAACTGGAATTCCCAACTCATTCCCTAAAGCAATACTCGCTACCGTATTATAAATATTATGACGACCTAATAATTTCGTTTGGAACTGATGAACACTTCCATCACGGAATGTCACATTAAACGTGGTTCCTTTTTCACTAACAACAATATCACCTGCTCGATAATCTGCTTCACGTTCGATTCCATAAGTGTAGACCGTACATTTTCCCGAAAACTTATTCTCATAGTAATCACGAATATTTTCATCATCAATATTAATAAATCCAATTCCGTCCTCAGGTAAGTACTCAATTAACTCAAACTTAGTTTGTTTCACATTATCAATTGTTTTAAATGTTTCTAAGTGCTGTGGACCTACTGATGTTAAAACTCCATACTTAGGATATGCAATTTCACATAACTCGTTAATCTCTCCGACTTTGTAAGCACCCATTTCGGCAATGAACTTACTATGAATTGGTTTTAAATAATTACGAATTGTAATCGTAATTCCCATTGGAGTATTATAACTTTCAGGCGTCATTAACGTATTAAATTGCTCTGATAAAATCGCATTTAATGCATGTTTTGTACTTGTTTTACCATAGCTTCCTGTTACACCAATCACATCTAATGAAGGAGACTCTTTCACAATACGACGCGCATCATTAATAAATCCTAAACGGATACTATTCTCCATTGGCTTATTAATCTCATTCGCAAGTAGCATTACTACATAAGCGAATAAATTAAACGTTAATAACCAGCCAGCGATTTGTGAAAGTAGCATTAAGCCATTCGCTCCAAGGAAGAATGAACCTAAGCCAGCGATTAATAACATTAAAATAGATCCCGTTGCAATAATACGCCAAACACGAGCTGTAATTTTCAACGGTTTTTTTGATTCTTTTGAAACACCACTACTAATCTTAATAATTCCAAGACCTAAGACTCCAATCACAACTGTGCCAATTGTTAAAATAGAACCTGGCATTGGGAATAAAAAGCTCACCACTACTAAAACCCAATATGCAATAACTAACACAGATAACGGGACAGGTAACGCCACTAAACGATGCCCGGCAATCCAAGTTGTAAAGCGATCATTCATATAATGACATTGTTGTAACATCTGAAGGGCATGAGCCATACGCCCCCATAACGTCCAAAGTAAAAATAAACTTAAAACTCCTAATAAAACTGCCATAATAATACCCATCTTATTCACCTCTTTCTTTCTCTAAGAAGACATCAATCACACGTAAAAATTGTCCTAAACAATCTAAATAAGAGTAGTGTCCCGCTCCAGGGAAAACAACAAGTCCCGCTCCAGGAATCTTTTTCTCCATAATCTTTGCATCACTTAATGGCGTTGCATCGTCTAAATCGCCCCAAACAAGTAATGTTTCTACTTGGATTGAAGGCATTAAATGTTGTAAATCTTCATTAACTACCTTACTCATGATTTGACGCATCATAGGGGTTGCATTCTTATAATCCGATGATCCCGCATTCTCCATCATTTTCTCTTTATAAGCACGTAATCCCGGTAAGCTTAAAACCTTTTTACCTAACTTATACGTATAAACACGAGCATAATAGTCGAATCCACGCTTTGGTTTAATTCCAGCACTATCAACTAAAACTAACTTATTTAAATCATTTTGGCGCCCAGCATAAATAATCCCAACACGTCCACCAAAAGAATGTCCGAAAATTGTTGGGCTCTTAATCTCAAGCTGTTTTATAAATTTCTCTACCATATCGGCATAATCATAGACAGACCATACAGTTTTTGGTTCATCACTTTGACCAAAACCAGGAAAATCTAAACTATATACCTGAAAATTTTGTTTCAAATAATCAAATACTGGCTTAAATGCAGCAACACTTTGCCCCCATCCATGTAATAACAAAATCGGGTGGCCTTGCCCCTCTACTTCATAATAAATATTTAAATCATCTATCTTAATGAACATGGTTCATCACTCCTCAACTATAGTCTTTACTATTATATGACAATCGTCCATAAAATTTAAGGGTATATCAAAAAAAAACTAAGATTTACATTTATTAATAAGATCTTACAAGATTTGTGCTAATACTAGACACTTTTTTTTGCTAAATTTAACTTAATTTCCTCAAAGTTATCATACGCAATTAAAAAGGAAGAATCGTACCATTCTTCCTTTTATTCAGTATCTTTATCTGATTCATTAATTGAATTCAAAATAACGGTTAAAAACAATGTCTGCTCAACGGGTAAAACATTTGGATTATAAACCGTAATTTCATAAGTTGTTCTAAATAATGAGAACTTTTTCTTTACCTTATACAACTTTTCACCCGTCAAATCCTCAATCACATACTCAGGGAAAATATGAAAAATTTTCTGCTTTGATACTGCAATCTCTCCACGATTAACATCATAAAAATGAAACGTCTTTCCAAAGCGAAAGAAGTCACGAACAACCTGTTCCCCTATAAAGCCAACCGTTTCATCCGCTCCATTATAGACTTGCGCCAAGCGATTCAACCTGACATTCCACCGCTTAATCTGTTGTTCTGACGCATACACCTCACCATCAAGGTCTTTAAGTATGAGTCGCTCACCTAAAATATTGAAATAAAGCCCCTGAATTTCGCCTACTTTTTCACCATCGATATAAACCTGATAATTTTTATTAAATGAAAACCAACTCTTTTTCACCATAATGGTTGATGCCTCGTTTAACTGGACGAGTAAATCTGTAGAGATATCACTACTTTCGGCTCGACAGTTTAAAATACTTCCACAAAACAGAAGTACCATGATTAAACAACTAATCCACTTACGACTTAATTTCATAATATTCACCCTTATTTTTCAAACTACTTTTAGTATACACACTCTTTTATAAAAAATTGCCTCAAATTACTTTGAGGCAACTTTGCGACGAACTTCATAACTACGATAAAAACTTGATACAATAATTAAACTTGTAATAGCTGAAACCGAGAATCCAAGATCAAAGCCTGGCGAACGATACGTTAATTCAATCTCATACTTACCAGCTGTTTCAATCCCCACACCAATAAAACCATCATTCACTTCATAAATTGGAACTTCTTTGCCATTAGCATAGGCCCTCCACCCTTTATTATAAGGAATGGCATACGTAATCAATTGTGGTGAGCTAGTCACGTATTGGTGTGTAATCGTATTCTGAGCATATTCAACCGCTTCAACACCAAAACTTTGACGTAACTGAGCGGCTTCAAAATATTGAATTTCACCCGGTTGCTCAGGAAGCTCTGTTGTATTAAACGGCTGCAGATGATAAATATCCGCCAAACTTTCGTTCTCTAAAACAATACATTTTAAAAACACGTAATGTTGCTGTGCTCGATTAAGTTTTTTAAAATCTGACTCAAGTATATAATACGGACTACTCGTTCCAACAGGAACAAAATAATTATTCTTAAAAATCGTGATTCCCTCAATTCGATCATAATATTGATAGCCTGGAAGCGGCACCTCATAATCCGGTGTAAAATAATACTTTGCAGATAATGCTGTCGTTAACATATAATCAGTGGTTGCAATAGATAAACTATTCTCAACCTGTTCATTCAGCATCCATGATACATCTTGCGAAGATAAAACGAGATATGGATTCGCAATTGAGAATCCATTATAACCTTGATACAATGGCTCATTGTATTGAATTTCATAACTATTAATAATTCGATAAAACTCTGGATCCATCGTTTGCAAATAATCCGCCACTGCACCAGTGTTATTACTAATCGATTCTTGATCTATCATATAGTTTTCCACTAAGATAGAGCGTTCACTATTCGTTGCAAAATAGATGTAAGACACTATCATGCACTCTAACATTAAGATGAAAAAAATTGTCTTTGAACTAAGTGATTCATCTTCTTTAGCTATTCGAATTAAAAGAAAGCGATAAAAAGATATCGTCAAAATCATTATTAAATAAAGCATCAAATAAGGCGATAAGATAATCAGCTCATCCACTACTTTCGCTACGGTCCATTGCGAAATTTCCCCATATTTCATATGTAACTCAAAAAGTAATACGAAGCCTAATACCGAAAATAATAAACATTTAAACGTGATACAAGTTTGTTTTAATAACTTCGTATCCATTAAGCGGACATCATTTAAGGAATAAGCCGTCATTAACGCATTAAATAAAATTAATAAGATGGAAATAACATTCGTATTTAATGGTGCTAGTGAGGTAATATTGACAAGTTCAAGTGACTGAGTGATAAACACAGTAAACAGGATGACACTATAAGAAAAAATGATTAATTTTCTTTCCCTCTTACCTATCAATTTCACAAACTGTGGAAGCATTAATACAACTAGTACTGATTGATAAAGCGCCACAACATTCACATTCTTTGGAAATAACTGTAGTGATCCTAGAAAATTTTCATGAAGAGGTGGGAATAATCCTTTAAGACAAAGGGCTAATAAAGAGGATAGCGTCATTCCCTCCTGCAGTTCAATCGACATAGCATTTGACGCGAATAAAAGCGGTAAAATGAAGACCATATTAATGCCGATAATCAATACAATTGAAACTAAAAACTTCTTTGTATCATCGATAAAGCACGCTCGATTCTCCTGTCGAACTCTATAAAGTCGAATCATAATATAAGCCACCAAAAAGCCTAAGAATAACACGGTAAACGTAAAATGCGAAATAAGCAGCAATGAAAAAGTTGCTACAAAGTATCGTTTCCGTCCTGATGAAAGAAGCTTCTCGACGCCATAAAGTACAAGAGGAACAAAAAATAGAAGCTCAATCGTAACAAACTCACTGAGGTTACTCAGATACCATCCATTAAAGAGATATAAAATACTTGCGATAATAAGAGTATGAGATTTAAACCACTTCGTCTCTTTCATATAGAGATAGAGTGCCCCAGTAGCTAACATTGTCTTTAAAAATAGGAGGGGAAAGTATAATTTAGGAAGCAAACTACTTGGAAACAATAACGTTAATAAAAAAAATGGATTATATAAAGAGTAAACATTTTGTGCTCCTAAAAAGTTGCCTCCTAAGAAGAAGTTAAAAGACCACATGGGGATTTCTTTTTGTAACAACAAATCATGAGCATTTGCATAAATGGACAAATAATTCTCAACGTACTGCCCTGTCACAGAATAAATAAAGTTACCTGAAAAAATAAAGCCAAAGAACACAATGATAAAAATTAAAGCTATATATTGAAACGTTTTCCGTCTATATTCTGAATGATTTAACACTAACATCCCACCTTACTATCAATGAATAATTTCATTTTACCATAAAAATAAATAGTACTTGCCAAAAAATAACTATAAAATTAAGACACATTACAAGCCAGCATTCCCTATATTTGATATACTAAGGACAGGTGATAGTAATGGAAAGATATAATATTATAACAGAAAAATTTCCTCGCGAAATCGTTCTTTTAAAAAGTCGTCCATGTGCATATGGTAAATGCACATTCTGTGATTACATTGGTGACAACTCAACAAATATTGCAGAAATGAATCAATTAAATAAAGAAGTCTTATCAAATGTTAAAGGATTATATGACACATTTGAAGTCATCAACTCTGGAAACATCTTTGATTTACCAAAAGAAACATTAGAAATGATCAAATTAAAACTTAGTGAACATGAGTTTAAAAAACTATTTGCCGAAGCTCATTGGATCTTCCGTGACCACCTAGATAAGATGCGTCAACGTCTAGACATTGATATTATGTTCAAAACAGGGGTAGAATCATTCGATTATGACTTCCGTGAAAAAGTTTTAAAAAAGGGGGCGCCGTTCCAAAGTGTTGAAGAATTAAAAAAATACTTTGATTCACCATGTATCATGGTTGGAATTAAGGGACAAACAAAAGATATGATCAGACGTGACATCGATATCGTCCTTAATCAATTCAATCATGCCACAGTCAATGTCTACTGTGAAAATACAACCATCATCAAACCAGATGGACAGCTAAAAGAATGGTTCTACGATGAATACAAATGGCTAGACGATGTCAAGCATTTAGAAGTCTTATGGAATAAAACTGACTTTGGAGTCGGAGATTAAAAAAGCAAGAACTGAACCAGTTCTTGCTTTTTCTATGTCAGTAATAAAACTAATTTGGTAAAAATGAGAAGGTTAACTTAGCTATTTCAAAAAAATTAAAAATAAAGGTATCTATTGATTTAATATTCTTTCTTTAACTTCGTCTGTACACCCTATTTTATATCTGATTGTTATTTTACTAAGTTTCACTAATGAGTCCGACACATTAATTCCTCTTTTTTCGTCTGTATAGGCTAATGTATATCTAAACTTACACTAGCCCGCTAATTTACTCGTTTTAAGTCGATAACCTCTCTCTCCCCATTCCACTCAATTATTAGTTGTACCTTTTTATCCTCCATTTGCTCAAATACTTCAGCACTAAATCGAGTCGTTATATGAAAAGACCCATCGCCTTGTAAATTTTAAGGGAACGAGCTAAAAATTGTAAATAATCGACCTTCCAAACGATAATCTAATATTGGAAACTCATGACCATATAAATATTAAATCATAAACCCTATCTTCAATTAATGAAGGTGAATAAGTAGCTAACCATGATTCATCGTAACCCGTATACACAATAATATCCTCTCTTTTAGAGCATCTTCCCAACGCAAAAACGATTAAAACACTACTAAAAAGCTTACATTATTTTCTCATAAGTGCCTCCGTCTAAGCTTCGTGTTAAATAATTAAAATCAAATAAATCACGACGAAGCGTCACATAATCTTGAAAACTAATATGAGCTTTTAAAACCTCATTTACTTCACGCTCACTATAAAAACGTCCCGCTTCAAAAAACTGAGACAAATAGTTTAAAACAATCTGTTTCTCACTCACTTTAATTGGATATCGCTCAACTAAGCCTGATTCATCTAAAAACGAATCCTCTAAATGCTCACTTCGTACATATCTCCCCTCTACAAAACCAAATCCCCGCAAATCAATTCCATCGACCTCACAAATAAGATCTTTATTTTTATACTTCTGCTTCACTAAACGAATAACGATTGGTAATAAATTTTCATCTTTAATGGCTAACGCCTTAATCACAACAACTTTTGTAATATCTAAAACAACCATGGCTTTCAACGTATCTTCTTTCACCTGTGCAAAAATGATATGCTTCCCTAAACAAGTACTAATGGCTTTAAGAACCTCCTCATAATCCTTTTCATCTGAAAACCAATGCTTTTGAATCTCTTCTGCTTTTATAAATTTCATCCCTATCATCTCCTTTTATTTTCTATTATAGCAAAAAAGACCAGCTTGTATAGCCGGTCTATATTCTATAAATCCATTGGATTGACTTTCTTTAATAAATAAACAAATGGTGTATCTGAAATACTTAAAATGACTTTAAATAAATAAGTTACGAAGAAAATGTCTACTGCAATCTCCATCTCCCATAATCCAAACATCACAACAACTGCCGTGAAGATGAACGTATCAACAAATTGGCTAATTAATGTACTTCCATTATTACGCAACCATAACCACTTATCTTCTGGAAATCTCTTTTTAATGAAGTGGAAAACAAACACGTCAATATTTTGTGACACCATGAACGAGATTAACCCCGCAATCGTGAACACAGGTAAAGCTAGACTAAATAAACCTTCCATATGTGGTTGTGCCCAATCTGATGCATCTGGTTTAAACCATAATGAAAATTGAGTCACAATTAAAAAAGATAACTGCGTAAAGAAGCCGATAAATACTGCTGTCATCGCAGCCTTCTTCCCATACTTTTCACTTAATAAATCGGTCGCTAAGAAGATTCCACTAAACATCGTATTCCCAAGCGTTGTAACAATACCGAAAATCGTCGTTGTTTTAGCAACTTGGATATTCGCTGCGATTACACTCATCGTGATGTATGCGTATAATCCCTTTCGACCAAATAATTTATAACTTAAGACAACTAATCCAAAGTTAACAATAATGAATAATACTGCAATTAATTCATTTGCCACAATAATCACCCTTATCTTCTAATTTATAACAATAAAAAAACTCCTAATAAAAACAGGAGCAGATAAGATCATGATTAAACAAACGCATAATAAAATAAGCCTACGTTTGCTAAACTAGACCTCCTATTTTTGATAACGCTGGATTCTGCCAACAGCATGAGGATTTTATTCATGTTATAATACAGTATTATATCATGAAAATATGCGAAAAAATACCCTATTTTTCTCAGTGGTTATAGCAAAAAAACTCCTTAATCTTGAATTGATAAACTATGGGATGTTTTTATAACCAAGAGGTTTAATAACTTTATTTAGCAAAATTCTATCTTGAAAACAAAAGCTATAAATAGTGCCTTGAGATTACATGGAAAGGACTAGAACTATCTCATTATAAATTTATTTATATATATGCCCGTGACTTACATGCAACAAAAAAGGGAACAGGCCTTTATCATCTAGGCAATGAAAATGAGGTAACCTTCCATTTCAAACACGCCTATGAATTTTACTGTCTTCTTCGTTGTCTGCGCACTACAAAAGCATTAGATGAACACATAATCAGACTGAGTATCAATCTTCATACAATTACCTCCGATGTGAATTAAACGTAATTTTAGAAAAAGAAAAAACATCTTTAAAAAAGAAAGATGTTTTTTCAGTCCCTGTTTTATAAGAGAAGTCATCCCAAATAACCTTATCCTCACTTAAATTATAGATAATTTCAAAAAAAATAAAAGTGTGCAATTGCACACTTTTTTATAATTGAACATCAAATCCTTGATCTTCAATACATTCTACTATTAATAATTCATTCGTAAATGATTGGTCATATTCAACTTCAACTAATTTTGATTTTAAATCAACCTTAACTTGCTTAACCCCAACAATTTGGGCCACTGCATCATGAATTGAATTTACACAATGTTGACAGCTCATCCCATTAACTTTTAATACAACAGATTTCATTTCATCTTCGCCCCTTTCAATCCTATCGTAGCACACGAGATTAGACTTTTAAAGGACTTTCTTGATGAAGAGAAGCCATTTCTTTATCACAATCATTAACCTTATTTTCTTTTAATTTTCGAAGTGAACCAAAGAAAACTACTCCAGTAATAATTGAAGCTAATCCATCAGCAACTGGCCCTGCTAACCAAACTCCCATTAATCCCAGTCCACCGACACGCGGTAAAACAATTAAACAAGGAATTAATAAAATGACTTGACGTAATAAACTTAAGAACATTGAGACTTTAGCTTGTCCAATTGATTGGAAGTAGTTAGAACTAATTGTTTGGAAACCAAGAACAGGTAACATAAATAAGAATGTACGTAATCCTGTTTTAGCCATTTCAAGTAATGACTCATCACTACTAAATGCTCGAATTAAAAGCTCTGGTGCAAATTGAATTAATAACCATCCTACTGAAACAATAAGTGTTGCGACAATAACAGGGATTTTAACCGCATCTTTAACACGATGATACTTTTTAGCTCCATAATTATAACCAATGATTGGCTGTGATCCTTGGTTTAGACCAAACAGTGGCATCATAAAAATCATCGAAATACTACTGATAATTGTCATTGCGCCAATCGCTAAATCTCCGCCATATTCTTTTAAAGCATTATTCGCTAATACTTGTACGAGACTTTGAGCAATCTGCATAGCAAAGGGGCTCATCCCGATAGAGAAAATACTGATGATGACTGCTTTTTTTAATTTAACATTATGACGTGAAATCTTAATTGAACCCTTACCTTTTGTAAAGTAATATAAAATCCAAATGGTCGATGCAATTTGAGAAATTACAGTAGCAATCGCTGCCCCTCGAACCCCAAGACCTAGTGCAAAAATAAAGATTGGGTCTAAAAGAATATTTGTTCCTGCACCAATTAACATAGAGAACATCGCAATTTTAGGATTTCCATCACTACGAATAGAATGATTCAATCCAAAGCTAAGCATATTAAAGATTGTCCCAATAAAGATAATCTGCATATATTGAGAAGCATAAATCTCTGTGTCTTGACTAGCCCCAAAGATTTGAAGAAGTGGCTTCATAAATGTTAATCCAAGTACTGTGATTAAAATACTAATTAATAAAATAAGTGTAAATGCATTACCAAGATGCTGCTCTGCTTCATCTCGTTTATGCTCACCAAGTTTCAAGGAAATACGTGCACTTGTTCCGATTCCAACTAACATCCCAAATGCTAAAATTATAGTCATAATCGGCATCGTAATTCCAACACCCGTTAACGCTAATCCCCCTACTTCAGGAATATTTCCAATATACATACGGTCAACAATGTTATATAACGTATTAACCATCATCCCGATAATAGCAGGAACTGAAAACTGCATTAATAATTTTGAGATTTTCTCTTCTCCTAAAAGCTTCTGTCTATTCATTCACTTTATCCTCCTTATATGATATATTTGCAACTATTTTAACTCAAATAGTTATTAACTTCATAAGTGGTCATTTCTCATTTCTTAACTTTTCAACAGCTTTAATTGAATTATTCAACATAGTATCTAAACATTTTAAGAAATGATCCTTCTCTTCCTCTATTAACCCTTCAATAAGATCATCTGTAATTTCTACTAAAATTGACATAATAATAGGCATCATTTCATGACCTTTTTCTGTTAAAAAAAGTTGATTATATCGACGATCTCCTTCATCACATTGACGATAGATATAGCCATTCTCTTCTAATTTTTTTAAGGCTTTTGCTGTCGTTGCCTTATCGATTTTCACTAAATTCGTTAAATCTTTTTGATTAATCCCCTCATGTCTAGCAATATTAATTAAAAAGATATGCTGGCCACTCCCAAGCCCATAAGGTCTTAGTTTATGATTTATAATAATCTGGCGATATCGATATAAAATTGACATTGTTTTTCCAATTACTTCATTCATGAAACCACCACTTACTATTAGATTTAATAACAAGCATATATTACTGTAAATAGAATGTATTTGCAACTATTTTAACTCAAATAAAAACACTCTCATAAAATGAGAGTGTTTTTATTTTATTCTACTGTAACTGACTTCGCTAAGTTACGTGGTTTATCAATATCGAATCCACGTTGTAAGGCTGCATAGTAAGAAATTAATTGAGTTGGAACTACTGTTACTAATGGTGTTAATAATGGATGAACATCATCAATCACAATTTGATCCGTTTCAGAACTTAATGAACGTAATGAAATAATCACAGTATTAGCTCCACGCGCTTTAACTTCTTTTACATTTGAACGCGTATTTAAATTCACTGATTCTTGAGAAACAATGGCGATAACTGGTGTTCCTTTTTCAATTAATGCAATCGTTCCATGCTTTAACTCACCAGCTGCGAATCCTTCTGTTTGAATATAAGAAATTTCTTTTAATTTTAAAGCCGCTTCTAAGGCCACATAATAATCAACATGGCGCCCGATATAGAAACAGTTACGTTGTGTTAAATAATCTTTGGCAATGGCTTCGTATTGCTCTTTATGATCTGTAATACTTTCCATCACATTGGCAACGATCGCTAATTCACGAGATAAATCTAAATCTGTTTTTCCAGCCACTTTAGCTGCTAAAACTGCTTGAACCGCAACTTGAGCTGTGTAAGCTTTTGTTGAAGCTACTGCAATCTCAGGTCCTGCATATAATAATAACGTATGATCGGCTTCACGAGATAACGTTGAACCTGGTACGTTTGTAATGGTTAATGATGGATATCCTAATTGTTTAATTTTAACTAATACGGCACGGCTATCTGCTGTTTCTCCTGATTGAGAAATGAAGATGAATAATGGTTTTTTACTAATCACTGGTGTATTGTAAACGAACTCAGATGAAATATGAACTTCAGTTGGAATTCCAGCTAATTGTTCAAACATTTGCTTTCCAACGAATCCAGCATGCATACTCGTTCCTGCAGCAATGATATATAAACGATCCGCTTCCTTCACAGCCTTCACGATCTCTTGATCGATTTTAATGTCTCCATCTTCGAAGTATTGCTCCACGATACGGCGAATCACGTAGGGTTGCTCATCAATTTCTTTTAACATGTAGTGAGGATATGTTCCTTTTTCGATATCAGAAGCATCTAACTCAGCTGTGAATGGATCACGTTTAACTGTCACTCCTAATAAGTTATAGATCGTTACCCCTTCACGTGTTAACTTAATGAACTCTTCATCTTCGATTTCAACGAATTGATTGGTACACTGTAACATGGCCATCGCATCAGATCCAATCATATTGAATCCTTCACCTAAACCAATTAACATGGGTGATTTATTTTTAGCTGCATATAGCACTTCAGGATTATTAGCATCAATAACTCCCAATGCATAAGATCCGTGTAATAAACTCATCACATGACGAATCGCTAATTCCACATCTTCTTTTTCTAACACAAAGTGCTCAATTAATGCTGCAATAACTTCTGTATCTGTATCTGAAATGAAGTTGTAATTTGGCAAAAATTCTTGACGTAACTCTAATTCATTTTCAATAACCCCATTATGAACAATCGTAAAACGACCTGTACTTGATTGATGAGGATGTGAGTTACGTTGATTAGGTGCCCCATGAGTCGCCCAACGTGTATGTCCAATCCCTACTGTTGATAAAACTGTTTCATCAACAACAGTACGTAAGTGAGCAATACGTCCTTTATCTTTAAAAATATGAACTCCCGCTTCATTGACTACTGCAATCCCTGCTGAATCATATCCACGGTACTCTAATTTTTCTAATCCGTTTAATAAAATATCTTTAACATCTTGTTGTCCAATATATCCAACGATTCCACACATACGTGTAACAACTCCTTTTTTCAATAAACTAATTTCTAAAATAGAGCTGCTTTCCTATTTACCTTTTCTCCAATTTTGTCGTAAGAGTTACCTCTTAGTTTTGTTTGAAGACTACGACTGAGGTATACAGCCGGAAGGCATCCGCCGAATAATCGATTAACCTTCACCTCGTCAGCTGTCATCTTTAGTTAACAGCTCTGGCGCTTATACTTGAATAGAAATAACTTATCTACTCTACTATCCTCCTTTCCCCCTTTAGAAAGCAACACATTCATTATATCATATGCAGAGAAAATTAAAATGATGTTTTTAAATTGTGAGTCAAAAATAACCATTTTAATCAAAAAAAGAGGTGAACGTCACCTCTTTTAATTCTTATTTTAACTCTTGTTCAACAACTGCTAAAATACGATTAACATATTCTTCACATAATTCTTCAGTTTTAGCTTCTACCATGACACGAACTAAAGGTTCTGTTCCCGAAGGACGAACTAACACACGTCCCTCTCCATTCATTTCGGCTTCAACCTCAGCAATTGATGCTAAAATATTTTCATTTGTCATCATTGCATTTTTGTCTTCAACACGAAGGTTTTTTAATAATTGTGGATATTTAGGCATTTCTTTTGCTAAATCGGCTAAAGATTGTTCCTTCTCAACAACAATCTTAGCTAATTGAACGGCACTTAACATTCCATCTCCAGTTGTTCCATAATCTAAGAAGATTAAATGACCTGATTGTTCTCCCCCAAAGTTATAATCATTCTTTAACATTTCTTCTAAAACATAACGATCTCCAACTTTTGTTTGAACACTACGTAAACCATTTGCTTCAACTGCATTATAGAAACCTAAGTTACTCATAACTGTTGAAACAACAGTTCCTTGTTTTAGTAATCCTTTTTCATTTAAGTAACGTCCAACGATGAACATAATATAATCTCCATCGATAATAGCTCCCGTATGATCTACTGCAATTAAACGATCACAATCACCATCAAATGCAAACCCTAAATCAGCCTCATGTTTAACAACTTCTTTGGCTAATGCTTCTGGATGAGTTGATCCACAGTTATGGTTAATATTAACTCCATCTGGATTTGATGAAACAGTCACAATATCTGCATCTAAATCAGCAAATAATTGAGGGGCTAATGCTGAACTTGCTCCATTTGCACAATCTAATACGATTTTTAATCCCGTTAATTTTTGTCCTACTGTTCCTTTAATAAAGTTCACATATTTTTGTGATCCCATTTGGAAGTCTTCCACGCGCCCAATCTCACCAGCGATTGGGCGTGGTAATTCATCAGCTGTATCGATTAAACTTTCAATTTCCTCTTCTTCTTGATCACTTAATTTGTAACCACTATGGCTAAAGATTTTAATTCCATTATCTTGAACTGGGTTATGAGACGCTGAAATCATAATTCCTGCATCTACATCTAAGCTTTTAGTTAAATAAGCAACACCTGGAGTTGTAATGACTCCAAGGGTTAATACATCGGCACCCGATGAGATTAATCCAGCAATTAATGCACTTTCTAATAACTCACCTGAAATACGAGTGTCGCGTCCAATTAATACTTTAGGACGTGTATTTTTAGACTTTAAATGATGACCTAAAATACGTCCTAATTTTAATGTAAATTCTGGAGTTAGCTCAGTATTTGCGACTCCTCTAATTCCATCCGTTCCAAAGTATTTTCCCATATATACTAACCTCACTTTTATTCTGTAATAATAACATTTACTTTTGCTCGACTCGGATCAATCAACACACCAGTAATAGATTCCACCGTAATCGGAACTTGATATTCACCAGGAGTATATCCTAATAAATCAATCCAAACCTTCACATCATCTGCAGAAATTGAGTTTAACTTTGTAGTTGATCCCTTCAATGTTAAATTAATGACTGCATCACTCAGAGACTTAGCCTTAACACTATACTTCGCATCTAAGTTTTTGAAATCAACAGAAATATTTTCTAAAACTTTTGTTTGGGTTTCTTCAAATGTTACTTTTACTTTGATTGTGTCTGTATCCATTTTATGAATATTTTCTGGTTTATCTAATTTTACAATAAGTTCATTATTATCGTCTAGTTGATATAAATCAACTTGGACTTGTAACTTATCATAGGACTCTAATGCAGTTGTTTCACCGTATAACTTGACTTCAGATGGGGTTAAGGTTAGATTACCTACACTATGCCCTTCTGGAGCATTTCCAGTTACAACAGCCTCTACTGGTACAACCTTACTTGGAGTAGTTACCTGAGTAGAAGTAATCAACTTATCTGGTTTAATTTCAACATCTAATTTATTACCAAGCTTATCATACGCAAACACTGGTGCCTCATAATCAGAAAGCTTAGATAAATCAGATACATCAATAATTGCCTTTACACTTGCTACTTGATTAACTACTGTTTGTGGACCTTTAATTTTAACAGTATTTAAGGCCAACTGCGGCTCACTCAACACATACATCTCATCAATTTGATCTAAGTTTACAAAATCAGCTTGTACTGGCTTATCAATTTCAGTCAATGCCATAATTGTCACAACAATTGTACTGGGATCAATCTTAACATCTAACTTATTACCAAGTTTACTATACTCTAGATTAACCTTATGTGTTCCAGGTGGCAAATCCTTTAAATCTGCATAAATCTCAAAGTTAGCTTTAGCTTTAGCAATATCTACTTGACTCTTATCTCCAACTAATGTGACATCTACTGTATCTGGTAACCCTTCAACTACTATTCGTTCTTTATTATAATAAGAAGTTAAAGGGTAACTATTAATATCCACAGAATAACGCTCTTTTACACTGGGAGCATATCTTATATTAAACGCAAATCCAATAGCTACTACCAACGCTAGTATCTTCATCAACTTTTCATTTCGAAGAAAACTTTCGTAAACGTGGTCCAATTTTTGAAACTTGAAAATTCCTAAAATCATACCTGGTGTCGTTAAAAACTTCCAGATACCTTTAAAGAAATTTGCAATTCTTTGAAAAAACTTTTCTGTATCTTTAATTGTCTCAATTGCTATTTGTCTTGCTATTTCATTTGAGTCCACATTATTATTGTTTTTTTGAGTCTTATTTTGTTTAGATTTTTTCATACGACACCACCTTCATCATCAGTCAATTCAATCAACTAAGATATTGCTGTAAGTCAGTTTTAAATGAATCAATGACATCATAAACTTTTAACTCACCTTTGTAGGCAATTGAATAACGACCTGTTTCTTCAGATACCACAAGTGTTATACTATCAGAAATTTCACTGATTCCAATAGCAGCACGGTGACGTGTACCAAAAGCCTTATTGATATCTTCTCGTCTTGTTGAAGGAAGATATGCGCCAGCACAATATAATTTTCCTTCTCGAATCATTACTGCTCCATCATGTAAAGGCG
This sequence comes from Turicibacter bilis, assembly GCF_024499055.1. NCBI lineage: Bacteria > Bacillati > Bacillota > Erysipelotrichia > Erysipelotrichales > Turicibacteraceae > Turicibacter > Turicibacter bilis. The sequence continues at coordinate 2,001,287 of NZ_CP071249.1, read as the reverse complement.
TCGTCGGAACAAAAATTGTAGTTAATAACTCCTGTGAAATTTCACCCGAAATAATAGTAGACGGGGTAATAAACTCATCAAGCTTAACCCCACGTTCAATAACTATTAATGCTCCTATACGTCGTTTAGCTAGAAATTCAACGGAATTAGCTAAAATACTAATCACATCATGTTCTGCAAGAACATTACGTTCACGATTCATTGTACTATTTCGTCCAATCTGTTCAAGTCCGCTACGGATTTCAGGTTGGAAAATGATAATAACAGCAAGTAACCCCCAATCGATAACATTCCCAATCAAGGCATTCAGCGTATATAGATCAAAAATTTGACTTACAATGTCAATGAGATAAATCAAAATGACACCTTTTAAAATTTGAACGGCACGGACATTTGATTTAATCAGTTTTAAAATATAATAAATAATCAACCATACAAAGTATACATCTAAACATACTAATAACAGATCAAAAAATGAAATGTTTTCTACTGCATTAATTACTGTATTAATCAAACTGTCGGCCTCCTTTTTATAACATTTTTATTATATCATAACTCACTAAAATATAAATAAATGGATAAGAAATTAAGTAATTATAAAACATTTTTTACCAAATAGATTAAATCTAAAATTGCTTAATGCAGGTAATACAATTAAATAAATTAATAGCGATAATAATCAAGATAACTTATTGATAAATATTTTTCAGAAAATAATAGTAACACTTTTTAGTATATACTAGACCATTCATTATATCATCGTGTTTATTATTTTATGACGTATTTCAAAAAATCACCTAAACCTTTGTGAGATTTGAAAATAAAAGGGTGTATTAGACAATCTTGTTGATAAGCAATTGTTTGATATCAACGACTGTTGACTGTCGATTTTAAAGATTTGATCCCTTTTAAATAGACAAACACCCAATAACAACATTTTCGTCTAACAGATTCAAATAAAAAAAACCATAGAAGATAAAATCTTCTATGGTTTGAAAAATTATACTAACTCGATAACTACCATATCAGCTGCATCCCCACGACGAGGTCCAACTTTTAAGATACGAGTGTATCCACCATTACGCTCAGCGTAACGAGGTGCGATATCAGAGAATAATTTTTGAACAGCTGTTGCTCCAGTTTCATCGTTAGCAACCTCTGCACGTACATATGCAGCTGCTTGACGACGAGCGTGTAAGTCTCCACGTTTACCTAAAGTAATTAATTTCTCAACTACTGAACGTAATTCTTTTGCACGAGCTTCAGTTGTTACAATGCGTTCGTTGATGATTAAATCTGTTGATAAATCACGTAACATTGCTTTACGTTGATGACTAAGACGTCCTAATTTTCTGTAAGCCACTTAAAATTCCTCCTTCCATATGAAAATGGAATTATAACATTATATATAAATCAATTATTTAGTGCAACCTAAGCTTAATCCTAATTCGTCAAGTTTATCCTTAACTTCTTTTAATGATTTTTTACCTAAGTTACGAACTTTCATCATATCTTCTTCAGAATGACGAGCTAATTCTTCAACTGTATTGATTCCAGCACGGCGTAAACAGTTGTAAGAACGAACAGATAAGTCTAACTCTTCAATTGGCATTTCTAATACTTTGTTTTTCTCTTCATCTTCACGTTCAACGATGAATGATGCAAGTTGCCCTGCTTCATTTAAGTTAACTAGAATGCTGAAGTGTTCAACTAAGATTTTAGATGCTAAAGAGATAGCTTCTTGTGGGTTAACACTTCCGTTTGTCCAAACTTCTAATGTTAATTTATCGTATGATGCATCTTGACCAACACGAGTCTTTTCAACATCATAAGATACGCGAGTTACTGGTGTGTAGATAGAGTCGATAGCGATCTCTCCTGCACTCTCAAGTAATTTTTTATTATCATCCGCACCAACATAACCATTACCACGACGAGCTTTCATAGTCATTCGTAAACGACCTGTAGCTGATAAAGTAGCAATGTGTAAGTCAGGATTGATAATTTCTACTTGTTCGTCACATTCGATATCTGCAGCCGTAACTGCACCTTCTCTAGCAACATCAATACGTAATTCCTTAACCTCTTCTGAATCAATAGATAAGATTAAGTTTTTTAAATTTAAAATAATTTGTGTTACATCTTCAACTACACCATCGATAGAAGTGAATTCGTGTTGAACTCCCTCTATAGAGATAGATGTTACTGCAGCTCCAGGAAGTGATGATAGTAATACTCGACGTAAGGAATTCCCTAACGTAGTACCATATCCACGTTTTAGAGGCTCAATAACAAATTTCCCATAGAATTCATCTTTGATGTATTCTTCAACTTCAATTCTTGGTTTTTCGATTTCTAACATCGATTTCCCTCCTCAGGATCGCTTAATAGTAGGGTACTACTTTCAAATAACTTCCTGATTAACCACGTGGGTGTTTTGGTGGACGGCATCCGTTATGAGGAACTGGAGTAACGTCTTTGATAGCTGTTACATCTAATCCTGCAGCTTGTAAAGCACGAATAGCTGCTTCACGACCAGGACCAGGACCTTTAACTGATACGTCTACACTTTTCATTCCGTGATCCATTGCAGCTTTAGCAGCAGCTTCTGATGCCATTTGAGCAGCGAATGGAGTTGATTTACGAGATCCTTTGAATCCTAATGCACCTGCACTTGACCATGAGATTGCATTACCATGAGGATCAGTAATCGTAACAATTGTATTATTGAAAGTCGAGTGGATATGTGCTACACCTGTAGCAATATTCTTTTTAACACGACGTTTACGACTAACTTGTTTACGTGCCATATGATGACCCTCCTAACTATTTTTTCTTATTAGCAACTGTTTTACGTGGACCTTTACGAGTACGGGCATTGTTTTTAGTGTTTTGTCCGCGTACTGGTAAACTTCTACGGTGACGGATACCACGGAATGAAGCGATCTCCATTAAACGTTTGATGTTTAATGAAACTTCACGACGTAAGTCTCCTTCTACTTTTAATTTATCTACTTCTGCACGGATACGGTTTAACTCATCTTCAGTTAAATCACGTACACGTGTATCTTCTGATACACCAGCAGCAGCTAAGATTTGTTGAGCTGTTGGTTTACCAATTCCATAGATATATGTTAATGAAATTACAACGCGTTTGTCGCGAGGAATATCTACACCAGCAATACGTGCCATACATTGCACCTCCTAAAGCTTATCCTTGTTTTTGTTTATGTTTTGGATTTTCACAAATTACCATTACTTTCCCTTTACGGCGAATAACTTTACATTTATCGCAGATAGGTTTTACAGATGGTCTTACTTTCATGAATTAAAACCTCCTCATTTTTCAGTATATCGGAGTCTATTTGTGACGATATGTAATACGCCCACGTGTTAAATCATAAGGAGATAATTCTACTGTTACTTTATCACCTGGTAAAATACGAATGAAGTTCATACGGATTTTACCAGAAACGTGAGCAATTAATTGATGACCATTTTCTAATTCTACTTTAAACATAGCGTTTGGCAAATTATCGATAACGGTAGCTTCTACTTCAATAACGTCTTGCTTAGCCATTGATTATGCCTCCTTATCTTTATAACTTAGTTAATATTTCATATCCATTGTCAGTGATGACAACAGTATGTTCGAAATGAGCACAGAGAGCTTTATCACGAGTAACTACAGTCCAATTATCAGCTAAAGTACGAACGTATCTCTCACCATAATTAACCATAGGTTCGATTGCTAAAGTCATACCTGTTTTCAATCTTGGTCCTCGTCCAGGAGGTCCATAGTGTGGAATTGAAGGATCTTCATGTAGATCTTGACCGACACCATGCCCAGCGTACTCACGGACAATCGAGAAATTATGAGATTCTACATACACTTGAATAGCGTGTGAGATATCTGATAAACGATTTCCCGCTTTAGCCTGTTCTAAACCGACAAATAATGATTGTTTAGTTACATCAAGTAATAGTTGAGCTTCATCTGAGATTTTCCCTACTGGGTAAGTCCAAGCTGAATCACCATGATATCCATTATATTTCGCGCCGATATCGATTGAGATAATATCTCCATCTTTTAAGACACGATTTCCTGGAATACCGTGAACAAGTTCATCGTTTACTGATGCACAAATACTTGCAGGGAATCCATGATAACCTTTAAAAGAAGGTATTGCGCCTTGACTACGAATTACATCTTCTACAATTTTATCTAACTGCTTCGTTGTAACGCCAGGTTTAATGTGCTTTTGAACCTCTTGATGAGCTAAAGCAACAATACGACCGGCTTCTCGCATAATATCAATTTCGCGTGGAGTCTTACAAATAATCATTATTTATTGCCTCCAAGTACATCTTGGATTTCTGCAAATACAAGATCAATTGATTGTTGACCATTAATATTAACAAGATTTCCTGCTAAAGAGTAATAATCTAATAAAGGCTTAGTTTGACTAACGTAAACATCTAAGCGATTACCAACCGTTTCTTCATTATCATCTTTACGTTGATATAATTCTCCACCACACTTGTCACAAGTACCAGCAACTGCAGGAGGATTGAAGATCATGTGATAAGTTGCCCCACATGAACGACAAATACGACGTCCAGTTAAGCGCTCTTTAAGAATGTCTAAATCAACATCAATATTAATTACATAATCAATCTTCGAATCAAGAGAAGTCAGTATTTCATCTAAGGCTTTTGCCTGATCTACTGTTCGTGGAAAACCATCTAACAGGAATCCCGACTTGCAATCTGATTCAGACAAGCGATCCTTTACAATACCAATTGTAACATGGTCAGGTACTAATGCACCTTGATCCATGTAACGCTTAGCTTCCATACCTAATTCAGTTTGGTCTTTTATCGCCTTCCTAAACATATCTCCAGTTGAGATATGTGGAATTTGATAGTTTTCAATAATTTTTTCAGCCTGAGTACCTTTACCAGCACCCGGAGGCCCCATAAATACGATTTTCATCATATCACCTCAATTATTTGATGAATCCTTTATATTTTTGATCCATTGTTTTTGTTTGGATTTGCTTAGCAGTTTCGATTGCTACACCTACAACAATTAATAAGCTTGTACCACCAATTTCAACACTACTTGGTAAATCAGTGATTGCGCCAAATACAATTGGTAAGCCCGCAATGACTACTAAATAAATAGCTCCAATAAAAGTGATACGAGATAAAACTTTTGATAAATATTCTTCAGTATCAACACCCGGTCTTACACCTGGAATGTATGATCCTTGTTTTTTAAGGTTTTCTGCTACTTTTTCTGGACTTACTTGTACGAAAGCATAGAAGTAAGTGAAAGCAACGATTAATACAACATATAAAATAAACCCAATTGGTTGTTGGTAATTAAAGATAGCTTTAATTACATTAGTTACACCTGATTCAGGCAAGAAATTTACTACAGTTAACGGTAAGCTCACAAGTGAAGCTGCAAAGATTACTGGAATTACCCCAGCTGAATTTAACTTCAGCGGAATAAATGAATCTTTACGTCCCGATAACTGAGCAGAATTATGTCTATTGGCATATTGAATTGGTAATTTTCTAGTTGCGCTTTGTAAATAGATAACAGCAATAATTGTCAGAGCTAACAATGCTAACACTGAAATAAATGCTAACACGTTAGATACTGTTATATTTACCAAGTATTTCGTGTATAAATCGTTTAGCATATATGGAACACGAGATAAAATACCTGCTACGATAATCATTGATGTACCATTACCAATTCCCTTGCTAGTAATTTGATCAGCAAGGAAAATCATAACAGCCGTACCTGCTGTCATAGTTAATGCAATATAAAGATAAGTGATTACTGAATGACTTTCCAGTAAAATCCCTTGATATCCTAAATCGAAACCAATTGACATTGCAATGGCTTGAACAAATGCAAGAACTAAAGTGACATAACGAGTTAATTGATTTAACTTACGTTTACCAGTTTCACCTTCTTTTGCCCATTCAGACAAAATCGGTACAACATCCATTTGAAGCAACTGGATAACAATTGATGCAGTAATATAAGGAGAGATAGACATCGCAAACAATGAAAATCGTTTCAATGCCCCTCCACTTAATGTATCAAAGAATCCAAGCATCGGAGTTTGCGCGGAAGCTTCTAAAACAGATGTATTGATGGTTGGCACAGGAATATAAGATCCAATACGATAGACAACAAAGATCATCAACGTGAATAGGATCTTTTTACGTAAATCAGCGTTCTTCCATATCTTACTGAAAGTAGCCATTATACCACCTCGATTGATCCACCTTGAGCCGCAATTTGTTCTTCTGCTGTTTTTGAGAATTTAGCTGCTTTAACAGTTAATTTCTTCTCTAGTTGTCCTTGTCCTAAAACTTTAAGCCCAGAGTGTAATTTTTTAATTACTCCAGTTTCTAATAAAAGTTCTGCAGTAACAACTGTTCCATCTTCGAATTTATTTAATTGATCTAAATTAACGATAGCGTATTCTTTACGGTTGATGTTAGTAAATCCACGTTTTGGTAAACGACGGAATAAAGGAGTTTGACCACCTTCGAATCCTAAACGAACTCCACCACCTGAACGAGCGTTTTGTCCTTTGTGTCCTTTACCTGCAGTTTTACCTTGACCTGAACCGTGTCCACGACCGATACGTTTTCTATCTTTACGAGACCCTTCAGTATATGTTAACTCATGTAATTTCACCGAAAGTCACCTCCTCTTTGATTATTTCTCTACTACAGTCAATAAATGAGATACTTTATTAATCATACCGCGAACAGCTACATTGTCAGCTTTAACAACTGTTTGGTTTAATTTTTTTAAACCTAATGCTTGAACTGTTGCACGTTGAGATTCATTTTGACCGATTACACTACGTGTTAAAGTAATGTGTAATTCTTTAGCCATTGGAGTTCCCTCCTTATCCTAAGATTTCTTCAACAGTTTTCCCACGTAATTCAGCTACGCGCTCAACTGTTTTTAAATTTTCTAAACCATTGATTGTTGCACGAACCATGTTAATTGGTGTGTTTGATCCTAAAGATTTTGATAAGATATCTTGTACTCCAGCTAACTCTAATACGGCACGTACTGGTCCACCTGCGATAACTCCTGTACCGGCAGAAGCAGGTTTTAATAATACGCTACCTGAACCGAATTCTCCAACGATTTGGTGAGGAATTGTAGTTCCAACTGTAGGTACATAGATTAAGTTCTTTTTAGCACTTTCAACTGCTTTTTTGATTGCTTCAGGTACCTCTTGAGCTTTACCAGTACCGAAACCAACGTGACCATTTTTGTCACCGACAACAACTAATGCAGCAAAACGGAAACGACGTCCACCTTTTACTACCTTCGTTACACGATTAATAGTAACTACACGTTCTTCAAGTGTTAAGTTACTAGGGTCAATGATTTGACGCATCTTTGTCCCTCCTTCTTTAATTAGAATTGTAATCCATTTTCACGAGCTGCTTCAGCTAATGCTGCAACACGTCCGTGATAGATATATCCTCCACGGTCGAAAACAACTGATGTGATATTTTTTTCTAAAGCGCGTTTAGCAACTGCTGCACCTACTGCTTTAGCTGCTTCAACGTTACCTGTAGAAGCGATGTTTAAATCTTTATCTAAAGTTGATGCACTAACTAATGTAGTACCAGTTACATCATCAATGATTTGCGCATAAATGTGTTTGCTAGAGCGGAATACATTTAAGCGTGGGCGCTCTGCAGTTCCTGTAACTTTAGCACGTACACGGTAATGTCTTTGTTTACGTAACTCATTACGTGATACTTTTTTAATCATTCAGGCCACCCCTTTCGAATTATTTTTTAGCTTTTTTACCTTCTTTACGACGAACATGTTCACCTTTGTAACGGATTCCTTTTCCTTTGTATGGTTCAGGAGCACGTACAGCGCGAATGTTAGCAGCGAATTCTCCAACTACTTGTTTGTCGATCCCTTTTACTACTACAGTAGTATTGTTAGGTACTTCGATAGTTACACCTGCAGGTGCATCCATCTCAACTGGGTGAGAGTATCCAGCGTTTAATACAAGTTTTTCTCCTTGTTTTTGTGCACGGTATCCAACCCCGATGATTTCTAACTCACGAGTAAACCCTTCAGATACACCAACAACCATGTTGTTTAATAAAGCACGTGTTGTTCCGTGTAACATTTTGTTTTCCTTGTTATCGTTAGGACGAACTACAGTTAATTCGTTTCCTTCAACTGTAATTTGCATATTTGCATTAAATGTACGAGAAAGTTCCCCTTTAGGTCCCTTCACAGTAACTAAGTTATTTTCAGCAACAATCACTTCAACACCAGAAGGTAATGCTACTGGTTTATTACCAATACGAGACATTTATGTGACACCTCCTGTCTTTATTTATTACCAAACGTAAGCTAATACTTCTCCACCAACTTGTTGTTGACGAGCTTCTTTATCAGCCATAATTCCTTTAGAAGTAGATAAGATAGCGATACCTAATCCGTTTAATACTTTAGGAACTTCTGTATTTTTAACGTATACACGTAAACCTGGTTTAGAGATACGTTTTAAACCTGTGATAACACGTTCGTTGTTTTTACCGTATTTTAAAGCAACACGTAAAACACCTTGTTTGTTATCTTCAATATATTCTACATCGCGAATGAAACCTTCACGTTTTAATAATTCTAATACTTCACGTTTCATTTTAGAAGCTGGCATTTCAACCACTTCATGACGCATTTGGTTTGCGTTACGAATACGTGTTAACATATCTGCAATAGGATCTGTCATTACCATTTATTTTTCCTCCTTCCCGTTTAAAGAGAATTAAGTTTATTACCAGCTTGCTTTTTTAACACCTGGGATTTGTCCTTTATATGCTAATTCACGGAAGCAAATACGGCATAATTTGAATTTGCGTAAGACAGAGTGTGGACGACCACAACGCTCGCAACGTGTATATTCACGAACTGCGAATTTTTGTTTACGCTGTTGTTTGATAATCATAGATTTTTTAGCCATGAGTGACGCCTCCTTTCATCAATTATTTTTGAAATGGCATCCCTAATTGAGTTAACAACTCACGAGCTTCTTCATCTGTGTTAGCAGTTGTAACTACAACGATATCCATTCCTCGAACTTTATTTACTTTATCGAAGTCGATTTCTGGGAAAATTAATTGTTCTTTAACACCTAATGTGTAGTTTCCACGTCCATCGAATGATTTTTTAGAAACTCCGCGGAAGTCGCGTACACGTGGTAAAGAAACTGATACTAATTTATCTAAGAAATCATACATACGCTCACCACGTAATGTAACTTTACATCCGATTGGCATTCCTTCACGAAGACGGAAACCAGCGATAGATTTCTTAGCACGTGTGATAACTGGTTTTTGACCAGTGATTAAAGCTAATTCAGCTACAGCCTCATCTAAAACTTTAGAGTTGCTTACAGCATCTCCGATACCCATGTTGATAACGATTTTATCAATTGTTGGGATTTGCATTACAGATTTATATCCGAATTTTTCAACCATTTGGTTTTTTACTTCATTTTCGTATTTTTGACGTAAACGATTCATGCAGGTTTACCTCCCTTCGTTGTTAAACTATATTATAATACTTCACCTGATTTTTTAGCGAAGCGTACTTTTTTACCGTCAACGAATTTATATCCTACGCGTGTTGGTTTACCACTCTTTGGATCTACAATCATAACGTTAGATGCATGGATCGGTGCTTCAAATTCAACGATTCCACCATCTGGATTCATTTGAGAAGGGCGTACGTGTTTTTTAACAACATTTACACCTTCAACAACCACCTTGTTTTTAGATGGGTTTGCTGAAAGAACAACACCTTCTTTACCTTTATCTTTACCTGAAATGATAACTACTTTATCTCCAGTTTTAATTTGCATATCGTGCACCTCCTAATCTTAAGGATTAAGTGTTAATTAAAGTACTTCTGGAGCTAATGAAACAATACGCATAAAATCTTTATCGCGTAATTCACGAGCTACTGGTCCGAAGATACGAGTACCACGTGGAGATTTATCGTCTTTAATAATAACCGCTGCGTTTTCATCAAATTTAATGTATGATCCATCAGCACGACGAGCTCCAGTTTTCGTACGGACGATTACTGCTTTAACAACATCACCTTTTTTAACAACTCCACCTGGCGCTGCTGACTTAACTGTAGCAACAATAACATCACCGATGTTACCAGTTTTTTTGTGAGAACCACCTAAAATTTTAATTGCTAATAATTCTTTTGCACCAGAGTTATCAGCAACTCTTAAACGTGTTTCTTGTTGAATCATGATTGGACCTCCTTTCAAGACTCCAGTATTTCAATAAAATTAATTAAATAATAACTGCTTTTTCAACAATTTCAACTAAACGGAATTTTTTTGTTTTTGACATAGGACGGCATTCTTCAATGCGAACTAAATCTCCAACTTTTGCTTCATTTAACTCATCGTGAGCTGCATATTTTTTTGAATATTTAACTCGTTTACCGTATAGAGGATGTACTTTGTAAGATTCGATAAGTACTGTAATTGTTTTATCTGTTTTATCTGAAACTACACGTCCAGTAAAAGTTTTTTTAGTACGTTCCATAAGTGAACCTCCTCTCAAGCTCATTATTTATTGTTTTCGCGTTCGCTAATGATCGTTTTCATACGTGCAATACCTTTACGTACTTCACGAATACGACCAGTGTTTTCTAATTGTCCTGTAGCTAATTGGAAACGAAGGTTGAATAACTCATCTTTTAATTCGTTAATTTTAGCTTCGATTTCTGTAGTGGTTAAATTACGGATTTCATTAGCTTTCATTACTATCACCACCGTCTACACGTTTTACAAACTTAGTTTGAACTGGTAATTTGTGAGAAGCTAAACGTAATGCTTCACGAGCGATCTCTTCAGATACACCACCAATTTCAAACATAACTTTTCCAGGTTTTACTACTGCAACCCATCCGTCTGGAGCCCCTTTACCTGATCCCATGCGGACTTCTAAAGGTTTAGCAGTTTTAGCTTGATGAGGGAAGATTTTAATCCATACACGTCCGCTACGTTTCATATAACGAGTCATAGCGATACGAGCTGCTTCGATTTGACGGTTAGTTACCCAAGCACCAGTTGTTGCTTGTAAACCATACTCACCAAATACTACAGTTGTTCCACCTTTTGCACGTCCTTCATAAGACAAGCGGTGAGGGCGACGATATTTTGTACGTTTAGGTACTAACATATTATTTACCCTCCTTTGCTACTTGACGGTTTTTTGTAGGTAATACTTCACCTTTGTAGATCCATACTTTAATACCTAATTTACCGTAAGTTGTATCTGCTTCTGCTGTAGCGTAGTCGATATCAGCACGTAATGTATGTAAAGGTACATTTCCTTCACTATATCCTTCAGCACGAGCCATATCTGCTCCACCTAAACGTCCTGATACTTGAGTTTTAATCCCTTTAGCACCAAATTTAATAGCACGTTGGATTGCAACTTTTTGTACACGACGGAAAGAAGCACGATTTTCTAATTGTTCTGCGATTGAGTTTGCAACTAATTGAGCATCAACTTCAGGACGTTTGATTTCAACGATACGGATGAAAACACGTTTACCTGTCATTTTTTCTAATTGAGCAACAGCTGCATCTTTTTCTGATCCACCACGACCGATTACCATACCTGGTTTAGCCGTATGAACGATAATATTAACACGGTTTTTTGCACGTTCGATTTCAACGCGTGATACCGAAGCTCTTTTGAATTTGTTATTAATGTAATCACGGATTTTTAAGTCTTCGTGTAATAAAGTAGCGAAGTCTTTATCGTTTGCATACCAACGAGCATCCCAATCACGGATTACACCAACACGTAAACCAATTGGACTAACTTTTTGACCCACTTCGTATCCCTCCTTTAATTATTTTTTCTCAGCTACCACGATAGTGATGTGAGATGTTCTTTTGTTGATTTGTGATGCACGACCTTGTGCACGTGGACGGAATCGTTTTAATGTTGCACCTTCATTCACATATGCTTCCTTAACATATAATGAATTGATATCTAAGTTTAAGTTGTGTTCAGCATTTGCGATAGCTGATTTTAAAACTTTCTCAACAATCGGAGATGCCGCTTTAGGAGTGTGTTTTAAAATTGCGTATGCTTCGCCTACTTGTTTTCCTCGAATTAAGTCAATCACTAAGCGTGCTTTACGAGGAGCAATGCGAACTGTTCTAGCCATAGCTTTAGCTTCCATAGCCATGTCCTCCTCTCAATATTAACGTCTAGTTTTTTTGTCTTCTTTGATGTGTCCTTTATAAGTACGAGTTGGCGCGAATTCACCTAATTTGTGTCCTACCATATCTTCAGTAACATATACAGGAACATGCTTGCGTCCATCATAAACAGCAATTGTATGTCCTACAAACTGTGGGAAAATTGTTGAACGACGTGACCAAGTTTGAATGATTTTTTTGTCTCCGCTTTCGTTAGCAGCTACAACTTTTTTCATTAAATGATCGTCACAGAAAGGTCCCTTTTTTAAACTACGTCCCATTCTAAATTTCCTCCTTTCGAACATTTACATTTAGCATATATCTTTATTATTTGTTGCGTCCGCGAACAATTAATTTACTTGATGCTTTTTTCTTGTTACGAGTTTTTAAACCAAGAGCTGGTTTACCCCATGGTGTAACTGGAGATTTACGTCCGATTGGAGTACGTCCTTCCCCACCACCGTGTGGATGGTCATTAGGGTTCATTACAGAACCGCGAACAGTTGGACGAGTACCTAACCAACGTGTACGACCTGCTTTACCGATGTTTACTAATTCGTGGTCAGCATTACCAACTTCACCGATTGTTGCACGGCAAGTTCCTAATACTTTACGAACTTCACCTGAAGCTAAACGAACTAATACGTAACGCTCTTCACGCCCTAAGATTTGAGCAGAAGTTCCTGCTGAACGTACTAATTGCCCACCTTTACCAGGTTTTAACTCGATGTTGTGGATTAATGTACCAACTGGGATGTTCATGATTGGTAATGCATTACCAATTTTGATATCCGCATTAGCACCTGATTCAATTTGCATTCCAACTTTTAATCCTTTAGGAGCGATAATGTATCGTTTTTCTCCATCAGCGTAGTTGATTAATGCGATGTTTGCTGAACGGTTTGGATCGTATTCGATTGTAGCAACACGTCCTGGAATACCGTCTTTTGTACGTTTAAAGTCGATGATACGGTATTTACGTTTGTGTCCACCACCGTGATGACGTACTGTGATTTGACCATGATTATTACGCCCTGCTTTTTTGCTTAAAGGAGCTAATAATGATTTCTCTGGTTTATTAGTCGTAATTTCGTCAAATGTTAAAACTGACATGTTACGACGACCATTCGTGGTAGGTTTATACTTTTTAATAGCCATCTTGTTCCCTCCTTTTACGACTTATTAATTATACTTCAAACTTTTCGATTGTTTGTCCTTCAGCTAATGTTACGATAGCTTTTTTCATTGAAGGCTTGAATCCTTCATAACGTCCAACACGACGTTTTTTAGGACGAACGTTAACGATGTTTACTTTCTCAACTTTTACATTGAATAAAGCTTCACAAGCTTGTTTAACTTCGATTTTGTTTGCTTTTTTATCAACTTCGAAAGTGAATTTACCTTCGTTCATTAAATCATAAGATTTTTCAGTGATAATTGGGCGCTTAACGATATCTCTAGCATCTTTCATTATGCAAGCACCTCCTCAATCTTTTTAACTGCATCTTGAGTAATAACTAACTTAGTTGCATCTAAAAGATCTAATACATTTAATTGAGCTACTGATAATACTTTAACACCTGGGATGTTACGAGTTGATAATTCAACTGTTGTATTTTCTTCAGCAGTTACAACTAATGCTTTAGATGTGATGTTTAAAGCACCTAAAACAGAGATCATTTCTTTTGTTTTTGGAGCTTCGAATGCTAATGCATCTAAAACTACGATTTCATTTTCAACAACTTTAGTTGATAACGCAGATTTTAAAGCTAAGCGACGAACTTTTTTGTTTAATTTGTATGCATAGCTACGTGGAACTGGTCCGAATACGATTCCTCCACCACGCCATTGAGGTGCACGAATAGATCCTTGACGAGCACGTCCAGTACCTTTTTGTTTCCAAGGTTTACGTCCACCACCACGTACCTCAGTACGAGTTTTAGTTTTGTGCGTTCCTTGACGCATTGATGCACGTTGCATAATTACAGCATCGAACATTGCTTGTTTATGAGGCTCAATACCGAAGATTGTTTCGTTTAACACGATTTCTCCAACTTGAGCACCTTGTTGGTTATATAATGCTACTTGTGGCATTATGAATCCTCCTTTCCTACTGTACTAAACTATTTTGCTTTAACAGCAGAACGAACCATAACTAAAGATTTTTTAGCTCCTGGTACATTTCCTTTGATTAATAAAACGTTACGTTCTGTATCAACTTTAACTACTTCAAGGTTTTGAACAGTTACGATGTTTCCACCAGTTTGTCCAGGTAATTTTTTACCTTTTAAAACGCGGTTAGCAGCAATCGATCCCATTGAACCTGGACGACGATGGTAACGAGAACCGTGAGCCATAGGTCCACGAGATTGTCCATGACGTTTAATAACACCTTGGAATCCTTTACCTTTAGTCTTACCAGTTACGTCAACAACTTCTCCTTCAGCAAAAGTGTCAACTTTGATCTCTTGACCAACTTGATATTCCGCTACATTTACGTTACGGAATTCACGAACGAAGCGCTTAGGCGCTGTTTCAGCTTTAGCAACGTGTCCCATTTCAGGTTTGTTAGCTAATTTTTCGCGTTTATTTTCAAATCCAACTTGGATAGCTTCGTATCCATCAGTTTCGTTTGTTTTAACTTGTAAAACAACGTTAGGTGTTGCTTGCACAACAGTTACAGGAATTAATTTCCCTTCTTCAGTGAAAATTTGAGTCATACCAATTTTTCTACCTAAGATTCCTTTGGCCATGAGTTACACCTCCTATTTCGTATATATTATAATTTGATTTCGATGTCTACACCAGATGGTAAATCTAAGCGCATTAATGAATCAACAGTTTGAGCAGTTGGTTCAACAATGTCAATCAGACGTTTGTGAGTGCGCATTTCAAATTGCTCACGAGAATCTTTGTATTTATGTACCGCACGTAAGATCGTGTAAACTTGCTTTTCAGTTGGAAGTGGGATTGGTCCTGCCACTTTAGCTCCTGTTTTCTTAGCACTTTCAACGATTTTTTCTGCAGATTGATCTAAAATTCTGTGATCATAAGCTTTTAAACGGATTCTGATTTTTTGTTTTGCCATTTTATTTCCTCCCTTCGCCTATTTTTAGGAATAGACTAGCTCCACGAAAATTACCTGCCACATTGCCATGGCAAATCGGCCGGGTGTGTCAGCAACCTTTCGCTTCAACGCTCAAGTCAACATATCTATTATACATGAAAAAACTAAATAAATCAAATATTTTTTTATTTTTTATTCATTGATGTATATTTCGACAGTGACTCATCTCTTCGCAGTTTTCGGACTAATTTACATAAACAAATTTAACATATCTTAAACGAACAATCAAACATTTATGACAAGTAAATATTGTATTTTATTTAAAAATAAAATTTAACACTAGACTACTATCCAACTAAATTTTTAGAAATGTAGCTATTATTGATTTTAAAATAATTAATTATTGAATATTTATGAATAACATTTTAGTTATGTTTAATACATTTATTATCCTAAAGATAATATTATTATCTAAAACATTTTTTAATGTCGTCCTTAAGTCATTAAAGTCTTGTATATTCTAAATCATTGTGGAGCCATAGCTCTTCTTTGGATTTTGAGATACTAAGTATTATTTAAGACTTTACTTAATAATACGTATTTCTAGGAATACATAAAATCTCACAACACTATTCAGTCTTATATTCTTAAAGATAAAATGATTGATAAACTCGCATCATTAGAATGACTTTGTTTCTGATGAATACATTATCTATAGGAGTTATTCCCTCCTTAGTGATAGACATATCTCCTGATAGTAGTCAAAAATAATGTACTCCATCACTAATTATAAAAAACGATCATAATCTTTCCCTAAAGAAGAAGTGAACCTATAGGTTTTAGATTGTTAAATTCTCTAATAAAGTTTGATTTTACTCTTATAGATATATTATTTATTTCTACATATGTTTAACTTCCTCTATTGTAATATTAGCCTCATTAACTGAAGCAATAAGAAAATCGTTTAACTCATTGCCAATTAGTGTTCACAAACCGTTATTGCAAAATAGGAAATAATTACTTCATATTTAGTATATTTATAATTAATTTGTTTTACATTACACCTAAACATTTAAAATCCAGGAGTGAATAATTTAAATATATAATTATTTTTTATATCAATAAATCTATTTATCGTTAATTGATTATACCAACCAACTACATAAAAATACTAAAACTATATCTTATTAATATTTTTTATAACTCCACTAATGTCTTCCATATACAATATTAATAACATTATTATGGTTAACTTATATAATGATTTTATTCTATTAAGCACTACAGAGAGCAAGGATAACATATATTTAAAAATAAAAAAGTCCTAGAGAATATATCTCTAGGACAAAAAGATTCAAATATTAGAATATCGATTATTCGATGATGTCTACTACTGAACCAGCACCTACTGTACGTCCACCTTCACGGATAGAGAACTTAGTTCCTTTTTCAACAGCGATTGGCGCGATTAATTCTACAGTCATAGCAACGTTGTCACCTGGCATAACCATTTCTACACCTTCTGGTAATTGAATAACTCCAGTTACGTCAGTTGTACGGAAGTAGAATTGAGGACGGTAGTTTCCGAAGAATGGAGTATGACGTCCACCTTCTTCTTTAGATAATACGTAAACCTCAGCAGTGAATTTTGTATGAGGTTTTACTGATCCTGGTTTAGCTAATACTTGTCCACGTTGGATTTCTTCACGAGAAATACCACGTAATAAAGCTCCGATGTTATCTCCAGCTTCAGCTTGGTCTAATAATTTACGGAACATTTCAACACCTGTTACAGTAGTTGATTTTGTTTCATGGTAACCGATGATTTCAACAACGTCACCAACTTTAACAACCCCACGCTCAACGCGTCCAGTTGCTACAGTACCACGTCCAGTGATTGAGAATACGTCCTCTACTGGCATTAAGAATGGTAAATCAGTTTGACGAGCTGGAGTTGGGATGTACTCATCTACAGCAGCCATTAATTCGTTGATTTTTGCTTCCCATTCAGGTTGTCCTTGTAATGCTAATAATGCAGATCCGTGGATTACTGGAACTTCATCACCTGGGAAATCGTACTCAGATAATAAGTCACGAACTTCCATTTCAACTAATTCTAATAATTCTTCGTCGTCTACCATGTCACATTTGTTTAAGAAAACAACTAAACGAGGTACACCAACTTGGCGAGATAATAAGATGTGCTCACGAGTTTGTGGCATTGGTCCATCAGCAGCAGATACTACTAAGATACCACCGTCCATTTGAGCAGCACCAGTGATCATGTTTTTAACGTAGTCAGCATGTCCTGGGCAGTCAACGTGTGCGTAGTGACGGTTGTCAGTTTCGTACTCAACGTGTGCAGTTGAGATAGTGATTCCACGTTCACGCTCTTCTGGAGCACCATCGATTTGGTCGTAAGCGCGAGCTTCTGCTTTACCTGATTTAGATAATACAGTTGTGATAGCAGCTGTTAATGTAGTTTTTCCGTGGTCAACGTGACCGATTGTACCGATGTTAACATGCGGTTTAGTACGTTCGAATTTAGCTTTTGCCATGCTAATATCCTCCTCTAAGTTACATTTTTTGTATTCAACATTTTTATTTTACAATACCGCTAATAAGAATGCAAGTATTACATTCTTATTAGCAGCGGATATATGAACACATCAATTAACAACGATTATCCACGATGTTTTTTGATGACTTCATCAGCGATTGATTTTGGAACTTGCTCATAGTGATCCATTTCCATTGAGTAGTTTCCGCGTCCTTGTGTGTTAGAACGTAATGCAGTTGCATATCCGAACATTTCAGATAATGGAACATATGCACGGATAACTTGCGCGTTACCACGAGCTTCCATTCCGTCTAAGCGTCCACGACGTGAAGTGATATCTCCCATTACGTCTCCTAAGTACTCATCTGGGATAACAACTTCTACTTTCATAACTGGTTCTAAAAGAACTGGTTTACATTTGTCATAAGCATTTTTTAATGCCATAGAAGCTGCGATTTTGTATGCCATCTCACTTGAATCGACATCATGGTAAGAACCATCGAATAATGTAGCTTTAACGTCAACTACAGGGAATCCTGATAATTGTCCATTTTGTAATGCATCTTTTAATCCTGCATCTACAGATCCGATGTATTCACGAGGTACAACCCCACCAACTACAGCGTCCACGAACTCGTATCCAGCACCTGGTTCTTGTGGTTCAAATTTGATCCATACGTGTCCGTATTGTCCACGTCCACCAGACTGACGTACGAATTTACCTTCAACGTCTGCAGCTTGAGTGAATGTTTCACGGTAAGCTACTTGAGGAGCACCAATGTTAGCTTCAACTTTGAATTCACGACGCATACGGTCAACGATGATGTCTAAGTGTAACTCACCCATACCTGAGATGATAGTTTCACCAGTTTCTTCGTCTGTATGAGTACGGAAAGTTGGATCCTCTTCAGCTAATTTTTGTAAAGCGATACCCATTTTATCTTGGTCTGCTTTTGATTTTGGCTCAACTGATAAAGAGATAACTGGTTCAGGGAATACCATTGATTCTAAGATAACTTCGTGATCTGGATCACATAAAGTATCTCCAGTTGTAGTATCTTTTAAACCTACAGCTGCAGCGATATCTCCTGCGTATACTTCAGAGATTTCTTGACGGCTGTTAGCGTGCATTTGTAATAAACGTCCAACACGCTCACGTTTACCTTTAGTTGAGTTTAATACGTAAGTTCCTGATTGGATTGTTCCTGAGTAAACACGGAAGAATGTTAACTTACCTACGAATGGGTCAGTCATAACTTTGAATGCTAATGCTGCGAATGGTTCTTCATCAGAAGCATGACGCTCAACTTCAGTTCCATCTTCTAATGTTCCTTTGATTGCAGGAATATCCGTTGGAGCTGGTAAGTAGTCAATTACAGCATCTAACATTAACTGAACACCTTTGTTTTTGAAGGCTGATCCACATAATACTGGGAATAATTCAACGTTGATTGTAGCACGACGGATCGCAGCTTTTAATTCTTCGATTGAAATTTCTTCACCTTCTAAGTATTTCATCATTAACTCTTCATCTAAGTTAGATACTGCTTCGATTAATTGATCACGATACATTTCTGCATCTTCTAAGTGAGCTGCATCGATTTCTCCAACTTGGATGTCAGTTCCTAAGTCATTTGTATACATGTATTGTTTCATTTCAACTAAGTCAATGATACCTTCGAAATCATCTTCAGCACCGATTGGTAATTGAATTGGAAGAGCGTTAGCTCCTAAACGATCATGTAATGTTTTTACAGAGTATAAGAAATCTGCACCTGTTTTATCCATTTTATTTACGAATACAATACGTGGAACTCCGTAAGTAGTAGCTTGGCGCCAAACTGTTTCAGTTTGAGGCTCAACTCCTGATTGCGCATCTAATACTGCTACCGCACCATCTAATACACGTAATGAACGTTCAACTTCTACTGTGAAGTCTACGTGACCTGGTGTATCGATGATGTTTACACGGTGACCATTCCAAGCAGCTGTTGTTGCAGCTGAAGTGATTGTGATACCACGCTCTTGCTCTTGAGCCATCCAGTCCATTTGAGAAGCACCATCGTGAGTTTCTCCGATTTTGTGGATACGACCAGTGTAGTATAAGATACGTTCTGTAGTTGTCGTTTTACCAGCATCGATGTGTGCCATGATACCGATGTTACGAGTGTGATTTAAAGAGAATTCTCTTGCCATGTTCCGTTACTCCTCTCATAGTGAAATACTAAACTTTTAGGATTACTAGAAATCCAGTAATCCTAAAGTTATTTAAAATATTACCAACGGTAATGAGCGAATGCTTTGTTAGCTTCAGCCATTTTGTGAGTATCCTCACGTTTCTTAACAGATGCACCTGTGTTGTTAGCTGCATCGATAATTTCGTTAGCTAAGCGTTGCTCCATAGTTTTTTCTCCGCGAGAGCGAGAGTATTGAACTAACCAGCGTAATCCTAAAGTGATTCGGCGCTCAGGACGAACCTCTACTGGTACTTGGTAGTTTGCCCCACCGATACGGCGAGCTTTAACCTCTAATACAGGCATGATGTTTTCGATAGCTTCTTCGAATACTTCCATTGGTTCACGACCAGTTTTCTCAGCAATGATATCGAATGCATTATATAAAATAGTTTGTGCAGTACCTTTTTTACCATCTTGCATGATGTTGTTGATTAAACGAGATACTAATTTAGAGTTATAAATTGGATCTGGCAAAACGTCGCGTTTTGCTACATGTCCTTTACGTGGCATAATTTAGCCTCCCTTCCATTTTATCGAAAAAAGTTAGATTATTTTTTAGCTGCTTTTGGTTTTTTTGTTCCGTATTTAGAACGACCTTGCATACGTCCATCTACACCTGTAGCATCTAAAGTACCACGAACGATATGATAACGTACCCCTGGTAAGTCTTTTACACGTCCACCGCGAATTAAAACAACGCTGTGCTCTTGTAATTTGTGTCCAATACCAGGAATGTATGCTGTTACTTCTAAACCATTTGTTAAACGTACACGGGCATATTTACGTAAAGCCGAGTTTGGTTTTTTAGGTGTCATTGTAGCAACACGAGTACATACCCCACGTTTTTGTGGAGAGTATAAGTTAGTTTGTTCTTTCTTTAAACTATTGTACCCTACATTTAAATGACGAGATTTAGATTTTGTTTCTTTACTTTGACGTCCTTTACGAACTAATTGGTTAATAGTTGGCATATTAGTCCTCCTCTCATAAACTTAGTCCACTTATCCAGGTGGTTCATTTTAGTTAGAAAAAGTAAGCTTTGCCCGAAAGCAAAACTCACTTTGTTTTTTTAAAAGCCTTTATTAATCTAACATTTTTTTAGAATAATGTCAACAGTTCAAAAAAGTTTTTAATATTTTTCAACAGTATTATTGGCTTTTTTTGATATCTTATTCATCTTCAGCGTCTAAAAAATCAGTTTCATCGAAATCTAATTCGATATCTAATTCATCTAAATCGTCTTCTAATGAAAGATTTACTAAATCATTTGATACTTTTGAATCCGAAGTTAAATCGAATGGTAAAATATCCTCTTCAACTTCATCTTCAATCTTATGTACCGGTTGAATATGATCTTCTCTTAAAACACCTGTTCCGGCTGGGATTAACTTACCAATGATAACATTTTCTTTTAATCCGATTAATTCATCCACTTTACCTTTGATTGCAGCATCTGTAAGAACGCGAGTTGTTTCCTGGAATGATGCAGCAGATAAGAATGATTCTGTTTCAAGAGATGCTTTTGTGATACCTAAGATTGTTGGAATACCTACTGCAGGGCGTTTCCCACGCATGATTGCAGCAGCATTTACACGCGTATAATGAGTCATATCAATTAATGATCCTGGTAAAATGTCAGTATCTCCACCGTCGATAACTTTAACTTTTTTCATCATTTGATGAACCATGATCTCAATATGCTTATCTGATAATTCTACCCCTTGTGCACGGTATACATTTTGTACTTCTTTTAAGATGTATGCTTGTACAGCGGCAACATCTTTAACACGTAATAATTCTTTAGGATCGATTGACCCTTCAGTTAACATGTCTCCAGCTAATACTTCATCACCTTCAGCTACTAATGGTTGTACCCCGTAAGGTAATAAGTAGTTACGGCTTTCTAATTTATTTGTTAATGTAATTTCATAACGGTTTTTAGTATTTGCCTTAATTGTAGTAATTACACCATCGATTTCAGCAATGATTGCACGTCCTTTTGGATTACGCGCTTCGAATAACTCTTGGATACGAGGTAAACCTTGTGTAATATCGGCTCCGGCTACCCCACCTGTATGGAATGTACGCATCGTTAACTGAGTACCTGGCTCACCGATTGATTGAGCAGCCATGATACCAACAGCTTCCCCAACTTCAACCTCTTTACCAGTTGCTAAGTTTTGACCATAACATTTTTTACATACACCTTTTTGAGCATTACATGAGTAAATAGTACGGATATCTACTCCTTCAATACCAGCATCGATGATAGCTTTACCTAATTCATCTGTAATATATACATTGCGTTCTGCAATCTTTTCTTTTGTTACCGGATGATAGATAGGTTTTGCTGTATAACGTCCAACGATACGATCAAATAATGTTTCTACTGTTTGACCACGTTGTTTTAATTCAGTGATATATTGTCCTTTATCTGTACCACAGTCATCTTCACGAACGATTACATCTTGTGCTACGTCTACTAAACGACGAGTTAAGTAACCTGAATCGGCTGTTTTTAAGGCTGTATCGGCTAATCCTTTACGGGCACCATGGGTAGAGATGAAGAACTCAGTTACTGTTAAACCTTCACGGAATGAAGATTTGATTGGTAACTCAATTGTTTTACCAGATGGGTTGGCCATTAATCCACGCATACCGGCTAACTGCGTAAAGTTCGATGCATTACCACGGGCTCCTGAATCACTCATCATGTAAATGTGGTTATCAGCAGGTAACTCATTCATTAATACGTGTTGAATTTCATCTTTTACTTTCGCCCAAACATCGATAACTAAACGATAACGCTCATCATCAGTTAATAAACCACGGTTATAGAACTCTTGGATTTGAGCAACTTTATCGTCACCTTGTTTTAATAAATCCTTTTTCTTAGAAGATACGACTACGTCAGCAACCCCTACAGAAATTCCGGCAACAGTAGAATACTTAAATCCTAAGTCTTTTAAGCGGTCTAACATACGTGATGTTTCAGTTGTTTTATAAATACGGAATACTTCAGAAATGATATCTCCTAAGAATTTTTTCTTGAATGGAGAAACAATTTTAACATCCGCTAAGTGTGCTTTAATATCTGTTCCCTTTTCAACGAAGTACTTAGTTGGTGTAGCACCTTGTAAGTTCGTCATTGTTGGCTCATTTAAGTAAGGGAATGTTTTAGGTAAAATACCATTGAAGATAACTTTTCCTAAAGTTGTGATGATATATTTGCTATTTTGCTCTTCAGTGAAAGTCATGTTATTTAATGCTTTAGCATCTAATGCAATACGAGAGTGTAATGTTACATATCCGTTTGCATAAGCCATCATTAATTCATTTGTATCTTTATAGATATTACCTTCACCAATTGCTCCTGCTTCCTCCATCGTTAAGTAGTAGTTTCCTAATACCATATCCTGAGATGGAGTAACGACTGGTTTACCATCTTTCGGGTTTAAGATGTTGTTTGCAGCAAGCATTAATAAACGAGCTTCAGCTTGTGCTTCTTGAGATAAAGGAACGTGAACCGCCATCTGGTCACCATCGAAGTCGGCATTGAATGCTGTCGTTACAAGAGGGTGAAGACGAATTGCGCGTCCTTCTACAATTTTAGGTTCGAACGCTTGGATACCTAAACGGTGTAATGTTGGGGCACGGTTTAATAATACTGGATGCTCACGAATTACGTCTTCTACAACGTCCCATAATGCATCATCCATGCGCTCAATCATTTTCTTAGCACTCTTAATATTTTGTGCTAAATCACGTTCTACTAATTCTTTCATAACGAATGGTTTGAATAACTCAAGAGCCATTTCTTTTGGTAATCCACATTGATACATCTTTAAGTCTGGTCCTACTACGATTACAGAACGTCCAGAGTAGTCAACACGTTTACCTAATAAGTTTTGACGGAAACGACCTTGTTTACCTTTTAACATGTGAGAAAGTGATTTTAATGGACGGTTTCCTGGACCGGTAACTGGACGTCCACGACGACCATTATCAATTAAAGCATCTACTGCTTCTTGAATCATACGTTTCTCATTGTTAATGATAATATTAGGCGCACCGATTTCTAAATAACGAATTAAACGGTTATTACGGTTAATAACACGACGATATAAGTCATTTAAGTCAGATGTTGCAAAACGTCCACCATCTAATTGAACCATTGGACGTAATTCTGGTGGAATTACCGGTAATACGTCTAAGATCATCCAATCAGGACGGTTTCCTGAATTACGGAATGATTCCACAACTTCTAAACGTTTGATAACTTTCCCACGTTTTTGACCTTGTGCAATTTTTAATTCAGAACGTAATTCTTTCGCTAATTTATCTAAATCTAATGATTCTAATAACTTTTTAATGGCTTCAGCACCCATACCTACTTGGAATGCATTCCCCCATTTTTCATATGCTTCACGATATTCTTTTTCAGTTAATACTTTTTGTTTAATTAAATCAGTTTTACCTGGGTCAATTACAACATAGTTTACAAAGTAGATAACTTCTTCAAGCTCACGAGGAGACATATTTAATAATAGTCCCATGCGGCTTGGAATACCTTTTACATACCAAATATGTGCAACAGGTGCAGCAAGTTCGATGTGACCCATACGTTCACGACGAACTTTTGCTACTGTTACTTCTACACCACAGCGATCACAAACGATCCCTTCGTGGCGAATACGTTTATATTTACCACAAGCACACTCACAGTCTTTTTGTGGACCGAAGATACGCTCACAGAATAATCCATCTTTTTCAGGTTTTAATGTACGATAGTTGATTGTCTCAGATTTTTTAACTTCACCATAAGACCATTTACGGATTGTATCTGAAGATGCTAAACCGATCTTCATATACTTAAACTTGTTAACATCTACCAAGGCGATTCCCTCCTTGCGTCTAATTATTATTCAACTGTTTCTGGAACAACGATTTGATGAGTTTTTACATTCTCAAGATCGCGGATTTCAATTTCATCTTTGTCATCAGATAAGATTTTAACATCCATACCTAATGATTGTAACTCTTTAACTAATACTCGGAATGATTCAGGGATACCTGGTTCAGGAACATTTTCTCCACGTACGATAGCTTCGTATGTTTTAACACGTCCTGTGATATCATCTGACTTAACTGTTAAGATTTCTTGTAATGTGTATGCCGCACCGTATGCTTCAAGTGCCCATACCTCCATCTCACCGAAACGTTGTCCACCGAATTGAGCTTTACCTCCAAGCGGCTGTTGAGTTACTAATGAGTAAGGTCCAATTGAACGGGCATGTAATTTGTCATCAACCATGTGGGCAAGTTTAATCATATACATAACCCCAACTGAAATTCGGTTATCGAATTTTTCACCTGTACGTCCATCATATAATACAGTCTTCGCATCTGGGTCCATACCAGCTTCTGCGATGATTGCTTCTAAGTCTTCAGTTTTAACACCATCGAATACTGGAGTTGCAACGTGAATTCCTAATTTTTTAGCAGCCATACCTAAGTGAATTTCTAAGATCTGACCGATGTTCATACGTGATGGTACCCCTAATGGGTTTAACATGATATCCACTGGTGTTCCATCTGGCATATATGGCATATCTTCTTGAGGTAAGATTTTAGAGATAACCCCTTTATTACCATGGCGTCCGGCCATTTTATCTCCCTCAGAGATTTTACGTTTTTGAACAATGTAAATACGAATTACTTCGTTTACACCTGGTGATAAGTCATCACCGTTACGACGAGAGAAGTATTTAACGTCATGCACAATTCCGTCTCCACCGTGTGGTACACGTAATGATGTATCACGAACTTCACGTGCTTTCTCACCGAAGATAGCATGTAATAAACGTTCTTCTGCAGTTAATTCAGTCTGACCTTTAGCAGTTACTTTACCTACTAAGATGTCATCTTCTTTAACTTCAGCACCGATACGGATAATTCCACGCTCATCTAAGTTTTTAAGAGCGTCTTCCCCAACACCTGGGATATCACGTGTAATTTCTTCTGGGCCTAACTTAGTGTCACGAGCTTCTAATTCATATTCTTCAATGTGAATTGATGTATACACATCATCTTTTACTAAGCGTTCACTCATGATGATGGCATCCTCATAGTTATATCCGTTCCATGTCATGAATGCTACAACGACGTTACGTCCTAAAGCTAATTCTCCGCTTTCCATTGATGAACTATCTGCTAATACTTCACCAGCATTAATATGATCACCTAGGCGAACGATTGGACGTTGGTTTAATACAGTACTTGAGTTTGAACGAACAAACTTAATTAATGGATAACGATCTAATCCTCCATCAGCATCACGACGAACACGGATTTGTTTTGAATCAACGTATTCTACTGTTCCGCTGTTGTGAGCAACTACTGCTTGCCCTGAGTCTTTTGCCGCTACATATTCCATACCTGTACCAACGAATGGGGCTTCAGGAATTAATAAAGGAATGGCCTGACGTTGCATGTTGGCTCCCATTAATGCACGGTTGGCATCATCGTGCTCTAAGAACGGGATACATGCTGTGGCAACAGATACAATCTGTTTTGGTGATACGTCCACGAAGTCAACACGTTCAGCAGGAACGATTAAGTTTTCACCACGATGACGAACAATTACTTTTTCAGGTAAGCAATCATTTGCATCTAAATCTAATCCAGCTTGTGCTACTACATAACGATCTTCTTCGTCAGCAGTTAAATAACGGATTTCCCCAGTTACTTGCATTTTTGTTTCTCCAGTTGCTTCATCAATAACTGGGATAACTTTACGATATGGAGTCTCAATGAATCCAAATTCGTTAACTTTTGCATAAGATGATAAAGAGTTGATTAACCCGATGTTTGGTCCCTCAGGCGTTTCGATAGGACACATACGACCGTAATGAGAGTAGTGAACGTCACGTACTTCCATTCCAGCACGTTCACGTGTTAAACCACCTGGCCCTAAAGCAGATAAACGACGTTTGTGCGTTAACTCTGATAATGGGTTAGTTTGATCCATGAACTGTGATAACTGTGAGCTACCGAAGAACTCTTTAATTGCAGCTGTTACAGGACGAATGTTAATTAAGCTTGATGGTGTGATTCCTTCACTTTCTTGAATTGACATTCTTTCTTTAACAACACGCTCCATACGAGATAACCCGATACGGAATTGGTTTTGTAATAATTCACCTACTAGACGTAAACGACGGTTTCCTAAGTGATCGATATCATCTAAGTAACCTACTGAATCTAATAAGTTGAAGAAGTAACTTACAGATGCAAAGATATCTGAAGTAGTAATGTGTTTACACTCATCTTCTACATTTCCGATAATTTTTACAACTTGATCCCCTTCATTTACTCGTTGTGAATAAACTTCGAATTCTTGAACATAAGTTTGTGTTTCTTCTAAAGGATTCACTAATTCGACTTTTTTAATATTTAAACGATCAATTTTATCAGCTAATACTTCTTCAAAGATACGACGAGTAATTACTGTACCTTCTTCTACTAGTACTTCACCTGTCTCTGAATCAAAGATATCACTAGCTAATTTTTGATTTAATAAACGTTCTTGTGCACTTAATTTTTTGTTGAATTTATAACGTCCAACATGAGCTAAGTCGTATCGTTTAGGATCAAAGAAACGAGAAACGAATAAAGTTCGAGCACCATCGATCGTAGCATGCTCACCTTGACGAAGTTTTTGGAAGATTTCCATTAATGCTTCATCAGAGTTAACAGTTTGGTCTTTTTCTAACGTATTTAAGATATACTGATTTTCACCAAACATTTCGATGATTTGTTCTTTTGTTGAAAGTCCTAATGCACGTAATAAAACTGTAATTGGAATTTTACGCGTTCTATCGACACGAACATAAACAATGTCTTTTGCATCAAGTTCATACTCTAACCATGCACCACGGTTAGGAATTACTTGTGCAGCATATTTTTCTTTACCGCTCTTTTTATCAGTCTCTTTATTGTAGTAAACACCTGATGAACGGACTAATTGTGATACGATTACACGTTCAGAACCATTGATAACAAATGTTCCTGTTGGGGTCATTAAAGGGAAGTCCCCCATGTATACTTCGCTTTCCTTCACTTCCTTAATTGCGTGTGTTTCTTCGTCTTTAATGTGTAAACGAACCTTAACACGTAAAGGGGCAGCATAGTTAGCATCGCGTTCTTTAGCTTCTAAAACAGAATATTTTGGTTCTCCTAAGCTATATCCAACGAATTCAAGCGCTAAATTACCGTTATTGTCTTCAATTGGAGAAATGTCTTTGAACATTTCACGAATACCTTCATCAAGGAACCACTGATAAGAAGCAGTTTGAATTTCAATTAAGTTAGGGAGTTCGAGTGCAACATCAATTCTTGAGTAATTACGACGTTGTCTCTTTTTACCATATTGAACAATTTTCCCTGCCACGCGTTTCACCTCTTTGTTTGTTTATGTAAACTTTTGTTGTTTTTTTTATTCAACACCTAATGTATTTGACTTAGCACATGTAAAATACAAGCAGTATTAGGCATTTTATAATAATATCAAATTTTTTCAATAGTGTCAACGTCTGATAGACTTTAATATAAAATATCCTTTATCTTTGTCGACAACTTCACAATTCCCATAGACTTCTTCCATTTTCGCTTTAGCAGATGGAGCGCCTTGTTTTTTCTGTATTACTATCCAAAGTTCACCATTCTCAACCAAATATTCTTTAGCTTCTTCAATAATAGCGTGAACAACTTTTTTCCCTGCACGGATTGGAGGATTCGATAAAATAGCCGCGAATTCACCTTCTACACCATCATAGCAAAAGCTTTCATACATTGTTGCATTTGAAATTCCATTATCCTGTGCATTCTTTTTTGATAGTTCTAACGCTCGTTGATTAACATCTACCATATGAATATTTCGATTTACATAACTTTTAGCTAAACTCAAACCGATAGGTCCGTAACCACAGCCAACATCTAAAATATTCCCATCTACTTCTGGAACAGTAAAGCTTTCTACTAAAAGTCTAGAACCAAAGTCAACATCTCTCTTCGAAAAGACCCCAATATCTGTTGTGAATTTGAGTTTATGCCCTCTAAGTGTGTAAGCAAAGTCCTTTTCGTCCGAACGAGCATTAACATTGTTAGTATAATAATGCATGATCACAACCCCTTTTGATTTTACCTAAAAATTAGAGAATATGAACATTTTTACATGCTCTATTATTGCCATGTTAAAGTAAATTATTACATTATATGTTTATGAAATAAAAACCTGAGGCGATAAACACACTCAGGTTTTTATTTATATTTCAGCGAAACTTATATTAAAGTTAATTATTTAACTTCAACAGTAGCTCCAGCTTCTTCTAATTTAGCTTTTAATTCTTCAGCTTCTTCTGGAGAAACTTTTTCTTTGATTGGAGCAGGAGTTCCGTCTACTAATTCTTTAGCTTCTTTTAATCCTAATCCAGTGATTTCACGAACTACTTTGATAACACCGATTTTTTTAGCTCCAGCGTTTGTTAAGATTACATCTACTTCAGATGGTCCAGCAGCAGCTTCAGCTCCACCAACAACAGCTACAGGAGCAGCAGCAGTTACACCAAATTCTTCTTCGATAGCTTTAACTAATTCGTTTAATTCTAAAACTGACATTTCTTTGATCGCTTCGATCATTTCAGCAGCAGTTAATTTTGCCATTTTATTTTCCTCCTTCAAATTAGGGATTTTTCCCTTTTAGGTTAATTGTTTAAATTTCAAAAATTATTCAGCAGCAGCTTCTTCAGCCACTTCAGTTGTTTCAGCAGCAGCCTCAGCTACAGGTGCTTCAACACCAGCTTCTTTTTGTTCAGAAACAGCTTTAACAACACATGCCATATTGCGCATTGGAGCTTGTAATACAGAAAGTAACATAGATAATAAACCTTCGCGGTTTGGTAATTTAGCTAATTCCATAACTTGCTCTAATGAAGCAACAGATCCTTCGATTAAACCAGCTTTTAATTCTAAAGCTTGGTGTTCTTTAGCGAAGTTGTATAATACGCGTGCAGGTGCAACAACGTCTTCTTTAGAGAATGCAACAGCAGTTGGACCAACGAATGCTTCACCTAAACCTTCGAATCCAGCTTCAGTCACAGCACGACGAGAGATATTGTTTTTTAATACTTTAAATTCAACACCTTCAGCACGTAATTGTTGACGTAATTCAGTTACTTCAGCAACAGTTAATCCGCGGTAATCAACAACTACTAAAGAAGCTGATTCTTTGAATTGCGCTGCATACTCAGCAACTAATTGAGATTTCAT
Organism: Turicibacter bilis; assembly: GCF_024499055.1. NCBI lineage: Bacteria > Bacillati > Bacillota > Erysipelotrichia > Erysipelotrichales > Turicibacteraceae > Turicibacter > Turicibacter bilis. Next base: position 1,970,765 of record NZ_CP071249.1, on the reverse strand, counting down.
TTCGATTGCAGTAGCGCTCATTATTCACACCTCCTATGTTCGTCTAAGTCCGTAGAAAAACCCTTTTACCCACTAAAATGTGGACAGAAGGGTGTAACTAAGGCATGAAAATAAATAATATATATATCCAAAACCTCGGTAGGATCATTAAGCCAAAGGCCCCTACTGTCTACGGTAATTCTATTCAATTATCAATAAGAAAAATTATTTTTCTAATGATTCAGATGCAACTTTGATACCAGGTCCCATAGTTGAAGAAACAGCGATGTTTTTCACGTAAGTTCCTTTAGCTGCAGATGGTTTAGCTTTTAAAATAGTATCGAAGATAGCTTTGAAGTTTTCAACTAATTTTTGGTCTTCGAAAGATACTTTTCCGATTGGAACATGTACGTTACCAGCTTTATCAACGCGGTATTCTACTTTACCAGCTTTGATTTCATTAACAGCTTTAGTAACATCCATTGTTACAGTACCAGTTTTAGGGTTTGGCATTAAACCACGTGGTCCTAAAACGCGTCCTAATTTACCAACTTCAGCCATCATATCTGGAGTAGCTACAACTACATCGAACTCCATCCAACCTTGTTGGATTTTGTTGATCATATCGCTATCTCCTACGAAATCTGCTCCAGCCGCTTCAGCTTCTTTAGCTTTTTCACCTTTAGCGAATACTAATACTGAACGAACTTTCCCAGTTCCGTGAGGTAATACCATAGCTCCACGAATTTGTTGATCCGCTTTACGTGGGTCAACTCCTAAACGGAAAGCTACATCTACAGTTGCATCAAATTTAGCAACATTAGTTTTCTTAACTAATTCAACAGCTTCTTCTACAGAGTATAAAGTAGTAGAATCAACTAATTTTTTGGCTTCGATGAATTTTTTACCTTTTTTAGCCATTCTAAGTACCTCCTAAATTGTGGTTAACGGAATCTCCTCCCACAGATTTAGGTTGTAATCTACAACCTAAAACGGTAGATTAGTCTTCTACAACGATTCCCATTTGTCTTGCAGAACCTTCAATAATACGCATTGCAGCTTCTACTGTATTCGCGTTTAAGTCTGGCATTTTTTGCTCAGCGATAGCACGAATTTGATCTTTAGTTAAAGTAGCAACTTTTTCCTTGTGAGGTAAAGATGATCCACTTTGAATTCCAGCAGCTTTCTTTAATAAGTCTGATGCTGGTGGAGTTTTTGTAATGAATGTAAATGAACGATCTTCATAAACTGTGATTACTACTGGGATAATACTTCCCATTTGTTCACGTGTACGTTCATTGAATTCTTGACAGAATCCTTGAATGTTCGCACCTGCTTGTCCTAATGCTGGACCTACTGGTGGAGCTGGATTTGCTTTTCCTGCAGGAATTTGTAATTTAACAATACTTTTTACTGCTTTTGCCACGCGACACACCTCCTCTAAGTCCGTGATGTGGTTATTTGGGTGTTTCACCCTCCCACTTGATATGAATCTCATATCAACTACGATAGTTTATCACCTTTTTTTATATTAGGCAAGATTTTTTTTTATTCGACTTCACAAATTTGTCCGAAATCTAATTCGACTGGTGTTTCGCGTCCAAATAAATCCACTAACACACTAACTTTACCATGTTCTTTGTCGATTGATTCGATTTTTCCAACTTGTCCTGAGAATGGACCAGCTGCAACCAATACTTGTTGTCCAACTTCGATATCTAATGATACTTCGACACTTGTAACACCCATCTTCTTAAGAATTGGCATAATTTCTTCTGTTGGAAGCGGAACTGGACGAGTTCCTTTACCACTTGATCCTAAGAATCCAGTTACACCTGGTGTGTTACGAACCATGTACCAAGAATCATCTGTATCGATCATTTCTACTAAGACGTAACCAGGGAAAGTTTTCTTTAACTTTTCTTTACGTACACCGTCTTTGATTGTTACTTCTTTTTCTTCCGGAATCAATACTCGGAAGATTTTGTCTTGCATATTCATTGTTTCAATACGTTTTAATAAGTTAGTCATTACTTTATTTTCATAACCAGCATACGTTTGAACAACATACCAACGTTTTTCCACTATCATGACCTCCTACCCTAGTAAACTCATTACTTGGGAAATCACTAAGTCAACAGCAAAGAAGAAGATTGATAATACAACTACGAAGATTAATACTTGTAATGTATATGTTTTCATCTCTTTTTCTGTTGGCCAAGCAATCTTCTTTAATTCAGCAGACACACCTTTAAAAAACCCTTTTACCTGACTCATCATGTAGCCCCCTATACTATTCTTATTTTGTTTCCTTATGCATTGTATGTTTTCCACAACGCTTGCAGAATTTTTTAACTACAAGACGCTCGCTGTGTGTTTGTTTATTTTTAACCGTTGAATAGTTGCGACTTAAACATTCGTCACAAGCTAAAATTACTTTTGTGCGCATTATTTGACCTCACAATTTTTATATCTTAACTTCATCTACTCTATCAAAAACAACCATCATTGTCAATAAAGCTAGCAACATTGCCCAGAAGATGAGTTTATTTTATTTAAATTTTTTAACTTACTTTTGCATCGACTCAAAGCATTATCTACTTTTTTAGGGGGCACACTCAGAATCGTTGCTATCTCAATATAATTATTATCTAATAAATAGTATTTCAAACACGTTTTTTCAAATTCAGATAAAATCCCCTTTTCTCTTAAAGCAAATTCGAGAAGTAGACGTTCATTCAAGGTGTTATGGTCTCTATCTAAATAATAATAGACTTGTGCCTCAGAAGCTATTGGTAAAACCGGATCACTATAATCAGTTAACAAATCTAAACCAGCGCTTCGTTTAGCTTTACGATATGCAGTCGTAATCGCATTTCGTACACATGTCATCGAATAAGAATAAAAACTAGCAATGGATGTTTCATCAAATGTATAAATCGATTTGATAAATGCCATTCGTCCTTCTTGAAAAAAGTCCTCGTAATCGAATCCAACTCCATAATAAGAAGAGGCGATTTTTCCAATTAGCGGCGAATATTTCTGGATGAGGATATCTAAAGCTGCTTCATTTTGTTCACGAACTAAGTATACCAACTCATAATCATTATATTCAACCTTCACCGTATTCCTCCTAAGACACTATTTAATAGGATTGCGTTTATTATAAATTTCGTACATTAATAAGGCAGCTGCCACTGATGCATTTAACGAAGTAACGTGACCACGCATTGGAAGATAAACTTTGAAATCACACGCTTCACGTACTAAACGACTCATTCCTTTTCCTTCACTCCCGATGACTAAACCTAACGGTAAACTAGCATCTAGTGTGCGGTAATCTTGTGCTTCACTCGCATCAGTTCCAGCAATCCAAAGTCCCGCTTCCTTTAACTGGTTAATTGCTACTGTTAAGTTAGCCACACAAGCCACTGGGACGTGCTCAATAGCACCCGTTGATAATTTAGCAACAGTGCTTGTTAATCCAACTGAACGGTCTTTACGAATAATAATTCCATCTACACCTGATGCATCAGCCGTACGTAAAATCGCTCCTAAGTTATGTGGATCCTCAAGACCATCTAAAATCAGAATGAACGCGGGTTCTTCTTTTTGAGTGGCCTTTTTGATTAAATCATTTAAAGGCATGTATGCATATGGCTCAACGATTGCTAAGACACCTTGATGATTTCCTTTAACATCATATTTATCTTTAGCCATTTGCTCAAACTTTTGCTTAGGTAATACTTTGCAAGAAATGTTTTGTTTCTCCACTAATTCCATTAATCCCGCATCATGTTGAGCAACCGCATCAGTAACAATCACTTCAAAGACTTTGCGTTTTGATTCTAATACTTCATTCACCGTATTTTTTCCGTAAATAACTTCACGATTGCTATCTTTTTTAGAAATAGCTTTTCCTTCTTTTTTAGGAGCTTGTTTGTAATCACGTTTTGATGCTTTATCTTTTTTCGCACCTTTTACTGGTTTCGCCATTAGTTTGTCACCCCATCTTTAAATTCGATACTATAAGACACGATTTCATCTAATCGTTGTGCTTGTTCCGTTAAATATAAATACCCAATTAACGCTTCAAACGCTGTTGAATGGGTATAAGTTAACACATCCGTATTTTTAGGAACGGAACGACTTTTCGTATTACGTCCTTTTTTAACCACTTCTAATTCCTTCTCTGTTAAGAGATTTTGTTCTATTAAATAAGCTAAAGTCGTGGCTTGTGCATGAGCAGAAACATATTTGACTGCTAATTGATGCAGACGATTTGGTTTATTAATCCCACGTCTACAAAGCATCTCACGAACTTTTAAGTCATAGTACGAATCTCCAACAAAGGCTAACATCGTACTATTCATTTGATTTACTTCCATCTTCTCACGCGCCTTTTCTAATATCGTCATTATTATACACTAAATCATTATCTTTTAACGAAAAAGCCAATTCAAACCGTGACTTTCACGAATTCGAGTCATTTCTACGAAAAACTCTAATCTTCTCTTCTAATAAATGGCACTAAACATGAACTCTTTTCTTAAATTCAATAAAAAAGACTCCATCCTTTCGAATGGAATCCTTATTATCATATCTCATTTTATAAAACATTTAAAGCCTGTAATTGTGCTCTTAGCTCATCTGCTTTCGTAAAGTCTTTCGCTTTGCGTGCTTCTTCCCAAGCTTTCATTAACTTGCGCTCTTCTAAAGTTAAACGTTTCTTACTTAAATCAAATCCAAAAATATAAGCCATATTTTGAAGTGTCATTAAGGCATATTTACAAGCTGCATCACTTGCTTTTGCACGTGTCATTTTATTAATTTCTTTAATCACACCGTATAAACTTGTAATCGCATTTGATGTATTGAAGTCATCTTCAAGTGCTGCTGTAAATTGTTGCATTAAATCTTCAATCTCAGGAACGACCTCTCCTTCCACCTCTAATGCTTCGGCTAAATCAAGTTTTAAGTGTAATTGTTCAAACGTTGATTTAATTTTTTGCCACTCTTTCACTGCTAACTGAATATTTTCTTCTGTGTAGTTAATTGGTTGACGATAATGAACCGATAACATGAATAAACGGAAGGCATTCGCATCAATTGCTTCAATTAAATCTTTAACATTAATCACATTTCCTAAAGACTTACTCATTTTTTCGTTATTTAAACCTAAACGTCCCACATGCATCCAGTAATTTGCTAAGCTATGACCATTCATACAGATTGATTGAGCAATTTCATTTTCATGATGAGGGAATTGAAGGTCTGTTCCGCCACCATGAATATCAATCTTACCGCCAAATTCTTTTCCGATCATAACCACACATTCCGTATGCCAACCTGGGCGTCCCGCACCCCAAGGCGAATCCCATGTGATTCCTTTATCAGTTTTTTTCCATAACACAAAGTCTAATGGGTTCTCTTTTTTAGAATCTTCTGCGATACGAGCTCCAACTTCTAACTCTTCAATTTTCTTTCCTGATAATTGACCATACTCACGTACTTTATCAATACGGAAGTACACATCTCCATCAACCGCATAAGCAAATCCACGCTCAACTAATTCATGAATGAACTGAATCATCTCATCCATATTTTCAGTTACTTTTGGCATTGAAGTGAATGGTAAAGCATTTAATAGCTGATTACATTCTAAAAAGTAATTTAAATATTTTTCAGCAATCTCTGCTTCAGTTACTTCTTCTTCAATGGCACGGTTAATAATTTTATCATCCACGTCTGTTACGTTTGAAACAAACTCAACCTCATATCCTAAATATTTAAAATAACGATGAACTAAGTCGAAAAATAATACAGGACGTGCATTTCCAATGTGAATATAGTTATACACGGTTGGTCCACAAATATACATTTTTACCTTATTTTCTTCAATCGGTTTAAATTCTTCTTTCTCACGCGTATACGTATTATAAATTAACATTGTGAGTCCAACTCCTATCTTTCTAGATGTTATCTTCATTTTAATATATTTCGATTAAAATGGCTAGTTAGTATACTCAATCTCATATCCTGTTTCAATCAGTTTTTGAATTAAGCGTTGTTTATGCTCAACATCTAGTGTTTCAACAACAACTGTCACTTCTAAGTCATACATTGATACACCTTCTCGATGACGACTTTGACGAATGACTACCACATTCCCTAATTCTTCGGCGATTGTGTTTAAAAAGGCACTTAATTCTCCGGGCTTATGATTAATGGACACTTTAATTTCTGTTCGTCGTCCAGTCGCAATCATTGCATGATTAATGATACTTTCAATTAGGTTAATATCAATATTTCCTCCAGAAAGAACAGCACCCACTTTCTGACCTTTAAGATCTAACTGACCTGAAAGCATAGCAGCAACTGAAACAGCACCCGCTCCTTCACAAACAAGGTTACAATTCTCGAGTAACAATAAAAAGGCTTGCGAAATTTCTGTTTCTGATACAGTCACAATCTCATCAACGTATTGTTGAATTAAAGGAAACGTTAAATCACCGGGTCTCCCAACCGCAATCCCATCTGCAATCGTCTTATTTACAGGAATTGATTCAATATGACCACTTCGAACTGACTCATACATTGAAGGGGCATTCTTTGTTTGAACGCCAATGACTTTAATATTTGGATTAATGCTCTTAACGGCTAAAGCAATCCCTGACGCAATCCCTCCCCCACCAATTGGTACTAAAATAACATCTAAATCAGGTTGCTCCTTTAAAAGTTCAAGTCCAATCGTTCCTTGACCTGCAATAACATAAGGATCATTAAAGGGATGAACAAACGTTGCCCCAGTTGCTTCTTTAATTTCTAATGCTTTTTGATAAGCCTCATCGTAAACTTCTCCTTCTAAAACAACCTCACCCCCGTATTTACGTGTCGCATAAATTTTTGCAAATGGCGCACTCTTAGGCATGACAATCGTTGATTTAATTCCTAGCTTAGTTGCACTAATCGCAACACCTTGTGCGTGATTACCCGCACTTGACGCAACAACTCCACAAGCTTTTTCTTCATCTGATAAATGAATCATTTTATTATAAGCGCCTCGAATTTTAAATGATCCTGATTGTTGAAGATTTTCTAATTTTAAATAAACTTCTCCTCCTGTTAAATCGCTTAAAGATTCAGAGTAACAAAAATCAGTCTCTTTAATAATATTTCTAAAGTTTCTTGCCGCCTCTACTATCATTTGAAATGTTACAGTTTCCACTTCAATTCCCTCCATTAAACCACTTATCATTCATCCTATATTTTCCACTTATAATTTATCTTTATTGTATCACACAATATATCGAATCATAACTCTTAAAACCATTATATGGATATGTTATAATGAAAATGATAAGTGCATTTAAAAATCCCAATCATACTCAAGGAGGAAATCAAATGAAAGTTATTGCAACACCAAATGCCCCTCAAGCCATTGGACCTTACTCTCAAGCCATTGAAGCAAATGGAACATTATATATCTCTGGTCAAATCCCACTTGATCCACAAACGATGGAATTTGTATCTGATGAGATCGAAGCTCAAGCACATCAATGTTTAAAAAATATTCAAGCGATTCTAACAGAAGCGGGATATGGTTTAGAAAATGTTGTGAAATGCGGAATCTTCTTAGCAGATATGAATGATTTCGCTGTGGTTAACACGGTTTATGGGCAATATTTCTCTGAACATAAACCTGCTCGTGCTTGTGTGCAAGTGGCTCGTTTACCACGTGATGCCAAAATCGAAATTGAAGCAATTGCTGTTAAATAATTTAAAAGGAACCGTCAAACGGTTCCTTTTTTGGTTCTGTGGATAACTTATTTATTCTTTTCAATATATAGTTTTAATGCTTGATTAGCTCTGACTAAAGCAGTAAAGACTAACACCCAAAACCAAACAATCAAACCTAATACTCCTAATCCAATGATAGAGGTAAACAGTCCACCTATTAAATTCATCTTATTCTCTCCCCTCAATTTTTTTAAAACTACCTCATATATACTCACCCTTCTAATAAGATATTCACTTTTGATAAATTAAAAAAGAATTTTCAATGACATCCCTTACTTTTAGATGTTTTCTACATAAATTCCCTCCAAGAATCTAATCCTAATGAAGACACTAGATTTGGAGGTTAATATATGTCAAATAGACTTAAATTTCGTAAATATCTAGTCTTAGCCGCTTGTTTTTTAATCATGGCTGTTTCATTCAGTATTATCAATAACATTACGTCTTTATTTATCGATCCTGTGACGAAGCATTTAAGACTTTCGATTTCATCGTTTTCCTTTGTGTTTACGATTGGTGCCATTACAACAGCCTTGATGTCTCCTATCATTGGTCAACTAATTTCGAAAGTTCCACTTAAAGCTATCATGTCACTAGGTGCGATTCTAGCCGGTGGCGGCTTTTTCTGTTATTCGTTGGCCACTCAGATTTGGATGTTCTATGTGATTGCTGTTATTGTTGGAATCGGAACATCGTGTTTAACAGTCATTCCTATTTCGACTGCTATAACACACTGGTTTGAAGATAAAAAAGGGATGGCACTTGGAATTGCGATGGCAGGTGCGGGAACAGGATCATTCATTTGGATGCAAATTGTTTCAAGAATGCTAACTGATCTTTCTTATCAAGAAACTTATGCCATCTTAGGTTTGATTATTTTAGTTGTTTGTCTCCCACTTACCCTTTTTGTGATGAAAATGCCCCCTGATACAACGATAGAAGCTAAAAAGAAAGAGAAAATCTCCTATAAGGATATTCACTGGAGCATGCAATTGATTCTATTCGCTTTGGGCTTATTTTTACTTGGCGTCAATATTTCAGGAACTAAAATGCATATCCAACCTTATTTAACTCACCTCGGTCACCCCTTAACGTTTAATGCAAATGTCGGTTCAACACAAGCCATTTTTGCTTTATTAGGCAACTTAATTGGCGGGTATGTTTTCGATAAATTAAACTTACGCAACTCTATTATCATTTTTGTATCAATGAGTCTTTTGAGTTACATTTGTTTAATTTATGGTGCATTCGCACCTTTATTGTTTGTTTTCGCAGCTTTGTTTGGACTGTGCTTATGCCTTCCCTCAATGCTTCCATCTTATGGAACCAGTGCTTTGTTTGGTAAAGAGCACTATGCGATGCATCTAGGATTTATTAATATGATTTTCACATTTGGTGGCGCACTAGGGCCAATGATTTCAGGATTTATTGCTGATCACTTAAACTATACCTTAGTTTGGGTAACGTACTTTGCTTTAACCGTTCTCTATTCGATTTTCTTATTAATTTCTTTAAGGTCAAAAAAACCTCAGACTTAATCTGAGGTTTTTTTGTCTTATATTAGATAAATTTCTCAATACGAGAAATAACTGTGTCTTTTCCTAATAAGGCTAAAGCTTTTGGTAAATCTGGACCATGCATTTGTCCTGTTGTTGCAATACGGCAAGGCATGAATAACATTTTCCCTTTAGCTCCGCTTGCTTTTCCAGCTGCTTTAACAGCTGCTTGGATTCCTTCAGCAGTGAAATCTTCTAAAGCTTCTAATTGTTCTTTGAATGCTTTTAATGTATCAGCAACACCTTCTTGAGCAATAAATGCTTGTGCTTCTTCATCTAATGTTAATTCTTCTGAGAAGAATTCATCGTATAAGTCAACGATTTCAGCACCGTATGATAAACGATCGTGGAATAAAGAAACTAATTCAACAGCCCATTGATGTGTGCGTCCTTCTAAAATTCCCGCTTCAACTAAGTGAGGCATACATAATTCTAATAACTCTTCCGCTTCTAAAGCTTTGATATAACGGTTATTGATGTAAGCTAATTTAGCTTTATCAAATGTTGAAGGTGATTTAGATAAACGTTTTTCATCGAATAATTCGATTAATTGTTCATGAGATAAAATTTCTTCTTCGATTCCTGGAGACCATCCTAATAAAGCAATGAAGTTGAATAATGCTTCTGGTAAGTATCCCATGTTTGCATATTGCTCAATGAATTGAACAGTATCTTTATCACGTTTTGATAATTTCTTACCATTTTCATTAACGATTAATGTCATGTGAGCAAATGTTGGTACATCCCATCCAAAAGCACGATAAACCATCATTTGTTTGGGTGTATTTGTAATATGTTCTTCTCCACGGAACACGTGAGTGATTTTCATTAAATAGTCATCCACAACAACGGCAAAGTTGTAAGTTGGGATTCCATTACTTTTCATAATGACCCAGTCACCGAAGTCTTCTGAGTTGAATGAGATTTCACCACGAACGATATCATTGAACGTATAAACTTCATTTTCAGGAACTTTAATACGAACAACATATTCTCCACGTGCCTCTAACTCAGCTAATTCTTCACCTGTTGCATTTAAACAACGACGAGAGTAATGAATATTATCATGGCCATGAGTTGACATTGCTTCGCGTTCTGCCTCAAGCTCCTCACTTGTACAATAGCATTTATAAGCTAATCCTTTTTCGATTAACTCATCTACATATTTACGGTAAATATCTAAACGCTCTAATTGGCGATATGGTCCATACTCCCCACCAACATCAAATGATTCATCCCATTCAATACCTAACCAACGTAAGTAGTTCATTTGAGATTCTTCTCCACCTTCTACGTTACGTTCAATGTCAGTATCCTCAATACGTAAGATAAAATCTCCACCGTGGTGTTTAGCAAATAAATAATTGTATAATGCCGTTCTAGCATTTCCGATATGTAAAAATCCTGTTGGACTTGGTGCATAACGAACACGAACTGTCATAATCTTGCCTCCTAATTAAAATACTACTTTTATTCTTTTCATATTATATACGATTGAAACAAAATATTAAATATTTTCACAGAAAAAAAGCTAAAGTCAACCTTTAGCTTTCAATCTCTTATAAGGAGTTTCACCTCTTTAGTATAACAGGCACTAAACATTAAAAAATGAAGTTCTTGTTAAAATCATGTTAAACCTTGATTAATTGGCACCTTTTTTAAATAATAAGACCACGCATTCAGCTGCAATTCCCTCTTCACGCCCAACGAAGCCTAATTTCTCACCACGAGTTGCTTTAACATTGACTTGATCCAAATTAGCGTCTAAATCTATTGCCAAATTTGCACGCATCGCATCAATGTGTGGTCGCATTTTAGGGCGCTCTGCATAAATCGTTGCATCTAAGTTCCCAAGAACATATCCAGCTTCATCCATCATCGCTTTCGCCCCGCGAAGTAAGACACGTGAATCAGCTCCTTTATATTGTGGGTCAGTATCTGGAAAATGCGCACCGATATCACCTCTCGCTAAAGCACCAATAATGGCTTCTGTTACCGCATGACAAAGCGCATCTGCATCACTATGACCTAGAAGTCCTTTCGTATGCTCAATTTCAACTCCACCTAAAATTAGCTTTCGTCCTTCGACTAGTTGATGAATATCCGTTGAATGTCCAATTCGAATCATCCTTATCTCTCCTTCCTGTTAATCAAATAAATCCTCTAAATCAATTAAACCTAGTGAATATTGTTCAATTAACTCAGAAACAGCCCCATATTGAAGACTTTGTTTAATTGTTGGATTATAAAAAGTGGCTGATACAAAGCTAACTACAATAATCACAATAGATGCAATACTAGAAATAATTAAATAACGTTCTAAACCCTTCTTTCGCATGTAAGTCACCAACTTTCTTAATCTAATTTTTCACTAATTCGCTTATATCCCAAGTAACCAATATAGATTGAGGCAATTCCAATATTTAAAAACAATAAACCTAATCCTAATATCGCAATCATAAGTCCTGCCGATAACTGGAATAGTAAAAAACCTCCAATAATTAAGCGAAGAGCAGTAATTAAAAAGAATAGTGAGACAAACAATGAGATAATGCAAACAACAATAAAAATTGCCTTTTTAATTACATCATCGTTTGTTTTCTCTCTTATATTAAAAACAATCTGCTTGTTTTGTGCGGATACAGTCTCTGTATCAGTAAATGATTGTTTAATCTCCTGTGCAACTTTTTTAGGTGACCCTAGTTTAGATAAGATTTCACGTTCATTGATCTTTAAGTCAATCATTTCATTAATTTGTTCCTCGTAAGATTCTAAAATATCTTTACGATCATCTTCTGAAATTCCCTGTAACTCTTGATATAACTCTTCTAACCATTGATTAAGAACATTCATTAATTAATCACACTCCTTTCAATAAACGTTGAACAGAATCTACCATCTGATCCCATTCTCTTATTAATGTTGCCAAATAAACTTCCCCTTCAACTGTCATTGAATAATATTTACGTGGAGGGCCTTCATTCGATTCTCTATTATACGTACTTAAATATCCTTCTTTCGTTAATCTTCTTAACAATGGATATATCGTACTTTCTGTGACCTCTATATAAAATGAAACTTTCTGAACTGTTTCATAACCATATAAATCATCTTGTTGAATTAATTTTAAAACACATAGCTCTAAAACACCCTTCTTATACTGTGCATTCATAATCCATCTCCTAACAACAATAAGCTGCTATTCTAACCTCCCTTTGAATAAGTTATCTATCAAAAAGACTTGTGATATGATAACACAAGTCCATTAAATTTAAAATATTTGTAACTATTCAGCCACCAAGTAAACGAATTCCGTTTATTGGTGGTTTTGTTAATGATATGTAGCTCTCGTGAATAACTTACCTATTTATAAGATTTACGTTATAATATCCTTACTATTCCAACTTTAGAAGAAGGTGTCATCTTATGTCAGAATCTGAAATCATCAAAGTTTATCATGAAGGAATTCAATCCGTCATTACTTTAGTTCAAGGACTTTCCACTCAAATCTCTGATTTATCTCAAACGATTGAGAAACAAAATAAAATCATTTCAGATTTAGATGCTCGCCTTAAAAAACTTGAAAAACAATCAAATAAAACAAGTCAAAACAGTAGTTTGCCTCCCTCAACCGATGGTTTTAAAAAGACAAAAAGTTTGCGTCAACCTTCAAATAAAAAACCGGGTGGTCAAGTCGGACATCAAGGTTCAACCTTAAAAATGATAAAAGATCCGGATCATGTCGTCACACATCATCCGAAAATTTGCCGAGGGTGTGGGTGTTGTTTAGAAAACGTTGAACCTCAAAAAACGATTCGACGTCAAGTTTTTGATTTACCGAGATTAAGGCTTCAAGTCACTGAGCATCAATCTCAAATTAAAGTATGTCCTAACTGTCACTTTAAAAATGAAGGACTATTTCCGAAACATGTCACACAACCGACACAATATGGGCCACATTTAACAAGTGTATTAACTTATTTCAGTCACTATCAATTGATTCCTTTCAACCGTCTGAAACAATTGACTCAAGATATTTTCAAAGCGACCATCAGCCAAGGAACACTGGTGAATATGACGAAACGATGTGATGAGTTATTAGAAACGACTGAAGCTTCAATCAAAGAAAATCTTTTGGCATCAAATCATCTTCATTTAGATGAAACAGGCTGTTATGTCAATGGAAAGAGACACTGGCTTCACGTGACTTCAAATCAAAAATTCACGCATTACTTTGTTCATGAAAAGCGTGGCTCTCAAGCAATTGAAGCCAATGGCATTCTTCCCTCTTTCAAAGGAACCGTCATCCATGACCATTGGACCCCGTATTTTAAATATGATGATTGTACGCATGCTTTATGTAACGTTCATCATTTAAGAGAGTTTAAAGGAATCATCGATTTTGAGAACCAACAGTGGGCAAAAAACATGACGAAATTATTACTTGAAGCTAAAACTTATTCAGAAGAGACGGAATATCCTTTACCCTTATCTAAAATACAGGAGTTTGAGAAACGATACCAACAAATCATCGAAGAGGGTTACCGTGAGAATCCTTTAAAACTGCATGAAAAGAATACGGATTCCGTTCGATTACTCAATCGTTTATCGAAACGACAAGAAGAAGTATTAGAATTTCTGTATCAAGTTGAAGTTCCGTTTGATAATAATTTAGCTGAGCGTGATGTCCGAATGACTAAAACTAAACAAAAAATATCCGGATGTTTCCGAACAGAAAAAGGTGCTCATTGTTTCGCCCGAATCAGAGGTTTCATCTCTACTTGTCAAAAGCAAGGATTAAATATTATCGAAAGTATTGAAACCATTTTAATGGGAAATACGATTCAATTTTCATAACATTCACAAGGAGTACTTCACTAAATGAGCACTCCTTTTTGTGATACTCTTTTCTACTAGGCTGAATAGTTACAAATATTTTTTCATTTTTATATCATTATTTTATATATTTATTAGTCTAATGTTGAATCCATACTTCTTGAAATAATACTTCCATCAACACCACTGATTTCAAAATCATATTCTGTTGTTCCTTCAACAACCGTCACATCATACACTAAAACACCCATTTCATAGTCAAATGAAATTTCAATAATAGTTCCATTTGGGACTTGACTTAAAGCAATTTCTCTCGCTTTCGCTTCATCAATTGTTACTCCTTGCGTATTCGTTGAATTAGAAACTTGGTTAATTAACTCTTTATCTTGACTTACAATACTACCATCAACAGCACTAATTTCAAAGTCATACTTATATGTCTCATCAACTACTGTCACATCATAAACTAAGCGAGCATCATCGTGATCTAGTTTGATACTAACAATTGTTCCTTTTACTTGATTATTTACAATTTCTTTAACCTTTGCTTCATCAATTGTCACCGTGTTCGTTCCTGTTGGATGATTTTCTAAACTTCTTTTTAAGATACTTCCGTCAACAGCGCTAATTTCATATTCATATTCAGTCGTTCCATTAAGAACCGTAATATCATAATTAGGCGTATAATCATCCATATCATATGAAAATTCAGTGACTTGACCGCCACCGGCTTCTTTTAATGCGATTTCTTTTGCTTGTTGTTCATCAATTTTTGCTTGATTCGTTGTATTAATATTCGTATTAGGATTTGAATTTGTTGTTGGATTAACCGGTTGGTTGTTTGCTGAGCATCCAAATAAAACAAATCCAGTTAATAACATTGAATATAACGCTGTCTTTCTCATAACAGTCCTCCTTATAAATTGAATTATTATTATTTTTATAAAATTTACCTTTTTTATGTATTAAATAGTTATGTATTTTATAATTTATCCTCTAATTATAAATTAACTATTATGCATTATACACTAGTAGTATAACAAACACTACTGTATATTGTCTAGTAGTGTGTTAAAAAAAGTAGCTGTATCTATTCAGCTACTAATAATTGTTCAGCCATTAATAAATCTTCTGGTGTCGTTAACTTAATATTTGTATAAGCACCTTTAACGACACAAACTGGTATATCCGTATACTTTTCGATTAAACTCGCTTCATCTGTTCCTAAGAAATGTGTTTTTTTTGCAGCTTCATGAGCCTTTTTTAGTAACTCAGTCGGTGCGGCTTGAGGCGTTTGAACACTGTACATCTCATCACGATTTGGCGTTTCAACAACTACTCCATTTACGACACGCTTCATCGTATCTTTTACTGGAACAGCAACAATTGAAGGATGACCCTTTTTCGCTAATTCAAAGCATTCTGAAATCATTTGTTGTGTCACAAATGGACGTGCTCCATCATGAACTAACACCACTTCTTCACGAACAACCTGTAATCCATGATAGACACTATATTGTCGTTCTGACCCACCTGATACGATTTCAATACGAGGGTTCTTTACCCCGGCATCACTTAAAAGTTGTTGCATCGTTTCAATTTCTAATTCATTGACAACTAAAACAACTTGTCCACATGTTACATCATTTAAAAACTTTTTTATCGTATGAACAACAACTGGTTGTCCTTTGATTTGATGTAACATTTTATTATATCCAAGTCCCATACGACTTCCAATTCCCGCTGCTAAGACTATTGCACTATACATCTTTACACCTCTGATAATAAATAAGCCCCCATTTCAGTGGGAGCTCTTTCATTTTAAAAATTATAAAATAATCTCTTTAATTTGATCATCTTTACGATCTAAATAGTGAACTGATTGAATACGACGAACAGTACGAGATTTCCCACGAATTAATAATGTTTCTGTTGTTGCCATTCCATCTTCACAAATAATTCCTTCTAATAAATCACCTTTTGTGATTCCTGTTGCTGAGAACATCACGTTATCGCTCTTTGCCATATCTTCTAATTTTAAAATTTGACCTGGTTTAACACCCATTTCATCGCAACGACGTGCTTCATCTTTACTCATACGAATATTTTCTTCTGTTTCACCTTTAACATCTTTACGTAAAACTAAACGTCCTTGCATATCTCCATCTAAAGCACGAATAACAGCAGCTGAAACAACACCTTCTGGTGCTCCACCAATTCCATAAACCATATCAACTTCACTAAATGGCATACAAGTTAAGATTGAAGCAGCAACATCTCCATCTGGAATCGCAAACACACGTACACCTAAAGCTTGCATTTGTTTAATTTGCTCATCATGACGTGGTTTAGCAAGTGTCATCACTGTCAAAGCTGATAATGGCTTGTTTACTGCCTCTGCTACACGACGAATATTTTCTTCTAATGATAAATTTAAATCAATAACACCTTTTGCTTTTGGACCAACAATGAGTTTTTCCATGTACATATCTGGTGCTTTTAAGAATGACCCTTTCTCTCCAACGGCTAACGTTGTCATCGCATTTGCTTGTCCCATTGCTGTCATACGTGTTCCTTCAATTGGGTCTACTGCGATATCGACATCATCACCAAATCCAGTTCCAACACGCTCTCCGATATATAACATTGGCGCTTCATCGATTTCACCTTCACCAATGACAATCTCACCGCGAATATTAATCTCATTTAATACGTGACGCATCGCAAGTACGGCAGCTCCATCTGCTGCGTTCTTATCTCCGCGTCCTAACCATTTATACCCTGCTAAAGCAGCTGCCTCAGTGGCACGAGAAAACTCAATTGCTAATTCACGTCTCATGTTGAAACCCTCCTAAATGATAAATTTCCTCTCTCATTATATCAAAAAATGTTAATTATTGCTGAACTTTCGATGATTTCTGAAACAATTTTCACTATCTTACCGCAGTCATCTTATCCATCAAAAACACTAAACTGTCTTACAAATGGCTGACCTTCGCAACTACTTAAAATTTCCTCATTTTATAGAAGCCTAATTAATTTTCGCTTCCTAAAACATTTAGCAAAACTTTAATCTATCAGATGTAGCCATAGAGAATATCTTTTTAACAAACTAGTAGAACACTATTTATCTAGTTTTTAACGAATCAAAGATATCTGTTACGGCATATAGAACCTCTTTTAAAAAATTCAGACAATTAAAATTTATGCTAAAAAGGTGAAAAAATGATCAGTTTCTATATAACTTTTACTTCTTCCCTATCTTTCATACAAAAAAATCACCTCTAATAAATTAAGAGGTGATTTTTTTTAAATAGCTTTAGCTAATGCATCAAAACTAATCGTTAACCATTCTTGGTATTTTTCTTTTTCTATTTGTCCCACTTGTAGAAAATGATAAGCTTCAACAATCATTGAATGAGGATAATCTTTTGGATCAAGTAATAAATGCTTTTTATCTTTTTCATATAAGTCCAAATAATGTTGACTAACTTCCTGTTCACGAATAGTAAACAAGAATTTATTTCCGATATATGCCACAAAAGCCCCAATGATAAGATAAAAAACACGATTTCCAATCACAATAGATCCTGTTGTTCCAATAATAGCAGCCCCTAAAGCTTGAACGGTTATAAAAATCATCTTCAAATCATAACGATTCATATACGTCCCAATATAAGAAGCACCCAAAACAATCATTGCTAGCTGGGAATCATTTTTAAATACGCTAATTAAAATAATAAATAAAATAACACCAACAAAGGTCCCAAGGAATCGATAAATTGTTTTCTGACGACTCTCCTCGAATCCTGGCTGAACAAGGGCAAGAATAGTAAAACAAAACCAACGTCCATAAGTCAGATTAAATAATTGAACAATAAATAACGAAAGTCCAACTAAAATAGCTAATCGAAGTGAAAATTTATAAGCATATGACTCTTTATCAATTCCCTTGACAAATTGTTTTAATAATCCCTGCTTATAAAGAGGATATTCTTGCTTTTTGGCACCCTGTAACACTTGAACTGCTTTTTTAAAATTAATGATTGAAACGGGCATTGCGTCCTTTTCCCACTTACTAATTAATTTGTTGGCATCTGATAAATCTCCTTCTTGTAGGTCTTTAATAAAGGTATAAAGTTCATTAAGCACTGTTTTATCAATATGCCCTGCTTTATAATCTTGGGCTACATCGTCTAATAAATAATACATTTTTTCAAATGCAATTATTTCAGTTATGCGATACATACTTTCTGGCGTTAACGGCCCTTTAAAACTTCGTCTATCGTATGTTACTTTCATAAATTGACTGACTCCATCTTGAAGCGACATCGCCTCTTCTGGATAGCTACGATTATCTCCTGCAACGATTCGTTCCATTCGCTGATGCAAACAGGTTAGTACCCTATCTAATTGTGTATTTAAAATGTTAGTGTAAGTATTTCGATTAAATACCCATTGTAATCCAACAATCATAAACGTCCCGCCAGTTAATGCAACTAGACGTCCAGGTAATTCACTTAATGTTGGAGGAGAATTCAGGGTTAAAAATAAATAACCTAAAATAAAAGAAAAATGATACGGCTTTTTATTTCCTGCTACGGTACCGTAAGTCACATAAAAAATAAAGAAGAAATTAATTACTAATCCTAGAATAGGATTTAATAAGGTTAAATAACTTAAAATTCCCATCAATAAATTAATGATCAATAATTCAATAGTTAACACGCCTAAGTTTTGTGTTAAGTCTTTTTCAGTAATAGCTAATCCAATGATTAAAACAACAATTCCAACCATCTTATTAGTCACTCCAAAAATATTTTGAAAAAACATGACAAAGACCAAATTTAAAATAAACATAATTGTCTTTGAAATAAATTTTTGTTTCACTAGACCACCTTCCCCCAAAAAATTTAATATTGAATAATTTAACAGACAACAATTAGAAAGTCAAATCATTTTTAAACTCTGAAAATTAATGGTTCGCCTATTTTTTATTTTTTCATAAAAATTATAATCATTAAAGCAAAAATTAATTATATTGAATAACGGTAAAATTTTCAAAATAAAACCGCTTTTAATTTGTCTTTTTAATTGTAAATTATTGTATATAAGAGTATAATTTGTCAATGTGAAAAAACTAGGAGGGAGTAGAAACAATGTTGTCTTACGAATTTCTATTTGACATTGCTTTAATTTTAATGAGTACAAAGCTACTCGGATTACTAACTAAAAAAATTCAATTACCACAGGTTGTAGGTGCCTTGTTGGCAGGATTATTACTCGGCCCGGCTTGTTTAAACATTTTACATGAAACAGACTTTATTCTCCAAGTTGCTGAACTAGGCGTGATTGTTTTAATGTTTACGGCAGGGCTCGAAACAGATATTAAAGAATTGAAAAAGACAGGAAAAGCTTCGATTGTGATTGCTATCCTAGGGATGATTATTCCCCTAGCTGGTGGATTCGCTCTTGCTTCAATATTTAATAAAGGCGGAATCTCAGATGCAACTGCTGCACCGCTATTACAAAATATCTTTATCGGAATTATTCTTACTGCGACATCGGTGAGTATTACGGTTGAAACATTAAAAGAACTCGGAAAATTAAATACTCGTGCTGGTAATGCAATTTTAGGTGCCGCCATCATCGATGATATTTTAGGAGTCATCGCCTTAACTGTCGTAACAAGTTCAACAAGTACAGATGTGAGTATCGGACTTGTATTGATTAAAATCGTATTATTCTTTATTGTGGGTGGATTTGCCGGATTCTTATTCTCTAGAGCAATGGAACACAGCATGAACCGATATAATATGGATCTCAGACGATTCGTTGTTTTATCATTCGTCTTCTGTTTATTATTATCATTCTGTGCTGAACATTTCTTCGGAGTAGCTGATATTACTGGAGCATTCATGGCAGGGTTAGTTTTATCAAACACACCTCGTAAACATTACATCATGAATCGTTTTGAAACGACGGCTTATATGTTATTATCACCTATCTTCTTCGCAAGTATCGGAATTAAAGTTGTTATTCCAGAAATGACACCGGCTTTAGTCGCCTTCTCAGTTGCTTTAGTTATCATGGCTATCTTAACAAAAATATTAGGTTGTGGACTTGGTGCTAAGCTGTGTCGCTATACTACTAAAGAAGCCATTCAAATTGGAACAGGAATGGTTTCAAGGGGAGAAGTTGCCCTCATCGTGGCTAGTAAAGGTTCAGCCTTTGGATTAATGGGAACTGTCTTCTTTGGACCAATCGTAATTATGGTTGTTGTGACAACAGTTATTACTCCCGTCCTACTTAAAATAGTCTTTTCTAAAAAATCTAGTGTCATTAACAACGAACCAGCTTTTGAACAGACGATTGCTTAATCAAAAACGACCAAGGTCACTTGGTCGTTTTTTTATTCTTCAATAATAATATTTTCAGCCGATAATGAATAACCAAAAAGATATAAATCTTCTGCCTGCTCGAAATCTTCATCATCCGTGCCTGTTGATTCAAATGCAAAGAAACTACTAAACGAGGTCATCCCGCTACCGGTAGTAAATACTCGAGTTTCTTTATAACATCCATTATAATCTCCCTCTATACCTGCTACGGTTGTCAATGTTTCATACGTTAATTTTCCATCTTCATTCGTGTCAATCCGAACAATCTCTGTCATTGCTGTATACTCTTTCTCCTGATAACTGAATTTTTCTGTCCAACTATTTCCGACTTCAAGCGGTAATTTTAATAAAACTTTATTAGGTATAATCGAATTTAATAGTCTTTCATCTTTTAGCTGATTATACGGATCTTCATTATAAATATGTTCAATAACGGCTTGATTGGTAATTTCATAAGTTAATTGGAATACTCGAGATTCGCTTTCTCCATACCCATCCGTCATCATCCCATCAAATATGATCTGAAAGACAGAACCACATTCTTGAGCTGTTTTCAGTGTTTGAAAGTGGCCATATTCCGCATATCCATTAAATAATTGATACATATCGACCATTTTAGGAAAAATATCAAGTAACTCTTGATTATACGGATTTTCTGGAGCCATGATCATCTCATCAGATTCATCTGTCGGAATTTGAAGCTGATTTAAAATCTCATATGATTTAGCTTGGGTCTGGGCTGGATAACTTGTTGTCATCGTCTCTTCAATAATCACACGTAATATCATTCCAACTTCAACACCTTCGACATTTGAAACAAAAATGACATCATAGTCCCCATCCATCCATTCCTCATACGTCTTTACTAAGTCTTCTGAGCTAATCTCCTTTTTTTGAGATAATAATACCGAATTTGGGTCAACTTGAAGAACCAATCCCTCTATCGTCATAGAATGTTTACCTTGCCAGATTTGTAAACATCCAAATAAGATGATGAGTAGTACACACCCACTAACCAACCATTTCTTCACTCTTTACCACCTCTTTCATGGTTTTCGTTTACGCCCCTTAAATAAACATCGCATGATAAGGATCAACACGAATAAAATGACGCCATACGGAACTAGCCCAAGTAATTTAACTACTAGCCATCGTGTCACTTGAATAATTCGATTTAATTGAACCGAAAGCTCATTTTGAATCATAACTCCCCATCTTGAATCATCATAGATTTCTCCCTCTTTCAGTTCAAAGACTATCGTCACCTTATTTCTCGCAACTTCATCTTGAGCTTTCAAGGCAGACCATTTATCCATCTCTACTTGAACTCGTGCTAATTCTTCTTCCAGTTTGATAATGTCGCTAACGGTCTCTGCCTCCAAAAGGAGTGTCTGATATTTTGATTGCTGCATACTTAAATTTGACAACCAACTGTCTATATCTTCCGTTACTAAGACTTCACTATTAGTATATGTCTCCATCTGAGTAATTTGCCCTATGAGCTCAACCTGCTGTAAAAATTCTTCCACCTCTGTTGACTCAATTTCTAAGATACATGAACCCATGTAGCTTTCCAACATTTGATCTATTGCTACTAAACTAGATGACATCACCGTCCCCGATCCCTGTTGAACTAATACATTTAATTGTGATAAACTCTCACTAATTTGTGAAACATTCATTTTAATTGAAATATTAAAATACGTCTGAGATGACTCATCATTGATTAATGACGACGAAAGCGATGGGATTACCTCATCGCTTTCGTCACTTTCTATTCTTTCCTTAAATGATAATGGAATTAAACTAACAAGAATAAGTACCATAATTGCTGTTATCATCAACCAAAAGACACGCTTTAAAAAATTCCATACTCCCAAATCCGTCGCCCCCTTCAATAAGCTGGCTACGACTAGAACTTCAAATCATCTTTAAACATTGCTTTAAGTGCATCCGAAATGGTATCAACCCCAACAATCTCCATTCCTTTTGGAGCTGTCCATCCACCTATATTTTTCTTTGGAATAATTGCGCGCGTAAACCCAAGTTTTTTCGCTTCTTTCACACGCTCTTCAATACGAGACACACGTCGAATTTCACCCGTTAATCCAACCTCTCCCATATATACATCGCCACTTGGCGTCATCTTATCTTTATAACTTGAAACAATACTTGCCACAATCGCTAAATCGACAGCCGGTTCATCTAACTTTACACCACCAGTTACTTTTACATATGTATCTTGATTTTGTAAGAAGAATCCCATACGTTTTTCAAGCACAGCTAAAATCAAAGATACACGATTATGATCCACTCCAGATGCCATTCGTTTTGGATTACCAAATGAAGTCGGCGTTAATAATGATTGAATCTCAACTAAGATTGGACGTGTTCCTTCAATTGAGGCCATAATCGCCGTTCCTGGTAATCCTTTCGTGCGATCTTCTAAGAAGACCTCTGAGGCATTCGTCACTTCATCAAGCCCCTCTTCTTTCATATCAAAGATTCCAATCTCATTCGTTGAACCGAATCGGTTTTTAACCGCTCGTAAAATACGATACGTATGATGACGATCTCCTTCAAAATATAAGACAGTATCCACCATATGCTCGAGTAAACGTGGCCCAGCGATATTTCCATCTTTCGTCACATGTCCGACAATAAAGACTGAAATTCCACCAATTTTAGCAATTTTCATCAATTGGGCCGTACATTCACGAACTTGCGAGACACTCCCAGGTGCCGATGTTACCTCTGGCATATGAATCGTCTGAATCGAGTCGATAATGACAAACTCTGGTTTTAACTGTTGAATTTGACGTTCAATTAAAGTTAAATCTGTTTCTGCGTAAATATATAAGTGCTCGCTACTTACTCCTAAACGCTCAGCACGAAGTTTAATTTGACGAGCAGATTCTTCTCCTGAAACATATAATACTTGAACATTTTTATGCGCTAAATCTTGTGCCGTTTGTAAAAGTAGTGTTGATTTCCCAATCCCAGGCTCACCCCCACACAGAACAAGTGATCCACGAACAATTCCACCACCAAGAACACGGTTAAGCTCACTCATTGATGTCTGAATACGTGCTTCCTCTTTTGTTTCTATCTCTTGTAGACGTTGAGGTTTTGCCATACTTTCACTTGCTACAAAGCCACGGCGCTGTTCTGCCTTTGTGGGCTTTAATTCCTCCACCATCGTATTCCATTCGCCACAACCTGGACATCTTCCGACCCATTTTAAACTTTCTGTCCCACATTGCTGACAGAAAAATGATGTTTTTGTTCTTGCTTTCGCCATAAAATGCCCTCCTTATAAACTATATTAATTTCTATCTTTAATTATCACATAACTCAATCAGATATCCTAGCAAGAGATAAATCTTTTTCATCCAAACGCATACAATATAATAGAGCGATATCAAACTATATGAGGACTAGTAAACTCACTTAAATTTACGATAATATTTCTATTTTACCTTTTTTCTAGTAAACTTATAGTAGTTTTTGAAAATATGACCTGAGGTGATGAAATGGAAGAAATCATTCAACGCGCCATCTTAGTTGGAGTCGATTTAAATAATGATAAAAATTTCGACTATAGCGTGGAAGAATTAAAAAATCTAGCTGAAGCATGCTCCGTTCAAGTCGTTGGCGTTCTAACGCAAAAACTTGAACGTGTGAACCCAGCTTGCTATATTGGAACAGGAAAAGTTGACGAGGTTGCTTTACTTGTTGAACAAAATGATGCTAATCTTGTCATCTTTAATGATGAATTATCCCCATCGCAAATTCGTAACCTTGAGCATGGACTACAATGTAAAGTCATTGACCGTACAATTTTAATTTTAGATATCTTCGCAAGCCGTGCTAAAACGCGTGAAGCACAACTTCAAGTTGAAGTGGCTCAGCTTAAATATATGATGCCTCGTTTAATTGGACTTAATGCTTCCTTATCGAGACAAGCCGGTGGAATCGGATCAAAAGGGCCAGGGGAAAAGAAATTAGAACTTGATCGTCGTCGTATTGAAGAACAAGTTCATAAACTAAACAAAGAATTAGACTCTCTCGTTCTTGCCCGTCAAAATCAACGTAAACTTCGTAAACGCAACTCAACGCCAGTCGTTGCTTTAGTTGGTTATACGAATGCCGGTAAGTCAACAACAATGAATGCTTTACTGACTGTTTCAAATGCTCAATCAGAA
Organism: Turicibacter bilis; assembly: GCF_024499055.1. Lineage (NCBI taxonomy): Bacteria > Bacillati > Bacillota > Erysipelotrichia > Erysipelotrichales > Turicibacteraceae > Turicibacter > Turicibacter bilis. The sequence goes on along the minus strand of NZ_CP071249.1, from coordinate 1,945,988 downwards.
AAATCTGTTTTCGAGAAAAACATGCTGTTCGCGACACTTGAAACATCAACTCGACACATTCAACTACCAGATAATAAACAATTTTTATTAACAGATACGGTTGGATTCGTTAGTAAACTGCCTCACCAGTTAGTCAAAGCATTCCGTTCAACACTAGAAGAGGTAACAGAAGCTGACTTATTACTTCACGTGGTAGACTTATCACATCCAGAGTTCCAAACTCAGATTGAAATCACGAATAAAGTGCTTGATGAATTAGGAGTTAAAGAAACTCCAATGGTATATGTCTACAATAAGGCTGATCTTGTCGAAGATGAATTCACACCTAGTACAAAAGAGGCCGTTCGTATTTCAGCTAAAAACTTAACGAATATTGATACCTTAATCGATTGTATTAAATCACACATTTTCCAACACTATGTAAAAGCTAGCTTTTTAATTCCTTACGATCGCGGAAATCTCGTTTCTTACCTAAATGAACATGCGAATGTTTTTGACACAGAGTATTTAGAAAATGGAACGTTAATTACCGTTGAATGTTCTGAGCATGATGCACATCGCTTAGCTGAATATAAAGTAAAACCACTCAACTAGTTGAGTGGTTTTTTTGCTCTTGTGGATTTGTGGATAACCCTATCTACAAAGAATGGTGTAATTTGCTATTAATGATTCAACCAGTTCATCCTGCATATCAGCATACAAGAATAAACTTTTTTCACCTAATCGAATGACTTGCAATGAAGTTTGAGAACACACATCAAAGTTATCCACAGTTGTGGATAATTCAACATAGTAACCTTTAACATCATCCACGATGATTGGTGTTACGGTATAAGATGTTTCAATATGAGGGGTTCCAATCCTATAAGTTAGATTTAGTTGATCCATAACCATTTTTAGTGTGTCAAGTGGAGTTTCTACCTGACGAGTATTGACACTCAAGTCATCATTTAAGGTAGAAATAAGGTTTAATGAATGATTGGTTGATTCCACTTTTGGAATTAAAATAAATGCCATCAAACAAACAGCAACGAATCCTAATCCACTATTCATCCATCTCCAGCTTAATCGAGACGTTAGCATTGGTTTCTCATTCATAATATAACGCAACGTCTTTTCTTTTAGTTGTTTATCCATTTCAAGTGAATCGAGTTGTAACTTCATCGCTGATTTAATCTTCTGATCATCCATACCTCACACCTCACTTTCATTCATCATTTTTTTTAATTTTTGACGTGCTCGAGATAAACGACTACGTACTGTTCCTTCAGGAATTTTTAATATTTCAGAAATCTCTTCATATGATAACTCTTTATAATAAAACAATAAAATAACTTCTTTATATTTTGATGGTAGTTTTTGAATTAATTCATATAACTCTCGATTCGTCTCTTGTTGCGCTATATCAAAAGGTTTTTCGTAATCATTCTTCGAATCTTGATAAACTCCAAAGGTGGTGACTCGCTTAATCCAACTCGTTCTCAACATATCTTTACACGTATTGATTGTAATTCGAATGAGCCATGTTTTTTCACTGCTTTGATGTTGAAATTTATCATAATTTTTCATGACCTTATAAAAGACTTCTTGAAAAACATCTTCTGCTAATTGCGTATTTTTCATATAGAAATATGCAATTTTATAAACTTCTTGCCCGTATGTTTCAATAAGTCGTTCCACTGGTTCATGGGTGCTTAAACTCACTCATTTCACCTCTTTCATATATTAGACGTTTCATCCTATGATTTCATTCCCATATGACTGAATAAATTATAACTAAAAAAACGACAAAAAAAATATTTTTTTGTCGTTTTTACTACTTTTACTCATTTTAAAAGCGACTCCCAAGAGTCGCTTAATTTAGATAGAAATGGATAAAAACTTTAAATAAACGTCTTAATCGACCTTGAAAACAGGCTAGTAATAAAAACGGTCAAATGTTAACAGTACAAAAAATCACTGCTTCTTATCTAGTTAAAATTATGATAACAATGTAGAATCTACATCAACTAAGTGATCCTTATCTTTATCTTTTTGTTTTCGATCACGTTTCCCATCCATAACCACTTGAATGACAGCTGGTCCCCCATCAGTTGGTAAGGCCATATTATCAGCCCCAACTAATTGTTCAATTAATTCTTTGAAAAAACTAAACTTATGATCCTCATATTTTGAAAGAATTTGAACTAATAATTCACTCGTTAAATGAATGCCTTCCCCTTCTAAATGTTCACATAGTTCTTCAATAAAATCAGAGTCTGGTTCTAAAAATGACTCAATTCCTAAGTCCATATTCATATCCTGCTTCATCTCGTGTCACCTCTTCATACTAAAGATTAACATTTCGTGCGTATTGAATTATCGCCTACTCGTTTTATAATCTCTATTATGACGCATTTCATTTAATTAAACAACTAATTTTCTTTGATAATAGCTTCCACTCACAACATCAATTCCAAAATCCCTAATCAAATGAAGACTAGATTCATTTTCAATTTCTGAACAACAAATCTTTACATCTTTACTCATACAAACATTAATTAACGAATTCATCATACTTAAACAATTTTTCGAAGACTTAAGATATTGAATAAAACATGAACTAATTCTTAAATAATCAATACTTAAATTACGAATAGACCCTGTTAAAGCACCAGCACCATATTCATCTAATGCAATATTAACGCCAAATTCACGTAATCGTTTAATTGCCTTTTGAATTAAAACATTTTGTTCAAATAAGATATCCTCATTCACACTAATAATCACTTGATTTGGATCAATGCCATCTTCTTTTAAATGAGTTAAAATACGAGAACACAAACATTTATTTAAGAGTGTTTGACGGGAAAACTTAATAAATAGTGATAATTTAACTGAATTTTTTTCATCGTAATCCTTTAAATAATCACAACCTAATTTAAATAAATAAATCTCTTTTTCAATATTTAAAAAAGGTGATGCCTCTTCACGCTCTTCGACAGGTAATTGATTTAAAATACTATAATCATCTAAAATATTGTGGCACTCAATACCAAATAACTGATGTCCATCTCGATAATATAGAGGACTATAATTTAACGTAAATTCACCTATGTGATTAGCCTTCTCTAATAATTGATGAATTTTAACTGAAAAATTATACCGTGTGAATTTTTCCTGACAAAAGTTAACTTCATATGAGAGTTTAGACCTTGATTTTAAAATCATTCCATAAAAACTAGATTTAACGCGTTCAATAGTTTCTTCAAATGAATCTGTCGTTGATTGGGGTAAACAAAAAGTAACAAAATAAGACTGCCCAAGCTTTTCATACCATCGTTCGACTAAGCGATTGAGCTTTCTCTTAAGTTTGATTTCACTACAACACGCTTTAAAATAAAACCATAATCCTTCTTTCTCTACTGAAAAAGTAATACTTTCTCCAATAAACTCATCAATCATTTCAATCACTTGTTTCAAAAGGGATGTGTTGAAGTCACTATAGAAACAATGATCTAATTTAAAATAACCAACGACAGTTTTAGACGTATACTCGTATCGATAAGAAATAGGAAGTTGCTTCCAACTAACTACTTTATATTTTCGTTTATTTCGAATTAAATGAATCCCGTTATAATATTGTCGATAGTTATGATATATCCCTTGCATTCGATGTTTTAATCTTTGTTCTTGATAAGAAACTTGTTGAGTTAGCTTATTTAAACTATCTTGAAATTCACTCCCCTCTACTTCATTTAGTTTACCTTCACAAGATTGAGATAAAAATTGATAAACAAATCTCAACCAACCATTTTGTTGTTTATCCTTTAAATTATTGGACAGTTTTGTAATATAATCATATAATTGCTCATCATTATCATGAACGAGATGATAAGTTAAATGATAAATTAAGCAATAAACATCAGATTGTTGAGAGGCCACCAACTCTAGAAGGTTCAAATCCCACTCAATCTCATCACTACGATTTAATTGAAATAACGAATGAGCGCATATTGCCTTTTTCATTAACAAGGTATTCTCTTGAGTTTCATCCACTGGTTCTATATTTAAAATAATCTCCTCATAATTTTCAGATAGATATAACCTTAATAATTCAATTTGATATTTTAAATAATCTGAAATATCCTGATTTTGATAATCAGCAGTAAATGTTTGAAACCTCTCGATGCTTTTACGGTGACATGAAACTAGAATAATATAAATTAACCGTTCCAAAGCATACGTCGTTAATAAAGGAATCTTTTTATCACTACCAAAAGAAGCTGCCGACATATAATAAAAGTCTGCCTCTTTAAATACACCTTTCGTTTCATAAATATAGCCTAACTCAGCAAAAATGTAACCTTTTAAGAGATTATCAGTTTCTAAATTTTCTAAAATACACTCACATTCAATTAGATACTTAAGTGCCACATTATTGGCTTTCTGTTGAGAATAATAACGTGAAGCAAAAATCAACATCGGAATTAACCATTCAAAACTTTGATTTTCCCGATAATCATTTAGTATATTCTCTAATTCTAACTCATCCTTTTCTATCTGCTCATATAATATTCCCTCGACTTTTCTGTAGTTTTCTAACAGATAACATGAATCAATAAAAAAACTTAGTAACGCATCTCTTGTTACTTTCTCGGCCATCTATAGCCCCCCTCTATATTTGTTAACCGTTTTCACATAACAATAATTATACTAACTCGTTATAAAAAAATACATAGGATAAATTGTGAGATTAAGACGAATCATTGATAGTCCATATAAAAGTACATCACTGTCCTAAATACAACTCTTTTATCTTAAAAACCTAGCTCATCATTTACTAAAATAATATTAATTTATTCTTGATCAGCTTGTGGCCACATAACAACATAATTGCAATAAATACAATCTGGACTCTTACAATCACAACATTTTAACGTCTTTGTGCAAGGCATTTTTTATTTAGACGAAGTGTATTAGCAGGAGCTACAACTTCCCCATTTCACTTAATCAGCTCATCTAAATCACGAACAATCTTATTAATTACCGCTACAATCATAACCAGATTAGCCCCCTATAACAATAATGCTATTCGATTGTTACAACCATCTAAATTATATAAATCCCCATGTTCAGTAATCAAATAAACATCCGCAAAAATATTCTCGGTATAATTAATGACACTCACTCTGTGTCAACCCTTCCACCTATGTTTGAATGAAACGATAGTCATCCTTTTGAAATTCATCTAATAACCTAACTTCTTTGAACGTCATTGAACCACCAACTCCGATTAGCTTTCCCTTCTGAACTAATGATGTAACAAGGGAAAATGCGTCTTCCTTAGAATTGGCAAATGTCGCATTAAATCCATGGCGTTTCAAGGCTTCCACTGTACGTTCTACTTTTTTATTGATGACCGTCTTCACATACTCCCTCATCTTACACTCCCCCTCAATGGACACTATTACTCCTAACATATTCACTAAGTGCTAGAATAGCAACTCAAAATTTTAAAAGTCTTTAATTAAAAACATATTGATCGTGCGTATAAATATACTTCAAAAGATCGTCATATGTAATAACAGCTTCTATCACGTCCTCTTGACGGCCACTTTCAGTTAACAATAACGCATCTAATTTTTTAGGTGACGCTTGAAAGAGATGCCAAGCCTCATAAACCGTCATCGATGAAGCGATAAATTCATACTGTGATTTTTTTTCAAAGTCTAATAAATCTTTTACTGTCCCTGAAAGCTCAATTGTATTATTTTGAATATGTTTTTGTAACCATTTCGCAATCGCTCTTGAAGTAACTAACCCTATAAACTTATTATTCTCGTAAATAGGAAGTTTCAAAATTTCCTTTTCTCCAGAAAGTTTTAAAACATCTTCAATAGAATCAGTAGCATTAAATTTTATCACTTCCGCTTTAAATACACCTACTGTCGATGGGTCCACTAATTGTTGTTCAATAAATTTAATTCGTTCGACCACTTCATCACTTGGTGTTGCAATCAATTGCTCAAAGTCATCGGTTTGATGCACAATAATATTTCGTAACTTACGGAATAAATGTAACTCATCTAAATAAAGATGAATCATGGGATGCGCCTTTGCCTTATAAAGTAAATCGCTAAACGACACATTGTCATCTGAGTCCGTATATTTCTTCAGATATTTATGTATATGATTAAATGATTCAATGAATACTAGATATCCTTCTTGTTCTACCATTTTTTACACCTCCCGAATATACAACGGTTGATAAGTTAGCACTCCGTTAATATTCGTACTTTCATATAATGTAATATTATCAAGCATCATTTCCTTTTGAATATCAATCCCTCGAGATAAATCAACTGATGGAACTAACAACTTTGCATTTCGACAAAGTGTCACATGAGGCGTATAAATAAACTCCTCTTGAGTCACTAAACGGGCTTCAACTAAAGCATCATGCAAATCCATTGCCACTTTCGTCAACGCTTCATTCGGATGCGTTCCCATATAAATAACGTAACGATTTTTCTTTTTAAAGAAGCCAATATGATCAAGCATCAAGATTATTTTCTCAACATCAATTGAATTGATGATTTCGATCAACTGATTGACACTCGCCTCCTCCATCATCCCTAGAAACTTGAGCGTCAGATGAAAATTATCATAACTCGTATACTTTGCTACTTCACAATATTTCTCCACCATTAACTGAGCATGTTTAAAATAATCTTTTAGCTCCGTGGAAAAACTAATACCAATAAACAATTGTTTCATAACTTCACCTAATTATCTTGTTTTTTATTAGGATACACTAAATCAACTAAAACTATTTGTCATTTTTGCACCAATCTACACTTTCTTTACAAAATTAAAAAAATCTACTTATAAAAAGTAGACTTTATTGATTCGCTTCAAAAACAATAGGTTCTGCTATTAGCATAACTTTCCCAGCTTTCACTCGAATAACTTCATTGGTTAGTAAATTTTTATATTCACCATCCACTGTATCAACAGAAACCTCTCCTGACTTTAAACCAAAATTAAAAATTGCAATTCGTTTTTTCACCTTTGTCTGATACATTAATCGAACCGTATCTAAGACTTCCCCTAATTCAATCGTATAAAATCCATCACGCATAATATCATCTTTTTTTAAAGAAGCTAACTGACACATTAAATCAGCCATTCCTGCTTCATTATAACGTAACCAATCCACCTTATCGATATCAAACAAACTTGGAGTATGCGTACAAAGTGCCTCTTGTCCCGCATAAATCATCGTGGCCCCTTTTTGTAGATACACAAATGCGGTCCACATTTTTAATTGCTCTACCGATTTAACTAGCGAAGCGATCCGTGCCTGATCATGATTCTCTAAGCAACGCAACTTCACATAATTCCCCGGATAAATAACCTCCTGCATTTGCACGCGCTTAATATATTCCCCTAATGGGGCACGTCCAAGTAAATAATCCTTATAGAAAGCAAACACATCATAATCATAACAAATATCAAACGCCTGATACATCTCACAATCACTATGCACCTCAAAACCTTGCGAACGAATATAATTAATAAATCCACCATCGACACTTTCTGCTAGCCAAATGAAGTCGGGATTAATCTCTGCAACCTCACGTCTAGCTCTTAGCCAAAACTCTACTGGTACAAACGATGCCACATCACATCGATATCCATCTACACCCAGTGCTGCCCAGTATTTTAAAGTCTCAATTAATTCATCCCATAACGCGACATCCTTAGAATAATCCAAATCGGTAATATCAGACCAATCACCCACACGGTTTGCGAATTGCCCGTCCTTATTAAAATAGAACCATTCAGGATGCTGGTTTAATAAATAAGAATCTCGAGACGTATGATTATAAACGACATCAATCATTAATTTCATTCCTTGTTTATACGTTGCTTCAATTAACGCCTTGAAATCTTCAAGTGTTCCATACTCAGGATTAACCTCACGGTAGTTTTGAATCGAATACGGACAACCTAACTCACCTTTCTTATCTTTCTTGCCAATCGGATGAATCGGTAACAAATATAAAATATCTACTCCTAATTGCTTAATTCGCTCTAAATCTCCAATCAGTTCACGAAACGTTCCACTTTCATTATGATTACGATTATATACTTGATAAATCACCGACTGACGTAAAGATAAATTTGTATCCTTTGCCATCTTCTATATCCCTCCTATCATTAACTACTTCTAATTTATTCTCTCGAAAGTCCTTCATGTAAAAAAACATTCGACTTCTTTATGAAGAATAACTCATAAAATATAAAAAAACTCAGGAAAAGTCCTGAGTTTCTAATAAATTAACGTTAAGATATATTGAATTGAAAAACAAGCTGTCATCATCACACAAATTAATGCCACCATCGTAATCCCACGACCTATTCCACCAGCGATTGGAAATCGATTATTAAACCATCCATAAATATTTTGCGTCAATAATCCAACAAATGCAAATGCTAAATAAATTCCCACATGTAAAAGTGCCATTTGTACAAAAAAAGGAATCGTCATAAATAAAGTTGCACCATTTGCCACCACTAAAGCAATCATCGCAGCTATCATATTAAAAAAAACAAACTCCGCAGGCTTATAATATGGACGAAACACCTTAAATAAAAAACCGATCATAAAAAATAACATTGGAAAAATCACTAATCCTAACATAAATCTCATCCCCCATAAAATCAATAAACTTTATTCCATCATATCATAACGTCTTCCAAAATAAAAGGGCTACCAAAAAAGGTAACCCGTTAACTAATTGTTATAAAATATAAAATTGTGGATAAGTAAAACATTATTTACAAAGAAAGATCTAACTATTTAAGCTATCGTAAAAATATACTTTTCTCATTAATTGATGCTATAAAAAATCCCGCTATGTGTAGCGGGATTCTCATTTATTATTTTTTACGCATTGTTGGGAATAATAATACGTCACGGATTGTTGGAGAGTTAGTTAATAACATAACTAAACGGTCAATACCAATTCCAAGTCCTCCTGCTGGTGGCATACCATATTCTAATGCTTCGATGTAGTCAATATCCATTTCAGATGCTTCATCGTTTCCTAATGCTTTCTCAGCAAGTTGTGCTTCGAAACGTTCTTTTTGATCGATTGGATCATTTAACTCAGTGAAGGCATTTGCGTACTCACGAGCATCGATGAATAACTCGAAACGATCAGTGAAACGAGGATCTTGAGCATTTTTCTTCGCAAGTGGAGAAACTTCTACTGGATGTCCATAAATGAATGTTGGTTGAACGATTTTTTCTTCAACGAATGTTTCGAAGAATTCGTTGATGATATGTCCAACACCTGTGAAGTGAGCAGGCACTTCTACATTATGTTCTTTAGCGATGGCTTTAGCTTCTTCAAATGTCATTTCTTTGAAGAAATCAACACCTGTAATTTCTTTAATAGCTTCAACCATGTGCCAACGTTTCCATCCAACTGCTAAGTTGATTTCATGTCCACCGTAAGGCACAGTCGTTGTTCCTAAAACTTCTTGTGCGATATGAGCAATCATATTTTCAGTTAAATCCATCATTGTTTCCATATCACCGTAAGCTTCATATAACTCAATTGAAGTGAACTCAGGGTTATGACGAACTGAAATCCCTTCATTACGGAAGATACGTCCGATTTCATAAACTTTTTCTAATCCACCAACTAATAAACGTTTTAAATGTAACTCAGTTGCAATACGTAAATATAAATCCATATCTAATGTATTATGGTGAGTTTCGAATGGACGAGCTGCAGCTCCACCTAATGTGGTATGTAAAATTGGAGTTTCAACTTCTAAATATCCTAAATTATCTAAATAACGGCGCATTGCAGTAATTACACGAGTACGTGTAATGAACGTTTGTTTACTTTCTTCGTTCATGATTAAATCAACATAACGACGACGGTAACGCTCTTCAACGTCAGTTAATCCATGATATTTTTCTGGTAATGGGCGTAACGCTTTTGTTAATGGTGTATATTCTTTAACTTTAATTGATAACTCACCAACTTTAGTTTTGAATACAACTCCGCGTACCCCGACAATATCACCTAAGTCAGCTTTTGTGAAGAAATTATAAGCTTCTTCACCAACTGCATCTTGGCGTACATAAATTTGAACTTGACCTTTAACGTCTTGGATATGAGCAAAACCAGCTTTCCCTTTTCCGCGTTTTGTACGGATACGTCCAGCGATTGCTACTTCAATTTCTTTTTCTTCTAATTCTTCTTTAGAGAACGCCCCAAACTCTTCAACTAACTCTGAAGATAAATGAGTACGATCGAATCGTTGTCCAAATGGATCAATTCCGTTTTGACGTAAATCTTCCATTTTGTCACGTCTAACTTGTAATTGATCGTTGATTTCAGTTGTCGACATCTGAATCACTCCATCTATATAACTATTTTTTCATTTTTTCATTATAACATGTTAAAGCACATTTTGTCTTAATTATTGTCTATTTAGGCAAAAAATATTCAGTTCATATTAAAAAGGCAGTGTCAAATACTGACACTACCTACTCCTCAAATAAATAACCACTTAACCTCAAAAAATCGACACCCTCAATAATCGAATATCACATGGTTATTCAACCTCCATTATAAAACTAAATATCTAAAAAAACAACCCCAAACAGGAAGCGTTTACCAAAAATAGCAAACTTGTTTTAGAGTAGGTGAGCTGCTATAATACTTGTAATAAAATGGTAATTCAGGAGGTTGTTTAATGGAAACATACAAAACAACAGGCGTCTGTGCCAAAGAAATTCAATTTGAAGTTGAAGATAACAAAATCAAAAGTGTTAACTTTATCGGGGGATGTCCAGGAAATTTAATTGGAATCTCACACCTTGTAAAAGGAATGGAAGTGGAGGAAGCAATTAATAAGCTAAAAGGCATTCCATGCCGTACAAAAGAGACATCATGTCCAGATCAACTTGCACAAGCCTTAGAAAACTATTTACAACAAAAATAAAACCAGTCTCTAGGACTGGTTTTATTTTTGTTTCTTTTTCTCAAAGTAATTAATCATTTGAAATGAAACAAACATAGAAAGAATAACTCCAAAAAACAGGACATTATTTCGCGCTAAATTAATTACCCCATTAATATCAAGTACAACAATAACAATAGAAGCAACTAACCAAAATAACGCTAAAATCCCCTTCATCCTTTTAAAACTCATCTTCACATCCCCCCTTTTCCTTATTATATCAACTTAAAAAAGGTGAGACTATTAGAAGTTACTTTTTTTACAATTATTTTAAACGTTTAGCAGCCTCTAATGTATTACGAAGTAACATTGTAATTGTCATTGGTCCAACTCCACCTGGAACAGGCGTAATATAACTAACTTTTGGTTCTACTTCATCAAAAGCTACATCACCCACAAGTTTTCCAGTTTCTAATCGATTAATTCCAACATCAATGACAACTGCTCCATCTTTGACCATATCCGCTGTGATAAAGTTCGGACGTCCAATAGCCACAATGAGAAGATCAGCTGATTTCGTAAATTGAGCTAACTCTTGTGTGCGAGAATGACAAACCGTGACCGTTGCATTTTCATCTAAAAGTAATTGAATAAGAGGTTTCCCAACAATATGACTACGCCCAACAATAACCGCATGACGTCCTGTCATCTCAATATTATAAGCTTTTAATAATTCAATCACACCAGATGGTGTACATGGCTTTAAGCAATCTAGACCCGAAGCTAAAGCTCCTACCTGATACGGATGGAATCCATCAACATCTTTTTTCACTGAAATCGTTGCAATGACCTTTTCCTCACTAATATGTTTAGGGAGTGGTAACTGAACTAAAATCCCATGAACAGATGGATCTTCATTTAATTCCTTAATTTTTGTCAATAACTCCGACTCAGTTGTTTCAACAGGTAATTCAATCACCGTTGACTTAAATCCAACCTCTTCACAAGATTTTTTCTTATTTCTAACATAAGTCATTGATGCAGGATTATTACCTACAATAATCACAACTAAATGAGGTTGAATCCCTGTTTTCTCAATGAATTCTGCCGTTTCCTGGGAAATTTTATCTCTAATTTGAGAGGAAACTTTTTTCCCATCAATCAATGTTGTCATCACGATTCCTCCTCGTATAATAAGTTTAAGCCCTTCATTTAGGGCATGAATTGTTCTTTGAAAACTGAATGAGTTTTCTTTACCTAAATGATTCATTTAGTGATCTCTTTTTGTCTCAGATACCCTCGGACGTTCCATCATATAGGTAATGGAATTGGATCCATCAGGAATATACTTTTTCCTCCTGTAGTTCGACTACATTTGAAGACTGTGACCCAGACCCAAACTGTTCGACAGACGCACAAGCTGTATCGACTCTTTCTATGTTCCTCTTCTTAACAGGGTTGAGGGCAGCACTCATAGCTAAAGTCTTTAGAATACTTATACGCGAGGTTGTCGCCACGTTTGGGACCCTAGGGATGTCCAGCCGTATCCGAGTTTATTCCAAATTCATTCAAAAGAAAGGAGGTCCCTTCCATGAAATTATTTGTCGGTATTGATGTTAGCTCTGAAAAACTTGATGTTTGTTTTCTTGATAGTTCAGACACGACGTTAAAAGAAGTTACCCTTCCTAATAACATTAACGGTGCCTCTTCTATCAAAGAAGATGTTCTCCAGTTTCACCAATCATTTAACTATGAAAAAATCGTGATTGGAATGGAGTCTACTTCGATTTACAGTTTTCATCCTGCAACTTTTTTATCTGAAGATCTTGAACTAAAATCCTTAGGTCTCGTTGAAGTCGTTATCCAAAACCCTAAGTCCATTCATCGTTATAAAGGGCTTTTTGAAGAAGATAAAAACGATCGAATGGATGCCTTTCGTATTGCCGACTTCTTACGTATTGAACGATTTAATAAGACAGTTTTAAAAGAGGAACGCTATGTCGCTCTTCAACGTCTGACTCGTTCGAGATATCAAATGGTTCATCAACTCACCGAATGTAAACAGCACTTTCTTGAGAACCTTTACTACAAGTGTAATACCCTCTCTAAAGAGCTCGATACCTCTGTTTTTGGTGCGACCATGCTCGATCTTCTTTCTGATGCACTAACCCTCGATGAAATGGCCGAAATGGAGTTAGAAGATTTAGCTAACCTTCTACAAGAAAAAGGTCGAGGTCGTTTTAGTGATCCACAGAAATTAGCTAAAACCATTAAAAAAGCTATTCGTGATTCTTATCGATTGGGTAAAGTCGTTCAAGAATCAGTAGACATGGTTTTAGCGACTTATGCACGATTAATCCAAACGTTGAAAAAACAGATTAAAGATTTAGAAAAAAGCATTGTGGCGCTCTTTGAAATTGTAACAGAAGCCCAATGTTTAAAAAGTATTCCAGGTATCGGTATTGTTTATGCCGCCGGTATTGTCGCTGAAATCGGTCAAATTGAACGTTTTGAAAATGAAGCCCAATTAGCCAAATATTGCGGTCTCTACTGGAAAAAAAATCAGTCTGGAAACTTTGAATCGGAACGTACACCACTGACACGAACAGGCAACCAATATCTTCGGTATTATATGGTTGAAGCTGCCAACTCTATCAGACGACACGAAGATACTTACCGCTTGTATTACCAGAAAAAATACGATGAAGTTCCGAAATTTAAACACAAACGAGCCCTCGTCCTAACCGCTAGAAAATTAGTGCGTTTGGTGGATACGCTGTTACGTAACCACCAACTCTACACGCCGGAAAGGAGCGTATCACTCAAAAGCTAACTGATTGCTTTTGAATCCTTTCTGTCTGGCGCTAGGCTAAATTTTTAAAAAATTAGCCGAGGGTCTAGTTCAGTGCGCCCAACTTTTAAAAATCTTTATCTATTTTTTTCAATCATATACTTGACTTAATACCACAAGTCTACTTACAAACTTTATCTTTAAGTTTCTTCATTATAACACAAAATACCCTATAAAATAACATATGCCTCATCTATTTAATGTATGCTTAGCTCGCCACTACTATTTATACATAGCTAAGATTATCATTAAAAATCCCTTGCCTCACGCAAGGGATTTCTTATTTTTAATTATCGATTTTCATATAAAGGGAAACGTCCAGTTAATCCTAAGACTGATTGACGAATTTGAGCTAATTTTTCTTCATCCTCATGATATTTTAACGCTTCAGCAATATAACCTGCTAACTCAATCATTTCTGCTTCTTTAAATCCACGAGTTGTGACGGCAGGCGTTCCTAAACGAATTCCACTCGTAACGAATGGTTTTTCTGTATCAAATGGAATCGTATTTTTATTACACGTAATCGCCACTCGATCTAAGACAGCTTCAGCGACTTTTCCAGTTAAGCCAAATGTCGATTTCACATCAACAAGCATCAAATGATTATCTGTTCCACCTGACACAATACGTAAACCATGCTTCGCTAATTCTTCAGCTAACACTTTCGCATTTTTAATCACTTGTTTTTGATACTCTACAAAATCAGGGGTTAAAGCTTCTCCAAACGCAACAGCTTTTGCGCCAATAACATGCATTAAAGGCCCGCCTTGAATACCAGGGAATACAACTTTATCTAATTTTGTCGCAATTTCTTCATCATTCGTTAAAACCATTCCACCACGTGGCCCACGTAATGTTTTATGAGTCGTTGTTGTCACAATATGAGCATAATCCATTGGATTTTGATGTAATCCCGCTGCGACTAATCCCGCAATATGCGCCATATCTACCATTAAATAAGCCCCTACTTCATCTGCAATTTCACGGAATTTTTTGAAATCAATAGCACGTGGATAAGCAGATGCCCCTGCTACAATTAAAGCTGGCTTAACTTCAAGAGCAATTTGACGAACAACTTCATAATCAATCGTTTCAGTTTCATCACTTACTCCATATTCATAAAACTCATAATCTTTTCCTGAGAAGTTTAACGGATGACCATGAGTTAAATGTCCCCCGTGACTTAAATTCATTCCTAATACTTTTGCTCCTGGCTCTAACACTGCACGATAAGCTCCCATAT
The DNA here is from genome assembly GCF_024499055.1 of Turicibacter bilis. Classification (NCBI taxonomy): domain Bacteria; kingdom Bacillati; phylum Bacillota; class Erysipelotrichia; order Erysipelotrichales; family Turicibacteraceae; genus Turicibacter; species Turicibacter bilis. The sequence continues at coordinate 1,930,920 of NZ_CP071249.1, read as the reverse complement.
TGGCTTGAGAACCCGAATGAGGTTGAACATTCGCAAATTTTGCTCCAAATAATTGTTTGGCACGATTACGTGCAATATCTTCAATCGTATCTACAAATTCACATCCACCATAATAACGTTTATTTGGATACCCTTCTGCATATTTATTTGTTAAAATAGATCCTTGAACCGCCATAACTTCTTCTGATACATAATTCTCAGACGCAATTAATTCCACATTTTCACGTTGACGCTTTAACTCTAATTGTAGCGCCTCAAAAATAGCCGTATCTTTCATCAAAAAATCACTCCTAACAAAAACTTCTATCGTCATTTTCACATAAACCTATCGAATAGCCAACTTATATGCTCTTTACTTATACTTCTAGTATATAAGTAAAGTAGTTCGCAGGTGTGTTTTTTAACCAAAAAACAAAAAAAAGTGCCTTATCATAGAAACTATTTTCTATCACAAGACACTTTATTGCAGAGTTTCTAACATTTAGCATTCACTAAATCTTATCCAGATACTTCACGGCTATCCGATAACCCTTACGCAAAACTCTACAAATTAATTATTTCCCTTGTATCAAAAAATATTCACTCATATAATAAAATAAAGGAGGAATGAATATGGAAAATATGCCCTTAACCATTTTCACTCTAATAATGGCAATATTTTTTTTCATTTTTGCCACTATTTTTGCTTTATTAAAAGAAAAAGCATGTCTCTTAATTTCAGGTTATAACTTCAAATCGAAAAAAGAACGTCTTAAATATGATGAGAAACGCCTGAGCCTGGACATGAGAAATAATTTTATCACTTACGGCATTATTTTTGTCATTGGCTCAATCCCAACTTATTTCTTCGGAATGTGGTGCTTCATTCTTACCATCATTATTTGGCTCATTTACTTTTTCAAAAATGTTCACCTAGATGATAAAAAAGCTTTCGACAAATATAAAAAATAAAAAAGTGCCTCATTATAGGAACATCTTCCTACAATAAGACACTTAACCTGTAGAGTCCATCTAATATCGAGTTTCACAACTGAATATTAGTCAGATAATATTCTTTATAATGGGCTATCTGCTACTCCATTCTAAGGCTAAATTTCTTTTTTATGTGGGAACATCAGCGAAGACCACCTTTGACTCTACACTAATAGGATATGTAGATTCAAAATTTTTATCCTTAATTCCGACATATTTTTAAATATATTTCTCATATAATAAAGTATTAATTCATCAAAACAGGGGGGAAAAATGGATTTTATAGATAATTTAATTCAAACCTTATTTGATATAATTGATAACTTATTTTGGTTTAGTCCCGGTATAGGGCCAAGAAAAATAAAGAAGCTAAATGTATTTATTGCTAGTTTTGCGATGGTCGTTTTCATTTGCTTCATCTATCAACTTATCTTATAAAACAGAGTGACTTAAATTAATAGTACTTTTTTTGGTCCGCTAATAACAAAAAATAAAAAGTGTCTTGCATAGAAACATTTTTCTAAAACAAGACACTTTTTTCTGAGAGTTTTAAAGTCTAATAACGGTATTCATTAAACTTTTTCAGATTATTACTATTTATCGTGGGCTATCCACAAACGCCACGCAACGGCCGATTCTACTAATTATAGTGGGATGATCGACAAACACCACTGCAACTCTCATTAATAGAATAACTCATTAACAAAAAAATATACAAAAAAGATGCGCTAAGCGCATCTTTTTTAATTGGAAGTAGATAAACTACTTACTTTATACTGATCTCACTATTATGATATCTAAAATTTATCCTATAAGCAATTTTTTATTACCTTAAATGATAATTAATATCAAAAATATAATAATATCAATTATTTTAAATAAATTTAAGAATTATTATTGATTTTAATCTAAAGCTAATATAAACTAGTAATAGTTACTATTTACTTTAAAAAGTCTAATTAGAGATAACGAGAATAAAGGAGAATTGAATTATGAATAACTTAAAAGGCTCTAAAACTGAAGCAAATTTAATGCATGCATTCGCTGGTGAATCAATGGCACGTAACAAATATACTTATTATGCTGCAAAAGCTCAAGAAGAAGGATATGAACAAATCTCAAACATCTTCTTAGAAACAGCTCGTAACGAAATGGAACATGCAAAATTATGGTTCAAATTATTACATGAAGGTGAAATCGCAGATACAATGACAAATTTAAAAGATGCTGCAGCTGGAGAGAACGATGAGTGGACTGACATGTATGCAACATTCGCACAACAAGCTCGCGAAGAAGGGTTCAATCGTATTGCAGCCTTATTCGAAATGGTTGGAAAAATCGAAAAACACCACGAAGAGCGTTATATACAATTATTAAAAAATATTGAAGAAGGTCAAGTATTTGAACGTGAAGAAGAAGTTGCTTGGGTATGCCAAGAATGTGGACACATTCATTTCGGGAAAAAGGCGCCGAAAGTATGTCCAGTTTGCTCATACGATCAAGCACACTTCGAAATCCGTTCAGAAAACTACTAATATCTCAAAGAGCCGAATGGCTCTTTTTTTGCTCAAAAACAAAAATGTGGATAACTTCAAATGAAGTTATCCACAACACGATTAAATTGAATATGGCCAATCAAATTAATCTAAAATATTTAACTACCTTTCCTCATCTAAGGTAGTACATTTAACTAAAATTTATTTCCCTACTTAACTCAGAGAACGCAAAATTCCCGCTACTTTTTGGCCCATCTAATTCATTTGAATTTAAATATTCTTATCCTTTAGGGCAACTTTTATTCAATCCAGTTTCAAATGACAACCTTCCTATCAAGTCTCCTCCGATCACTAAACTCAAACTTCGAGTTTAGACCCCCGAAATCCGACCTGTACGGAAAGCTCAACGTCATTTTTAACCTTTTAGTTTAATCCAAGGCGCTCGAAGATTCCGTCTACTGCTTTTAAGTGATATGTATGATCGAAGCAATCATCTAAATCTTCCATTGTTAAATGGCTCATGACTGTTTCATCTGCTTCTAATAATTGACGGAATGATTGACGGTTTTCCCAAGCTTGCATTGCCTTAGGTTGAACTAAATCGTAAGCTTGCTCACGAACAAATCCTTTTTCGATTAATTTTAACATCACACGTTGAGAGAAAATAACACCATGAGTTTTGTTGATATTTTCTAACATGTTTTCTTCATAAACAGTTAAATTATCGATAAGGTTAGTAAAACGATTTAACATATAATCTAATAAAATTGTTGCATCTGGCATAATAATACGCTCTGCAGATGAATGTGAAATATCACGTTCATGCCATAAAGCAATATTGTCATATGCCGTCACCATATATCCACGTAACACACGTGCGCACCCTGCCATGTTCTCAGAACCGATTGGGTTACGTTTATGTGGCATAGCTGAAGAACCTTTTTGTCCTTTACGGAAGAACTCCTCTGCCTCACGAACCTCAGTACGTTGTAAGTGACGAACTTCAACACCCATTTTCTCGATAGATGCTCCAACTAACGCGATAGCTGCCATATAAGCGGCATGACGGTCACGTTGTAACGTTTGAGTTGAAATCTTAGCAGATTCAATTCCTAACTTCTCACAAGTGTAATCTTGAACGAAGAATGGAATATTCGCGTGCGTTCCAACGGCACCAGAAATTTTTCCACACTCAACCGCACGAGCAGCTTCCTCGAAACGAGCTTGATTACGTTTCATCTCTTCATACCATAACGCTAACTTTAATCCAAACGTCGTGATTTCAGCATGAACCCCGTGTGTACGACCCATTTGCACTGTATGTTTATATTTTTTAGCTTTCTCACCTAAAACATCAATAAAACGTTGAATATCAGCACGTAAAATATCATTCGCTTGTTTTAATAAATATCCATTTGCTGTATCTACAACATCCGTTGACGTTAATCCATAATGTACCCACTTCTTCTCATCACCGCAAGTTTCACTTACCGCACGTGTAAAAGCTACAACATCATGGCGAGTTTCTCGCTCAATTTCATAAATACGATTCAGATCAAATGAAGCATTTTTCCATAACTTTTCAACATCTTCCATTGGAATGTGTCCTAAATGAGCCCAAGCTTCACAAGCTAAAATCTCAACTTTTAAGTATGCTTCAAACTTATTTTGTTCTGTCCAAATAGCTGCCATCTCAGGGCGCGAATAACGCTCAATCATGTCTACTTTCCCACCTTATCCTATTTTACTTTACCTATTTATTTTAACTTAAATTGCCCATTCTAACAAATCTTTCTTTTAAATTTTTGACATCATTTGTCGCAATAAAAAAAATGATAAACTACCGAAACGCTAACAAATGATTAATCCACTTTCATTTCAAATAAAAAAGGTTAAATCAGTTTATTGATTTAACCTTTTTTCATCTCATTTAATCGACGTTTACTAGAAGATGCCACATAAGGTAACTTAACACTCATACATACACCACCCTCAACATTTAGCGCCTCAACCGTACCATGATGTGTTGTCATAATACTTTGAACAATCGCTAAACCAAGACCTGACTGACCTTTATCCCCTTTATAAAAACGATCAAAAAGATAAGGTAAATCCGCCTCAGCAATTTGTGGTCCATCATTAAATAAACGAATCTCCACAACATTATTCTCAACAATCGTCTCAATCGAAATCACTGTCTTCGCATAACGAACTGCATTCGTAATAATATTCGATAACGCACGAATCATCTTATCATCATCCATTTTAACTTGAACTGATTTATCCAAATTCAACTGAAATTCAAGATTCTTATCTGCTACTAAACCCGCCATCTTATGATAGAAGCCATCTAAAAATTGATTTAAATCAACCAACTGAAGTTGATAACGATCGTGCGTCGCATCTTCAAGTTTAGATAAATATAAAATAGACTCAACTAACGTTCGAAGGGACTCACTCTCCTGAGCAATGACTTCAGCAGCCTCATCGATTGAAAAAATACCATCCTTTAATCCTTCCGCATAACCGCGAATATTCATTAAGGGGGTCTTTAATTCATGAGACGTATTTTCGAAGAACGCCTTGCGCTTACGATCATTATTAACAATCGATGTCGCCATACGAACAATATCTTCATCTAATTCTTGGATCTCATCACCTGTATAAATCGTTACCTCAGGCGCCTCCATACTTTCTTGGAAACCTCGAACCTTATTTTTCAGTAAATGAATTGGTCTTGAAATATTATTTTGAACATAGACGCCAAAAAACGCAGCAATTAACATACTGACCAGTGAAGTAATAAATAGGATACTTAAATTTAGTTGATTTAATTCACTAATCATCCCTTTTTCACTCAATAAGATAATATCAAACTTCGTATATCCAATATTCGTTTCACCTGAAACAGTTAAATAATGTTTATTTAGATAAGAAATATCCCCTTTATGAACCTGTAATTCATCATAAAGATCCTGACTATTTGTAAAAGCTAGTGTATTATCCTGGATAATAATCAAGTTAGATTGAACTAATTGCATAATATGATCTCTAATGACAGATCCTGAGTGAAAATAATCCGTATTATAAATCATCAAGTTTTCCTTAATTAAATCTAGCTCTTTTTTCATACTATCCATTAAACGATAAGTTAAAAATTGATTAGAGGCCACTGTAAATAGTGTAAATGACGTGGAGATCGCGATTAAAATAATCACAATATAACTCCAAAACAACTTGCGATCAAGTCTCATATCAACACCTAATTATAAATTATCATCGATTCGGTATCCATAACCCCAAACCGTTGTAATCTCAACCTGTGCATTCATCGCTTTTAATTTTTTACGAAGACGTTTCACTAAATCATCAATCATTCGTGATTCTCCGACATAATCATAACCCCAAATATTTTGAATTAAATTTTCGCGAGTAAATGAAATATTTTTGTTCTTTACTAAATAAGATAATAACATATACTCATTATTTGTTAATGACATCTCAGCACCATTCACTGTGCAGACACGTTTTGAATCATCAATTTTTACATCGTTAATTTGATAAAGAGTTGTCTCTTGTTCAGTTGCCATGACGGGTTCAATACGGCGGAAAATAATTTTCAAACGTACTAACAACTCGCGAGGACTAAATGGTTTTGATAAATAATCATCCGCTCCAAGCTCTAAACCAATAATACGATCCACCGCTTCATCTTTCGCTGATACGAAAATAATTGGAACTTGACTGACCGTACGAATCTTTTTACATAAATCAAGCCCATCCATTGTACCTGGCATCATAATATCTAAAACAAGGGCATCTGGTTGCATCACATTAAATGCCTCTAACACTGAATCTGCATTTTCAAATGTTGTAACCTTATATCCTTCCTTTTCTAAATATCTTAAAATTAATTGTCTAATATTTGCATCATCATCAATTACGAAAATATGTTTCATATCTATCACCTCATATTAATCTGTTAAAAAATCTTGCTCGTTAAAGCAAGATTTTTTTAAATTATTGTCCATAAGTCTCCAATAAAGCACGGTCTTGATCGATCCCTTCACCATACCCCGCTAACTTCCCATCTTTAACTTTAATTAACGCTGGTGTACCAGAAATCTCAATTTCTTCTGCGGTTTGTGGTGAACGGTTATTAAAAGCATCTTTATGATAAGCAACAAGCTCATTATTTTTATTTGTAGAAATTGTCCATCCTTCATTCGATGGATACTTCGCACTCGATTCTCCTTCATTGAAAACCTGTACCCCATTCTCAACTTTACCAATCACTTTTGTATATTTTTTATCATGAGCAGCCCAATCATACCAAGCCGCTTTATTTTCTGTTGCCGCAGCATCAACCACATAAATCGGAACATCCTTCTCATTATACGCAGCCACTAGCTCTGGACTAAACTGCAAACAGAGTGGGCAAGTTTCCTGATAAAAATAAACGTAATACTCTGACTCCTTTTGATCAAAAGTCTCTGTATAGTTAATATGTTTAAAATCAGTCAGCGAATTAACCGAAGGGAATAGGAAATTTGCTCCTACTGCAATAACAATAACTGCAACTAAGGCTATTAAAATTTTCTTCATAACTATTGCTCCTTTACATCCATTATTATAACTTAAAATAACCTCTTATATTAGAAAAAACTGTGAAATATATGTGAAAGGTTAAAAAGATTAGCAAGCTCTGCTGGTAACTCAATATAACCTGATGACACTAAAAACACTAAAATACCACACACAATAGCGATAAAAATAATCGTCTTCGTCACTACCTTAAACACCAGCTTACATAAAAATGCAATCGTTAACCCAACCAATACTCCTTCAATTAAACCATATACTTCTACATAAGACTTAAATGCTTGATTAAAAACAAATAAACAAACTAAAAAAATTGCATAATACCATTTCTTCATCCAAATCACGCCCCTTTAACATCACTATTTTACATGATTTAGAAAAAAAAGCAACGCAAATTGCGTTGCCTATCTATATAAAAATTCCCACCTTGACCTTCTTAGCCTACTCCTAAAAAATAAAACAAACGTTCCTTCCACCCATTAATAACTTCCCCATTATTAATAAGCACCTTCCATCTACCATCCACTTCAAAATTCTAACTCTCACTACTACTCTTATTCAATTAAATTCTGTTTTCTCACTAAAACCTAGTAGAAGTTTCCCCGCTTCTAATAGGTTGCTCTTACTCAAATAAACATAACTTCTCAGCTATATTCAAATTATATTAGTAGAAACTTCCCCATTTCTATTAAAACCTCTCACTCATAAATCCATCACCATCGTTTCCTCACGATAATGATACGCTAAATTATAGCAGAAGCTTCCCCACTTCCACTAAAGTCATCTATTCAATAACCATAAACCTGACTTCCCCATCAGATTCATGACTTTTTCTTACTGATTAATCTTAGTAGAGATTTCCCCTTCTCTACTCAAATCACTCACTTTACTGACATTTATAACAGCTTTCTCCACCGCTATCTCAGAATATATATAAGTAGCGATAAGTTTTTCATAGCTGAAAAAATTTTAGCGCTACTATAGTTAGCCTGGCTACCATCAAAACGAATGTACTAAGCTTATTTCGTAAAATGTGAAATCTTTTTCACTATGTATGTATCTAAATAAATTCTCATTTCTAATTCAAAAGTTTCACTCGATTAAGAAAACTCTCGCTTCTAATAATCCTCTTGTAGTAGTCGTGCTTACTTCGTTTCTCACGACTTTCACAAAAAAGGATAACTCCGCTTGTTGCGGAGTCAAGAACAACTAACTGCACATAGTGCAGAGTTGTTCTAGAATAACGCTTTTAATAAGATTGTTTGTTCGCGGTCTGGACCAACGCTGAAGATGGCTACTTTTGCACCGATTAATTCTTCAATACGACGTAAGTAGTTTTGTGCAGCGACTGGTAATTCTTCAAATGAAGTTACTCCAGTAATATCTTCTTGCCATCCTGGCATTTCTTCATAAACTGGTGTACAACGTTCAAATTCTTTGATTGTTGATGGAACGTATTTAATCACTTGCCCATCTAATTCATAAGCTGTACAGATTTTTAGTGTCTCTAATCCTGATAATACATCTAATAAGTTAACTGAAATTCCAGTTAATCCACTTACACGACGAGTATGAGAAACAACAACACTATCGAACCATCCGATACGACGAGGACGACCTGTTACCGTTCCGTACTCACGACCGATTTCACGAATACGATTTGCAATTTCTCCTTCAATTTCAGTTGGGAACGCACCTTCACCAACACGAGTTGAATATGCTTTAACAACCCCGATAACTTCTTCAATCTTAGTTGGACCAACACCTAAACCAGTTGTTACCGCACCAGCTGATGGATTTGAAGACGTTACGAATGGATAAGTTCCGTGGTCGATATCTAACATAACCCCTTGAGCACCTTCGAATAAGACTTTTTTGTCTTCATTGAATGCTTCATCTAATTCATAAGAAGTATCCGTTACATAAGGACGAATCACGTCAGCATACTCACAATATTTTGTATAGATTTCTTCGAATGAGAATGTTGGTTTTCCGTATTTGGCTAAAATTTCATTTTTATCAGCTAATTGTTCTTTTAAACGAGTAGCAAATACTTCTTTATCCATCAACTCACCCATACGGATTCCAACACGTGCATATTTATCTGTATAACAAGGACCGATTCCACGTTTAGTTGTTCCAACTTTTTGATCTCCTTTTAACTCTTCTTGAAGACCATCTAACTCAATATGATAAGGGAAAATCACATGAGCACGATTTGAAATACGAATATGATCTGTTGAAATTCCCCCTTCATTTAAGTAAGCAATCTCCTCAAGTAATGACTCAGGATTAATAACCATTCCATTTCCTAAAATTACTTTTTCAGAATTAAAAATTCCAGAAGGAATTAAGCGTAACTTAAACTGTTGTCCATTGAACTCAATCGTATGTCCAGCATTATTTCCACCTTGGTAACGAGCTACGATATCTGCTTGTTGAGCTAAATAATCGGTAATTTTACCTTTTCCTTCATCTCCCCATTGTGTTCCTACAACTACAACTGTTTTTGCCATTAAAACTCTCCACCTTTTCTGTCAAAATGAAATTTAAATTTTTCTAGTATCTAAATGAATTGATTAGCGAAAACAATTCATCAATTTTACGCCTCATAGCGCTCTAAAATTTGACGAGCCACCCAAACTCCGCTTGCTCCAGCTTGCGCAAGTCCGCGTGTTACACCCGCTCCATCTCCACCAACGAATAAGCCCTTAACTTTTGTTTCAAACTTATCGTCAATCTCAGGACGAGCTGAATAGAATTTCGCTTCTACACCATAGAACAACGTATGCTCCGCTGCAATACCTGGTGTTACATGATCTAACGCTTCCGTCATCTCAATTAATGACTTCATCGTATTATAAGGCAGTACTAACCCTAAATCTCCAGGAACCGCCTCTTTTAATGTTGGTTCTACGAATCCTTCTTTTAAACGTTTAGCCGTCGTACGACGCCCTCTTAAAATATCTCCATATTTTTGAACAATTATTGATCCATTTGATAATTTGTTTGCTAAATGTGAAACTTCATGAGCAAACTCATTTGGTTGATCAAATGGTTCTTCAAACGTATGAGAAACAAGTAAAGCAAAGTTCGTATTCTTACTTCCTAACTTTGGATCCTTATAAGCATGACCATTTGCCAACATCGTTCCTGAATGATTTTCAACAACAACATGACCTGAAGGATTTGAACAGAACGTACGAACAACAGTCCCTACACTCGTGCGATAGACGAACTTTCCTTCATATAAATGCTCATTGATTTCTTGCATGACAATATCAGAAGTTTCCACGCGTACTCCAATGTCAACTTGTAAATTCTTCATCGGAATATTTTGACCTTTCATCACGTCTTTTAACCATACTGATCCATCACGACCTGGTGCTAAAAAGACTTGATTAGCCTTCATTGTCTCTCCATTAGCAAGTAATAACCCTTTTACTTCATTATCTTCGACGATAACATCTTTTACTTCAGTTTTAAAGTGATAATCCACACGGTCTTTCATTGCTTCATAAATGCTTTTTAAAATTTCTAAGTTTTGTTCTGTTCCTAAATGACGAACTTTTGCACGAAGTAATTTTAATCCTACCGCATATCCACGTTTCTCAATCTCACGAACCTTATCCGTCGTTGGGTCCGTAATATCAGTCGTTGCCCCATGTTCTAAATTAATTTCATCAACATAACTAATTAAATCCTCTACTACACCATTTGATAAATAATCTGTCATCCATCCACCAAACTCATGTGTAATATTAAACTTTCCATCCGAATAAGCACCAGCTCCACCAAACCCATTCGTAATTGAACAAGCAGGCATACAACCTACATGGTCCTTGATTACTGGACATTTTTTAATTTTATGTTCAAGAATTGGACATCTACGTTTATAAATATCTAACCCCTTATCTACTAAAGCCACCTTTAAATCCTTATTTTTCTTTGATAACTCATATGCAGCAAAAATCCCTGCAGGTCCTGCCCCAACAATAACAACATCGTAATTACTCATTGCTCTCTACTCCTTTAAACAAATCTGGTATATACCAACAAAAAAGCACCCTATGCGAACATAGAGTGCTAGATACTTAAAATATATATGAAATTTGTCAATTTAGTTTCCAAATTTGTTAGTTTCATTATTTTGTCACCTTTTTATATAGGATTTAACGTTACTATTATATCAAAGAAATCTCAATATGCAATCCCCTAATTTTGAAAAATTTGATATTGATTCCGACCATTTTTCTTACTTTCATACAAAGCATGATCAGCCTGCTGATAAAGCTTTTCTAAATCAACGGCCTCCCCTCTATAAAAAGAAATCCCCATTGAAACGGTCACTTCAAAATATTCACTATAACCTTTCAAATCTTCTCTAATACTTTCTACAACTGAAATAGCAACTTCCTTACTATGATCTCTAATACAAATCACAAACTCATCACCACCTAATCGACAAATCACACTATTCTGTGGACAACATTTCTTCAACACATTCGCCACATAAGTAATAACTTGATCGCCAACTAAATGACCATACGTATCATTAATTGACTTAAAATGATCAATATCCATAATGGCAAAAGTAAACGGCTCACCCTTATTCATCATCTTATCCATCTGATTCATATAACCTAATCGATTCAAAAGTCCTGTCGCATAATCCGTATATTTCAAATGCTCCGTCTTCTTATCCAAATAACGCATACGTCCCAACACCAAAATAATAGATGTACATAGAATAGTCCCTCCAGCAAACAAAAATTGTTGCTGATGCATCAAATATAAATCATGCTTCAATGAAGACATCTCAAACAAGTACATTTCACTTGAAAGGACCATCTCATACTTCAATCGCACCTCATCATCTTCAAAATCATGTACTTTAATCGCATCAAATAATATCATAAAATTTTGATTATCTCTAACCATTAAAGAGAAAATATACTTACCAATTTTTCCTTTATACGACAAATTGTACTGTTCAAAATAATCTAAATAAACAGGATCTAGTAATAAATAATCAATCTTTCTTTCAACTAGCCCTCATGTAACTTACTAATCGAATCTTCAACTCGAACATTCATCTCACTTCTTAAAAATCCTTCACTGGATACACTTCCTAGCACTGTATTAAGATTAGTACCCACCGCCTCTTGAAACATCACTTGATTAAATAGCCCATACGCATTTATCTGACCTTGATAAATCTCATAATTATTTCCCTCTAAAAATAATTTCTCATTAGACTCCATCTCAAAAACAGGTAATATATCAATCACACCCTGTTGATAAGCCCCTACTAACTCTTCATAATCACCAAAAACAAACTCAAACTTGACACCAAAATTGTTATGAATCTGCTTCAAAACATAATCTAACATCCCAGATAACGTATCCTCATCCTCATTATAATACATAAAAGGTGGTACATCATAAATCCCAACCTTTATCACAGGTTGCCGATAAAATAACCATTCATATGTCGATTTATCTAAATTATATAGCTTCCCAATTAATGCATTCTGATGGTTGAAGAAATAATCCGCATGCTTTTCCATCGTCTGCATCTTAGACATAATCCTATCTATAATTGAGATTAAATTAGGTTCATCTGAAATAAAATACCATGCTGATGACAAATATTCCGTTGATTTCACCTCTCGTAACTCATGCACTAAACTTTAATACTGAAACAAATCTCTCGGTACAAAAATCGCATCAATCTCACCATTATTAAGACCAGCATATAGAGCCATATAATTTGGATAACTAATAATATCTTTAAAAGATAATAAATACTTTTCAATCTTATCATCATTATTAACAATCCCAATTTTATACTTCATCAAGTCTTCTGTATTTTTCGCATTATTTCCTTGATTCACATAAAAAGTATACTCGAATTCATGAATAGGGGAGCTATAATAAAACTCCTTATATGCCTCCATCTTACCTGATACAAATAAATCGATAATCCCATATTTTAATAAACTTTCATTTTCTGCAATATCTGAAATTAAATATGAAGATAAATTCTTATCAGTTAAATTAGAAAATTCTTGAGAAATATCATTAATAACTCCCTTTAACGAACTATAAAAATAGTAATAATTTAATGGTGTAATAGAAGAAGGGTACCCTATCTTAAACTTACTCTGACTTTTTTCTAATAACCATTCCTCATCAGAATTATTGAAAACACTAGACGCTTCTATACAAAAATCATCCCCACTATTTATCATCGAACATATAGCGATTAAAAAAATAAACAAGTAATTCTTCATCCTACCCATCCTCAACTCTGAATTCGTTTTCACACATAATTATATCATATTTTTACCAATAAAATAAAAAAAGTAGTTAGATCTCGAGCCCACTTTTTAATTCTAAAAAGCTCTTACTCTCAATCCAACTACAAATCTATAAACTAAATATTATACTAAACTATTCTAAACTAAATTCCATAGCTGCTTTCACAAAATCACGGAATAAAGGCTGTGGTTTTTGTGGACGTGATAAGAATTCTGGATGGAATTGTCCTGCCACAAACCAACGATGTCCAGGAATTTCGATAATTTCTACTAATCCGGTTTGAGGATTAATTCCTGAGAATTCTAATCCTGCATTTTCTAAAATCGTTTTATATTGATTATTGAACTCATAACGGTGACGATGACGTTCCCTAACATTTACTGATTGATAAGCATCATATGCTTTAGTTCCTTCTTTAACATAACAATCATATAAACCTAAACGTAACGTTCCCCCCATTTTAATACCTTCATATTGATCTGGTAAATAATCAAAAATAGCATGAGGTGTATTTTCATCAAACTCAGTAGAGTTAGCACCTTCTAATTTTGCAACATTACGAGCATATTCAATCGCAGCAATTTGCATACCTAAACAAATTCCAAAATAGGGAATATTTTTAGTGCGCGCATATTGACAAGATAAAATCTTACCTTCTACACCTCGATTACCAAATCCACCTGGTACTAAGATTCCATCTACATCAGCAAAGATTTCATTAACTGTTTCTTCTGTAACTCTCTCAGAATCAATCCATTTAATCTTAACCTTTTTACCAAAATGGTAACCAGCATGTTTTAATGCCTCAACTACTGATAAATAAGCATCTGGTAATGCAACATATTTACCAACTAAGGCAATTGATACTTCACCATCTAAATTACGAACAGTATCAATTAACTCCTGCCATTTTGTCATATCTGCTTCCGGCGCTTCAATACCAAAATGTTTACATACATAATCATCTAATCCTTGAGCTTTTAAATGCATAGGAACTTCATATAAAATATCAGCATCAATTGCTTGAACAACAGCCTCTTTAGGTACGTTACAGAATGAAGAAATCTTCTCTTTAACATGATCTTCAATATCAACTTCAGTACGTAAAACAATAACATCTGGTTGAATTCCTAATGAAAGTAATTCTTTAACACTATGCTGTGTTGGTTTTGTTTTAATTTCACCAGCTGCTTTTAAATATGGTACTAAAGTATTATGAATATATAATGTATTATTATATCCAAAATCTTTACGTGCCTGGCGAATGGCTTCTAAAAAAGGTAAAGATTCAATATCACCAACAGTACCACCAATTTCAGTAATGATAACATCAGCATCACTATCTTGAGCGGCAGCAACTAATTTTGATTTAATTTCATTAGTAATATGAGGAATAACTTGAACCGTAGCACCTAGATATTCCCCGCGACGTTCTTTTTCAATAACATTAGAATAAACGCGACCTGTAGTAATATTTGAATTTTGCGATAAGTTTTCGTCGATAAAACGTTCATAATGACCTAAATCTAAATCCGTTTCGGCCCCATCATCCGTAACAAAAACCTCACCATGTTGATATGGACTCATTGTACCTGGATCAACATTGATATAAGGGTCAAATTTTTGCATAAAAACTTTAAGACCTCTATTTTTTAATAATCGGCCAAGAGAAGAAGCTGTAATTCCTTTTCCTAATGATGAAACAACTCCACCCGTAACAAAAATATATTTTGTCATGTATTTTTCCTCCATTAATAAGTTTCTGTTTTTAGATAAAAAAAAATATGCTCTCCATTATGGAGAGCATTTTTTAGGGCTCTTGAATATATTATCAGATATAATTTAATAATACAATAATAAATATTAATAAAGTCGGATATAAACGAAATTTTTGGAAAATTATATTCTCACAAGGGATAAAAAAAGCACTCTAAGAGTGCGACTATTCGAATTGGAGCGGGTGAAGAGAATCGAACTCTCACAGTCAGCTTGGAAGGCTGAAGTTCTACCATTAAACTACACCCGCATATAGGTTTGGCCCAGCGACGTCCTACTCTCGCACTTGCGTACTACCCTCGGCGCTAAGGAGCTTAACTTCTGTGTTCGGTATGGGAACAGGTGTGCCCTCCTTGCCATCATCACTAGACCATTGAAAGATGTTGTTAATCTTCCAAAACTAGATATCTTCTTCAGTTTCTTTGGTTAAGTCCTCGATCGATTAGTATCAGTCCGCTCCATGTGTCACCACACTTCCACTCCTGACCTATCAACCTCGTCGTCTTCAAGGGATCTTACTTCTTTCGAATGGGAAATCTCATCTTGAGGGGGGCTTCACGCTTAGATGCTTTCAGCGTTTATCCCGTCCACACGTAGCTACCCAGCTATGCTCCTGGCAGAACAACTGGTACACCAGCGGTGTGTCCATCCCGGTCCTCTCGTACTAAGGACAGCTCCTCTCAAATTTCCTACGCCCACGACGGATAGGGACCGAACTGTCTCACGACGTTCTGAACCCAGCTCGCGTAC